>NZ_BJXA01000014.1 GCF_007990755.1 Nocardia ninae NBRC 108245 | reverse complement strand
ACCACCGGCATCCGTCGGCGAGACCGCCTGTCCGCCTTGGTGTTGCGCTGCGGAAGAGAGCTGTCCATCCGAATCCACCGGAACTCGGTCGGCAGCCGGGCCCGACTCGGCCACCGAGCCGGCCTCGGCACCGACAGCCGTGTTGTTGACAGGACCTGCCCCGCCGGTCTCCTGACCACGGGCAGCTGAACTCGCACCCAGCCCGGACCCGGACCCGGCGGACCCATCTCGGTCTGATCTCGGCGCGGCGCTCGCGCTGTCCGACGCGGGCGCACCCGCCGTCTCGCGGCGAATGGCGGCGAGCGCCTCGGCACCGCGTCGGCGGTTCGATTCGGCAGGGGAAGCACTGACGGGCGCGGGGCGCGCAGCGGGGGTAGCAGGCGCCGAACTCGCTGCTGCGGCGGGCGCGGCGGGAACCGCGCCACCGGCGAATCCGCGCTCGAGGCGTTCCAATCGCTGCAGCGTGGCGGACTCCGCATCGGACACCGACGGCAGCAGCATGCGCGCGCAGACGACTTCCAGCAGCAGGCGTGGCGACGTGGCGCCGCGCATCTCGCCGAGTGCCGCGTGCAGCAGTTCGGCGTAGCGAGCCAGCGTGGCCGGGCCGATGCGCCCGGCTTGATCGCGCATGCGGTCGAGAACGTCGCCGGGACCGGAGACCAGGCCGCGGTCGATGGCGTCGGGGACCGCGCGCATCAGGATGAGGTCGCGCAACCGCTCGAGCAGGTCGACGGCGAAGCGGCGCGGATCGTGACCCGCCTCCATCACGCGGTCGACGGTGCCGAACAGCGCGGCGCCGTCGTTGTCGGCCAGCGCGAGGACCGCGTCATCGATCAGCGCGACATCGGTGACACCGAGCAGCGAGACCGCTCGGGAGTAAGTGACGCCCTCCGGACCGGCACCGGCCAGCAGCTGGTCGAGCACGCTGAGGCTGTCGCGCGGCGAACCACCGCCCGCGCGAATCACCAAGGGGTACACCGCCTCTTCGACGGTCACCTGCTCCTGGTCGCAGATCTTGCCGAGCAGTCCGCGCATGGTGGCGGGCGGCAACAGCCGGAACGGGTAGTGGTGGGTGCGCGAACGAATGGTCGGCAGCACCTTGTCCGGCTCGGTGGTGGCGAAGATGAAGATCAGGTGCGCCGGCGGCTCCTCGACGATCTTCAGCAGCGCGTTGAAGCCCGCCGTGGTGACCATGTGCGCCTCGTCGACGATGAACACCCGGTAGCGGGATTCGGCGGGGGCGTAGAAGGCGCGGTCGCGCAGTTCGCGGGTGTCGTCGACGCCGCCGTGACTTGCGGCATCGAGCTCGATCACGTCCAGATTGCCCGGCCCGCCCGGGCCGAGCGCGATGCAGGAGGGGCAGACACCACACGGCGTCGAGGTGGGCCCCTGCACACAGTTCAGCGACCGCGCGAGGATGCGCGCCGAGGAGGTCTTGCCGCAGCCACGCGGGCCGGAGAACAGGTAGGCATGACTGATCCGGCCGGTGTCCAGGGCGATGCTCAGTGGGTCGGTGACGTGCTCCTGACCCACTACCTCAGCGAACGTTGCCGGTCGGTACTTCCGGTACAGAGCCACGGCCAGAGGTTACCGGCGCGCACCGACAAAGAACACTCGCGCTGACCGCCGGGCCAGGCGCGGCGAAACCGCACCACTGGCGGCCATCACCGTGTGATCCAAATCACAGGATTCCACAGGCCTTCTTAACGCCCGCTGACCGATAACAACAGCGGCAACGCGTGAGCTATCGCTGACGAAGAACCGGTCGAACGCGGGAAAATACCGCCCAATTCCCCCTTGTAGACCGGAAAATATGTACTCACGCCCTGATTTACCGCAGGTTTGTGGAGATAACGAAAGCGTCAACACACGTGACACCGACGCAATCCGCTGGCTACCGTGGCAAACGGCAACTTCGGTAGCCAAACCTTCATCAGGTTGGTTGCCCCGGCCGGTCCCTCATCCCGACCGGGGCACAACCAAAGTTCCCGCACAACCAAAGTTCCAGCGCAGCCGAGTGCCACTTCCATCGGAGGAACTTCTCACCGTGCCGTCGCCTGATGACATCGCCGCCGCGTTGCTTTCCAGCACCGACTTCGCCGGCGACCGCTCCGCGGTCGATCTGCTGAGCCGCGCGATCAGCCCCCAGGACTTCGCGATCAAACGCGACTCGCTCCCGGTGGCCGCCGCGGCCGATCCCGCCACCTCCGCCGCCATCCTCGAGCTGCTCGAGCGCGGCCAGGTGCCCACCATGGCCGCGATCCGCACGCTCACCGCGCAGAACGAGATGCGCCGCGAGGCCGAACGCATCGAGCGCCTCGGCCGCCGCGCCCAGCGCAGCATCGACGACTTCGGCCGCGCGCTCGCCACCCTGGCCGACGCGCACTGGACCGCACACGGCATCGGCCCGACCCGGCGCGACGTGCTGTCCTCCGACGAGGTCATGTCCCTGATCCGAACCCGCATCGGCGACATCGCCCCGTCCGCGGTGAAACACCTCTGGCTGATCGAACGCGCCCAGCGCGCGGGCTGGATCGCCTCCAACGCCAACGCCGGATCGTTGTGCGCCGGGCGGCGGTTCTACTCCGACCAGTACGGCAACCGCGTCTCGCTGCGTCCGGTGAACACGATCGGCACCGCGGTGGCCGCCTACCTCGCCGACTACCAGGCCGAGCACGGCCGCGCCCCGCGCTGGTCCACCGTCGCCCAGGAGCTGCGTGACGATCGAGGCCGCCGGGTCTTCCACAACACCGCCGACGCCCGCGTTCAGGAACGGTGGCTGACCACCGCCGAATGGGTCGCCATCCAGGACGATCTCCCGGTGCCCGGCAAGCGCGGTCAGCGCGCGATAGCCCGCAAATCCCGCGTCTGATCGCACCCGTTTTCACGGAGCCCGACGACAAACATCCCATGTCCGAAGTGGCGCGCAACTCCTAGACCAGCGCAAATCCGGGAATGAGCATTCGGTAATTTCCTTGCAACGCACCCCGCGTGGAAGGAGTTACCTTGTCCACACCCCTGGATCCCGCGGCCACCGCCTGGCTGCTCATCAGCACAGCCCTGGTGCTGCTGATGACCCCGGCGCTCGCGCTGTTCTACGGCGGGATGGTGCGCTCGACCGGCGTGCTCAACATGCTGATGATGAACTTCATCGCGATCCCGCTGGTGACCGTCGCCTGGCTGCTGTTCGGCTACAGCCTGGCCTTCAGCGACGACGCAGGCGGCGGGTTGATCGGCAACCTCGACCATGTCGGCATGGCGGGCATCGATCCGACCACGCTGCGCGGCGCGGTACCGGAGCTACTGTTCGCCACCTTCCAGCTGACCTTCGCGATCCTGACCGCGGCCCTGGTCAGCGGCGCCATCGCGGACCGCGCGAAATTCGCCGCCTGGATGATCTTCGTGCCGCTCTGGGCGCTGGCGGTCTACGCGCCGATCGCGCACTGGGTGTGGGGACCGGACGGCTGGCTCGCCTCGTTCGGCGCGCTGGACTACGCGGGTGGCCTCGTCGTCGAGATCGCTTCCGGCGCTTCGGCACTCGCGCTCGCACTGGTGCTCGGCCCGCGCATCGGATTCAAGATCGACGCGATGCGCCCGCACAATCTGCCCTTCGTGCTGCTCGGTGCGGGCCTGCTGTGGTTCGGCTGGTTCGGCTTCAATGCCGGATCCGCGCTGTCCGCGAATGGTGTTGCGGCGGCGGTCTTTTTGAACACGCTGGTGGCAGGCTGCCTCGGTATGCTCGGCTGGCTCGCGGTCGAGCAGATCCGCGACGGCAGGCCCACCACCTTCGGTGCGGCGTCAGGCGTGGTGGCCGGTCTGGTCGCCATTACCCCGTCCTGCGGGTCGGTGAATACGCTCGGCGCGCTGATCGTCGGGCTCGCCGCCGGCGTGGTGTGTTCGTTCGCGGTGGGTTGGAAATTCAAAGCGGGCTATGACGATTCGCTCGACGTGGTCGGCGTGCACTTCGTCGGTGGCATCGTCGGCACGGTCTTGATCGGCCTGCTCGCCACCCAGGTGATGACCGGTGGCGTCGACGGGCTGTTCTTCGGCGGCGGGCTGGCGCAGCTCGGCAAGCAGGTGGTCGGCGTGCTCGTCGTCGCGGCGTACGCGTTCGCGGTGAGCTTCGCGCTCGGCAAGCTGATCGATCGCACCATCGGCTTCCGGGTGAGTCCCGAGGACGAGACGGCGGGCATCGACTTCGCCCTGCACGCCGAGACCGCCTACGCCGAGGGCGTGCACGGACACTCGCCGCGCCGGTTCGGTGAAGGCCACTTCGGCCAGGGAAATGTGGGTGATCGGGATCACTGAACGAGCGAGAGTTCGCTCTATCGGCGAGTCGTTAACGGCGTTACGCTAACGCCGTTAACCTACTGCGCCGAGCAAGGGAGCCGCGCGTGCTGATTCGGATTGCTCAGATCGCCACCCGATATCCACGGGCGATCCTGCTCGCCGCGGCCGCCCTGGCGATCCTGTGCGGGGTGTTCGGCGCGACGGCGGCGTCGCATCTGAAGTCGGCGGGTTTCACCTCGCCCGATGCGGAGTCGTCCGAGGTCGAGCGGCTCCTCGCGGACAATTTCGAGGGTGCCTCGCCCAACTACGTGCTGCTGGTCAGCTCGGCGGCGGGCGCCGACGCACCGGCCACCCGCGCGGCGGGCACCCATCTGGTGGACACGCTGCGCGCCCGCGCCGATGTCAAGGGTGTGCAGTCGTATTGGACCGCCCAGCCCGCGGTGGCCTCCGCGCTGCGCAGCACCAGCGGCAAGGACGCGCTGGTGCTGGCGTACCTGACCGGCGACGAGACCGACGCGCAGCGGACCGCGGGCGAGCTCACCGAGCAGCTCACCGGAACCACCGACGGCATCACCGTCCGGCAGAGCGGCGTCGCCGCCGTCTATCACGATGTGAACGAACAGATCACCCACGACCTCGCCGTCGCGGAGGGCGTGGCGATACCGATATCGCTGGTCGTGCTCGTGCTGGTGTTCGGCAGTCTGATCGCGGCCGCGCTGCCGCTGACGGTCGGTATCTTCGCCATCCTGGTCACGCTGGCCATTCTGCGGATGTTCACGCTGGTCACCGACGTGTCCATCTACGCGCTGAACATGACCACCGCACTGGGTCTCGCGCTGGCGATCGACTACAGCCTGTTCATCGTCAGCCGGTACCGCGAGGAGCTCGCCAACGGCCTCGATCCGGTGCCCGCCACCATTCGCGCGGTGCAGACCGCAGGGCGCACGGTGCTGTATTCCGCACTGACCGTGGCGCTTTCGCTGGCGGTGCTGAGCATCTTCGACATCTACTTCCTGCGCTCGTTCGCCTACGCCGGCGTCGCGGTGGTCGCCACGGCCGCGGCGGCGGCGATCGTGATCCTGCCCGCCGCGCTGGCGCTGCTCGGGCACCGGGTGAACGCGCTCGACATCCGAGTTCCGTTGCGCCGCATGTTCGGCCGCTCGGCTCCCGATCCGATGGCACCGCTGGTGCCGGAACAGAGCCGCTGGTATCGCATAGTGACCTGGGTGATGGGGCATTCCGTACCGGTCGCGCTGGTGCTCGTCGCACTGTTCCTCGCGCTCGGATCACCGTTCCTCTCGGTGAAATTCGGCTACCCCGACGACCGGGTGCTGCCGACGAGTGCCGCCAGCCGCCAGGTCGGTGACGTGCTGCGGGCCGAGTTCCCGGCGGCCAACTCGGGCAACAACACCACCGTCGTCCTGGACGGCTATCACGGCGGGCCCGGGCCGGTCGGCGAGTACGCCAAGGGACTGTCCCGCACCGACGGGGTGTCGGCGGTGCTGTCCAGCGCCGGTGTCTTCGTCAAGGGCGCGCGAGTGGCCGGTGGCCCGCCCGGAATGGCCAACGGCACCGGCGAATACCTCACTGTCGCCACCCGCGTCGACCCGTTCTCGCCTACCGGCGAGGCACAGTTGCGGGACCTGCGGGCGGTGCCCGCGCCCTCGCCCGCGCTGTTCGGCGGGGCCGCGGCGGTCAATGCCGATGCCCTCGACTCGCTCGGCAAGCGCATGCCGCTGGCCATCGCGCTGATCGCGCTCGCCACCTTCGTGGTGCTGTTCCTGTTCACCGGTAGTCTGCTGTTACCGCTCAAAGCCATTGTGCTCAATACTCTTTCGCTGACGGCGGCGTTCGGCGCGATGGTGTGGATATTCCAGGACGGCCACCTGTCCGGACTGCTCGGCTTCACCGCGGTGGGTTACATGACGCCGACGATGCCGATCCTGATGTTCTGCCTCGCGTTCGGGATGTCGATGGACTACGAGGTGTTCCTGCTCTCCCGGGTGCGTGAGGAATGGCTCGCCTCCGGCCGGGTGGTGGACGGCGTCGTGGTGCGCACCGCGAAGGACAACGAGCACGCGCTGGCGGTCGGCGTCGCCAGAACCGGCCGAATCTTTACCGCCGCAGCCGTTCTCATGGCTATCGTGATCGGCGCGATGGTGACCTCCAAGGTGTCGTTCATTCAGCTGATGGGCCTCGGCCTCACGCTGACCGTGCTCGCCGACGCCACCCTCGTCCGCACCATGCTCGCGCCCGCCCTGATGAAGCTGATGGGCACCGCGAACTGGTGGGCGCCCGCGCCGCTGGCCCGCCTGCATGCCCGCATCGGGTTGCGCGAGCACGCCGATGCCGTTCCCGCCGAGCGCGTGTCGGCCGGTCGCGAATGATCCGTACCGGCCGATCCCGCTCGGCGCGCGGCAGCGGCGCCCAGCTGCGCACCGAAATACTCGATGTGGCAAGGGAATTGCTGGCCCGCACCGGCCATGCCGACGCGGTGTCGATCCGGGAGATCGGCAAGCGGGTCGGGGTGAGCGCGCCCTCGATCTATCGGCACTTCGCCGATAAGGACGAGCTCATCGAGGCGGTGGTCGTGCAGGTCTTCGAGGACCTGGACGCCGCGATAGCGGCCGAGACCGATCTGACGGTGTCCCCGATCACCCGGCTGTATCAGCAGGGGCTGTCGTATGTCCGGTTCGCCAGGGCGCATCCCGAGCAGTATCGGCTGGCGACCACGCCGACCACGGCCGGCGGCGCGGTGGATCAGGTGCTCGGTAGCGGTGCGTTCCAACGCTTCTCGCAATCGGTGCAGGAATGTATGGACGCGGGCGTGTTCACCCCGGGTGACCCGATGCCGATCGTGCTCGACCTGTGGGCGGCCGCGCACGGCATCGCGTCGCTGCTGATCGCCAAACCGTTCATCCCGTGGGGCGATACCGAGGTGGCGGCGGGCCGAGTGCTGCGCGCGGCGTGCGTCGGCCACGTGGTGGTCGACATGATCGGTAGCGATGCGGCGCCGGACGAGGCCGCCGACTGGCTCGGCGAGCTGCGCCGCAAGCTCTGAACTTTCGCGCCCCGCATTGGAATCTGGCTGCGTTTTTCCCTCGTTCTCCTGGGCTTTCTGCTCGATGCTTTGCCTCGACAGCACCGTCTAACGAGGGATCGCAGTACATGAGGATGAGGAAGCTTGCCGTGGTCGCGGCGCTGGTGACCATGGCGACCGGAGTCGCCGCAGGCACTTCCGTCGCCACACCGCAGACCACCGAGGGCCCGGTGAACTTCACCGCGCGCGCCACCGACAAGTCATCGATCATCACGACCGATTCGGGGTCGCTGGTCGTCGAGGACGACGCCTTGAAGATCAAGTCCGCCGACGGCACCGTGATCGCCGGGACGCCGTTGCGGCTGCGCATCGACGACTTCGAATTCCCGATCGCCGCCCAGATTTCCCAGCGCACCGCCACGCTCACCCCGCAGATCGACGAGCAGCACGCCACCTACAAGCCGGTCGCGCTGCCCTTCGAGGACAAGGCGCCGTGGAAGTCCGAGTACGACCGTGAGCAGGCCGCGTGGAGTCGGCTGACCAGCACGATCAGTGCGGGCGCGACCATCGGAACCCTGGTCGGCGGGCTGGGCGGCGCGGCCGTCGGTTGCGTGCTCGGCGGCATCCTCGGCGCCACCGCCGCTTCGGCCACCATCATCGGCCTGTTCGGTCCGTTCCTCCCCGCTGCGGCCATCGGTTGCCTCGGCGGCATCATCGCCGTGGGTGCCCTCGGCACTGTCGCAGGCCAGATCTTCATCACGGCGCCGGTCGCGATCGGTGCGGCGATCCAGTACTTCACCACGATCAACCAGCCGTTCAACCCGCCGAAGTAGCTCGCGGTCGCCACTGCCGCGACTAGGTCCCGCCCAGCATCCGCTCGCTGGGCGGGACCTTTCGTTTTCGACTGCTTTCCTCGCTCGACCGGCACCTGAAGCCGCCGACATGGCTGCCGCGGCTCGGCGGCGACCTGCGGAAACGGTGTGTGCGACAACACAGCGGCGGATTGAGGCTTGGTGAGTCGTGGGCAGCGGTGTTAATTTCATCTACATGTCTGCCAACCGATCGAGCGCCCTGCGCGTCACCTATGTGACCGCCGCGCTTGGTCTGCGGCTGCCATTGACCCGCGAACTGTGTTGTCGCCCTTGCTGCAGCTGAGCTGCTTTTCCGGCTCGTTTGCTGCCTAGTCGCCCATGTAGGCACGTCCCGCCAGTCGCGGGACCTCGGCAAGGAATCTGCACTATGTCCCTCCCTACCCTCGAACGATCCGTCGCCAGGGTCGGCGGCGGCCGCGTTCGCGTCCAGCGTCCCGTGGTCGCCCCGGAACTGCGCATCGCCGACAACCCCGCGGCCGCGGTGCTCCGCTCCGCCACCGGCGGCCCCGTCTCGCGCGACAATGCCGCGCGCTCAACAGGTTTGAGCATCGCGACGGTCAACCGCCAGGTCTCCGCGCTGCTCGCCGCCGGCCTGCTGCGGGAACGGCCCGACCTGACGGCCTCCGGTGCGGTCGGACGACCTCGGGTGCCCTTCGAGATCGACCACGAGGCGTACCTGACCCTCGGCATCCACATCGGCGCCGCAGTCACCAAGATCGTGGCGGCCGACCTGCGCGGCCGCATCCTCGGCGGCCTGGCCATCGCCACCCCGCAAACCGGCCAGGAATTCGCCACCACCACCGTCGCACGCAGCGCCAAGGCGTTCCTGCAGCGCTGGCATCGGCGCAAGCCGCTGTGGGCGGGCGTCGCCATCGGCGGGCGGGTCGATCCGCTCACCGGCGTGGTCGACCATCCCAAGCTGGACTGGCAGGGCGCGCAGATCGGCGCCGTGCTCGGCGAGGTGCTCGAGCTGCCCGTCTCGGTGGCCCCGCACGTCGAGGCGATGGCGGCGTCGGAGTTGTTGCTGCCGACCATCGAGGCGCGCGACACCGCCAACGGCCGGGTCGCCGGTCCGGAACGCGGCAGCAGCCTGTACTTCTACGTCCGCGAAACCGCCGGTGTCGCGGTCACTTTGGATGGCCGCGTACACACGCCGAGCAACGGACCCGGCTCGATCGCGCACTTGCCGACCGGCTCCGATGTCGAGTGCACCTGCGGCAGGCGGGGTTGCCTCGAGGTAACCGTCGGCGACCGTTCGCTGCATTCGCGGGCCGTCGGGCGCGGCATCATCCCGGCGTACCACGGCAACGCGGGCTCCACCATCGTCGACCTCTACCGGGCGGCGGAATCCGGTTCGGAACCGGCCAGGGAACTGCTCGCCGAACGCGCCACCATCCTCGGCCACACCGTGGCCATGGTCCGGGACATGCTCAACCCCGACCGGGTAATCCTCGGCGGTCAGGCCTTCACCGGCTACCGCCCCGCCGTCGCCCACGTGGCCCGCGCCTTCAACCAGGGCTCCACCCTCCCGCCCACCGACATCCGGATCAGCGGATTCGGCGGCAAGGTCCAGGAATTCGCCGCAGTGGTCACCTCGCTGAGCGTGCTCTACGCGGACCCGCTCGCGGCCATCCGCCGGACCGCCCTCGGCGACTGAGCGGTACCTCCGGGAGCCGGCCTGAGCGGACACTTTTCGTGTCGGTCAGGCCGGATTCGGTTCTCGTGCATCGATAGTGGGCGCGTAAGCCGCCGTACTATCGGTGCGGGTCGCCTGCCGTGGCGAACAGTCCTTCCAATGCCGTGATGAAGAACGGGAAGTGGCCTGCGAAGCGCTGGAGGTTGCGGTCGCGGTCGAAGCTGCCGAACCAGTAGAGGCCAGGTTGGGAGTCGGCGGAGGGGTTCAGGTCGCGGAAGGCGCGAATCCAGTTGTCGGCGCGGCCGCCGATCACCATGAAGGGCAGGGCACGGGAGAACACGGTCTCCTGGTCGAGCGGCGGAACCTGTTCGCGCCGGGTCGATTCCAGGCCGCGCTGGAGTGCGCGGATCTGTCTGGTCAAGGTGAGGCCGTGCGCGGTGCGCACCGGCAGGTACTTCGGCAGCAGCAGGGTGGCAATACCGGCGAGCGCGATCGCGACGCCGACCAGCGCATGACCCGAGGTCAACGCAAGCGCGATCGTCGCGGCGACACCGCCGACGAGCAAGGCACCGCCCAACCAGGTCGCCGGGCCCAGGCCGCGGCGATTGCTGAAGGTGCCGCGGGTGACCGCGTCGGCGACGAGCGCAGCCCGCACCGGTCCGGACTGCACCCGGCCGGGCGCACGCAGTTCGGTGATGGTGACGGCGTCGGTGCCATCGGGCAGCAGCGCCGCGTAGACGGCCTTCTCATAGGCACGCAACTGGTCGTCGGGCGCGTTGACCCGGGTGATCCGCCAATCCGTCTCACCGAGCGGCGTGATCCAGATGTACCGGCGCACAGCGAGATCCACCACGGTGGCGGCGATATCGACAGGGTCGACATGCTCGTCGAGCAGCAGCCCCGCCTCGCCGGGCAGTACCCCGTCCGGCGAGGTGAACTGCACCCGTTCGCCATCGCGCACCAGCGGGTCAAGCGTCTCCGATCCAGTTCCGGCAGCGGCATTCTCGCGCCGCGCACGGAGGACGAAGGCGGCCAGCCCGGCCAGCGCCAGCAACAGCACGCCGAACGCGATGAGCACCGGTGTGGTGATCGCGAACGGACCGGAGTCGCTGGTGTCGCGCACGTCGGCGTTGCTCGGCACACTGCCCGGCGGCAGTTGCAGGGTGAGGTCGATCGCCTCGCCCTTCTTCAGATCGGTCTGCTCCAGATGGAGCACGCCGTCGACCTCGGTCATCACATCGGCGCACGGCCTGGTGTTGCCGGGCTGGCCGAGTTTGCAGTCCACGATGCCCATTTCGAAGCTCGGGCTGATCAAGGTGGCGCTGATCGAGGCGATATCGGTGCCCATCACGCCGAGCCAGTTGAACACCTGACTGCCGGGCGCATCGTTGACGAGGTTGTGCACCGAGTAGGTGAAGGTCGACTCACCCGGTTTCGCCTCGATGGTGAATTGATCGTTCGCCACCGTCGCGGTGCCCGCGCCCTTGGTGTCCACATCGGTGACCTTGAAATGGCGCTCGACGTCGTCGCTCACCTTCAGCCGCAACGGCAGCGACATCCGGAACGTGCCGTCCTGCGGCACCGTCACCTGCTCGACCACCTCGAGCACACCCTCGCGGCTGAGCTTCAGATCGGCAATGATGGACACACCGGTCGGCGCGGGCTGGGTGTGGGCAATCGGGGCGGTCGCGAGCAATCCCGCGGTGGCGAGCAGCAGCGCGCCCAGGGCGCCCCACCGAAAAGTCAGCATGGCTGCCTACTTTAGACAGCTTGCTATTCTGCGTCATCGGCTGTCGGTGATCATTGAGACGAGGGGGTACGGGGGCGTGACACAACCACCGTACGGAAACGGACCGGTTCCGCCTGGTGGGCGAGCTGTTCCGCCTTCGCCCGGATACGGTCAGCCGGTCGGCTCGGGGTATGGACCCCCGCCGGGGCAAGGCCAGCCGCCAACGCACGGTCAGCAGCCGGGGCAGAGCCAGCCGCCGGCGCACAGCGAGCAGAGTCATGGTCAGCAGCCCGGTTACGGTCAACAACCCGATCACGGCCAGCAGCCCGGACCAGGCCAGCCGGGATACGGGCAGCCGCTGAATCAGCAGCCCGGATACGGCCAACAGCCAAGTCAGCAACCGGGTTACGGCCAACAGCCGGGTTACGGCCAGCCTCCTGGCTATGGTCAACAACCTGGCTACGGCCAGCCTCCTGGCTACGGCCAACAAGCTGGCCATGGTCAACAACCTGGCTACGGCCAACAAGCTGGCCATGGTCAACAACCTGGCTACGGCCAACCCCCCGGCTACGGCCAACAACCTGGCTACGGCCAGCCCCCCGGCTACGGCCAACAACCGGGTTACGGCCAACCCGCCGCCTACGGTCAGCAGCCGAATTACGGCCAGCAGCCGGGATACGGTCCGCCACCTGGCTATTCGCCCGGCTACGGCCCCCCGCCCGGTCATCGCGCACCCCCGCCGATGCCGTACGGCCCACCCGGACGCCCCCCACACCAGCCACGCCGCAGGTCCGGTGGCGGCGGCTGGATCGCCATCCTGGTCGTCGTCGTCGTATTCCTGGTCGCCGGCGGCCTGGTCCGCAACGCGATAACAACCGGCAAGGGCGACGCCGACGCATCCGGCCCCGCGCCCAGCCTCACCTTCGCCCCCGACGGCAAGACGGGTCCCGCCGAGACCGGCGCCAATCCGCTACTCGCCGACCCGAACGCGACGCTGATCCCCGCGCGCTGCGCGTACTCGCCGTGGGGCACCCAGGTGGACGCCGCACGCAAGTTCTTCGAGAGCGCCGCCGACTGCCTCGAGGCGGCTTGGAAACCGGTGATGCAGAAGGCGAATCTGCCGTTCCAGAAGCCCGCGCTCAACATCAGCGCGACCACCACCGGCATCACCACCCCGTGCACCGGCTCCACCAGCAACTTCGCCGCCTTCTACTGCCCGGCCAACAAGACCATCTACATGCCGATCAGTCAGTTGCAAACGGACTTCTTCAAAGACAACTGGGTCGTCTACCTGTCCGTCTTCGCCCACGAGTACGGCCACCACATCCAAGCCATGTCCGGCATCCTGCGCAAAGCCAACAGCGACCGTGCCGACGCGGGCCCGCGCAGCTCCCGCGGCCTCGAGCTGTCCCGCCGAGTCGAGTTGCAGGCCAACTGTTTCGACGGCATGTACCTCAACTCCGCCTCCGGCGGCGGTTCGCTGTCCGACTCCCAACTCAACCTCGCCCGCAAAGACGCCTACGGCCGCGGCGACCAGGCGGGCGACATGCGCGACCACGGCACCTCCGAGAACGGCGGCCAGTGGTTCGAGATCGGGTTGGACAAAAACCGTGCCGCCCAATGCAACACCTTCACCGCCTCATCCGGCGCCGTGAGCTAGGGCCTGTCGCACAGCCCGCCCGGCGGCGCCGAATAGGACTTTGCGAACGGTCCCAGGCGCCGGTGTGTCCGCTGCACACACCGGCGCACAAGTCGTCGAATGTGCACCACACCAATCAATTCCGCGAGGTTCAACGGGGCGGGCGGCTTCACGCCCCGTCGGCAAAAGGGGAGCTCGCTCGGCGCGCGTAGGTGTTCTCCGGCGACACGGTGATCACATCGCACACCTGCACCAGCTCGTCCGGCACATCCCCGCCGAAATGCGCTGTGCTGGGCACAATCACGGCGTCCGTCTCGAGCCGCCGGGCCACCGTGGCCAGCCGGCCGATGACGTCCTCGGTCTCCGCGCCGAACACCACCGTCTTGGCTAGGTCGTACCCGAACCGCTGGGCCAAACTCCGGATCAGCACCTCATCCCACTGCTGCCGAGCCCCGGAAACATCTCGACGCAAATAACCGACTGCCGCTGGACGTCGCCTCATCAGACCACTCCCTTCCGAGACAACGATCCCGGTACAGAGCCGTCCGCAACAACGCCCACCCGCTGCCAGTCCCCCGCCACTTCGGCGCAGTCTGTCAGCTCTGCTTCGCCGCCGCCTTCGCCTGCTTCTTGAATTCCCGCACCTGCGCGAGCGATTCGGCGTCGGTCACGTCGGCGACCGAGCGGCGCGAGCCTTCGTCACCGTAGGCGCCCGCGACCTCCCGCCAACCCGCGGGCTGCACGCCGCGCTGCTTACCGAGCAGCGACAGGAAGATCTTGGCCTTCTGTTCGCCGAAACCGGGCAGGGCTTTCAATCGGCGCAGAACTTCTTTTCCATCGGGTTTGTCCCGCTTCCACAGGTTCTCGGTTTTCCCGTCGTAATTCTCGATGATGTAGCGGGCGAGTTCCTGCGCGCGCCGGGCCATCGAGCGACCGTAGCGGTGGATGGCTGGTGGGGTGGAGCAGAGGTCTTCGAATTCTTGCGGGTCCGCCTCGGCGATGCGGTGGATATCGAAGCCGCCCATGCGGTCGGCGATCTTCTTCGGGCCGCGAAAAGCGTGCTCCATCGGATACTGCTGGTCGAGCAGCATGCCGAGCAAGGTGGCGAAGTGGTCCTCGGTCAATAGCTCGTCCGCCTCGACGTCTTGCGCCAGGCAAAGCTTGCGACTCATCGCCATTCCTTCCCACCGTGACAAACATGCTCGGACGGATTCGATCATCTCACTTGTCAACACACCATGATGGCGTCCTGGTCATCGCATATTCGGCCGCGTCGTGCCCGCGCTGTGAGCTGTCCCAGTAGGCGCTGCGGCGGCTGGGCGTGGCACGGCGGCGCGTGGTTGGATGGCGGCATGCAAGGGGGGTATGCGGTCGGTCCCGCGGTCGATCGCGTCTTCGCCATGGCGACCGCCGAGGAGTCGCTGTCCCTCGACGGACTTCTGCAAGCTGTAGCACGGGATCGGGGCCGCCCGTTGACGGTGACCGAGGATCCGCACATGCCGGCCGGGGTGTTCGGGCATTGGATTCGCTTCGCCGATCGCGACGAGGTGTCCTACGCGTCCTGGACGCAGACCAGGGACCGGACCATCGCGCACGAGCTGGGCCACATCGTGCTCGGCCATCAGGGTCGACCGGTATTAGAGGTGGCGCAGGCGGTGCTGCCGACGGACATGCACGACTTGGCGGCGCTGATCCTGCGCCGGGACTGCGCGGACGCGGCCGCCGCCGCGGAGGAGCTGGCCGCGGAACAATTCGCCAGCCTGCTGCTGAATCGGCTGCGCAGCATCGGCGGCCGGGAGCCGCGGCTGCGGTCACGCTGGGGTGAGGCGCTCGGATGATCGCGATGGTGCTGGCGCCGCTGATGTGGGTAGCGGCGCTGACCCGGGCGTGGCGCTGGTGGTGGTCGCGCGGCTGGGTGCTGGGGTGTATCACCGTCGCGCTGGGTGTTGTCGCCGTGCATCTGAGTCTGAATATTCCTGCGGCGGAACGTTTTCTGCAGGCCGTCGCGCCGATGCCGAACTTCTCGACCGGGCTGCGCATGGTGCTGTTCAACTTGATCGCGGCATCGACCGGTGCACTCACCCTGGCCGTGACGATCGACCCGGCGCGGCTGGCCCGCGGCGTGCGCATCCTCGCGGCGATCGCGGTGGCCGGGTCGGTGGTCGCGTTGGCGATCTTCGTCGGCACACCGCCGGTGCCGCAGGCGGCCGGTGGATTCGAATTCGATCAGGCCTACAGTCACCTGCCCGGCTATGCCGAGGCGGGGATCGCGGGCGCGTTGTTCCCAGCACTGCTGTGTCCGGCGTTGATGGTGATGGCCGCCCGCCCCGCGGATCTGCGGACGGTGACCGGTTGGAGTCTCGCGCTGCTGTCGGCGGGTCTGGCGGCGGCGACCGCCTGGGCGTGGATCCGGCTGGTGTACTTCGGGGCGGTGCGATACGGCGGGGCCGCGCCGATGCCCGTCGTATTCGAGGTGACCCGTGCGGTCTCCGCGGCAGGGGTGTTGGTCATCTTCATCGGAATGATGCTGTCGCCCATGGTGTCCTGGGCCCGCGCCCGGCGCGTACTGCGCGCGATCGGGCCGATGTACGACGAGTTGGTCGGACGCTGGCCGGGTGTCCGGCGCCCGTCCCGCCGGGGCAGCAGCGCCGACGAAAAGGCCAGCGACCGGGTGACCGAGCTGCTCGACGCGCTGAGCATGGAGATCGAGCAAGCAGGCGGATCGGACGGCTCGGTCACCGAGCAGCGGGAAGTGGCTGCGGCGGTGGCGGATTGGTTGATCAGTGGCCACCGCTGCGCGGCGCTGAACGGGGAAAGCGTCCGATCGGCGGCGCTGGCGGCGGGCTTGGACCGCCGCTGGGCCGTCACGCTGGCGCAGGCATATCGGAAAAAGCAACGAGAGGTTGTGGCGTGACGGAGACAGCTGTGGTGCAGGCGCGGGCCGCGCGGGTGATCACCGAGCTCGGAGCACCGTGGATGATCAATATCGTCACGTCGGTGCTCGCCGGATTCTTGGTGGACGCGCCCGGGTGGGGAGTGTTCATCGCGACGATCTCGGGAGTAATTCCGATGCTGGTCATTCTGCTGGGGGTGCGGCGCGGGATAGCCAGCGATCATCACGTGACCGAGATCGGTGACCGCCACTGGGTGATTCCGGCGATTCTGGCGATCGTGTGCGTCGGACTGATCGTCGAGATCGTGCAGGGCGCGCCGCGCGAGCTGATCGCCTGGACGGTCGCCGCGCTGGTCGTGCTGATCGGGATCGGCATCGTGACCATGCTCGGCGGATGGAAGGTCAGCGTGCACACGGCCGTCGGCGCGGGCACCACGGTGCTGCTTGCGATCATCGGTTCCCCGTGGTTTCTGCTCGCGCTGCCGCTCACCGGTGTGATCGGCTGGTCGCGCGTCTGGCTCGGCGATCACACCCGCGGTCAGGTAGTCGTCGGCGCGCTGCTCGGCGCGGCACTGGCCGCCGGCGCGTATCTGCTCGCCTCCTGACCTGCCGCACACCCGGTGACCCGCCTCACAGACCTGACGTGCGTGGCTATGACGCCGCGCGTAGGCTCCTGCGCATGCCTCAGCAGACGGCAGTACCTACATCGGCACCCCACGAGGTGGCCACGGCTAGGGATGGACACGGGCCCATGGACACCTACACTTTGCGCCCCGATCGGTTCGATCGAGCAGGTCAGGATCAACTCGTCGACGTGCGCGACTTACAGGCCGCGCTGCCCGGTATCCGCAGGTTGCGGGACTGGGCGCACGACGCGCTCGCGCTGCGCCCCGGCGAACGCGCGGTCGACATCGGCTCCGGCACCGGCACGGAGGTCATGGCCTTCGCCGACGTGGTCGGACCCGACGGAGTGGCGGTCGGGGTCGAACCCGACCCGAACCTGCTCGCCTCCGCGGAACGCCGGGCCGCACAGTCCGGTTCGACGGCCAAGTTCCACTCCGGCGACGCCTACGGCCTGCCGTTCGGCGCGGGCAGTTTCGATGCCGCGCTGTGCGAGCGGGTCTTCCAGCATCTGACCGCGCCCGCCCGCGCCGCCAACGAGATCGCGCGCGTGCTGCGACCCGGCGGCCGGGTCGTGGTGGTGGACAGCGACTGGGGCACCGCGATCGTGCATCCCGGCGAGCGGCGGGTGGTCCGCGAGGTGGTCGACACGTTGATCTCCGCGACCACCAACCCGTTCTCCGGCCGCAAGCTGCCCGGCCAACTGACCAAGGCGGGCTTGGTGATCGACGACATCGGCTCGCACGCGCTGGTGCAGGATCGCACCGTCGGCGTCGGCTCGCTGGTCACCCGTATCTCGGCGATGGCGGTGGCGCGCGGGGTGATCACCGAGCAGGAGCGCGCGCAGCTGGTCGACGACCTCGAGGCGGGCGCGGCCAGCGGCGACATCCACCTCTCGGTGACGATGTTCGCCGTGTTGGCGCACAAGCCCGACTGATCCTTACGCAGCACAGCGGGCGCGTACCTCCGGGTACGCGCCCGCTGTCGCGTGACTACGTGCCGAGCAGCTTCTCGGTGGCCGCGAGCAGCACGCAGGTGGCCAGGCCGTCCATCGCCTTCTCCAGCTCGGGCAGCTTCGGGAAGCTCGGCGCGATCCGAATGTTCTTGTCCTCCGGGTCATTCCGGTACGGGAAGGCCGAGCCGGCCGCGGTGAGCGCGATGCCCGCGTCCTTGGCCAGGGCGATCACCCGTCCCGCGGTGCCCTCCAGGACATCCAGGCTGATGAAGTAGCCGCCCTTCGGCTCGGTCCAGGACGCGACCTTGGACGCACCCAGCCGGTCCTCCAGAATCCGCAGCACCAGGGCGAATTTCGGCTCCAGGATGGCGCGGTGCTTCTGCATGTGCGCGCGCACGCCGTCGGCATCTTTGAAGAACCGCAGATGGCGCAACTGGTTGATCTTGTCCGGGCCGATGCTCTTCTTCCCCGCGTGGCCCAGGTACCAGTTCAGGTTCTCGGTGGAACCGCCGAGGAAGCTGACGCCCGAACCCGCGAAGGTGATCTTCGAGGTGGAGGCGAATACCAAGGGTCGGTTGGGGTTTCCGGCCGCGGCGGCCATGCCCAGCACGTCGTACACCGGGGCTGCGGTGTCGGTCAGCGGGTGCACGGCGTAGGCGTTGTCCCAGATGATGCGGAAGTCCGGCGCGGCGGCCGGCATCGAAACCAGTTCCCGCACAACCTCTTCGGAGAAGGTGACACCGGACGGGTTGGAGTAGTTCGGCACCACCCACATGCCCTTGATCTGCGGGTCGTTCGCCACCAGCTCGGCGATCGCATGGGCGTCCGGGCCGTCGTGGTGCATCGGCACCGGGATCATCTCGAAGCCGAGCACCTCGGTGATCGAGAAGTGCCGGTCGTAGCCGGGGCTCGGACACAGGAACTTCAACTTCTCCTCGGCGGCCCATCGGCGCGCGGAGTCGTTGGTGCCGTACAGCATCGCGAAGGCCAGCACGTCGTGCATCAGCTCGAGGCTGGCGTTGTTGCCCGCGATCAGGTTGTCCACCGGGATGCCGAGCAGCTCGCCGAAGATCGCGCGCAGCTCCGGAAGTCCGTGCTGGCCACCGTAATTGCGGCAGTCGGTGCCGGTGCCGTCGCGGTAGTCGCCGTCACCGGGCAGCGAGAGCAGGCCGAGGGACAGGTCGAGTTGTTCCGGCGAGGGTTTCCCCCGCGTCAGGTCCAGCGTGAGCTTCTCGGTCTTGAGCGTCGCATAGTTCGCGTGCTGAGTCTCGTGTTCGAACACGAGTTCCTCGTGGCTCATCAAACCGATCTGCGTTTGCCGGGGCATCCTGGGCAGCCTTTCGAAGCAGCGGGGACGTGGGTTGTGGCCAGACCGATGTGCGGCGGCCGGACGTTCAGCCCACCGAGCGCATCGGGCGTCGACGGACCATAGTTCACGTTACCCGTGTGTTGCTCGGATTTGGAGGCGTTATTCGACAGCCGGACTTCGGTCCGTGCGGGCCCCTCGAAAATTAAGGGGACCCCGCGCACCCGGCAGAGCCCATTGACCCTTGCTGCCTTCCGGCCCTGGGGGAGTTCACAGGATGCGCGCCGCGCGGGATCCGTCAGCAAGTGTAGCGGCTCCCCCGCCGATCCCCCTCCTCCGGGTACCCACACCAAGCCCAAAACCGGGCCGAACAGGGACTTTCCTGCTCCGAACGGACCCGTTTGGCGTCCACCCTCCCCCACCCGGTATGCTGCTCCACGGAGGATTCGCCTAGTGGCCTATGGCGCTCGCCTGGAACGCGGGTTGGGTTAACGCCCTCAGGGGTTCAAATCCCCTATCCTCCGCAGAGAAGACGCAGGTCGGGGGCTATTTTCGGATAGCCCCCGGGTTGCGGTCAACATGCGGTCAACACGACCGTGGCATCTGAGGCTCGATTCGGCGCACCGACACATCCCTGTAGGTGCAAACGAAGGTGACCCGATGCCCAGCATCCGCGAGCGCACGACCAAGCGCGGCCCCTCTTATTTCCAGGTTCTGTTCCGGCACAACAAACGTCAGTGCTCCGAACGCTTCGACACTCTCGACGAGGCCGAGCGCTGGCAGGCCGTCCTCAACCTCTACGGTCCAGCCGAGGCGCTGAACTTCCTCTACGCCGAAGCCGAAAAAGCCGACGACGCCTCGGCAGTGCCCAACATCCACGACGCCTTCACCGAGATCATCGACAGCATGACCGGTGTGGAGCCGGGCACCCGGCATCGCTACCGGCGTGTGCTGGTCAACGACATCGAGCCGTTCTTCGGAGCCCTCTCCCCGGTAACCGTGTTCTGCGAGACGGTGATCGGGCGCTGGATCAACCATCTCGCCGAGAATGTCGGCAACGCCGCGAAAACCATTGCGAACAAACACGGTGTGCTCTTCGGGATCCTCAAGAAGCTCGCCCGCCGGGGCGTGATCCCATCGAACCCGTGCGAGCAGACCGAGCTGCCGCGCGTGGTGCGCGCGGAGATGGATCACCTCGAACCCGAGGAGTTCGCCGCCCTGCTGCGCGCGCTACCCGAGCGGTGGCGACTACTCGTGGAGTTCATGGTCGCCTCGGGCGCGCGCTGGGGCGAGGTGACCGCACTGCGAGTGCGCGACATCAACCGCCGCGCCTGCACCGCGCGAATTCACCAGGCGTGGAAGTACACCGGCGGCAAACGCCGCCTCGGCCCGCCCAAGACCAAGAAGTCCACCCGCACGCTCAACCTGCCCGTCGGCCTGGTCGCCAAGCTCCCCCTCGACGGGCGCGATCTCGACGAGTGGTTGTTCTGCACCGGAGACGGTGAGCCGGTGAGCATCTCACACTTCTACAAGGACGTGTGGGTGCCCACCCGCGACGCCCTCTCCCTTGCCGCCAACGACCCCCTCAGCGGCAAGCACCCGCGCATCCACGATCTGCGCCACACCTGCGCGGCGTGGATGCTCTCGGCCGGGGTGCCGATCCATGTGGTGCAGGCCCATCTCGGGCACGAGTCGATCAAGACCACGGTCGACACCTACGGTCATCTCGATCGCAGGGCTGCCGCCGACGCGGCGGCGGTGATCGGCGCGAAACTCGCTCCCCAGCCGAGTGAGCCCGCGCCGCTGCCGCCCGAGCTCACTCCGCTGTCGCCCGCGCTGGCGAAGGTGATCTCGCTGCCCGCGCCGGTCTATGACACCCCGGCGTTCGCGAAGGTGGCGTGATCACCATGGCGCACAACACCATCGGCGGCGCTGCTGGTGCCGCCCGCCGCTCGCCGCTGCGGCCACCGACGCCGCTGCAGCGCGCGCAGTACGCCGCGATCCTTGAGCGGATGCCCGCGCACCAGTGGCGGCTGTTGACCGACTATCTGGCCTGCTCCGGCGAGCGATTGGCCGAGGCGTTCGCCCATGCCGACACCGACATCGACCCCGGCAGCGGGGCGTGTGAAGTCGCCCGCTACTGGCGGTGGCTCGGCGATCGGTGGGTGCTGGTGGATTCGCCTGCGCCACGCCAGATCTGGCTGCCCGAGGGGTTGGTGGCGCGGCTGGAGCTGGCCGGGACCGGCGAGGAGCTGTTCCGCATCGACGGGGCGAGCGGGCCGGGGTTGCTCCGGCGTTACGTGCGCCGGGTCTGGACTCCGGCAGTCGCGGCGGTGTCAGAGGAGATGCTCGGCGGGGCGCGCCCCGGCGTGGAGGTGCTGCGGGTGACGTGCGCGCAGTGGATGGCCGAGGCGGGCGTGCCGTGGCCGCTGAGCGCGGCGCACCTGGGCTTCCGCCGGACCTCCGGGTTCCTGCGGGCGCAAACGCAGGTGCTGGCCACGGCGGCGGGCGAACAGTAGACCCAGCCGCAGCAATCCAACGGGGCGGCTCGGCGAGATCCGGGTCGCCCCGCTGTCGTGGGCCGACGCCGTGGCGCCACGCCCTCCGATCGAGAGGGAGATGGACGAGAATGACGATCATGACAGTGGAGCGGGTGCAGGTGCGCTGCATCCTGGTGTACGGCGAGGGCGCGGAGGCGGTGGCGCAGTTGGCGACGCCGTGGCATCAGGGGCGTGCGCCTTTGCTGGTGGCGGCGTCGGTGATCGCCGCGCAGGCGGGGCTGCCCGCGGGCGAGTTGCCCGGCCGGCACTTCTGGGCGACCGGTGACGCGGGCGGACTCGACGGGTTCGAGCTGGTGAACGACCCCCGCCAATAGCGTTGTAATAACTACTCTTTCGTTGTAATGTGGGTGTTGCTGGACGGGGTCGGACCCGCCCGGCAGGCAAATCACCAACAACCCGAAAGGGGCTCACATGAGCAACGAACACGACGACCTGGTGGCCACGCTCAGCGTGGTCACCGACCGCAACCACGCCCGGATCGCCAAGGTCCTGCTACTGCTGGACATCCCGATCAAGATCGAGGTATCCGAGGACGCGCAGGACGCCGCAGCCATCGACGCCCTGCTCAACGCCCGCCAGCTCATGCGCGAACTGCCGACGCACCCGGTGCACGAGGGCGTGCTGAACACGGCGATACTCGATTTCCTGGGCGGGTTGACCTTGACCAACACCGCCTTCGACAACCCCGGTGACGCGGAGTGGCTGCTGCGCGCGGCGCTGCTGAGCATGTACCGGGTCAACGAGCAGGTGAGCATCGCCTACGGCCTGCTCACCGGCCGGATTTCGATCGAGGAGCTCGACGGCCCGATGGACTGAACGACAGCGGATGCCCGGCGCGCAGCGCGCCGGGCATCTGCCCGTTGACGGTTTTGGGTGGCCAGCGGGGCGAGGCGAACCTCTGAGTCGGAACCCCGCTGGCCAGACAAATCGACCAACCCAAGAAAGGGGGTCAACACACGATGGTAAGCCCAGACGGCCCCGCCGCGCCACGGTGGATCGCGCCCGAAATCGCCCAGCGCTACGGTCGCGCCCTGACCACGGTGCAGAAGGTCTGGATGGTCAAGGCGAACTGGCCCGAGCCTGTCGGGCGGCGCGGGCACTGGAACGAGTACCTCGCCGCCGATGTCGAAGCCGCGATCGGGCCAGCACCGGCTGCCACCGAGATCCCGGGTGCATCCGGCGATCCGGATGAACTGCTGACCATCTCCCAGATCGCGGTCTACACCGGCAAGGCCCGAGGCACGATCGCCGCCTACGTCTCGCGAGGCCAGTACCCCGACCCAGACGAGGACGCCGACGGCGTCAAGCGCTGGCGTCGCGCCACCGTCGACACCGATCTCGCCGGACGCCGGGGTTACCTTCGCCGAAACCATGAAACCTCTTGAGGGACAGTAGATTTCATTGATCACGTCGTTGTAATCACTACTCTTCCATCGTAGTGTTGGTGCCGTCGGGCGGGGTCGGATCCGCCCGGCGGACAAATCACCGACAACCAGGAAGGGCTCCCCATGAGCTACATCTACGACGACGAGCGCCCCCAGGAATTCAATCTGGACAAGTTCGGCGCACTGACCAGGCACGCCCACGGTGTCATCGCGGAGATCCTTGCCGCACTGCCGATCCCGATCACGGTGACCCCGCTCCCGATCGCCGATCCCAATGACGCGCTCGACGAGTTCGCCAGCGCGCGTACAGCGATGCGCGACATGCCGATCGGCGCGGCGATCGGCGACGCGGTCGTGGCGGTGCTGCTCGGTTGGCTCACCGCCGTGACGATCGCGGCGGTCGAGCCCGACGACGACGGCAGCGACGACTGGATTCTCGAAGCGGCCTACTACCAGATGATGGCCGTCGAACTGCGTGCCCACCTCGCCTTGGACATGGTGACCTCGATCTGACGATCCATCACGACGATGCCCGGCGCGCACTCCAGCGCGCCGGGCATCGCCTCGTCGAGAACGTCACGATCAGACCGCCCTCGGCCGATATCCGGACTAAAGCCATTGTCCCACAAGAGTTTTCATTGCCACGATGCTTCCGTGATCGCCATTCCATTTGTAGTGTCGATGTCGCCGGACGGGGTCGGACCCGCCCGGCACGACAGATCACCGACGACGGAAAGGGTTCGCGATGAACCTCGACAGCACCCACATTCACGGCAAGGGATTCCGGGAATCGCGAATATCGGACCACCGCAGCATCGTTCGGCTTTCTCGCCGCCATGGGGGTGCATGCGCATGAGCAGGCACGAGAAGCCGCGCGAGGATCGCTACGAGTGGGAAAGGACGCGCGGCATGATCAGCGCGTTCGGCGAGGCCAAGACCGTGAATCAATGGGCTGCCGACCCCCGGTGCGCGGTGAAGCGCGAGGCGTTACGCAATCGGCTCGCCCTCGGCTGGGAACCGGCAGTCGCGATCACACGGCCTAAATACGAGCGGCCTGTCCTCGAATTCACCCACAACGGCCACACCCGGACCCTGCGTGGCTGGGCCGAGCAGAGCGGGATCAACTACCACACCCTCTACCGGCGAATCACCAAGGGCAACATGGCATTCCCCGACGCGCTCGCCAAAGGACCCGACGGGCCACACTTCACCATCCCGGTGAGCGCGTTCGGCGAGACGAAACCGCTGCACCAATGGGGAGTCGACGAGCGGGCCAATTGCACCGCGCAGACCATCGGGAGGCGGATACGGCGGGGCTGGGATCCCGAACAGGCGATCACCCAGGAGCCCGACTCCCGCAGCACGCTCGGTACCGGCCTCCCGCTCGACGCCTTCGGACGCCGTATGGGCATCGAGGACTGGGCACGGCTGTCCCAGATCCCGACGGGCGTCATCACCCAACGGATGGACAGCCACGGCCTCACCCTCGAAACAGCCCTGCGATCGCTGGGCTGGGTGCCGGACGAAACCGACACCGCGCTGCCGGATCTGGTGCGGACTCCGGCCGGCGAGCTGCGCCCCGGCGACACCATCGTGGCCGTCACCCAGGACCCCGGCACCGATGACCTGTGCTTCACCGTGCGCCGGATCGAGATACCCGAACTCGCAGCCGACGACTGAAGGTGCACTGCCCTGGGTCAATCATGATCCAGGGCAGTGCACGTCATGAAAGTGGATGCCCGACGCGAGGGTGCGGTGTGGTGCCGGGTATCGGGGTTGCCGAGGGCGCATTGCCCTGGGCGGGTGTGCACCTCGCCCAGGGCAATTCGTGATCAGTGCGGGGTCAGCAGGCGGTGGACCTTCTGCGCGTGGTGCGCGGTCTCCAGCAGCTGGAACGCCGCCAACTCGAGCAGGTAGTTCTCGCTACCGTCGGGTGCTCGCTGGATCATCACCAGGTTCACCCCGCTGGCCCAGGTCAAGATCGCCATGAGGGCGGCGCTACGGGCGTCCTCGGATATTGGCTCGCTACTGAGCTTTCGGCGGGCCGCGACCATCGCGTCAAGCGCGTCGTCGATGCTCACCTCCATCATCGTCGGCATCGGGATCGGCTTCGGGAGGGTGTCCAGGAACCCGGCGATCTCGTCGTAGGTCTGCATGGCGAGCGCGCCGATCTTCTCGGCGTTGTTGTCGTACTGGTCGAGGTTCATCTCGATCCCTTTCGTTGCGTGGTGATCTGTCGCGCCGGGCGGGTTCCGACCCCACCCAACGACACCGATATTACAACGATGCAGTAGTGATTACAACACCATTGTTGGCGAAAACTCTTCTATAACAAAGGTTTTCGAATCAACGCGGACCATAGGAGAGATGCCCGGCGACAGACCCCCGCACGGGCCGACGCCCGGCGAGCGAATGGCCCGCCGGGCATCGGTCGTCGTGATCGTCAGATCGAGGCCACCAACTCATAGACCAGGCTGGCGCACAGGTGGGTGGCGACCATCTGGTAGTACGCCGCTTCGAGCAGCCCGGCGTCGCTGCCGTCGTCCTCGGGCTCGATCGCCGCGAGAGCCGCCGAAGCTGAAACCGACGCCGCCACCAAAGCTCAGCAGGCCACCCGCCCGCTCACCGACGACCACCGTGTCCAAGCCGGACTCGCCGCGGTCACCGAAGCCATCGAGGAGCCAGCCACGCCACCACGACGACGATCGATGTCGGAGGACGAGGTCCAAGCCGCCGCCGACGACGCCTACTTCGAACGTCTCAACCGAGGCTGGACCAGCTGAACTGCTGTATCGGTCCGCACAGTCGAATGACCAGGGCACCCCACTCGCCGCCGAGCTCTAGGCCGAACGAGACTTACTACGCAGGTAGGTCGTCGGTGTGCCGTTCTTTCCTGGACGTTCGATCACGTCGAAGAGGCCGCACCGTTTGAGGAATCGTCCCGTCTTGCCGGATAGATGCCCGTTGAGCTTGGCTTTGAGATCGCGCTGCTGGTTCAGGCGGTGGCATGCCGTAGCCAGGTTCGCCAAACCTTCTTTGTCTGCGATCTTGTCCACCATGGCGCGCAAGCTGTCGGCCACCTCCGGTGCCAGTCCGGTAGAGGCCGTCGACGACTTCGCCGGGGCCTTGGCTCTGCCGTTCTTGGTGGCCTTTTTCGTCGTGTCCGGAGCCGGTTGGCCGGGAGCAGCCGCAGGCTCGGGGCGGGGGTGCCCGGTCAGGTCGTCGAGGACGGTGAACCGGTCGCAGGCGCGCACGAACGGTGCGGGAGTGTTCTGTTTGCCGAATCCCTCGACTCGCAGACCGTATTCGCGTAGCCGCATCGCCAGGTCGGTGAAGTCGCCGTCGCTGGTGACCAGCACGATGACCGACAGGTCGGTCATCAGGGCAAGGTGGATGGCATCGGCGACCATCGCGTGGTCGGTGCACTGCTTGCGGGGCGAGAACGCGATCGCGTCGATGCGCCGGATCGAGTGCGCCAAAACCGCGGGCCGCCAACCCGACAGGTGTGGACGGTCCCAGTCGCCGTAGGCACGTCTGATTCCGACACCGCCATGTTCGGCCGCGACAGCGGTGAGCACAGCACCGATCTTTCCCGGCGCCACGTTGTCCGCGTCGATGAGCACCGCCACGCCTGCGCCCCTTCGCGCCGGGGCGGCCCCGCGCTGTCGGCCCGCATCAGCTACCCGGGCCCGCGATGTGCGACGCCGCCGCCATGTGCTCAACCAGTCCCGCACACTGATCTCCCTCCCCGATCGCCCCGATGACCTTCGACCCACGCACGCTACCGTCGCGGCGGTGTCCGGCCGGCGAGCTACGCCGTGCCGAGCGCGAATACCCCGAGAGCTAATCCGGTGGATGGATCGGTGCCCGGCACGCTATCGTCGAACCACACGGCCGACCGCCCGCTCCCGCACCAGGGAGGGACGGTCGGTTCTTTCGTTCGACGAGGTCCGCGCAGGCGGACTCCGGCCTGCGCCACGAGGCGATTCCGACGACGACGTGTAAGACGTTGTCGGACAATCGATTACCCATCACGACGGTTGACTTTCCGGGCCTACAGAGGGTTCATGGTGTGGACGAAACACCCACGGCGAGAAAGGGACGTGACGATGGCGAACAACCTCTACATCGTGCAGGAGTACGACGACAATGGGATGGCGTTCGACGAGTCCCTCGCCGATACCGAGTATTTCGATGACGCAGACTTCGGTGGCGACGCCGAGCCTGCGGCCCTCGCCGCCTGGGAGGCCGCCACCGCGCGCGGCGGGGCGTGGAAGCTGCTCAAGGTCGGGTAGCCCCGAGAGACGAGCGATGCCGCCCGGTACGCCGGGCGGCATCGCTCGTCTCGGGTCAGCCCCATTCACCGGCCAGCGCCAGCGCGGCGGTCTCGGCGGTGTCGAAGAATGGGCCGCGCGTGCGGCCGGTGGCCTCGCTGACCTTGCGCCAGCCGGTCGGTACGCGGGCGACGCGCCCGCACGGCCATTCGTTGACCCGGACCTCATAGAGTGCGGGCCCCTCGGAGTCGGTCTCGATGACGGTGAGCACGACCCGGATGTCGATGTGCCCGCTCATGCCCCTATCCCCTTGTCGCGCAGAGCCTGCAGATACCGCACCAGGGCGGAGGCGGCGGCGATGCTGGGCTCGGCCGCTCCGGCGTGTGGCCAATCATCGCGATGGAGGGCGAGGTCATCGAGGAGCTTGTGTGCTTCGCTGAGGAGGGTTGTCGGGTCGATCGCGGTGACGCCGCAGACCCATCGATACAACTCGAGGCAGTAGTACTGGCCGACCCATCCGGCGGCCACGACTCTGGCTTCATCCTCGGTGAGCACGATGCCCGTCCCGTCGTCGCGGTAGGCGCGGCGGGCGATGGAGTTGTAGGTCGGCTTAGCCATGCTGGCCTGCCCCGGCGTGTAGGAACTCGGCCATGGCCGCGACGGCCAGGGCGGCGGTGTGCGGGTCGCCTGCGGGATCCCAGGTGTGCCATCGCGTGGCGATGGCCGGATCGCGGACTTCAGCCAGCAGGCGCGCGGCTTCGGCGGCCAGCTGGCTGCGGGCGATCTGCTCGGCGTGCGGGCCGCCGTCGCACCAGTGGGCGAGGCTGAAGAATTCCTCGCCGTTCCAGGGCGTGCCGCCGTAGTAGTCGGTGAACCAGCGCCATGCGATGGTCCGGGCCTCGGCGTGGGTGATCCGCGCGCCGGGGTCGGCGGCGAGCTTGACGAGGACCTCGTCATAGGTCTGGTATCGGATATCGCTGTCGGGCATGGGTTTTGCGCCCCTTTCGATGTGGGTTCCAACGGCCAGCCAGGTGCACCGGCCGGTGGGCCGGTGCCCGAGGCTGGGCGTTGGATCCGCTACTCCTCGGTGGCGAGGGTGTAGCGCTTGGGCGCTTCGCAGGTCCGGATCGCGGTGCCTTCGGCGACCAGCTTTTCCAGGGCGTTGTGGATGGCCCCGGCGGAGCGATCCAGTTCCTTGGCGAGCTGGCTAGGGGTGAATTCCCGGCCCTTGCAGTCGGTCAGGAAGTCCTCGATCATCCCCCTTAGTGCCCCCTTGCCCAGTCGTTTCGGCTTGGCCGATTCCTCGGCGTCCGGGGTCGCCTCGGTCTCGACCGTGGCCGGTCCGGCGTCAGCGTCGGCCTCGTCCGTGGCCGCTTCGGCGTCGGTGTCGGGCTCGTCCGTCGCCATTTCGATTGCGTCGTCGGCCTCGGTGACAGGCTCGGCGCTGGTGTCGGTGGCGTCGTCGAGATCGGTTCCGGCGGAGTCGATCCCGGCGTCTGCGGTATCGGCCTCGTTCTCGCCCGCTGTCGCGTCGTCCTCGCCGGTGGTAGGCGTGGCCGGGTCTTGCGCCGGTGTGGCGGTGTCGGCCGATTCAGCGGGGACTTCGGCGGTCTCCTCGGCGAGGGTCTCGCTCTCGCCGTCGATGTCGCTGGAGGTGGTCTTGGGCCACCAGCGGTCGGCGGGGCGGCGGGCGCTGCCGTCGGATTCGCCTTCGGTGCGGTACGCGCCGCCGGTGCGCTCCAAGGCGACCAGGAGCTTGCGGGCGGTGGAGCCGCCGATTCCGGCGATCTCGGCCAGCTTCGCCGAAGTGCCGCCGGGTGTGTGATGCAGTGCCGCCCAGAGCATTTCGGCTGTGGTGCGTTCGGGGAAAGTCTTGTGGGCCATGACAGCTCCTCGGTGTTGATCGGTTGGTCGTGCCCCGGTCGGGGCGGTAGCCCCCGGTGTGCTGCCGGTGTGTTCGGGCTACGACACCATGAACGCTCTCGTCGCTACCGAAGTCAAGCCGGGTGTGGATGAAATCAGTTGTCTAGCAACAGTTTTCGATGCACGACGGACTTGACTCGTGGCGGGGTGCAGAGCGTTCATGGTGTCGCAGCAATCAACCAGCACGAGAGGATTCGCGATGACCAGCGACACCAACCCCACCGCACTGCCCGAGGTCTTGACCGGTATGGACCTGGCCGACTTCGCCGAGCGCCTGGCCGAACATTGGGGGCCGGGCTGGACGCTGTACCCGTACATGAACGGCACGCACGAGGCGTACCTCAACGGACCGCAGCGCCAGAAGGTGCGGGTCTCCCCGGTCGGCAAGCATCGGGTGGAGGTGGTCGGGCTCACCTACGACCTGCCCGACCTCTACTACGACAAGAACGCCGAGAAATGGGCCGAACGGATCAAGGTGAGCACCAAGCGGTCCATCGACAAGATCGCCGCGAAGGTGCGGGCCGAGTTCTTCGAAGGCGAGAACGGCTATCTGGCCCACCACAAGTACCTGCGCGAACTGCGCGACCGCCTGCGCGCCGAGGAGCGCTGGCCCGGTACCGACCCCGAGACCTTCCCCAGTCCCCGCTACGGAACCCGCGTCCGCTGAGCGAGTACCGACACGGCGGGTAGAGCGACATCACGCTCTACCCGCCCATCCCGTCACCCGCGTCCCGTCTTCGGCGACAGCCGACGGCCGCGCCTCGGTGAGGGCCGATCGGCTCCGGCGCGCTGCCGGTGCAATTCCAGTAGCGACCGGGGAGCGATCCGGCTGCCCTGGGTACGCGAAACATTGCCTACGACAATCGCTTTGGATGTGGTCGGACGGACATGGGGTTGACTTCTCGCCGGGTTCAGAGCGTTCATGGACAGGCCGATCCACTGGCCCTTATCACAAGCCACCGACAGACAGGACAGGTTCATGCGCGCCTACGGGGTTGCCCGAGCCGATCAACAATGTTGCTGGGGCCACAGCCGATACCCGGCGGGCTACAGCTCGCGTGCTTCGCGTCGCCGCCACGCACGGCTGACGGCGAAAGCCCATCGCCGCGCACGTCGCGCCGTGCACGACGCCCTGCGCGTGCATCGCCGCTGAGCTGGCGGATCCGCGCACCACACCACCGGTATCCGGAGTCCGAGCCTGGTCGCGACCGCGAATCAGGCGCAGAGGGTTGCCACCCGCCGATTATCGAGGCCCACAGCGCTCGCCGGCCTCGGCTGGAGGAACCCCCGCCCCTACGGAGTTGCGAGCCGTTCCCGGACGTGGGCGAGACCTCTATCGGCGTCGATTCCGACCGAGCCTGTGGATAAGGCTTGTGGCGCCGAAGAGGATCACGATGAACAACGCGAGGCTGCTGCCGAGCAGGATGACCTGTGCTTGGCGATCGGCGAGCCCGAGTTGCTGATCTGCCTGGACAGCAGAAGAGCTTGCGAAGAACGCTACGGCGCAGCCGAATAGCGCCAGGAAACCCACCAATCGCCGCGTCGAGTCCGATAGTGTGCCGTGGCGGCGGACCGATTCGGTGAGTTGGTCCGCCTCCTCTATCCGGCTACGGGCCACGCTGAGCAGTTGGTCGGTGTTTTCCTCGGCGGCCGTGGCCGCCGCTGCCGCGTCGCGGCTTACCGAGATCGCGTGGCGCAGATCGCGGTAGCGGGCCATCAGCACGAGATAGTCCGAGGCGTCGATCGGCGACGGAATCCGTTGCACGGCTTCATCGACGGCACCGAGGGCGGCATCGTCGTCTCCGCAGAGATGCAGCCCCCGGGCCAGACGGTAGTGAAACGCATGGTCCTCGGAGTGAGCGGCGACGGCGTCGCAGGCATAGCGGCGGAGCAGCTCGCCCTGCCCGTCGAACGGTGGCGCGTCATCGAGTGCGGCGGTGATGATGTCGATCGATACGTGGGTCCGGGCCGGGCAGGCCCAAGCCTGCTCCGCCAGTCCCAGTGCGACCTCGGTGCGGCGCGCCCTGCCGCCCAATAGCCCTGCTGCCCGCAGGGCTGTGAACACCGGGCTGTCTTCGGAGTCGAGGATGCCTGCGGTCTCCACGGCATCGAGGAAGCTCACCAGCTCCTCGAAGTGATAGTTCGAGCGCAGTTTGCTCGCCTGGTAGAGACAGATCATCCGCAGGCCAGATCGGTCGAGGACATCGTCGGCGAATTCGGACAGAGTCGTGAGGACTTCATCGGCAGGTTGGACCAGATGCCTTGTTCTGACCGCGAATTCGACACTCCACCGCTCGGCCACGGCCTCGCGAAGCTCGAGGGCGACGCGGTCGGCCAGCCAGCTGGCACACTCGGCGGCCACGGTGACGGTCGGCTCGTCGAGTAGCCGCTGGCCCCAGTACTGACTCGCGCACAGGAGAAACGGATCTCTGGTGAAATTGCCTGTACTGACATCGAAGCGCGGGACCTCGCCCGCGGCAAGGTAGAGCCGGGCAACGCGATCACACTCGCGGTCGTTGCTGAGGATATCGAGCTTGACCGAGGCCAGTGACGCCTCCGCCGCTGCGTGATCCATGCCTGCCTCCCACCCGACGACCTTGTTCTGGTCTGCCTACCACATCGCGGCCATCGACGAAGCCCAACGGCCCGGCGGCGGCAAGGCCGACAACTCCGAGAGACTGGCCGCGATATTGCGTTGCGGTGATCATCTGACCTGCGCACGATCGAGCGATGACCATACGCCGAGTGGATAGCGACGCCTGGCAGCTCGTACGAACGGTGCGCCTCGCGGCATTGACCGAAGCGCGCGATGGCGTGTTCGGCTCGGCATTCGAAGTCGCCTCGGCGTGGGACGAGGGGCAGTGGAGACGCTGGATGGATGGCCAGGCACTGTTCGTCGCCGCGGGCGACGGCGAGCTCCTCGGCTCGGCCGGGGGCGTCCCCGGCGCCGAAGGTCCCTCGGTGGAGTCGGTATGGGTGAGTCCACCAGCCCGCGGCACCGGAATCTCCGACCTGCTCGTCGGCGCGGTGGCCGACTGGGCACGCGCCGACGGACACGACCGGCTGCGGCTGTGGTTCACCGACTCCAACGCCCACGCGCGAACGCTGTATACCCGCCTCGGCTTCACCGCCACCGGCCGGAATCGGCACGCTCTCGACGCTCCGGCCGTCGCCGAGATCGAGATGGCACTGCCGCTGACGTCGGGCTCGCGCACCGCGTCACCGTCACGTTCGCACCTTGGCCTAGGGCTGCGGCTGCTCGGTCCACACGACGAGGCCCAATTCCTCGCCGTCCGTGCCCGGTTACACGCCGACGGGTTCGACTTCGCCAAGGACTACCGAGGCCCCTGGGCGGCCTATCTCGACCAGCTCGACAGGGCGCGGCAAGGCATCGATCTGGCTCCGGAGACAGTGCCGAGTACCTTCCTCATGGCCGAGGACGCCGCCGGGCAGATCATCGGCAGCAGCGATATTCGGCACCGCCTCACCAGACGGCTCAGCCATTGGGGCGGCCACATCGGCTACGTCGTCATGCCGGAGCATCGCGGGCGCGGATACGGCACCCAGATCCTGCGCCAAACCCTGCCACTGGCAAAGGATCTCGGTATTGCGCGCGCCCTGCTGACCTGCCGCAGCGACAACACCGCCTCCCGGCGAGTGATCACCGCCTGCGGCGGCGACCTCGACACCATCACCGACGACGGAATCTGCCACTACTGGTTGCCGACCTGACGGGCACGGCCCGGTCGCCCCGCGCGGGGCGACCGGGCCGTGACGGTTCAACGGCTCACCGTTAACCTGCGGATTAGTCTCTGCCGAAGCTGCTGCCACGAAGTTCTGCGAATACTTGATGGCGCGCGTAGGTGACGATCGTGTCGTAGATGACTATCGCCGTGATCGCGTAGGTCAGCGTCGCGACGGCGGTGTACAAGCGACCCATGGTGTTCTCCTAGCAGTGTGGACGGAAAATGTTGTCGGGCAGAAATGTTCAGCCCTGGCAATCAAGGCGGGAGTCTCATGCGGGCTAGCCAGCGGTACGTGCGGGACACTCATCGACCTCTGAAGCTCCCGAATCGCCATCGGCCGAGGGTGGCGGGTCGGGCTCCTCGCGTTGTTGGGCTCGGGTGACCAGTCGTATCGCCTCCCGGCACAACCCCGCCATTTCGGTATCCCACTTCCGCTCTGCGTCCTGCTCGGCGAGGACCGGCACCGCGCCATCTTCGGTGTTCAGAGCCGTGTCGGCCCGTCTGAGCGGCAAGCACTCGGGCGGGCAGGCGTAATGCTCGCTCATCACAGCAATCGCCTTAGTGCTGGTGAGTTTCCCCGGATCGACGAGGCAATCGCCGAAACGTGTGATGGCGCTGCCGTTATCGGGGTTTGCTGCGTTCACGACACCGCCCGCTCGACCGCGACGCCGTCATCGACGATGCGCCATCCGCTCCACCAGCACGGGAGTTTGTCCCACGTCTGATGTGGCCGGATCGTGTTGTCGTCCACCGACACCGACCCGCACCACACCGCCGGGCAGGCGACCCGGGCCAGGTCGTGGTTCGCGTCGAATTCGGCTCTGCCGCAATCAGCGTGGAGCCGAACGTAGCCAGCCCCACCCGCCGCGACGCCAGGCGGGATCGAGGAGCAGTCAGAGTCCTCGACCGCCGGATTCGGGTAAGAGGTGTTCTGCGGATGGGCATGCAGCCAACGTCCCCACCTCATCGGCATACCCCGGCTAGCAGCCCCTCATGGAACCAATCGAGGAAGCCCGAGTAGTCAACCGCACTCGATACCTCCATCACGCGACCATCCAGATCGCGGTAGAGCCGGGCATCAGGTGCAATCCGAAGCCACTCGCTGCGCAACCTCACGAACGGCAAGTTGAGGCCGAGGCTGAGTGCCAGCGGGTCATGCATCCAACTACCGCCCCGCCTTTCGAACCAGACGTCGAAGTTCGCCACCAGGAGCTTCGCCGCCGGATGAACCGATGACCGCAGGCTTCCCATCAACGCCCATTCAGGGGTGATGTGAATCGCTGGCGCGTTGGTGAAATCGGACAGCATCAACCTCGGCTTGTGCGCGACCCGCAAACCCAATCCCGCAGAGACGGTGTCCGTGCGTAGGTTGTGGCTGGCACGGCTCTTGTCTCGATATTTGTCGATCCAACCGCCCATTTGGGTCAAGACGAACCGCTCGGCCAGCTCCGGGGCAGCGGTCACGACAGCGGCGTAGTTGGTCATCGGCCCCATGCCGACCCAGTCGATCAGGCCGGTCGTGGTGGCGCAGATCCGGGCCACCGAGTCGACCAGATCATCGGGCTGCGGCTTCAGGCCATCGAGGTAATCGTCCATCAGGAACCGCCGCTCGCCGCCCGGGAGTTCGAGGCCGGCGATCACCGGCACGTCGGCACGATCCAGCAGATCCAGCGCGTGGCGGGCAAGCCGAGCCCGCCGACCGCCAGTCTCATCAGCGGTGATCACCACGAGATTCGGCACAGTCCCGGCGGCAAGGACCAACGCCGCAAGGTCATCCGGATCGTAAAACACGTCTGTATCCAGGATCATCACCTTGTCCAACCAGCCTGTCATCGCACGGGTATACGCTGCCGCCATCGGATGGCCGGTCATCGGTGGTGGGTCATCGAACATGTTCTATCGCACTCCTTTTCACTGTGATGTTGCGGATTTCGGAAGGAAAGTTCGGTGCCGAGCGGACACAGCGGGTCGGTGACCGACGCCCCCTGAGCGCTTCGAGGAAGGTTCGCCCGGTCTGCTCGTGGTCAATGGCGGTCCCCGAGAGCAGGAAGCCGCCGCGCCCGGTTGCTGACTTCGGTGCACAGGTCGGTGTAGCCGTCTGCGAGCTCGGCCAGCCGATACCAAGCGGCGTGGACTTTCACGTCGTCGGGTTCGAGCGTCATCAACAGGTGATAGGCATGCACGACAGCGCCCGCGAATCTGTCGACCACCTGGCCGAGAGTCTCGGTGTGCAGAGTTGCGGACCGGTGCGGGATCGGCAGCCGAGCCGACACCCACGAGTCAACGTCATGGATGAGTTCCGCTCTCTTGCAGTGGATTTCGGAAGCTGTAGGCTCGCCGACCAACTGTTGCCAGTGCAGCTGGCCCAGTTCATTGGCGAGCTGGCAGAGCCGATGCTCATCGGAGAGTTGGCCCCGGATCGCCAGGAACAACTCGTCATCGGACGGGAGAGACAACACAGGTCACCACCTGTCCGACCGCGCGGATGCGCAAGCGCGCAGCGGGATCACCGCTTCAGCGCTGGACTAGACGACATTTCGTCCTGGTCAATCACGGCCAATGCCGTATGCATCACCAACGGGAGCGTCGGCAGAACCGCACCCGGATGCGGCGGTGAAAACCACGTCCACTCGATCCCAGCATCGGTCATCGGCAACCACACGCGTGTACGGGGTGACAGCACTGTTCCGTCATGGCGCATCAACGCAGTTATCGCGCGGTTGCGCACACGCCCACGGCGGCTAGCAAGGAAGATCCAGTGGCCGCCTCGTGGGAAATGCCGGATGATCGGCACCGACACCTCATCACTGAAAGCCTTCTTCACCCGCAGCCCCAACGGCGGCGGCATCAAGACCGCGCCAACCGTGTCACCAGTTGCGATGAACGCCCGCCGATCGAACAGCTCGACCGGCAGCCCGAACTTGCGGCGGTAGACATCAGCCACCTCGTTGGGCGTGTGACAGCTCTCGAACATCACTGCACCGCCTTCGCGTGGCGTCCATCCTGATTGCTGACGACCGTCAGCAGCGGTCGCAACTCGATCGGTTCCCACGCACACTCAGCAGCGTCCTGCCGCCCCTTCGCCGCACCCGCGCTGAAACCCTGAATCCGCCTACCACGCAGCAACGCTCGGCCGTGCATCATCGGCTGGCTCGCATCCAACGGCGAGCGTTTGATTTGGCCTGCGTAGGCGGGCAAGTTGGCCAGGAACACGGCGCTTCCGCCATCCCCGCGAGCTCCAGCGCGGTCAGGCTGAGGTCCTGGGCGTATTCGCGGAGAGCGGCCAGCTCTTCAGCGCCTCTTAATGCGGCTACCGCCTGAGCTGCGGTGAGCGTTCGTCCGGGCAGAAAGCTGACCACCCATCCCCCGTCCCCGACGCTCCGCGCCTGGTGGTCGGTCTGGTCGCTGCTCATCGAATGGCCGATTACGTGTACCGCCATCGTTCCCCGATCCATTGCAGTAACTGCCGAAGCAAGGTCGAAATCGTGATATTGCGTACCATGAGAATACGACGCTTGATTCAAGTATCCAATACATACAGCTGAACTGACTGGAAGTGTTTTTGCTGTACGGTGGGGTCGGCCCAAGACGAGAAGGAGCGGGATGCGAACGACATCTCCCACGGTCGCCAACTGGGATCTGATGAAGCGCATCCGCGATCAGGCCGCGCTCCGAGGCGTCACCGCGAAATCCCTCGCAGGCGAGCTCGGCTTCACTCCGCAGTACGTCTCGCTGGTCATGAACGGCAGGGGCGTTCTCGCGAAGGACAAGCTTGAGACTGCGATCAGGTATCTGGAGTTCGACCAGGCCGAGCGGGCAGAGATGCTTGAGCTGCGTGAGATCGCGAAAGGACCGCGCCCTTACGCGAAGTACTCGGGGCTGTTCCCCGACACTCTCATGCGGTTCTACGGCCTGGAGGCTGGAGCACAGAGCATCCGCACATTCGAGAACAACGTTGTGCCTGGTCTGTTACAGACTGAGGACTACGCCCGAGACCTGGTCAGCTCGACCGTCACGATCAGCCTCCCGACCGAGGTGGATCAGCGCGTTGCTGTTCGTACTGAACGGGGACACCTACTCACCGGCCCAGACCCGATCGACAAGTTGCTGGTAGTGATGGGTCAGGCAGCCTTGATGCAAGAAGTCGGTGGCCCCGAAATTCATCGCGGACAGCTGCGTCATCTGCATGACTTGGTGGACGAACATCCTGATCGACTGGACCTGCGGATCGTCCCGTTCAAGGCCGGAGGAGCGGTAGCGAGCCTCAACTCGGCGACCTATCACCTGCTTGACTTCGAGTCCGGGCGATTGCCGACCCTCGGCTGGATTGAGTCTGCAATCTGGGGTGAGATCGTCGAAGACCCAGAGGACGTGAACAAGCTGGCTTACAAGTACAAGCAGGTGCAGGCGATTGCTCTCGACCGTGAGGGATCCTTGGATCTAATCGGGCAAATAGCACGTCAGATAGGGTGAATAGTGTGAGCACAATCAAGAGGCGGATCAGTTCGTACAGCGGTGGAGAGCAGACCTGTGTAGCGATCGCCTGCGAAGGCAACCTCGTGCTCATCCAAGACAGCAAGCAGGACGCCGAGTACGCAGATAACCCAGCGGGGCAGCCCACCATCTCCTTCGCGGATTCGCATTGGCCTGCCGTCCGGCATCTGGCCCTCAGCGCCGCTTCTGGCGAGGTCCAGGACGCGGTCGCCATCGAACTGCACGCCGATAGCGCAGCGACCTTCCATGGAGTCGACGCCCGTGGCCACCCGGTCAAGTTCGAGTTCGACGTTGACGAGATGGAAGCGTGGACGAAGGGCGTCGCGGATGGCGAGTTCGACGCGCGCTGACCGAAGACAGTACAGATAGGCGGTCCGTTCGGAACCGGCCTATCTACTTTGCGCTTTCCTGCTTCAGACGGTTCGTTCCTCGCTGACGACGATCGTTCCTCCGTCGCTCTCAATCGTCACGAATGTTTCGAACCCGGCAGTTTGAAGTCGCTTCAGTTGCGCACCAAGCTTGCCGCTTCGACGTACGACTTCGACCACGCGGTCTTGAGACCTCAGATCACGCGCGACCGCGAGGACGTCGGCGACGGCAATGTCGGGATCAGCGAGGACGGCTGTTGCATGTCGCTGGGCCTCGTTACTCAGCAGGCCGACGATGCGCTCGAATCCGATCGAAAACCCGCAGGCCGGGACGTCCTTGCCGAGAGAACGGCCGATCAGCTTGTCGTATCGGCCACCGCCGGCAACCGAGCTGGACATCTCCGGGTGGGTGATCTCGAAGATCTGCCCGGTGTAGTAGCCCATGCCGCGGACGAGTGTGGGGTCGAACTGCCATTTCAGTGATCGGTGTGCTGAGAGCCGATCCAGACTCGCGGTGGTGGTCGCGATGTCGGCGATCACTTCGCTCGACAGACCAGGCAGGGTGTCAGTGAGCGTATCGGCGAGTTTGTCGCCAGCGACGTCGTTGAGGCTGTCGATCTTGTCGATAACGACTGTGGTTGTGTCGGAGGGCATTCCGGCGTTATCGAGTTCGGCACGGACTCCGTCCCAGCCGATCTTGTCGAGTTTGTCGAGCACGATGAAGAACCGATCCCAGGACTGCTCGGGTAGTCCGGCATCGGCTGCGAGGGCGGTCAGGAAGCGGCGATCGGAGAGACGGACGGTGAGGTCGTCCAGTCCGACTGCGGCCAGGGCTGCGGTTGTTGCCTCGATGAGCTCGGCTTCTGCCAAGACGGTGGGCTCACCGATCATGTCGATGTCGCATTGGTAGAACTGACGGAAACGGCCTTTTTGTGGTCGTTCGGCTCGCCAGACAGGTCCGATCTGTAGAGATCGGAACGGTGTTGGCAGCTGAGCGTGATTGTTGCCGTAGAACCGAGTCAGCGGGACCGTAAGGTCGAACCGCAGACCGAGGTCGACCATGTCCCGGATTTGCGTACCGGGCTCGGGTTCCTCGGGCAGGCCGCGCTTGAGCACCTGGTAGATCAGCTTTTCGTTTTCGCCGCCTTGGCCGCCTTGCAGCCGATTGATGTCTTCCAGTGCTGGTGTCTCGATGCGTTGGTAACCGAAATCGCGGTAGGTCCTCGTGATTGCCTCCAGCACATGGTCCCGGGTCGCGACGTCGGCGGGGAGCAGGTCCCTCATTCCGCGGGCGGGGCTGTTGTCGGCTTTCACCAGTGGTCCTTCGCTCGTTCGATTCCTCACCGCGGGGATGCTCGCGGTACATCGGAGATGGTAGGCGGTGGCCTACATCGGCTGGTCGGCGCGTTGGGCAAGCACGATCAGTTCTCCGGGGGAATCGTCTGCGAACGGTTCGAAGCCGTACCCGCCCCACACAGAGCAGACGGTGAATCCGCATCGCGACAGCAGGTGCTCAAGCTCGAATCGGAACATGTAACTCGTTTCGTAGGGGATGACGAAGTGCTCGGTCGACTCGTCCAGATAGCTGATGTCGTAGACGACCTGCAGTTGTTGAGTCTGGTTGCTGTAGTCGCGGGAGAGCACGAGTTGCGTGTATCGGATCGTTTCGCCGGCCGGTCCGAGCTTCTCGCAACTGGTTGTGCAGTGACTTGGGTCGGCAGCTAGGTACGGGATGGAGGGAGAGTAGTTGTCGATGAGAAGGAGCCCGTCGTGGTCGAGGTGAGCGTGGACCTGCCGAAGGCAATCCATCTTGTCGGCGACCGTGGTCAGCTCCTGCAGCACTCGGTAGGGAAACATTGCCATGCGAAATGTGTGATCGAGGACAAAGGTCCGCATGTCGGCGTGATGGAACCGGGCTTGCATCTGCGGAGGCAGTGCGCTGTTGGCGGCCTCTGCGATGCGGAGTCGTTCCACTCCCAGGTCGAGGCCCTCGATCGTGATTCCTGTCCGGGCAATCTGCAGGGTGATTCGGCCGGTCCCGCATCCGAGTTCCAGGATGGGGCCGCCGTGTTCTTTGGCGAGAGCTGTGAAGAAGTCGGCATCGTGGCGCCAGTCGGTGACGAGGTCGTAGTACTCAGCCTCGCGTTGCGCGGCGATGTTCTCGGCATCGAACATCGTCATCCCTTCGCGCGCACCAGTCGACGGTCGATGATCAGCGCGTCCAACCGCATTTTGAGCATGCTTTCTATGGCATCTTCCGGGGTCTCGACAACAGGATCACCGCTGGCGTTGAAAGAGGTGTTGAGGACCATCGGGATACCGGTGAGCCTGGCGAAGTGGCGAATGAGTCTGTAGTAGAGCGGGTTTTCATGGGCGGTCACGGCCTGTAGTCGTGCGGTGCCGTCGGTAAAGGCAACTGCTGGAACCAGATGGGATCTGTCTTCCCGCAGCTTGGGTGCCACCAGCATGGCCGACATTGGTTGCGCCGCAGTTCGGGTGAACCGATCGTCGACGTCGAACCAGGCGGAAACTTCCTCAGCTAGGACGCTCGGTGCATAGGGACGAAACGGTGCCCGAAGTTTGTGAAGGTTGTCGAGCCGGGTTTTTGTCTCGGCGGATCGGGGATCGCCCAGCACGCTGCGGCGTCCGAGCCCACGGGGGCCGAACTCGCTTCCTCCGCTGAACCATCCGATAGTCAACTGCTGCGTGAGAAGCAGGGCGGCGGTCGCTGCTGGATCGTCGATCGTCTCGGTAGCGATCCGGTCTGAGCATCGCTCTAGGACAGCGTCGACCTCTGATGTGGGGTAAGAGCGGCCCAGCGCGCATGTCGGCATCGTCCAGTGCCGAGGACGCCTTTTCGTGTGGTGATATGCCAACAGCGCGTTTCCGAGTGGTTGCCCGACATCGCCTGCGGCCGGTTGGATGTAGAGCTCCTCGATCTCATTCAACTGGGCGATCATCGTGTTTGCCACACAGTTCAGAGCGACGCCTCCTGCCAGACAGACTCGCTGGATGCCGGTCTCGTCGATGGTGGACCGCACGAGCTCGACGAGGGCATGCTGTAGTTCGGATTGGATCAGCTCCGCGACGTCACATTGGGTCTGATCGGGCTCGTAGCAGGAACTGCGACCGGCGCCGATATCGATGCCGGACTGCTCCATGATCAGGGCTCGGACTGCGTCAGCCTGCAGGAGTCGTGCGGCCTCGATATCGAATTCGTCAGGCGGACCGGTCTTATGCTCCTCGACCTGGTTGGTAAGCAGGGCTGGCTGTAGAAGGCAACGAAAGCCATCGTTGATCGAGGTGAATATCTCGACGCTGCTGAGCTTGCCGCTCCCGTACGCGGCCAGCGCCATGACTTGGCCAGCCTCATGGTGAGTCCGGAACCCTAGCCACTTGATGAAGTGGTTGTAGGTTGCACCGAGGCTGAGCTGTCCGGGCTCGTCACCATAGCGGCGCAAGAGTTGTAGTTCGGTTCCGCGCCCGATGAAGACGCTGGTGCGTTCGAGTCGGTTGTGCCAGTAGTGGGTTCGTGTTCGATCGCCGATGATGGTGCCTTCGTTGTCGGCCACGATCACCACGGCGTCTTCGAACGGGCTCGGGTAGAACGCGCTGGCTGCGTGAGAAAGATGATGCGAGGGAACGACGACCAGTTGGTCTTCGCGGACGGCAAGTCCTTCGGATCTCAGCTGAGACAACGCCATCGCAGGCTCGGGCGGTAGGTCACAACACAGGCTGACAGCGACACGATCGACGTCGTGCAGTTCCAGTCCGCGAGTGGCAAGGCAGTAGCGCACGGCGTTGACGACGCCGCCTGCGTGTTTGCGTCGCACGAGGCGCTCCTCGGCGATCGCCACCGTCACCACGCCGTCTTCGAGTAGTGCCGCGGCACCATCGTCGAGGGGAATGCCGTCGCTGGTCCGGGTGAGATTCACTCCCAGTACGACTTCAGGCATGCTGACTTGCTCCTCGCGACAGGTCCTCGTACGCAGCTTGGTCATGGTGGCCCGCGTGAAGATCTAGTTGCGCATCCCTGGTGGCTAACCACTCCTGCCCGTAGATCAGCTTCAGCTGGTCAGGTATCTGGCCGTAGACGTCTCCGGGGCGTTGACGTGCCCCGAGGTCGCCGAGTAGTCGTCGCTGGCGCGGCGACAGCCGGTTCAAAACCTCGGCTGGCATCTTCCAGTAATCGACTGGGCGGCAGAAGATTTGGCCATATCTGAGCACCACGCTGACTCGGGTGGCCGGGCAATGGTTCCGGGCGACGCCGTGACCCAGCGATAAAGGGAAGATCACCGCATCCCCGGCGTTGGCCAGGATCTGGACTGGGTCGTTCACTTGGGTGTAGGCGACTTTGCCGGGAAAGTCTGCGCGGTGTGAACCTGGTGCGACAGTGAAGTTTCCGTGGTCCGGTTGGGTTAGATCGGTCAGGAAGAATTGGATCTTGAGCTGGATCTCTTTGCCTGCGGCGGGCGCGGCTTGGCGTAGCGATGGCCCCTGGTCGGTGTGGAAGTCGACCAACGGCTCGGAGTAGGGGTAACGGAAGAACGCTTCGGATCCCAGAACCTGCACATACGGTCCCATGAGACCGAGGATCTTCCCGAAGACGCCGGGATGGTCTAGGAGAGAACCGATCTCGTCACAATGTGAGACGGCGTTGGCGATACTCAGATCCCGATCGTTGCCAGCGTCGAACAGATCCTCCCAGTGCTGGTGCCGGTCCGCAGTGTCGGTGGAGCGGGTGTGCACCGCTGTCAATGAACGATGCAGCTGATGTGTCTCGTTCGGTGCAAGCACGTTGCGGAAATGCAGGTAGCCGAAGGTGTCCCAGTGGTGTCGCTCGTCCTCGGTCAGCAGAGACGCAGTCAATGGGAGGTCCTGTCGCCGTAGAGGGTGGTGATCGAGTACCGCGATGCTCGGCGAACCGGGCGGACGGCATGGGCCTGCTCGTCTGACAGTGGGAGCAGCAACACGGAATTGAAGACGGGTTCAAGTGACTGCGCACCAGTGCCGAGGGTCCATGTCTTGAGTGGGAATGGGAAATCGGGGTGATCGAACTCGGTGACCGCCTCGACAAGGCCGACAACGGTTTCACCGCCATCGCCTGGTTGCCAGTTGGCGGTCAGGTTGTAGGTCACCGATAGCCGGAATTCCGGTGAAGGGTGGTCATCGTGTGGTTCGACGTAGTCCCCGACGTCCATGCGGTAGGGCGTCGGTGGCCGCAGCATTCGCAGGGGGGTATTGAGCCAATCCCCGAGCTGCTCTATGAACCAGGAACTGCCGAATGTATTCAACACAGCGAGAGCCGAGTCAGCATCGAGTGTCGAGGAACGCTGAACGAGCGGGTCGTCGGGCAAATCACCCTGGCGTGACGCGCGACTGACGAGCTTCTGATCGCCGATCTCATCCCGCTCATAGACAAGGTCGCCGTGCAGAAACGGTGTAAGCAATGCTGTGGCTTGGTCATTGAAGAACTGCTCGACGCGGACGGCGCCAACGCGGTCACCGAGCGGCACCACGGACGTAGTTCGACATGCACCCACTTCCGGCGGCTTATGTGTGAAATCGAACTGCGGTTGTTGCACAGAGGGCTCCCCTTCGAGTCAGCAGGCGCCGTTGAGTCGGCCCAGTGCTTTGCCGCGGGGACGTTTCCATCGGGCTCGGCGCTGTTGGTTGTGGTCGTGGGCGGCGATGATGACGTCGCTGACGGTCAAGACCTCGGCCATCGGCGACCCGAGCGGGGCAATACCGTCCGCCATCCGGGCAAGATCGCTGACAGGTCGGTGCATCGGTTCAGCGCGAAAGCCTTGCAGCGTGCCAGAGCTCGTCGTGCGGACCTGGCTGCCACGGCTGTCCACGGTTAGCGATCCGGCGGCACCGTTCACCACGACGGCCCAGCCGCCGCATTCGGGAGCGTTCGGGTCATCGGTCACCGTCAGACGGATTGTGGTTCCGGCGGCGATCTCGAGCTCGGCTGCTATGTCGGCTCCGCGGTCGTTACAGGTGAGCCCGCCTAGCACGTGGATCGGATGGGTGTAGCCGACCAGCATCGAGATCAGATCGAGTGCATGACTACCGGTGTCGACGAGTACCCCGTGTCGGGGCCCGGCAGAGCCGCGATAGGTTCCGCCGTCGTTGGCGAAGCGTGAACGGTACGGACCCCGCCACTGGGCATTGACATCGACCACGTTTCCGATCAGGCCAGACTCGATCATGTTGGCGGCTTGACGGATGTGGGGCTGATAGCGGCGATTGAAGGGCGCAATGAGGTGAGTGAATCGCTGGGCAAGGTTCGACAGGCGGTCGCGTTCGCTGTCGGTTGTCACGATTGGCTTCTCGACGAGGCAGGGCTTGTTGATATCTAGTTGCTCGGTGACTCCGAGGACCGCGGAGGGCGGTACTGCGACAACGACAGCGTTGACGCGATCGTCATCGACAATTGCCTCGACGTCAGGGTAGATGGTCCCGCCGAATATGGCGGTGAACGCTCGGGCTGAGGCAGCGCTCCTCGCAGTGACTCCGGTGAGTTCCATTGTCGGATCGGTGATTATGTCCAAGGCGTGTGAGCGAGCGGCAAGGCCAGCGCCGACGAGCGCGATCCGGATAGTCATCGGCGTGCCGTTGTCAGGGGGAGATGGCGCTGAACCTTTTCTGCGGCTTCGTCCCAATGCTTACGAACGGGGGTGAGGCGTTGGAGGTGATCGGTTGATCGGAAGTCGGGGTCGCAGAACTCGTCGTAGCAGCGGCTGACCCAGTCGCGAATGTCGGTCGCGGACATCGAATCGTTGTGACATACCGGCAGGTGCAGCCAGTCGGTTGTTTCATACCAGTAGCGGTCAGGAATGGTGATCCCGTACTTGGCCGGGTTGGCGAACAGGTCGGTCCCGGGGCGCGGCTCCATCACGTTGAATGTGGCGACTGTCGGGTTGACCAACCTGATGAAATCCATGGTGGCCGAAAGTGTTTCCGGGGTGTCGCCGGGTGCCCCGACGATGAAGGAGGCGTGTAGTTCCAGCCCGGCATCCATGATCCGCTGGGCGGTTTTATACAGCCGCGCGGGCGAAGTTCCCTTCTTGACCAATCGAAGGGTATGCTCCTGGATCGATTCGAAGCCGACGAACACCCGATATGCGCCCGCCTCACGGATGGCATCGAGGACGTGGGGGCGTGCGTCTTGGGCGCGCATGTTGCTTGTCCAGGGGATCGCCAGCCTGCGTCGACTGATTTCTTCGCAGATTGCCACGGCACGTCGGGGGTCGCCGGAGAAGGTGTCATCTCCGAAGAAGATCGACGAGAACCCCATCTCAGCAACGGCTTCCATCTCGTCGGCCACGTGAGCGGGGCTATTCCAGCGAGCGGTGCGCCCGGCAATGGTGGTGGAGCAGAAGGTGCAACGGCTGGGACATCCCCGAGCGGTCATCACCACGGTTTCGTAGTCGTAGTCCAGGTAGTTGCGCAGGTCGAAGATTGAGCGGTCCGGTTGTCCGTATCGGTCCAGCTGCATTTCGGGGGGCGCTGGCGCTGTCGCACGTATACCGGAGCCGTCGCGGAAGACGAGGCCCGGGACTTTCTCGAGATCGTGCGAGGCAGCGCCCGCGGCGAGAGCATCGGCTAGGCACACGATGCTTTCCTCGGCGTCGAACAGCAGCACGTAGTCGACGCTGGGATGCCGCTGGAGACACTCGGTGGCGATGAAGGACACGTGCGGTCCGCCGAACACGACCGGGACAGTCGGGTTCCAGCATCGAGCGATGCGGGCCAATTCGACCGCATGGAAGTAGCTTTGAGCAACAGAGGTGACTCCGATGAGGTCCGGCCGCAGATCATCCAAACGTGGGATCAACGCCTCTGGGCTGTTGCCCTCAAATGGCAGGTCCACATGGACGACGTCGTGGCCGGCCATCTTCAGCGCGCGGGCCATATAGGCGTAGCCCAGTGGCGGGTGCAGCAACAGCGTGCGAGGGTCGTGGGTGTAGTGAGGATTCACGAACAGGACCCTCATCGTGTCTCCTCGCTCACCCGGACACGGGGCAGTCCGACGAAGACGCCGGGCGCTCGACCCGGTGCGCTCACCGGAATCGGTTTGTCGCTGGTGCCGATCTGATGCGACTCCTGGTCGACAAACCGCTGCTCACCGCAGCGCTCGTCATACTTGCCGTTGTAGTGAAAAGCTTTGCAACCACCCATGCACGGACCAAGTGCCGAACATGACCCGCACGGGCCTGACGGAGATTCGATTCGGTCGGAATACCGGTTGACCAGCCGGTCCCAGATCTGCTGGAAGGGCTCGTCCCGGACATTGCCGATGCTTTCCTCGATGAAGTTGCACCCGGAGACGTTTCCGATCGGGTCGATCGAGACCATGCTGGTTGCGACGTTGCACAGGTTCGAGCCGATGAAGGTTTCGCGGGCACGACGATCGGTCAGCCGGTCATCGAGCACGGTGAGCATAAAGGGGTCGTGGGTGTAGACGTCCAGCACTCCCTGATTGTCGAGAATCAGTTGATACAGCGTGCGGCATACGGCCTGGTAGGTAGGCCAGAGAGCGCGATCGAAGACATTGGTGAGGTTGTAGCGGTTCTGCATGAAGCTGACCGCGTCAATACCAAGGTCGCGGGCGAATTCCGCGATTCGCTCGACCTGCCCGTAGTTGTGAGTGTCGATCGTCGTAGAGAAGCCGACGGTGGGTATCCCGGCGTCCTTCAGCAGACGCAGTGCCCGGACGGCGACGTCGAACGCGCCGGACTTGCCCCGGACCTTGTCGTGCACTGTCGGGTCGATGCTATCGATGGACACCATTGTTCGGTTGATGCCGGATTGGACAAGTCGCGCCGCATCATCGGGCGTGCGCACATAGAACCCGTTGAGCATCAGCGTCTGATAGAAGTCGCGGTCACGGAAGATCGTGGCAGCATCGTGGAAGTCGCGCCGAATCATGTTCTCCCCGTGCGAGTAGACCAGGCTCGCGCTACCCGCGTCATAAAGTTGATCGGCAAGGCTTTCAATCTCAGTGAGGGTGAATTCGTCTCTGGAGCGCCGATACAGGGCGTAGCAGTGGGTGCACTTGAGGTTGCAGCGATAGGTCAGACCGAGCTGGACGAGGATCGGTATAGGGTTTTCGGTCAGCTGAAAATCATCCGGCCACGCTAGAAGCATGTTGTGCTGCACGATGATCAGCTCGTCTTCAACATGCCAGCTTCGAGGAAATCGTCGACGAACACTTGCACATCGGCGGCGATCTCCTCGCTCGGCGCCTCGAACTGTGCGCATAAGGTGTCGACGATCTGGCCGACTGGCATGGGATCGGTGCTGAGCAGTTCGACTATGGCTGAAGCGGATTCGTTGAGCTCGTACATCACCCCCTTGGCACGATCGAAGAGCATCGTCAAGCCGGAGGTTGTCCTCCGACACACCGCATGTGGTTGTAGCGCCACACTGATGTCTGCAAGCTGCTTGGGAGTCAATGTGCTTCCTTGCCTATCCGGTTGGTAGCGCTGGTTGCGGTGTGCGAATGGTCGGCGTCGGCGATCCGCACACCGCGATGGGCGAGGGGTATCAGCAGTGGGTCCGGACATTTCGAGCACGCCACAGTGGTCGACGCCAGGGTCGCTTGGTCATTGGTCCTCCCTTCAAAGTGGTTGCGTGCCGGTCAAAGCGCACAGTCCAGGGTCGCCGGGCACCGGGCTCCACGGATAGACGAGAGCGCGCCTCACACGCGAGAGGTGACACCGCAGGACCTTTTCGCTGCTGACAGCCACCGCATCGGCGGTGACCTCAGCCAGACCGAGACGCCACCTCACCTGCGCGGCACTCTTGCGTGCTCGTCGAGCCCGATGCCATGCGGCAGTCGGGTAGGGCGGGTTACCGTACAGGCCATCACGTGTCGCGGGAACGCAATGTGGGGGGCGTAAAGAATATGGGCGAGAACGGATCTGGGCGTCGTGAGGACAGCTGCGCCGACCGAATCCGTAGCCGATATCTCCACGACCTACGGCGCGGCGATGATCTGCGGATCGAACTCCTGCACGCCATGGCCCACGAGATCGCTGAACAATGCGGGCACAACCTGTTCAAGTCACACAGGCTCGCCTGGGGATGGACAGTCGCCGAGGCCGTCGATCAGTTCCATCTGATGTGTCGACGCGAGAAGCTCAAGCAACGAGGGCTTGTCGCCCGGTCCTGGATGGAGTGGGAAGCCGGATCGCGCCCGAGTTGGGACTATCAGGACCTGCTGTGTCGCCTGTTTCGGACGAATCCGGTCCAGCTGGGTTGGGCTTCGGACTATGCGCCGTCTGTACGGATGGCGCTGGAACGATCGGCGCAGGGCAGCGACACCGGGCACGGAAGGTCGTCGGACAGTGACAGCGGCTCCAGAGCGCTGAGACATCTGCCTCCCGACACCGACGACTTCACCGGCCGCAACGACCAGATCGCGCAGCTGATCAACGTCCTGGCCTCCACCACGAGGACCGCGGTACCGATCGCGACGGTTTCCGGTCAGGCCGGTGTTGGCAAGACAGCCCTCGCGATCCATGTCGCGCACATGGTTGCCCACGCATTTCCTGACGGTCAGCTTTACGCCAACCTTCGTGGCGTCGAACCTCATCCACTAGCAGCTGGCGAAGTCGTGGCGGGCTTCCTGCGTGAGCTCGGCGTTGCTGGCACCGACATTCCGGAGGGCACAGACGAACGGGCGCGGATGTATCGCACACACCTGGCCCGGCGCCGCATCCTCGTCGTCCTCGACAACGCCGCCGACGAAACGCAAATCCGCCCGCTCTTGCCAGGTGCTGCGACCAGCGCGGTCCTTGTCACCAGCCGATCCCATATGGCAGCCCTGTCTGGTTCGAACACGATCCATCTGGACGTTCTTCCGGCAGAGCAAGCGGCCACGCTGCTCATGGCGCTGGTCGGATCTCAGCGCGCGGCAACAGAACCGGATTCAGTTCTCGAAGTGGCCCGGCTGTGTGGCTATCTACCCCTCGCGCTGCGCATCGCGGGGGCGCGCCTGATGTCCAGGCCGACGTGGAAGATCTCATGGTTCGCCGACCGGCTCGCTGACGAAAGCCGCCGTTTGGACCTGCTGAAGGCCGGCGACCTCGAGGTCCGGGCCTCCTTCGCTTTGAGCTACCAGAGCCGCAGTAACCAGGAGCAAACAACTTTCCGGATGCTGGCGTTGACTGCGGCGAGCTTTCCCGCGTGGAATGTCGCCGCGCTGCTCGACGTCGATGTTGATGAGGCCGAGCAGCTATTGGAGTGTCTCGTCGACGCACAGCTCGTCGAAGTCGCGGGCACCGATGCAGTTGGGCTGATCCGATACAGGCTGCACGATCTGATCCGAGACTTCGCCCGCGAGTGCTCCACGACCCTCGATGCACCCGACCTACGTTGCGCAGCCGTCCATCGACTCGTCGGCCGGTACACCGACGGCGTCCGTGCGGCGTCCGCCGCACTGCATCCCGGCTTGTACGACGACCACGCGGCCACGTCCGCAACTGCGACAGCCGCAACGTCCACAACTGCGGCAGTCGACAAACTCTGTCGAGACGATCCACGCGGATGGTTCACAGCTGAACGTGCCAACTTGATTGCTGCGGTGGATCTTGCGTATGACGCTGAATTATGGGATCGCACTTGGCAACTCGTAGAAACACTGCCCACGATGTTCGACTGGCGTGCCGATTGGCAAGCATGGGCCCATACCCATCGGCTCGCCCGTGATGCAGCACGAAAGATGGCGAATCATCACGCCGAAGCAGTGATCCTCCGGAACATGGGCGCGCTCTACCGCGAGCTAGGGCGCTTCGGTGAAGCCGTCGACATGCTCACCCAGGCAACCGAGATCTTCTTGCGCATCGGCGACCGGCGCCAGTGGGCAGCCGCAATGAGAAACCTCGGTGACACCCGGCGATACCAGGGACGACTCGACGACGCCATCAGAGCCTTCTCCGCTGCGCTCGACATCGTCCAAACCGAAGGCGACACACGATCCGTCGCTGGTGTTCTCAACGGCATCGCCGACGCGAGCCGTGGATTGTCCCGATGGGATGACGCCCGCGAGCATTTCGAAGCGAGCCTGACCATCTACCGCAGTCTCAACGACCAGCTCGAAGAAGCACGAACACTGATCCGCTATGGGCTGGTCCATCGCGATCAGTGGCGCAACGAGGAGGCGGCCCGCCTGTTCACCCAGGCGCTCACGACTTTCCGGCGACTCGAAGATCAACGCTGGGAGGCCCGAGCGCTCCGGCACATAGCAGTCGTGCGCCGCAACGAAGGAGACATCAAGGGAGCGTTGGCTGTCTTCGACGAATGCCTGTCGCGATTCGAGTTGCTCGCCGACCGTCGCGGCATGGGTGTCACGCTTCGCAACCGAGGTGACGCGTATCGCCTCGCCGAGAACCGGGCTGCTGCCGCAGCCGACCTTCAGAACGCATTGCAGATATTCGAGGGTATCGGCGATGAACGTTGGTCTGCGCGTACACAACTGAGCATGGCAGACCTGAACCGATGCGATGAGCAGTGGGAGGTCGCAGACTATCAAGTCGAGGCAGCGCTCGCGGTTTTCCGATCCATCGGCGACCGCCCAGCCGAAGCGAGGGCGTTGCGGGAACTCGGTGTGTTACGCAGAGACACAGGCAATTTCGATGCAGCGGAAGCCGCCCTAGCCTGCGCCCGCTCGATCTTCACAGAGCTTGGCGATGAATTGTGGGTTGCGCGTGTTCAGGCCAGCCTGGCCAGGCTGGCCGAACAACGGGGCGAGGACTCCGCTCCGCTGATGGGCGCGGCCATAACGATCTGTCATCGCCACGACATCGCCACCCCGGATAGAGTCGGCGCGGTGCTGAAAGAATGGTGACCGATGCGCGACACAACCATTGCAACGTCCCGTTACGAACGGATCATGCTGAACCACTCCAGTCGGTTCGGTGACCCAGCAGCGCAGTTCCTCTATGCAAGCAAGCAAGCCCGAACCAAGACCGCGGCCGGGACGGAACGAGAGGCAGTTATCCGGGACGTGGCTGCTGGCGTGGCAGCTCCCGCTCTCGCAGGGTGTGTTGTCTGGATGCTGCGGGAAGCACAGCGCCGAGGACTCCACCGCCTCAGGTTCTTATCCCGTGACGGGCAGGTGTTTTACGAGCTGGCACGACGACTTGCACCAGTGATCGGTGTAGACCTGGATCTGCAGTACGTCTACAGCAGTCGACTCACCTGGAGCCTGGCAGCAACTGACCCCGACAACCTAGACAAGGCAGCCTGGTTGTTCAACAGCTTCATGAAATCCAACGCGGCAGACCTGTGTTCGCGCCTGGGACTCGCGATCAGCGAATTCGAGCCGCTACTTGTCGCGTCACACGTCTCCTTGGATCCTGACGTCCGCGCGGACCAAGACCAGCAGGCCACCGCCATGCGTCGGTTCGTGCGGACGCCCGAGGTCACCGCCGCGACAGCGCCGCGAATCAGTCGGACCCGAGAGCTGCTGACCGAGTACGCCGTGCAACATACGCTCGCCGATCCAACTACAGGACTGGTCGATGCCGGTTGGACTGGTCGAATGATCGGATCCCTCGTTCAGGTCTGCGAGACAGCCGGATTGCAACGCCCCCACGTCCTGCTGTGGGGTCACGAGCCACGCCCAACTGGCTGGACCGATCCCGAGAAAGTCGCCGCCTTCATCTACAACACGGCAGTGGGACAGGGGTTGAACTGGCGGGTTCCCGACGCACCCTTCCTGGTCGAAACCTTCTGCATGGGTGACCACGGCATCGTTTCCGGCTATCACCGAGAACCCTCGGGAGAAGTTGCGCCCATCCTTCAATCGAAGACGAACTTGGGTGCCGACACCTGGGGGCTCGACATATATCGTTCCACGCTCTACGAGTTCGCCGCCGCCCTCGAAAACCTAGAAACCGAGGAAGCGCGGCCATTGATCCACGAAGTGATGCACGAATTCTGGTGCAATCCCACCGTCGATGAAGCAACAGTGTGGGGCGCCTACCCTTACGACAGCGATCCGGCAGGAACAGCGACCCGCCACCTAGCCCGACCGCTGAGTGAGCGCCATCCCCAGCGAGGCGACCGCGCCTGGCTTGCAGGCGCTCTCGTGCTAAGCACCCCGGCCGTCCGAGATGCGTACTTGGCAACCCATCCCGAGGCCGACGCCATCGGCGAACCGGCAACAGACTGAGTGGTGTAGCGATATCAACGGCCGAACGATGAATTTAATACCATAAATGGTTGTCCCCCAATGTTTTTCACTTTCAAATGACTCGATAGCTGGGTTCCGGTTTCCGTCGTCCATAGCTACGTTCCGTATATACAGATCACGTAGTTCGGGAGGAACGAAACAATGACCGACGCTGCCGTACGGACGGTGACCGCAACCATCGACAACAGCTATGTCCCAGCCGGTTCGAATACCATGACCTATCTCGTCGATGAAGTCGTAATCCCGATCGCATCCAGTACCGATGCGTGCGATCATGGCATCACCATTTGCGCGGAGTGCACCGATAGTTGGGCGATCGATTACACGATCACCGGGCGGCTGCCGTGGGACACCACGGTGGCAGTGGGTGATCTGCTTCCGTTCGATCGGTGGCACGAGGGCGACCGCCGGGTCAAACGGGTGTTTCCAGATCCGCAACGACCGGGGCCGGTGCTGGTGTTGTTCACCGACCACACCTGGGTGGAGGAGGCGGCGGATCTACGGATCGACCGCACCACAGCGCCAGCTCCTCCGGAACCTGAGTTCGAGTTGGTGCCCTCGCCGGAGGTGATCGTGGCCGCGATGTCGATCGTGGACGAACGAGGGCTGGACGGGTTGGGCGAATTCAAACGAGAGGATTGGCTGGAGGCGCGGCGACGTGCGACCGGCGGGGGCCAGGTTTCATCCTGACCCGAATATGCGAATGGAGCCCCGGCCGTGAGGCCGGGGCTCGATCGCGTGCCGGGTTGTGTCAGTTGGTGGGTGCGTCGCCGAGTTGGTAGCCGAGCAGGCCGAGGGCCATGGTGTAGCAGCCGTCGAGGTAGTCGTCGGTGTCCGGATCGCCGTGCAGGACAAAGCTTCCGGGCTGGCGCAGCATCGACCAGGTGGCGCACGCGCCGGTAGAGGTCGCGGCGACGACGCCGACTTCGGCCTGCTGGTGCGGTAAGCCGGGTTGGACCCACACGGTGACGTATTCGTGGTCGGTGCCGCCGAGGCGCACGGGCGGGTCTAGTCGGTAGCAGCGGGCAGGTCCGATGTACCCGCCGAGGTCGTCGGCGTGAAGCACGGCATACGCCATGAATTACCTCTCCTTGAGTCTCGCGTCCTGAGATAGGCAGGTACGCACGGGGTTTGAGTCAGGGCGTGGTTGGCGTCGGTTCGAAGAGGTATTCGATGAGGGTGAGTAGCCCTGCCGCGCCGGGTGCGCCCGCACCGCCGCCACCGGCGGGGAAACCGCCGGGTTGCCCGGCGTGGCCGCCACCGCCGGATTGACCGGCCTGCCACAGCACCGGATAACTCGTGCCCGCGGGCACGAATCCGGATGCGCCGCCGGTCGATCCGGATCCCGCGCCACCGCCGCCTCCGGCGAGCAAGGCGACGACGCCGGAACTCACCGATTCGCCGGATTGGTTTGGGCCGCCGCCGTTTCCGCCACGCATGTTGGAGCGTCCGCCGGTACCGCCGTGGTCCGCACCGAGTCCTGGTGGAGCGGTGATGAGGTCACCGAATGCGGTAAGTCCACCGTCGAGTCCGACCTCGCCGCCGGGGCCGACGATGATGGCGATGGTGTCGGGTAGTTGGCTGGCGCGGATGCGGCGTGGCTGCACGGCGGCGCCGCCGCCTCCGCCGTTGGTGGCGTTGCCGCCACCACCCCCTGCCCGGTCGATGACTTCGATCGATTCCAGCTCGGGCGGTTTGTGCCAGGTGTCGTTGGTGGAGTAGAGCCGAAGCACGGCGCGCATCAGGTGAATCGCTCGATGACGTAGAGCACCCCGGACCCGCCGTTGCCGCCGTTGCCTCGCGGTGGGGTCATCCCGGCGCCACCTCCACCGCCACCACCGGAAGGGGCCGCGCCGTGGCCGCCGCTAGTGGTTGTGCTGGGGGAACCTCCACCACCGCCGCCGCCGGTGGTGACCACGCTCGACGGCGGTTGGCCGTCTTGTCCGGGGAGTCCGCCGAGGGAGATTCCGCCTTGTCCGCCCGCCATTCCCGGACCGCCGATGCCCGCGCCTCCGCCGCCGCCTCCTCCGCCGCCGTTGAGTGAGTACGGCGAGTACGAGTTGCCGCCCGCGGCGGCCGGGTATGTGCTGCCCGAAGACGAGCCTTTGCCTCCGTCGCCGCCGCGCACCATGCCGACCCCGCCGGGGCCTCCGGTGCCGCCGATTTCGGCCTCGGCTAGGCCACCGACGCCGCCGCCTGCGGTGAGGAAGTCACCGAATTTGGTGTCGCCGCCACCGTTTCCGGGTTGGGCATCTCCGGTGCCGCCGCCACCTCCTCGTCCGATGACGATGGCGATGGGCAGGAAGTTTCCGTCGCGGTCGGCTGGGAGGAGGGAGGCAGGGATGCTGTAGTGGACTTCCCCGCCGCCACCGCCGCCGCCACCGGTCTTTCGGTTCGCTCCGAGGATGTCCCAGCGGCCGGCCGCGCCTCCGGCTCCGCCGCCGAGGATGATGACGTCGACGAAGACGATGCCCTTGGTGGGCGTGTAGGTGGCGTTGCCGGGGAACACGATCGTGCGGCCGTGCAGGGTGAGTTGTTCGTAGGCTTGGCGCAGCTCGGTGATCGACTGGGAGTGATCGTTGATGACGTTGACGACCTGGCTGTGCAGCCGCTGCTGGTAGCGGGTGAACACCGCCAGCGTCGCCTCTTTGAGCACCGCTTTGGCGGAGTCTTCGTTGATGTTCTGGCCGAAGACGGAGCCCAGAACGAAGGAGCCGTCGGGCGCTGGTTGTCCTGGAGTGGTCATCTCACCTCCGGGTACGAGGTAGGTGGCGGCATGCCACATCCGGCCCGGCCCCGGTTCGGTGGCAGAGCATGGGAAAGGTCAGAGGCACCAGCGGAATGGGCGCACGACGCCGGGGCGCAGCAGCGCCTCAGTTGATGGACCGTTGGGTCTCGGCCATCAGCGAGGGCGGTGGGCCACGACGAGCGCGTGACTCTCAGCAGGTAGGTCAGGCACGGCCACGGCCGAGTGAGAGCTGCCTTATAGTGCGAAGATGTTCTGAAAGGCGGCTGTCAGAGGGGAGGCGGGGTGTCCGAGCTGCAGGTCGAGGTGGATCGACTCCGTGAGACTGCACGGTTCATCTCGGATCGAGCCCAGCGCATCAAGGACGGTGTCGACAAGCTCGACGGCACGGTCGGTCGGGAATTGCTGGTCGATGGATGGCAAGGCACGGCGGCGTCCGCCTATGACGAGTCCTGGGTCGAGTGGAAGCTCGGTGCCGAGCAGATCGTCGCCGCGCTCCAGGATTCGGCGGCGAACCTGCTGACGGCGGCCAATCAATACGAGCTGCGCGATGGCTCTTTCCGGGACGCGATCAACCGAGCCGGTGGGCAGGTATAGCCATGGCGGAGGACTACCGGGTCAATCTCGGGCAGCTCGACGACACGATCGCGACGATGGCCACGTTCGGTGCCGAGGTCGAGGGCTTGCTGCGGGAAGTCGATACCAAGGTCGCTGAGTTACACCTGGCGTGGGCGAGCGAGGCCGCGCAGGCCCAGCGCGCCGCGCACGACCGGTGGATGGCCGGTGCGGCGGAGATGCAGGAGAACCTTGGCGAGTTGCGTGAAGTGGCTCGGCGAGCACACACGAGTTACACCACCGCAGTCCACACCAATGTGGGGATGTGGCCACGGTGACGCCGACACCGACGGTGCCGCTCATTGTTCACCGGGGGCAGGAGTACACCTCTGCCGGTGAGGTTTTCGGCCAGATGTCCACCGATTCGGTCACCACGCACTCCGCATTGGTCACGGTGCTGACCGCGTACAAGGGGATGGCTGGTAGCGACAGCGTCGGTACTCAGTGGGCCGCGGGCTACGACGAGGCCGCCCAGCTGGCGATATCGACCTCATCCAAACTGGCGACCGCGTGCGGGCAGACCCGCGATCTGATCGTTGTCAGCGCATACAACCACCAAGTCGCGGAAGCTGCCGCCAACCTGCGGCAGCTGCCCGAGCCGCCAACACCGTCACTGTCGTCTGATCCGTGTCTGCCCGAAACCGCGCCCTCCGCCGCCGGGGACGGGATACCGGAGCCGTTCGGGTGGTCGTTCATCAAAGACATGGTCGGGTGGGCGTGGCCCAGCGGACATCAGGACCAACTGAACGCCGCCAAAACCGCATGGCACACAGCCTCATCGGATTTCCGTACGGTGGCCGGTGCGGTTCCGCAGGCAGTTGGTCTGCTCACCAACCAGCAGTCACCCGAGATCGAGATCGGGGTGCAAACCTGCCAGACCCGCCAGGCCGACCTCAACGCGTTGGCTGATGCCTGCCAGTCACTCGGTGATGCCTGTGGGGAATACGCCCATCACCTCGACGAGGCGCACAGCCAGATCCTCGACGAGCTCAAGGACATGGCCATCGAAACCGTCGCCGCCGAAGCAGCTTTCGCGGTCCTGGCACCGTTCACTGCCACGCTGTCGGAATGGGTGGGCAACGCGGCCCTGGCCGCCCGCCTCACTGCCAAGGCCCGACGTATCGCCACGATCATCAGCGAGCTCGCGGCGAGGGCAGCGAAAATCGTCGCCGACGTCATCAGACCACTCGCCGAGCGATTGAAACCGCTGGTCGAGAAGGTTCGCACGTGGGTGCAGGCAGCCCGGACCAAGTTCCTCGGTCGTAGCGGACCCACCGCCCTGTACTCACGCGGTGGCGCCCTGACCAATCGTGAAGTCCTGGAAGGCAATATCGGCCTGCCCCGGGACATGGACACCATCGAGGAGTACGCCCGGCTGGCCGGCATCGACCTTCGCGGTGCCAAGATCGAGATCCTCGACGATGCCGACACGATTTCCTACCTGGATTTCCAGGGTGCGATAGCCAGAACCGACTCCCTGGGAGTCCAGCTCGGACCGGCATCCTTTCAGGATGCGGAAACACTCGTGCGGACGCTGGCGCATGAAAATGTGCATGTCCGCCAATACGCGGAAGGCCAAATCAATTCGATGACACGCGCACTGGAAGACGAAGCCTATGCGGCCGAAGACGCCTTCGTCGATACCTGGCGGAGGAACATTCGATGAGCGACGGAACGTCACGAATGATTGTCGAACGAGTTGACTTTCTCCCAAGCCGTGCCGACTGGATATTCGTTACCGGTGTGCTCTCTGGCGAGCCGGTTGGCATCGGTGATGCGGTGACCATCCAGCACGGCGACCAGACAACGAGTGCGACGATCAAATCGATCGAACTCCATGGTCGGCCTGGGAAAACGACGATCATGTTGGATGCGGAGCTGCGCCCTGTCGTCACCGCTGGAACAGTGATCAACCGCCGGGGATGACATGGTCGGCCAGTTTCGCATAAATGTGATCTATTCGGTTTCGGCCGAGGAAAGCGCCTGGTTGCGATGACCGATATACAGGAGTGGGAGCGGCAGCTCATGCAAGACCTCGCCGACATCCGCCGCAGCAGTGCACAGCTCGCCAGTGCCATTGCCGTCGTGCGGGGTCGCGGCGAAGTGCGCGGGGTCATCATCGAGGTCGACGCAGATGGTGACATCACCAACCTGCAGATCGCTCCCGCTGCAATGCGATGGAGTGGCAGCCAGCTCACCGCGACTCTGCTCGACTGCCACCGCAAAGCCCGAGCCGATGCCAAAGCCAGGGTCGAACGCCTACTCACCAAGGCCGACCCGCGGCTCGGCAAGCAGCTCCCCAAGCCACACAGCGAGCCCGCTCCCGCCGGTCGGTCTCAGCCGACGGAAGAAGAGATTCAGCGCGCAGACGATGAATACTTCGAACGGATGAACCACGGCTGGACGAATAACCGCTGATCACAGCCTGATTGAGTTCCGGCGGCAAGCCAGACCACCTCAATTGTCCTGTGCGGGTCTCGGCCGCTTGGTTGGCTTGACCGGCCGGACGGCGTGGCGGATGAGCAGCCCGGCGATCAAGGGTGCGACCAGGGTGTAGAGGGTCAGCAGCGGTTCCACCCAGCTGGTGTCGACTTGCCGGTTGAGCAGGTACGCCGCGACAGCGGTGAGCGTGACCAGCACCGAGCGCACCAGCGCGGGCTCGGGGAGCTTCGGCGTGGGCGTGGTCACGGCTTGGCCTCGCGTAGTGCGGCGGCGAGCTTGGCGGGCAGCTCGTCGATGCTCTGCTGCAGCCGTTCGAGGGTGGCGGGCAGGTCGATCGAGGACTCGTGGACGCGGCCGTCGACGTTGAGCAGGTATCCGGCCATGGTGTCGGTGGGATCGTCGGAGTCGCGGTAGTGCGAGCGCGATGGGTAGAGCTGGGTGAGTTCGCGGTGGATCTCGTCGAGCTTGCGTTCCTGGTCGGGGGTCATATCTAGTTCCTTTCCGAAAAGAGCGGCGAGGGCGGGTTCGCCCCCGCGCACGGCGTTGACGTCGATGAGTTGCCCGGCGACCCGGGCGGTGGAGGAGAACTGGAGGATGTCGATGCGCTGTCCGCCCATCGGCTCCCAGCCGGGATGGCTGTCGCCGGGGTAGAGCTCGCTGGCGAAGCCGTCGCCGGTCACGTAGTGGCTGTTCCAGATCCCGACCGGCAGCCCGCTCAGCGACGGCGAGCCCATGCGCGAGGACCAGTACCAGCGCGGCAGATAAATCGGCAGCAACTCGAAGCCGCGCGCAGTGAGAGCGGTGATCCGCGCCCACAAGTCCTCGATGCTGCCGTCGGCGTCGAGGTCCTCGTAATCGATCTGCAGGCGGCAGGCGCCACCGGAGTGGGCCAGCGCGGTGTCGGCTTCCCGGTCGGGATCGGTGCCGACCTTGCAGAACACGTAGCCACCCCAGGTGTCGGGGAAATGGATCGCCATCTCGTCTCGGGCAAGGGGCCAGCACGGATCGCGCCAGGTGCCCTCGGAGACCTTGTGCGTGGCGAAGCTGAACCCTTCGCGCCGCGCCGCGCCGAAATCGAAGTCCCGCTGGTGATTGGAGACATCGATGCCGAACATCGTTGACATGGTTGGCCTTTCGTTCGGATAGTTGGCTGCACCGAGCCACAGCAGCGGCTCCAGATGGCCCGGACCTGGTGGCACCCAAACGGATTCGTGCACTTCGACGTGTACGTGCGGGTCGACGCCTGCGTTGGTGTCGGGATCGGGATCGACGTGGGCGATGCGTTGACCTGCCTCGACTCGCTCGCCGACTTCGACTTCGGGCACGACGTGCCCATACACGGTGTATCCGCCGCCATCAGCGGTGTCGTGGTCCAGACACACCCAACGCCCGAACCCCCTCGCGGGCCCGGCGCGGTCGACTCGACCACCCGCCATCGCGTAAACGGCGCGTCCGCCGCTGCCGCCGGGCCAGCCGAGATCCACACCCCAATGCCAGCCACCCTCACGGGGACCGAAATGAGAGGTGACACGGTGCCCGCGTTCCATCGGCCAAACTCGGTTCATCCGAACCTCCGTAGAATTCCGTTGCGGACCTTGTCATTTCGTTCGGCGTGGATGACGCGGCGATGTTCGATCGGGTCGTCGAGCGCGCGCAAGTAGGCGTTCACCTCGGTGACCGAATGCGCGCTCGGGTCGAAGCGGGGCGGGGTGTCGAGGGTGTCGATGACCTGGGCGGTCGGTGTCGCGGGCTCGGGCTCGTCGATCCGGTAACCGAGATAGCGCAGCCGCTCTACCTGGGCTTCGCGCTCGCGCACGGTCATCGTCGCCGGATCCTGGATAACGACCGGCTCGGGATCGGAGACGTCGAGGTCGACCCACTGGCCCGCCCCGTTGAGCGAGTGCTGCTCACCGCGATACGGGCGCTGAAACTTCTTGGTCGCCAACGCCGGATCCATCGGCGGACATCCGGCCTCGGTGAGATGTTTGGAGATGGCACGGGCCAGCGGTTCGACGAACACAATCGGAGTGCGGCCGATGATCGGAATGCACTGCAGCGCAGGCAGAAACCTCTGCTCTGGGTCGTCGGGATCGATGTCTTCGATACGCCAGAGCGTGTTCACAAGACCCCCAGGTCCCGGGCGAGGCCGGCGAGTTCATCGAGCATTTCCAGTCCCTTCAGCAGTGGGTCGTCGGGCTCTCGCGCGCCGACGGTGATGTCCCAGGTCGGGGTGGTGGTGCGGTCCCAGGCCAGGACGATTTCGGTGATCCGGTCGACATAGACCCGTCCCGGCATCCCCCAGTCGCGCACCGTGGTGCCGATGCGGGTGCCCAGCCAGGCGTTTCCGTGTCCGTGTTGGCCGATGCGCAGGTTGTCGTAGCCATCGACGACTTTGACCGAATGCGTGGTCTGCTCACGGGTTCGCCACCTGCCGGTGCGCAGGGCGATCAGAGCGTTGAGGGTGTAGGCGCGATCGGCTCCGGCACAGAAGGTTTCGTGATAGTGCGACCATCCGAGGCTGCGTTCGCGCGCCGGGTCACCGCGCTTCTGGAAGGCCCCGAAAACGTCAGTGAACAGCGGTTTCAGGATTTCTGAGGCCACACCCCCCAGGGGCGGGATCGCCAAACTGAGCGACACGAGATCGCCCAGGAGGTTGACCGCCGCGCCGAGCATTTCGTTGATTCCAGGGGCGCTGTGGCCTCCCGTTATGAAGCCGACGTCGGTCGCGGGTCTCCAGTGAAAGTTGGTGGACAGCACGCCGGTTCGGTCGCCGTCGCGCAGGATGATGCCCGGCGCTCGCGGGATGGTCCCCTTCCAGCCGGGGCGGCTGTACTCCTCGGGGAAGGTCGGATCCTTGATCTCCTCGACGGTTTCGACCATGCCGTCAGCCCCGATGCGGGTGACCGCGCGCACCAAGCCATCGAAAAGGTTGCCCGCGAAGGAGGTTTCGGTGTCCCAGCCGCTGGAATCGACCAGGTCCCATACGAGTGCGCCGTGGCGCAGCCGTGCTCCGGGCCACGGCGGCGGGTCGCCGGTGAGCCAGCGGCGCGGCTCCCAAGTCAGTTGCGCGTCGGCGACGATGCGCTGACTGACCTCATACATCGACTTGAAGCGGCTGTGCACCACCGCGAACTGGGAATGGTCATCGAGGATCGAGAGCGGCTTGACCACCTGCGACCAGGTCGAGGTATCCAAGTTCAGCCACGAACGCGGATCCAGCGGATCCCCGACCGGCAGCGTCCACAGGCGTCCCTCGAGGCGAAGAAGATTCAAAAACAGGGTCAGCAGCAAACTCCAGCGGGCGGGCCCGAAGCAGTTGTGCACGACAACCCCATTGGCGACGAAGCGGTGCACATCGGAGACCGCGATGTCGAAAACCTCGGTCTCACCGCTGAATTCGAACGCGGTGACCTGTTCGGGGACCTGGTGTTCGGCCATGACCCAGCCGCCGACACCGATGTCTTGGGCGGGCATGAACCCGTCGGGGGTGAGGACCTTGTGGTCGCCGGTGAGCTCGATGGACTTGCCGGTGGCGGTGGTGAGCCGGTAGACCGGCTTGATGCCGTTGCTCCACGACCCGGTCGGCGAGTGGTGTATGCGCCCGTCGACCACAACCTGACACGGGCGCCCGGCCAACTCCCGGATCGGGCGGAGGACGATCTGCTCGCCCTCGCAGACCTGCACGAGGGTCTGTCCCGATACACACGCCCACGTCTTCGGGAACTGAAATTCCGGCGGGGTGAACGGGTTACAGTATGCGGTTATATGGCGTAAATGCTCCGTGTCGTGCTTGAACGTCGCCCGGATGATGCGCTGACCGTGCGCGTCGCGGTCCTGCTCGAGGTCGTCGAGCATCCCGGACCATCTCGCCCCGTCGCGGTCGACGGTGATGAAAATGTTCTTGGTCGTTCGGGCGTCGTGGTTGGTCATCCACCGCGCGAGGTAGTAGGTCGCGGGCAGCTCGACAGTGCCTATGCCGGTGTCGTTTTCGATCGCGGAGAACTTCGCCGAGATCTCGTTGTGGATCTCCCCGCGCAGCACCCAGTTGCCGTCCCAGATCCGCATCAACGGAGGCAGGATCCGGCGATCGGTGTCGCGCTTGAGGCGCGCGACGATGTCGTCGAAAACCCGATCGAAATCGATGGTTTCGACGCTGGTACTCAATCCAAGCCACCCCAGGGACGCGGCCACGGCCGCGGGCAGCGCACTTGGATTCCGGCACCGATCGGCGCACCGGTCACCGACACCGGAATCCGTGTTTCGGGAGTACGCCCGGGCAGCGCATACACGAACCGCTTGCCGCCCATGCGCGCGTAGAACTCGGTATCCAGGCTCGAGTTCGCTTGGCCGTTGCGCGCCATCCGGTCGGTGTCGATGACGATGTGCTCACCGGCCAGCAACGGCGGCATCACGATCTTGCGGTCGGCGTCGATCTCAGCACGATCGAATTCATCGCTGCCCCAGGAAAAGTCGGGGATCGTCCACACGATTCCGGCGGTGCCTTGGAACACCCAGCGCGGCCAGATCTCGTAGTCGATCGGCAGCGGGTTGGCGACGGTGACGAACCCGGTCTCGACACCGCCTCCGGTGGTGTCGGTGGTCGTGATGAAGCTGGAGGTGGCGTCGTCTTCGAGCCAGCGCGGGTACGCACCGATCAGTGGCACGACGACCAGGCCGTAGTCGTGGATATTCGGGTCGCCGACGATCTTGACGCGCGGTTTGGCACCCAGGCGTACCGGCAGTCGACGCTCAGTGTCATCGATCTGGACCCGGACCAGTGAGTCGCGGCGGAACGAAAAGCCTTGTCGGAAGGCCGAATCGGCGTGCCGCCACGGCAGCTGCGGGGTGCCCAGAACATGGAAGGCGAGGGAGAAGTCGAACTTCTCCTCACGCAGCCCGCCGAAGTCCGCGCCGATCTGATAGGCCGTGGCGTTCCAGATCGTGGTGGTCGCGGTCTCATACATCGCGTCGAAGTCGGTGCCCGAGTCCTCATCGGCGAGCACGACTCCGCGATCGCCCATACCCGGACCGGCGACGGTGAACTTCTCCGCGCCCGGACCCTCGATCACGATGCGGGTGTCGGGCGGTGGGGTGATCATCGGCCCTGCCAGGTCTTGGCCCGCTGACGCTGATCCAGAGTCATCAGCGCCCATTCACGGCGGAACTCCGAAGCGCTCATCCCGGTGGTGAGGTTCTCGATACGGACGCTGGCATCCAGCGCGGGCTCGGCGGCGAACCCGCCCATGAACGCCTGCATCTGCCCTGGACTCGACAGCACCGGCTCCGGACGGCGAGACAGGTTGATCGCGGTCTCACCGGGCATCAACCAGCCACCACGGTCGAAGACCTTGGGCCGCAGCTTGTCCCACCATTCCGGTGGCGGTTGCCCCGCGACCGGGGTGTAGCCGAGCTGGGCGGCGATCGACTCCGCAGAGAACGACGGCAACGGCCCGATCGCCGCGCTCGCTTTCTGCGCGGCGCTCTGCCCGGCCGCGATCAGCGGCGTGTAGTCGATGGTCCACCAGCGGGTTTCACCGAGCCCGAACGGCAGCTGTTCGAGCAGCGCGTCGAACGCGATTTCAGCGGCGTCGGTCACGAAGTTCCGGACCCGGCCCTGGATCTTGCTGCCGGATTTACCCAGCTCGTCGAGCTTGGTCTGCGCCCGCGAGAGCTCGGCATCGGCCTTGAGCCGATCGTTGGCACTGGCCTCGGGATCGGCGTAGACCTCGTTGCGGCGAGTATTGGCCGAATCGACCGAGGCTTGCGCGTCGATGCGGGCCACCTCGTCGTCGCTGAATTTGCGTTCCAGCGCGGGTGCTTGGGGTGCGGGTCCATTCGCGGTGCCCGAGGCCGCGTCGTCCTTGCGCTGTTGCAGGCCGAGGACCTTCTGCTCGGCCTTCTCCACGGCGAGGTCGGCCTGGCGGCGGTCGGCGTCGGACTTGTCGGTGTCGGCGTAGACCTTGTCGCGGCGCTGCTTGGCCTGCTCGACCGAGACCTGCGCCGATTCCAGGTTGGTCTGATCAGCGTCGGTCCACTCCTTCTTCTCTTTGCCCGGCTTGCCCGCGGTGCCGGTGTCGCTGGCTCCTTCCGCCCAGCCCGCGATCAGCTCGTTGGGTAAGTGAAAGGCATTGGTGAACTGGGCGTCGGTCGCTCCGACCGCTGGTGATCCCAGACGTGAGGTGCCATGGGAGCCACCGGATTCGGCGGGTTGGCCGTTGATCGACGCGGCCATGTGGTCGGCGTTCGCACCAACCTGGAACAAAGTGCCGGCCGGACCGAGCCCGGCTTGCAAGCCCGCGAGCCGACCGGCCAGCAGGTCCAGGGTGGTGTAGAGGCGCACCGCCGGGTTCGCCATGCCCATCGCCACCCGCTGCAGGAAGGAGATGAACCCGCTGCAGTCGAACCGATCCGGGCCGACACCACCCCACTCGTAGGGATTGCCGGTGACCGCCCGCGCGGCGGCCAGGGCATCTTTGATGCCGCGCGGGACCGCACCTCCGGCGGCGAAACGTAGTGCGCCCGAGCGCATCGCGGCGCGCAGCCGATACATCGCGCCCTGGCCGCCGACGGAGGCGACTTCGCGGGCGGTGACGACGTGCTCGCCTGCCGACAGCCGTGCCACGACACTGTCGGAGGTCGGGCCACCGGGACCGGCGATGGCCCCGCCGTCTGCGTGACCCGGCAAAATGCTCAGGACGCTGGACCCGATCCGGCCCGCAACATCGGTGACCGTGCCGATGACGCCTTTGACCCGGTCCCAGTATTCGAGGATCTTCTCGATCGCGGAGACCACCACATCGCGTAGCGAGGTGAACCAGCCCTTGCCGGTCTCGATCGCGGCACCGATGATCGCCCAGCCTGCGCGCAGGCCGTCGGCGAACCAGGACACCTTGTCTCCGGCCTCACCGATCCCGGCTCGCCAGGCAGCGAGGTAGACCTGCACCCCCGCCCACCAGCCACTGATCAGATCGGACACGAATCCGAAGACCGGTTGGACCACGCTGGTCCACCACCAGGACACGATGTCTCCGGCTTCGCCGAGCGCGCTCTTCCAGGCAGCGAAGTAGCCCTGCACACCGGACCACCAACCCGAGATCAGCGAGCCGATGAACCCGAAGACCGGAGAGACGACCGACCCCAGCCAGAGCACTTTGTCTCCGACCCAGCCCAGCGCGTCGAGGAAGCCGTCCCAAATCGGCTGGATATAGGACCAGGCAGCCGCGAGCGCGGATTGGATTGCGCCCCAAACGGTTTCCCAGATCGCGCGTCCGGTGTCGGTTTGAGTGAAGAACCAGACGAGCCCGGCGACCAGTGCCGCGATCGCGGCGATCACGATGCCGATGGGATTGGCAGTGAGCGCGGCGTTCCACAACCACGTCGCGGCGGTAGCGACCCGAGAGGCCGCCGCAGAGGCGAGCGCGGCGACCTTGGCCCGCAGAGTGGTGGCGGTCTGAGTGTTCTGTGTCCCGGTATTCACTCCGGTCGCGACGGTGTTGGCGGTCAGTGCGGCGGTGTGGGCGGTCATCGCGGCAGTGAGCTGGCGCTGCACCACCAGCTGGGCGAACATCGCTGGGGTCTGCACGATCCGGGCGATGTGAAAGCCGGTCTGCGCTGCTTGGCTGGTCGCATACGCGGCGGCCAGCCCGAGCAGCAGCGGGGTGACGAGACCGGTGTGCTCGGCCAGGACGCCGAGGATGTCGCTCATCGAGCCCAGCGCGGCGGTGAGCACGGTGATGGTGTCGACGCCGAGGTTGCCCAGCGCGCCGCCGAGCCCGGCCAGCCCGGAGGTCAGGGTGGATAGGAATCCGCTGTCCTCGCCTCCAGCACCGGCCTCGCCGATCTTGATCAGCTGGTCGGTGACGGTGGTGAATCCGGAGGTGAGCTTCGAAAAGTCGAACTCGCCAAGGGAATTGGTAACCCGCTCGATCGTGGCGGGCAGCCTGGAAATCCAGCCGGTGAACGTCTCGACCGCGTGGGAGTCGGCCAACCGCTGGGAGAACGTCTGGATCTTCGGGGTGAGCGTGTCGAGTCCCCCGGCGAGCCCGGTCAGAGTCGTCGTGGCGACCGGCAACCAAGGGGCCAGGATTCCCGCGCCGAAGCGAGCCATCGCGGCTTTGAAACCGCCGCTGGCGCCGGACAACGTTTGGCGGAGTCCGGCCATGGTGCCCGCATAGGCTTTGGTCGCCCCGGCGGCTCCGTCGGAGCCCTCCATAATCCCCTTGGCGAGGATGTCCATCGCCCGCTCGGCGGGCACCGCCCCCTTGGAGATCATCTTCTGCATCTCGGCGGTGGTGACACCAAACCCGTTCGCCAGGATCGCCAGCGCGGGGACACCGGCTTCGGCGACCGACCACACCTGATCCAGCGACACCTTGCCAGTGGCGGCCATCTTCCCGAACGCCGCCGACACCTGCTCGACACCGTCCGCACCCTTGCCCGACGCGGCAGCGGCCTCACCGATCGCGGTCAGATATCCCGGCACCTTCGCCGCGGGCACATTCATCGCGACCAGGTTCTTGCCCACGGTGGCGAACTGATCCAGATTGAACGGGGTGCCGTTGACGGTCTTCTTGATGTCGTCCATCAGGCGGCCGGCCTCGGTGGCCGAGCCCATGATCGTGGTCAGCGAGGTGGTGGCGTTCTGGATCGTGGTCAGCCGGTCCAACCCGGACTTGAGTGCGGTGCCACCGAACAGAGCCGCACCGATCCCTCCGGCGGTGACGGCGGTCTTGAACACGGCACCGAAGCCCGAGGCAAAGCGGGAACCCAGGGAGCGTCCGGCCTTGTCGGCGCTGCCTTGGGCCTGCACGAATGCGCCCTCGACACCGGGGGCGACCTTGGAGGTCTCCGGGACCAGTGATACGTAGCCGGTGGCAAGGTTCACTCCGCCGCTGGTCATGACCTGGTCACCTCCCCTGGTTCTGGGTTCGCAAGGCGCGCAACCGGTCTCGGACCTCGTTCATCGGGACCGCGTGACCACTGACACGGCGTGAGCCCGGATCGTCGACGCCGGGGCGCGGATAGGGGCGCGGGCGGTTGCGGTTCTTCGCGCCGTCTTTGGTCTTGGCCCACAGCAGCAAGCTCGCGAGGTCGATCAGCTCGGCGAGCAGGAACTCCCCTTGCCCCCAGCGGGTCACCTCGGGGTGCATCACGGACATAAGCGCGGACTCGCGCGGGGATTGGCGGACCAGGACGAGCAGGTCGTGCCAGTTGAAGGACTCCGAGCCGACATCGCGCAACCGGACACCAGCGCGGATGAGGTCGGCTTCCACCGCGTCGCGGTGCGCATCGACCAAGCTCAGGAGTCCGAAGATTCCCCCAGCTCGATACCGCTGTCTTTCTGCCAGGCGTTCATCAGCTCGCGCACCTGCGCCTGGGTCATCGCGTCGATCACCGCGAGATCCTTTGCGGCGGCAACACCCTCGATGAGTGCGAAGAACTGCTCGGTGTCGTTCTCCTTACGCAGCTTGCGGATGATCCCGAACGGGATGTTCTCCATCCTCGGTAGCGAGATCGTCTTGCCACCCGCGGTCGTGTGCGTGAACTTCTCCATCACCATGGGCCCGACCTTTCTTCGGTTTCAATTGGCGGACTGGGCCTTTCAGTGCCCGCCCGGCGAGGGCAGGCCCGGTCCAAGGGATGAATGAACCTCGCCGGACGGGATCGCGGAGTCACAGGACGACTTGTTCGGCACCCGCTCGGAGCGAGTTCCGTTGATGTGACTTGGGTGAGGCGTCGCTGATCTCAGAGTTGGCCGTATTCGCCGATGCGTCGGCCGCCGACCCAGGTCTGGAGTACCTCGGTCTGCCACAGCGGCTTCTGCGGCCAGAACAGGTCCTGATCGAGGAGCACGAAGTCGGCGTGCTTGCCGGGGGTGAGGGATCCCAGGACGCGCTCTTGATGCGCGGCGTAGGCGGCGTCGAGTGTGTAGGCGCGCAGCGCTTCGGCGACGGTCATCGCTTGCTCGCGATGCCAGCCGCCGACGGGCTGCCCGTCGCGGTCGGTCCGGGTGACAGCGGCGTGGATGCCATCGAAGGGGCGATGTGAGGACACGGGAAAGTCGCTGCCCGCCGCGATGATCGTTCCCTGATCGAGCAGCGACCGCCAGGCGTAAGCGCCGGAGAGCCGCGCTGCGCCGAGGCGGGCCTCGGCCATGTTCATGTCGTCGGTGGCGTGGCTGGGCTGCATCGAGGCGATCAGACCGAGCTGTTGCAAGCGCGGCAGGTCCGGCGGTGCGAGGACCTGGGCATGCTCGATACGGTGGCGCAGTCGTGGTCCTCGCACCGAGCCCAGCACGTCGGTGTAGGCGTCGAGGGCTATCCGGTTGGCGTAGTCACCGATGGCGTGGATCGCGCTCTGGTAGCCAGCGTCCACGATCTGGCGAACGCGGGAGGTCAGTTCGGCGGGCTGTAGCTGTGGCAGTCCCCGGCTGGTGGGCCGGTCGGTGTACGGGTCGAGCAGTGCTGCCCCGTACGAGCCGAGTGCGCCGTCTGCGATCAGCTTGACCGTGCGGACTCGCAGCATGTCGTCTGCTCCTGAGTCTGTTCGCGCGTGTTTGCCGAATCTGACGAAAGCATCCCAGTTGAGGAATGCGTTGATACGCAATGTCATTCGGCGGGTGTTGGTGAGGTCGAAGAGCGCGGCGATTTGATCGGGGGCGGTGGACGCCTCGCTGATCGAGGTGAGCCCGGCAGCGTTGAGCCTGTGCTGAGCGGCGAGGAGCCGGTCTTCGTAGTCGAGCAGTGTCGGAGCCGGGATGTGTTGTTCGATCAGCTTTTTTGCGGCGTCGACCAGCACGCCGGTGGGTCGGCCGTCGTGGTCGCGGATGATCTGCCCGCCCGCGGGGTCAGGCGTCGATGCGGTGATCCCGGCGAGGCGCAACGCAGCCGTATTGGCCACACCTGCATGGCTGTCCACGCGCAGCAGCCACAGCGGGCGGTCCTCGACCACTCGGTCGAGGTCGGCTGCACTCGGTAACCGGCCCCAGCCGACGTCGTTCCATCCTCGCCCGAGCAGCCACGGCCGATCCCGGTGCTCGCGCGCGTAGGTTGCGATGACCCGCAGCGCGTCATCGACCGACCGCACACCAGCGAGGTCGATCTGGGTCGCGGCGGCGCCGAAACTCCAGATATGACCGTGGGCGTCGTGGAAGCCGGGCAGACACACCCTGCCACGTCCGTCGATGCGTCGCGCGCCTGCCGTCCCGGCGGGATCGAGCGCTTCTACTCTTCCGTGCGCGTCGATCAGCAAGCTGGAGAACCGGTGCAGTCCGCTGGCGGTGCAGGTGTAGCCGCGGACCCCATCGAGCAGGATGCGTTCGGGCCCTGGGTGTGGTCGAGGAGACGTCGAGCACGCCGCCACCAGCCCGCTCACCGCAGCGACGCTGACAGCTGCACCTGTCAGGCGGAGGAACTGAGCCCGGCTCAGCCGGGCGCGATCAGAATCGGTCACTGACTCTTCCGTTTCTGTAGAAGCTGTCTCCGCTCACGCGCACGACGCATTCCCCGCCGGCCGGACTTTGAGCTGTCGATCAGGCGGGGGCGACGGTGAGTTTGGTGCCGGTGCCGGTGAGTCCGGCGCCGTTGCCGCTCAAAGTGCCGCCACTGGAGAGGGTGATCTTGTACGGGCCACCCGCCGGACCGGTCACGGTGACGCCGTCATTGCCGACCCCGGCCAGCGCCGCGAGCGCCGAGCGCACCGCAGCGTTAGTGGCGTCGAAAGCGATTGCGGTTGTGGGCTTTCCATCGACCGAGAGCAGGAACGTGCCAGCGGTCGCCGACAGCGTGAGAGTCCATTGGGTCGGCGGGCGGCCCTTGTGCACCCACTCATACAGCGGGGTGCCGTCGGCGTCTTCGAAGCATTCGACGGTGACGGTGTAGGCGATGGTCTCGGTGTGCACGATCTGTACGTCGTCGACGGTGCTGATCTGCCCGTCGGGGATCCAGATCCGGCGCAGCGCGACATCGGAGTCGAGGGTGTCGATGATCCAGCTCGAGTGCGGCAGCTGACGCTTGTTGTGCCGCACCGCGATCGAGTTGCCCGTCACGGTGACGTTGTCGTCGCCGTACACAGCACGCAGGACGAGCGCGTTGATGGACTCGAGGAACGCGAACTGGGCGGTGAGGGTGTAGTCGGTCTGCAGGATCTTGACCGTGGAGCCGCCGAAGGCTTTCTTCTTGTCGATGTCGCGCGATTCGGCGAGGGTATAGCCGTCTTCGCCGATGTAGCCGTGATCGAGGAACGCGGGATCCAGATCGCTGGTGGCGCTGCTCGGACCGGGTGTGCCCAACGGTGCGCGCAGCAGCGAACCGGTGGCACGCGGCATTGCCGCGTAGATGTTGGCGACCGTACTTGCCATGATCGGTTGCCCCTTTCAGGCGCAAGGCGGACCGGGCCTGCTCGAAAGGGATGTGCGGCAATAGGAATGGAGGGCGCTGGCGTCAGCGCAGTGGATATCAGGTGGTGGCGGCCGTCGCGGCGGTGACGGACTCGGCCGTTCGACGCAATCGGTGAAGCGGTCAGGCGAGATGGCCGCGCACGTCGAGATCGAGGGTCGCCTGGTAGCGCGGGTGGCCGGTGTCAGGATCGGGATGGTTGACCGGGGCGCCGACTGTGGCGGCGGCACGGATCCGTGGTTCCTGGGGGTCGCGGGGTGCGCTCAGTAGCAGTGCGTGGCACAGCTCGGCCAGTTGTGCGGCGTCGGGTTCGCGTAGATCCCAGCATTCAATGATCACCATGCGGGAGGCGAGGATCCGCCGGTCGTTGCCGCCACCGGCGGCGCTCACGCGTACCAGCCGGTCCGGGCGCGGGTTGGGGACTTTCGTCGCTACCACCGCCCGATCGCCTCGCACGGCCAGCCGCGTACTCAGGTAGGCGACGGCGAGGGCCTCGATCGCCGGGAAGACGACCAGTTCGCTCACCGGCCGCGTCCCGCGTTGAGTGCTTTGACCAGGGTGTTGTCTTTGGCGTTGCGGCGGGCCGCTTTGATCGTGCGGGCGAAGATGGTGACCCGCCAACGGCCTTGCGGATGGCGTGCGCCTTGGCGGGAGGTCATCTCGAAGCCCTCGCCCGCGGCTGCTTTCACACGTCGGCCGCGCGCTTCGCCGTCGCGGACCACGCCGGGCGCGCGGCGTAAGTTGTACTGGCCGTTGGGTTCCCAGTGGATCTTCGGTTTGGGCATTATCCGTCCACCTTTCGCAGCGTGATGACGTTGCCCGGCGTCCAGCCGAACGGGCCGTGGTTGGCGTCGGCGGCGACGCCGACCACCTCGAAACGACCTGCCGGTCCGGACGGCAGATCGATGAGATCTGCTGGTGCGGGCTGGAATTGGGTGGGCGTGTATACCTCGACCTCGGTAGTGACCCGGTTGTGTCCGTCGAGGTCGGGTTCGTTGGAACGGGCAGGTCCCCACCCGTAGACGCGCACCGCGATACCGGGTTCGTCCAGGGGCGGGGTGTAGAGCGGGACGGGGTTGCCGTGGGAGTCGGTGCCACCGTCGCGGTGGCGGTAATGGTTCAGGGTGTGGCGTAGCGGCAGGTTCATGCGATCGGGACGATGCGATAGTCGGCGAGCAGGTCGCGTTCGACCTGGGTCAGCGCCACCCCGCCGATCGAGCCGTCCGCGCTGACGGTGAGTTGCTCGCTGAACGGTCCTGCAGTGCGGGCGCGCACCGCAGAGGCTGGAGTGTCCTTGGCGCGCTTGGCGATTCCGAGCACGACGCCGACCAGCAGCGGTGGAGGCGTAGCCCATCCGTGGGTGATCTCGATCCGGACGCCGCGCTCGCGGGTCGTCCAGGCGACCGCGCGACGCAGGTATCCGGTCGGTGACCACCGGACCTTGGCGAGGTCGATCGGGCGGTCGTTCTCGGTGACCGAGTGCAGATCGAGCAGGCGCAGCGTCGGCACCATCTGCACCCGATCGCCGGACCCGTCCAAGAAGAGTGTCTCGGTGAGGGTCGGGGCGATGTGCCAGCCGCACCAGTCACGCACCAGAGCGTTCGCGATCGCCAAGGCCAGTGCGGGACTGCCATTTTCGTAGTCGGCGAGCGCTGTCTCATCGGCCAGCGGCGGGATCGGCGCGACCGGGACCGCAGCCGGGGTAGGTGAGCTCGCGTCGGTCATCTCAATCGTGGACGGCTGTCTCGGGAGCCGGGGCGGGAGTTGTCTTCGCCTTCGGTGGGCGAGGCCGGCGAGGAGACGCGGTGGAGTCTGTTGCGGCTTCGGGCTGCGAGGACGTGGCCTCTACTTCGTGGCCGAAGCGGCTGCGCAGTACCTGCGCGATCCGCGACGCTTCCTCGGTCCGGCCCGCCTGGCGGGCGCGGGTGTACTGCTCGAGGTACGCGTGCAGGTAGTCGGCTTCGACATCTCGGCTGCTCACGGCGTTTGTCCTCCTCAAAGGATGGCTCAAAGGATGAGTAGGTGCCGCTCGCTCCGGCCCGGTTTGTCGGGCCGGAGCGAGGGACTGTGATGGGTCAGGCGGGCTCGCCGGTGCCCGGCTCTTCCTCGCCCGGCTCGCCACTGGGGACGTCGGGGTTGAGGCCGTCGAGGTCTGCGACCAGACCATCGAGGGCGGTGAAGTCGAGTTCGCCGGTGCCGTTGTCGATCTGGTCCTTGAGGCGGGCGATCTCGGCGACGATCTCGGCCTTGGCCTTGGTCAGCTGCGCGGCGAGGCGGTCGATCTTGTCCTGATTAGCCATGAACATGCTCCTGATCTCGGTGAATGGATCACTGGTCGTGATCGTGATGTGCCACATCGGCACTCCTCCCTTTCGGTAGGGGGGTCTGAGGGGCCTTGCTGAGGTCTCACGCGCTGAAACCTGTTGTCCCCGAACGGCGTGCCGCCGTTCGGGGACCAGGTCCCCGCAAGAGATGTCAGCCGCCGAAGTCGGGCGGGGTGAGCCCGCCGATCTCGACGATCGACTGCGGGTAGCGCGCCGCTGTGAAGGCCAGATATCCGTAGACCTGCAGTCGGGTGGTCAGCGTCGCCGAGCGCGGCGAGGGGAAAACCCTTGTGCGGATGCCGGATTCGTAGAGGCGCAGATCCGAGGCGCGCATCACGAGGATGACGTCTTCGTTGTTGCCCGCGCCGAGGGTGATGGGCAGGTTCGGGTCGGTGATGACCGGCAGCCCGTGCAGGTTGCCGACGATCTGTTCGGCGGCGACCGCACCCAGGGTGGCCAGTGCGTTCTGCGGCGAGTTCTGTTGCGGAAGAACCAACGGCCGCTGGGTGTCGTCGAGTTGTGCGAGCAGCCAGCCCCAGCGGCGCGGGTGCATTGCGATCACGGTCGGCGGCTGCAGCCTCTTGGTGTGCACGCGCTGGACCGCGTCAGCGATCGCCCCGTAGACCGAGCGAACCGTCGGGGTCGCGGTGATGGTCGCGATGCCTGCGGTGCGCCGGACGCCCAGGACCTGCCCGGCGGTGCCGGACCCGCCGATCACCTGAATGTCGAGCTTGGCCGCGTAGTCAGCGATCAGATCGGAGAAGATCACCTGGTCGAAGTTGATCGGTGACTGGTCCAGGAGCTGGACGGCGATGTCCTGCTGACCGGCGACCGTGCGCACCGGTGCGGAGACGTAGGTGTCGGTCAGGTCGGTGTCGGCGATCTGGGTGTTGTCGGCGATCTGGGGTTCGGTGGCCGTGCCGGTGGCGACCTTGGGGATGTTGATCGAGTCGGTGCCCGGTGGCAGCACGTCGGATTCGGCGAGGTTGGCGACTGCGCGTCCGGCGCGCGCGAGTTCGATGAATTGGTTCATCAGCCAGATCGGTGGCACGAAGAACCCGCCGGTGCCGTCGACGCGGTCGAGGTCGCGGTACTCCGGGGAGCGGGTCACGTCCTCGCCGTGGTTACGCAGGCGGTCCTCGGCGGTGCCGTCGGCGTCCATACGGAACGAGAACCGGATCAGGTCCTGCAGGTAGGAGTGCCCGTTGCCGCGGACGTACGTCGCTGGCTGCTCGGTGACCTGTACACGTGTCTGGGCGCGACGCAGTGCGACCGTGCCTTCATCGATCGCGCGGGCGCGTTCGATCTCCTCGTTGAGCTCGGTGATGCGTTCGTCGCAGCCGGTGATCTCGGTGTCGGCGGTGCGGATCTGGTCGGTGAGTTCGCGGAAGGTGCGGTCTTCGTCCTCGGAGAGGTCTTCGCGGCCGTCGTCGGCGGCGGTGGCGAGGATCGTGGTGCGCGCCCCGAGCAGTGTCGTGCGGGTTTCGGTGGCTTGCTCGCGCAGTGCGATGAGCCTGTTGAGCCGCTCATCCATGATGAGGTGTCCTTTACTGGATTCGGGAATGGGTGAATGGCGGCCAGTGCCAGGCCATTTCCGCCCAGTGCCAGGGCTGTGAAGCCCCCGATCCAGTGCCAGGACTCGGGAAACAGGTTGTGGAAGTTGGGGATAAAGCTGTGAGTGGCTGTGGACTACTTCAGGTCGGTGCCCTCACCGAGTGCGATGAGCTGCGCGACGCGCAGGGTGTCGGAACGCTTCGGTCGTAGTGCGCCACGCAGGCGGCCCAGCAGTTCGTGGGCCGAGCCGAGGCGGTCCGCGCCAACGGATCGGGCCTCGGCCAGCAGGGCATCATCGACCTCGGCCTCGGCCAGCGCGTCAAGCAACCCGCGCAAGCTGGCCGAGGTGGCGGGGTTCGCGCCGAAGTTCACCACCGAGACGTCGCCTTTGTGCAGGCTGATTTCGGTGATGCGGCGGGTGGTCTGTTCGCGGTTCCAGGAGTCGTTCTTGACGCGGAACGCGAAGCTCATCTCGTCCATGTCGCCTCGGCTCATCTTCGTTTCCAGGCGTGCGACATCGGGGTCGCGGCGGTCGAGGTCGGCTTCGACGGCCAGGCCCTGCCGGTCTGCCGAGAGCCGCAGAGTGCCGGATTTCGTTCTCGCCAGGGGCATTCCGTCGTGATTGATGAGCAGGTGCAGGTCGGGGCGTTCGCGCAGGGTGATGTCGAAGGCGCCGGGGTCGACGGTCTCGTCCCATCCGCCAGCGTCGGATCCGCCATACATCTCATATGGGGCATCGAAGATCGAGGCGTATCCGCGCAAGGTCAGTTCGTCGTCGCGGCTGCGAAGCTGTACGTGATGAGCTGCGTAGGAACGGATCTCGCGTGAGTCACGCAGCTTCGTCGAGCGGTCCACTCGGGTCCTCCTCGGGTGCGGGCTGGTCGGGGGTGGTGGGGTCCGCGCCAAGCGGGCCGTAGTTAAGGGGCTGGATGTAGGAGTCGCCGCCGGGGATCGGCGGCAGGTCTTCCAGCGCGCGGATCTCGTTGACCGACATCCATCCGGCGTTGCGCGCGGAGGCGTAGGCGTCGTAACGGGCGCGCTGGTCTCCGCGCAGCAGGCCGCCGACGTTGAATTTGGCGAACTGCCCGCGGGGCAGCAGGTCAGAGAGGGCGTCTTCGATGCAGGCCAGCCATGGGCGCAGGGTGAAGGTGGTGAACCCGATGCCTTGGGCTTCGATGCCCGCGCCCCAGCTGGTCGATTTCTGGGTGTCGCCGATCATGTGCGGCGGGATGCCGTAGAGCATCGCGATCTCGGCACGCTGGAACTCGCGGGTGGCCAGGAACTGCGACTCTTCTGGGGTGATGGAGATCGGGCGCCACTTCACTCCACCGGAGAGCACCGCTGGGTGGCGGCGTCCGCCGTGGGAGGAGATCCACTGGCGCTGCAGGTGAGTCACGGCCTCGGCCGAGAGTGGCTGGTCGGTCTCCAGCACGCTGGAAGGGTTGGCCGATTGGCCGAACCAGCGTGCCCCGAACCGTTCGGCGGCCAGCCCGAGTCCGATGCTCTGGCGGGCCTGGGTGATGGGGCTGAGCCCGATCAAGCTGCCGGGGAGCACGAAGCGGCGCAGGTGCACGATGTCGGCAGCCGGGACCTGTTGGCCGAGCACGGAATAGAAGACCTTGCCGCCGGTGGGGACACCTCGGGAGTCGACCCCATGCAGGATCACCTCGTCGGGGTGCAGCGGTTCGAGCACAGTCGGGAACTGGCTCAGATCGCGGGCGGTGATGTGCAGATAGGCGTTGCCGCGCAACGCCAGTGAGCACACCACCTGGAACAGCCACTCGAAGCGGGTCCATCTCGGGTCCGGACGCCGCACCCACAACGGAGCGGGCGAGATCTCCTCACGGACCTCTCCACGTCGGCGGTAAGCGTCGACCGGCAACGACGCGACCGCATCGGCCAGCAGGCGCACGCAGGCGTAGACGGTGACGTGCTGCAGGGCAGTGCGTTCGGAGACCGCGATCCCGGATTCGGAGGTATCCGACCAGTTCGAGGGGATCGACGACAGCTCGGTGAGCGCTCGCGCCTCGCCTCCGTCACCGAATAGCCGCGACAGCAAACTCACGAGCGATCGATCCGTCGTCGGTCGACCAGTGCCGCCGCGATCAGAGAGATCGCCCCAGCACCGATGAGAAGGAACGCTGACCCCAACAGCCACAGCCCGCCCAATATCGCCGCTGTGCCCGAAATATCGAGCAACAGTATAGTTTTGGCTCTCATACGCTGGTTTCCTCCCACAATTCCTCGGGCCAGTCATGGATCTGTGGGGCCGGGTCGTCCGGTGACAGCAGCGCCCACAACGCCGCGATCGCGGCCACCAGCGGCGCGGCGTCGCTCGGTGAGCGTTTGCGGTCGATCACCCACGCATCCCCGACCGGCCGCACCGTCGCCGTGGTCGCGGCCAGGTCGAGTCCGGGGTGTGGGAGGTGGCGCAGGCGTTTGTTGTCGACCAGGTCGAATGCTTGCCCGGTCGCGCGCCCGAGATCGGGACCGGCCCAGGCCAGCACCGGAAGCCCTGCAGCGGTCAGTGCGTCGAGCAGGCTCGATACCGGTGCGCCGTTGGCCTGCAGCACCACGGCTTCGATCCGGTCGCGGCGTTGCAGCAGCCAGTCGAGGACCCAGTCGGTTCCCGCGCGGTCGGCGGTGATCTCCACGTGCGCGCGCCCGTCGGCGCGCAACCCTGCCAACGCGATGTAAGTGCTCGAGCGGTTCCACGACACGTCCACGCCCACCACGCGGCGCGATCCCTCGGCGATGCGCGAGCCAGCGTCCAGGCTCGCTGCCCAGGTCCCGTCGCCGAAGGGTCCGGCGGCGGCTGATTCGAGCCATCGGCACAGCACCTCGACGGAGAACACCGCTGGTGGGTCGGTGCGCAGGGCGGCGGCGATCGCGCGTTCAGTGATCGTGTAGCCCAGGCTGGGGTTGGCCTGCGCCCAGGCGTCGCGGTCGCGGCGATCCGCGCTCGGCGGCGCGGACCATTCGAACAGTGCCAGCGAGTCGTCTTCGTCGGGTTCGTCGACGAGATCGTCGGCGACGAGTTCGAGCGCGGTGGCGTCGGCGTCTCCGTCGGGCCAGCCGAGCACCTGGTGGGCCAGGGCGCGCAGGTAGCGCAGCACCACCGACAGCGAGTCGCCCGCGTTGGAGAAGCCCCACACCTGGGCGTGCGGCCTAGCGAGCGTGGTTTTGGTCGAGGCTCCCCATGCGTCCCAGGACTGGTGCTCACGAAGCTCATCAAGGAGCACGAGGTCGCCGGAGAAGCCGCGGGCGCCTCGTCGGGACGCGGCGGCGACCCGGTATTGCTCGCCCGCTTGCAGTTTCAGCGACTTCTTGCCGTTGGTCTTGACCACATGCCGGATCCCGATCGCGAGATCTGGGACGGCTTCGGCGATGTCGACCGCCTCGCCCCACGCCTTCTCCGCGTTGGCCAGGTCCTGGGCGGTGCCGATCACGGTGCGCGAGCCGCGGACGTAGATGTGCCACAGCGCGAGGATCAGCATGCACAGCGTCTTGCCGTTCTGACGGGCTATGAGGACCAGCACTGTGCGGAACCGGTAGAGCCCGTCGGGGCGCAGTTCGAGGGCGTGGATGAACAGCCACTTCTGCCATGGCAACAGCACGATCCCCAACGTTGTCTCGGCGAAGTCGATTACCGAGAAGCCGTGAGTGGTCTCCCGCGTCAGCTCCCGCAGCGGCGGAGTGAAGATCCTGGGCTGTTCACAGCCTCTACGCGGAGTGTCCAAACTCGCGCCGCAGCCTGGTCAAGGTGGATTCGACGCCCTCGCCGCCGCCATCACCGAAGGCTCGCCGGCCTCCCGGAGTGCCGCCCAGCTCGGCCAGCGCCCGCAGCAGATGCGGACCGAGATACAGAGCCTTGGTCGCATCGGATCCGCCGCGACTGATACCGGCTTCGATCTGCACCGCGTAACGCAGCGCCAGATCGACCGCCGCCTGATCGGCCGGAGTCAGCCACGTCATCTCCTCGACCGCGGCCGCGACCGACTCCGGCAACGAGCGCGCCATCAGGACTCCACCGCCCGCAGCCGCGTCCCAGCGCTCTGCTTGTTCTCCCGCGCAGCGGCTTTCACCGATTCCAGGTAGTCCCCGACCTCGCCGCCGTCACCAGGGGCGGCGCGACCGGCGAGCATGTCCGCGCGCAACCGCATCACCTCCAGGCCCTGTTCCACAGCTTTCGGATCGCCCTGGCCGATGCGCTTCCACAGACCGAGCAGCATCGAGTCCAACCGTTCGAGGTCCAGGCGGACACGGGTCTCGGGTGCTTCCTCGCGCGCCTGCAGCGCGGCGGTCACCAAGTCGTAGGTCTCAGCTTCGCTGACACCGAGCTGCTCGGCGATCTTCGCGTACGCCACACCAGCCTTCCGCAACTGCAGAGCCTGTTGCGCGACAGCATTTTTCGGCATCGTCAGACTCCTCACAACCCTTGTGGTGCAACGCTTTCCGACTCATCGGCGTCGGCTTGACTTCCAGCAATGACAGAGCGTTCATGGTCATGGCCGCCTGCGATGGCCGGGCAGCCCACAGGCTCAGGGAGGGACAACACGATGTACCAGCACGAACCGAACACCTACGTGGTGTGGCGCAGGAGCTCGACCGAGCCTCACCTCGATGGGTACGTCGCGGCGTCGACGTATCGCCCTGATGACGATCGGCTGTGCCGCTTCGAGGTCCTGTTCGAAACTCAGGACTGGCACCAGGCCCGCCACCGCATCCTGCTCGAACGAGTAGGTGACGACATCGCCGCCCATAGGGAGGCGGACTGCTTCCTGTGCTGGATCGCCGATCAGAGCTAGGCGACAGCCGAACGAACCAATCGTCCGATCGCTGACCCGGCGACACGATCAGCGTGCGGCGGACTGCGCTCCCCTGCCCTTTCCATCCGGAGCTACCGTCCGGTCCAGGCCGAGCAGCGCAGTCCGCCGCCAGCTCCGGCGGGGCGTGCGTCCCCGCCGGGGTCGGGGGTCCGTAGCGAGCGGATGCCCCGTCCGCGTGGAGTCCGAGAGTCGAACTCGGACACCAGCCCTCTGGCTGGGCCTACCGAGGCTCCACCCCGCCGCCCGTCGGCGGCGGGTCCATCTTCCGGTCGCGATCCGGAAGCGATCACACCATAGCTCCGTAATACGTTGTGCAGCAACATATTTCGTCGTGATCCGGCGCTTGACTTCGTTCGCGGTCAGAGCGTTCATGGTGGTGTACCGACACCAGGAGGGGGCACCACGATGACCGAGGACCGACGCAAAGAGGAGCTGGAGGTCGAGTGGAACGACGAGCCGGACCCCGACGCGGGCGACTGGATGGACTGGGAGGGCGTCACGGTTGACGACTGGGGACACGCTCTGGTCGACGTCCGGGGCGGCACCGTACGGATCGCCGTCTACGACGCCATCAACGGCAACGACGTGATCTTGACGTTGCTGCCCGAGCAGGCGACGGAGTTCGCCGAGTGGATCGACTCCGCCGTCGCGTCGGCCATCGAGAATCAGAGGCGGGCATGATTCCCGGCACGCTGGTCTACTGGCTCGGAGCGACCGGCGTCGACACAACCGTCGGCAAGGTCATCGCCTGCCCAGCGATCGACCCGGACGGGTTCGCCCACCACGGGCTCGCCGAGATCCGCTGGGCGGATGGCGCATTCGACCTGTGCACCCTCGACGAGATCGAGGAGATCCCGAATCCGACACCCGAGCAGATCGCCGTGGTCGCCGAATTCTGACATCGACACCGCTCACCCACGCGAGGCCGTGAAATCCACGGCCTCGCCGTCATTTCGGATCGGAACAACCCCGGTGTGCTCCTGAGAGCGGCGGCAAATGACGTCGGCGTAGCGCGGGTCCAGCTCGACCAGTCGGGCGACAGAGCCGTGCTGGTGGGCGGCGATGAGAGTAGAGCCGCTGCCACCGAACAGATCGAGGACCCGGCCACCGGGCCGCAGCGAGTTGGCCAGCATCGCTTCGATGAGCGCGACCGGCTTCATGGTCGGGTGGTCACGGTTGGCCAAGGGCTTGTCGAACTCGAACGTTGTGGACTGGGCGTTGTCTCCGTGCCAGCGGTCCCCACCTCTGCCCAGCCGCCCCTCCCCGCCGGGGACAAACCCGTACAGGATCGGCTCGTGCTTGTAGTGGTAGTCGCTGCGACCCATGACGATCGTGTTCTTCACCCACACCAGGTTTTGGCGGACAAGCACTCCGGCTTGGCGCAGCGCGGTCTCGAACCGCAGGCGCTCGGAGTCAGCGTGGGCGACATAGACCGGTGCGCCGGGCCGGGCGACCGCGACCATCGAGGCGAACGCCCCGCCGAGCAGGTCGTCGAGATCACCGGCGGCGTCCCCTTGGATCCGCAGGGCGTCCTTGGTCTTGCCGACGTAGTCGACTCCGTAGGGTGGGTCGGTCCACACGCAGTCGGCCTGCTCGCCGTCCATGAGCGCTTCGAGCGCGGCGAAGTCGGTGGCGTCGCCAACCGCGAGCCTGTGCGGCCCCAGCTGCCAGATGTCGCCGGTCACGCTGATCGGATCGTCGGGCAGCTCCGGGGCGTCGTCGGGGTCGGTGCGGGTCTCGCGCGAGATGATCTCGGCGACGAGCTTGTCGAAATCCTCGGTGCTGTAACCAGTTCCGGCCAGATCGTCGAGGCCGTCGAGAAGTTCGAACAGCGCGGTGTGGTCGTAATCGCCAAGATCGGCGGTGCGGTTGTCGGCGGCGACGATGCGTCGCGCGGTCTGCTCGTCGACGTCGATGATCCCGACGGCCAACTCCGCCCAGCCGAGTTGCCGCGCGGCGAGCAGGGTGTGGTTGCCCGCGAGCACTTCGAAGGCTCTACCGGTGAGGGTGCCTTCGTTGACCACGACGGGCCGGTACTGGCCGGTGGCGTCGAGGGATTGCGCGATTGCGTCGACGTTGCCTCGGCGTGGGTTGCCCTCGAAGGTGTGCAGTCGATCCACGGCGAGGGTGTCGAATCGGATCGAGGCGACCGGGCGACTCACGTGCACACCTCGCCGGCCACTGGAAGTTCCGCGTGCCTCGCGCGATGGGGGTATGCCCGCGGGGGGAGATTGCCCAGTGCCCGAGGATTCGAGGAGCCGATCGCCTTCAACTTTCCACCCGCCCCTCCCCCGTTAGACCCGCCAACTCGCTCAAGTGCCGAATATCGATTGGCTTTTTACGGGAACTAAGTCTGGCGTGGTGGGCCAAGCCCGATGAAGCGGACTCAGAACTTTCTGAACACCAGTGATACCGGTTCGAAGGCGGGCCGCCTATTCTTGATTCCCGAGGCTCCTTGCTGAAGCTGCAAGCAACCACGGGCGGTGTCGAATGCTGCGGACAGCTGGGCCGCCGTCAGCGGCTCTTCTCTCTTGCCGCCGTATGCCGCCAGCGCACTCAGCAGTGTCGTCAGCCAGCGCGCAGCGTCGACGACCTGTATCGGGCCTTCGACGGCCACGAGGACCCCATCGTTCGCGAGGAGCGACCTCCACTGTGACGCAGCGTTAGTCGCGTGGCATGCCGAGACTATGAGCATCTTGGTCGGAATCTGCCCGACCAGCGGCGCAAGATCACCGATCGATATCAGGGGGCTGTACTCGCCGTGACCGATTTTCCAGTCACTACCAGTACCCCATCCGCCGTGGCCCGTGACGAGCGTGATCGTGGATGAATGTTGTAGTGCAGCAACGAGGTCCTCGACGGTCTGGACGTCGTGGATGTATGTACTGTCGGGCTCTCGGTCGAGCGGACCGAACCGTCGCCGAGTCCCAGCCACTGACAGCGCCTTGCTCATTCGCATCAGCAGAGGACCAAGGTGCGTCGAGATTCGGTCGTCCCCTACTGCGGCGACGTGGATGATTTCACGGTATTGCGGCATCGGCTGGACCTCAGGTTGCTGAGCGGCGTTGGTTCGCTCGAGGTGATGGAATGGCGGGCTTGAGCCGACGATGTCTGTTCCGGGACCAGCTCAGCGTACTCATCGACCAGAGCTTACAAATACGACCGCAGTCGCCTGCGAGGTATCAGAAGTCCGAGCGCACCCATGCCCCTGCCTTCGGGGCGTCGTTGCCGCGAGACCGGTTGCAGCGCAAGTGACTTGCTCGCGCGTTGGCCGGGTCCAGAGCCAGGTTTGGGTGGGTGCTGACCGGATAGACGTGATCAGCCTCGAAGCCATCCGATGCGAACCGGGCAGCGTCATAGTCGATCGGCTGCCCGCAGCGCCAGCACGGCAGCCTCCGGGCACGAAGGTCAGCGACGATGGCCCGCCACCGGTGGGTCTGGCGCGGGTCCGTCGTCACCGTCGTCGGTTGATCAGCTGCCGGTCGGGAGACCAGCAGAACCGCTGGCCGAGCCGCTGCCCAGCTGGGTTAGGGCGACCAACCAAAGGATCCACTGAATGAACAAAGGCATGTCGAGTCCTTTCAGAACTGATGGGATGTGTCGCCGCACGTCGACGAGGGGCGCCAATGTCTTGTGGCGCAGTGGGATTGCGAGTGCGCTCAAGCACGGCGAAGCCCTGCTCAAATGAGTCAGGCCCCGATCCGAAGAGACGGATCGAGGCCCTACAGGTACAGGTGTACCACTCGCGCCTCCAGCGTCCCTGAGACGTGCGGTGGATGTCAAGCCGCTGGAGATTTTCGCCGATGGCTTACCCGTCCGGACCGTTTAATCTGGCCCTATCACAGGTACACCAGTGTGCTGTGTTTCTAGAGACGCGTATTCGGCAGCGTCTGAATCAAGACTTCAGCAAGTAGCTAGTCGAGGATCTCCAGCGGCGGCAAAGCATCCACGATCCTCATCGTCGCGAGGCTAACCGTCACGATCCGTTTGACGAGGTCGATGATGTAGCGCGGATCGTCGGACCAATCGTTGGGATCGTTGGTGATCCCCGATGCCTTGTCAACTTTGACCTGATACCGGTCGATAAGCCATTCGATGGCGGATCGGGCGCCGAGCTGATAGCGGTACGCCTCCTCCGGGATATTGGAGAGGGTGACACGGTTGTTGTAGACGATCGTCGACCGGTCTTGCTGCCCCTTCAATTTGGGAATTTTCATCTTGGCGACGCGATACAACAGCGAGGGTGACGCGTCGGGAGCGTCGCCGGAGACCTTCTCGACGATGCCCTTGTACGGTTCCGCTTGCTCATAATTGACGTGAAGGTCCGCTAGGGTGCGGCCAGCCTGGGCGAAGCCGTGGAAGTCACGTGTCTTCGGGATGCGTGGTACTGACCTCTTCAGGTCGGCGGCGAAACGATCGCGATATTCCGGGGAATGCAGCAGCGCATAGGTGTAGTAGAAGCAGTCATCCTTGGAGAGAAGGGGGTCATTGTAGGCATTCTGGAATTCACGGAGAGCAGCGTCTGTAATATTGTCGCAGCGTTCGTAAGATTTGCCGCTTTCACCGAAATCGAAGCCTCCCTCAATTTTCAATTCACGATATGCAAACCGAGGGAAGTATGGGCCAACACTCTTCGTGCCAACTGCATGCAAATCAGGGACAACGTCCGTCATCAGGACCGAAAAGGGCTCGTCAGATCCAGTTCCGGTAATATAAAAGCCCAAGTTGGCATATTCCGGCGCAGGGAACATCCGCGGCAACTGATTCACATAACTATTCATTTGCGTATCGAAGTAAACCCACTGCTTGGAGAAAGGGCGATAGCTGGCGACAGAAACTCGCTCAGAGTCATAACTGTATACGGACCCCTTGGCCGCCCGGATTTTGTCGATGCGATTCCAGCTAATTTTTTTGGGATCGCGATCTATGAACTCGTCGACGTCAGTGACCTTGGGAGCCGTAATCCTCTTGGCCTTGCAGTGCTCCCTAAAACTGGCCGCTTGCTCGTTATAGAAGTCAATCGAGGCCTGAACATTTCCCGCCAAGCGGTCTTTCGAGAAGCTGTATACCCAGTAGTCACGACCAGTCTCCAGCCCTCGGGAGAACAGTTCGAAGATTGGCTTGTTCGATTCGCCCTTATCTTTAGTTGCAATAGCCTGGAATTCCGCGAAGCGCTCGTCTCGTTGATTTATCCAGTCCCCATTCGCATTTGGGGTGAGCGACTCCCACTCCACCGCGTGGAGGTCCTGTGATCCTACTATGCGGAGTTTGTCTTCGCGGCTAAGATAGTCGCCAACATCCCGATAATTCAGCATACAACCTGCGCCAGGGGCAGTTTTACCACCTTTGACAAGTATCAGGATGGCGACAGTGTTCTGACTTCCAGACCCGAATACCTTGCCGCCTTCTCGTTTCCAATCGTGCGTGCGCTGGTTACCCCGCAGATTGTAGCAATAGATCGCGTCGAATTCGTCCGTCAACGACCTGCGCATGCCATCTGCGGTGTTGCCATCGATGTATCCACCATTTGATACGAAGGCGACGATTCCTTCGTTCTTTATGCGATCTGAAGCCCAGCGGATAGCTCGATAGTAAGAGTCATATAGCGAATTCTTGTTCGTGGCGGTTGACAAGGAAGCGTATGTTTGCTTAATTCGCTCATCCAGTACTTCATACTTTAGGTTCTGGTTATCGTCGTTCTGATTGTCCTGTCCGACTGAGTACGGGGGGTTGCCAACGACCACGGTGATGCCCTGTTTTTGCTGCTTCTTCGCCCGTGCACTGTTGCCTTCCAGGACATCCATACCCTCGAGTTTCGCTGTACCTTCGGCCAGCTGGAAGGTGTCGGTAAGGACGATGCCTTCGAAGGGTTGGTAGTCACCGCCGACGAGGTCGTGGAATGCGGCCTCGATGTTAATGGCGGCGATGTAGTAGGCCAGCAGCACAATTTCGTTGGCGTGCAGTTCGCTTGTGTATTTGCGGAGCAGGTCCCCGGGCTTGATGATCCCGGACTGCAGCAGTCGCACAGGAAAGGTGCCGGTGCCAACGAACGGATCGATGATCTGGACGCCCTCGTCGGACAGGGAGCGGCCGAGATGTTTGGCCAGAGCCTGTTCGGTGGCGCGGATGATGAAGTCGACGACCTCGATCGGCGTGTAGACGATGCCCAGAGAGTCGGCGGTCTTCGGCAAAGCGGTCTTGAAGAATTTGTCGTACAACTCGACGATGACGCGCTGGCGCCCCTCGTGGTTGTCAATGCCCTCGGCGCGATCCCTCACCGAGGTGTAGAAACCCTCCAAGGTCTTGGCTTCTGCGTCGAGGCCCTGGTCGTCGAGAATATCGAGCATCCGCTGCATAGCCTTGGATACCGGGTTGTGTTCGGCGAAGCCGTAGTCCTTAAACAGGGCGTCGAAGACTGGCTTGGTGACGATGTGCTGGGCAAGCATGTCGATGGCGTCAGAATTGGTGACACCGGGGTTGATGGTCTCGCGCAGCTCCCCGACGAACTCCTCGAACGCAGCCTGCTTCTCCGGAATCGCCAGAGCAGCCTTGATACGGGTGACGTGTCGGTCGGCAATCTGGGCGATGTCCTTGGCCCAGTCCTCCCAGTAATGACGCTCGCCGACCTTGTCGACGATGCGGGCGTAGATGGCGTCGCGCCAGTCACTGATGGAGAAGAGTGCGTCCTGGATGCCCTGAGCACTCTGGGCGTGCTTACTCTGGGCGGCTTGGCCGCTGTCGGAGGTGCTGGAGCCGTCCTGGTCACCGATGGCCTCGTCGTTGGGGCCGACATGGCCGATGCCGATCTTGTTGTCGGGCTTGTTCTTGTTCAGCTCAATCTGGTTGACGGTCGCGTTGAAGCGGTCGTCGTGGGCGCGCAGAGCTTGAAGGACCTGCCAAACGGTCTTGAACCGCTGGTTGTCAGCGAGCGCTTTCTCGGCTGGCATACCGGCAGGGATGGCGACGGGCAGGATGATGTAGCCATAGTTCTTGCCTGTGGCCAGGCGCATCACGCGGCCGACGGACTGGACAACGTCTACCACGGAGTTGCGGGGGTGCAGGAAGAGAACCGCGTCCAGGCTGGGAACATCGACGCCCTCGGACAGGCATCGGGCATTGGAGAGAATGCGGGCTTGGTTTTGGCCCGGATCTTGCTTGAGCCAGTCGAGAAGCCGGTTGCGTTCCAGAGTATTGAATGTGCCATCGACATGGTCGACCTCGCAATGCAACAAGGTGTCGTCCGCGTCGTCGTAGGCGTCGACAACCTCGTTGAAGCGTGCGGCGATCTCCTTGGAATCAGCGATAGATCGTGCGAAGGCGACTGCGCGCTTCATTGGCGTCTCGCCCTGTGTGAAGCCTGAGCCGTCGGCGAAGGTACCGGTGCGCTTGGCCATCGCGTTCCAGCAGCCGATGATCTTGGCTGCGTCGTCGAGATTCAGCTCCGATCCGCTGGCGAGGCCCTTCTGGAGGGTCTTTGCGACCACACCCTCGTCGATGGTCAGGATCAAAACCTTGTAGTCCGTTAGCAGGCCCTGTGCTACCGCCTTGCCAAAGCCCAGGCGGTGGAACTCCGGCCCGAACATCTCCTCGTTGTCCATCGAGGCCAGAAGCGCGGCGGCGTTCTTCGCATCGGTCTTGGTGTCCTCGTTGTAGATGCGCGGGGTTGCCGTCATGTAGAGGCGCCGGTCTGCGCCGATGTAAGTGTCGTCGTGGACCCGGACGAATGCTGACTCGTCGTGGCCGGCCAAGGTGACACCGGTCGTACGGTGCGCCTCGTCGCACAGGATGAGATCGAAGCGTGCCAGCCCCTTTTGCTGGGCTTCGGCGACGGTAGCGATGGATTGGTAGGTGGAGAACACCACGGTCAGTCCGGCGGTCGACTCCACCGAGGCCATCTGTTGGATCAGGCGGTCGGAGTCCGTGGTCGGTGGCAGGGCCAGGTCGTAGGTGGCCATGTCGTTGTCATCGCCCACGGTATGCTGCTTGCCGACTTTGCGGTCGGAGCACACCGCGAAACCGCGCATCGGCACTTCGGTCTCGAACGACCATTCACGCAGCGTCTGCGAGAGCAGCGCGATGGACGGAACAAGAAACAGAACAGTGGTGTGGTCCCCCATCCCAGCGGCGGCGCGCTCCTGCTGCAGCCGTTCGACGATCTTTAGGCCGGTGAAGGTCTTGCCTGTGCCACAGGCCATGATCAACTTGCCGCGGTTGTGGTCGGCGAAGCCCGCGAAGACATCGTCGATCGCTTCGCGTTGGTGCGGGCGTGGTTCCTTCTTCTGTTGCAGGCTCAGCTCGATGGGGGCACCGACAGTCGGGAGGTGCCACTCCACCGGACTGCTGGCGATCTGTGACAGCCCAAGGCGCGTGACGGGGATCTGCTGGTCGTTCAGGGCTGCCTCGGCGTGCACGCCCCACTTGTCTGTCGTCGAAATAATCATGCGGCGGGTGAAGCCGCCCTTGCCCGACGCGGTGAAGAAGGAGTCGATGTCTTCTTTACTGACGGTGTGGTGAGGCTCGTAGAACTTGCACTGGATCGCGCAGAACCCGCCGGTTTCCCGGTCCTGAGCTACGAGATCTATGCCGGTGTCGCGCTTGTCGGCGTCTGCTCCTGGCCAGTCGGCCCACATCCACACTCGGCTGAACTGTTCGGTCCACTCGGGGTCGGTGCTGAGGTACTGGAGCATCAGTTCCTCGAAGCGTGTACCGCGATCGCGATTTGAGGTGGCACCCTTGCGGATCGCCTTCAGAACGTCGTGCACCGTCGTGGTGGCCACTTAGCTTCGCTCCCCAATCACAGCCAGAGGCACGCGCCATCACGCGCCGAGAACCTTGCACCAAAAGTACTCAAAACCCTACTGCTACTCGCGGACGTCCCGCGCATATTGGTTACGAGTCGGGCCGTTTCAGACGGGTGGCCGTTATGGCCCGCTGAGGCGGGAGTTCCTGCGCAGCACTTCACCGACCACGTACCGGGGTGATCCATCCAGAGCCGGTCGCGATGCGATCAATCCCCGATGAGCCCAGGTACGAATGGTCGAAGCGGGGATGCGCCAAAAATGCTCGATGTCGGCAGCTGACAGCTCGGCATCGAGCGCGTACTCGGCTAAGTGAGCCGGTAGCTCGACAGGCGCGACCCATCCTTGCCCGAGTTCAACGGCGCGCTCGTCAAGTTCAGCGCACCGCTGTGGGTCGATCGTATGGAGGGCGGCGCGGTAGGAACTAGCGACCTTGCGAGCGCGTTGCAGCGCGGTGTCGCCGGGGAACGGCCATGGGTCGCTGGTCACGATGCTCGTTTCATGTCGAGAACACCGACGCCGTTGAGCCGGGCGAATTCTTCCTTGGCCCACGAAGCGCGGCACGCTTGGCAGGTGACAGTCTGCTGGTCTGGGGAGGAGGTCAGCGCTTTTACACCGCAGAGGTGACAGGGGTCCGGCAGCCAAATGCGGGTCTCGTTGAGGCCGAGTACTTCTCGGGCGCGGCGATGCAAGTCAGAGAGACTCAGGACCGCGTCGACGCCATCGACGCCGACGTGGATGAGTTCGTCGCCACCGTCGGCGCGTGGCGCCATTCGCCATCGTCGTCGCCATGGCTGGTCGACGAGGGTGCCGAGGTTAGCTGCCACGATCGTCACGCACTTCTGGACGCACTTCTGACGTTGCGTCGGCACGGGATCGCCGCGGGTGAGGATCCTGGCCCAGGTGAGGGTTTCGTCTTCGATACCGGATTGGATGGTGTCGATATCGAGACGGATCGGGATCGAGTACGGCGTCGAGTGGGTGACCTTGGGTGCTCGATCCTTTGGTGGTGGCTGAAGTTTCGCAGCTTCGAGCAGCAGCCAGTCGTCGTAGAGCTGGCGAATCGAGGCGAACGCGGCCTCCTCGCAGGATCGACACAGCGCATCGGGGCGCTCGACCCCACTGCCGTGCCAGCAGCCCTCGTCGTCACGAATGCGGGACTTGCAACGGACGCCTTGGCGGCATTCGTGAATTGGCTCGTCGCTGGTCATGAGGCGGCCCCGAGGTCGAGTTCGCCCTGGCGGAGCCGGGTGCGAAGAGAAAGGTCGAGATAGGCGCTGTTGAGGTCGACGCCGACGTAGGCGCGGCCGTGGCGGTGGGCGGCCAGGCCGGTGGTGCCGCTACCGGAAAAGGGATCCAGCACGATGCCGCGCCGGTAGTCGTTATGGCCGCAGTCTGTCCAGCCGGTCGTACTCGGGCGGGCGAGCAGGTATTCGCGGAAGTAGCCGCCGAGTGCCTGCTTAGCTTCGGCGGCCAGGCGCTGGACCTCGTCGGCGTTCTTGCCGGTGCCGGTCTGAGACTCGGCCGCTTTGCCGCTGTCGGTGATCCCGACCGCACGGATCGCGTGGATGTGCTGGTCGGTGAGTCCGGCAGCCTCGGCGAGGGCTTGGGCGCGGCGGGCCTGCGTGCGGGAAAGATCGAGTAGAGGAACACCTCTCGTTCTGGTCGGCGCTGCACCACAGGTCCGGCAGCGGCGAGGCGGGCAGCCCGCCCGGATGCAGCGTTCAGCGATCGCGGTGGCCATGACTGCGAAGTGGGCTTGGGCGAAGGGCTGATTGGCTTGCTCCCAGAGATCGCCGGGGTTGCCGCCGGCCGGATGTGCGGCGGTGTGGCGGGTTCCGTCGGCGGCGAGGTTGGTCTGGGCGTTCCATGGGGAGGCGATCGAGTTCGGTTTGGTGGTGTACCCGCTGCGCGAGCGCCGCGACGCTGAACGATCTCCGGTGTAGGGCTTGCGGATGGCGTCGAGGTCGAACCAGTACCGCTTGGAGCGGGTGAGCAGGAAGATCAGCTCGTAGCGTGAGGACAGGCGGTCGGCCGCGCTGGAGGGCATGGCGTTGGTTTTGTACCAGACCACGGCGTTTCGGCGGATCCAGCCGTCGCGCCCGAGCGCGAGGGCCACCATCCATGGCACGCCGACGAGGCTCTTGTCGAGGTAGGTGTCGCCGAGGTTGAGCCAGCAGGTGCCGTCGATGGTGAGGACGCGCCGGACCTCGGCGAACACCGCTCGTAGTGTCTTGACATATTGCTCGGGTGTCACCTCCTGTCCGTACTGGCCGCGCACGCCATAGTCGCGCAGCCCCCAGTACGGTGGCGAGGTCACCACACAGTCGACGCTGCTGGCAGGCAGCTCACGCAGCACCTCGAGCGCGTCGCCGAGGTGCAAGGTGGTCACCTCGTCGCGGTGATAGACGCTCACGATGGACTCGGTTCCGGCTGCGTAGCGCGAGTGAGCTCCGCGGTGAGTGCGGCGACGGCGCGGGCGCGGTCGGTAGACAGCGCGACGATGTCTCCGGTCTTGGTGTGCCAGATGCAGGGTTCGGCGTTGAATAGCGATAGCTCGTCGGCCCATTGCGCGAATTGTTCAGGCGTCTCAATGGTTTCGGTGTCGCGATCCCAGCGGACTCGCCACCACATGATTTGCTCGGGCGCGGTCTGGGTGATCGCCCATTCCTCGATGCGTGCCTGGTCGTTGTCCGGGCGTGCGTTGTGCCCGACAAGGAACACTCCGGCCTCGATGGGGTCGGTGAAGACGCGCACGATCTGGTAGTCGGCCCCGGTGCCGCTGGTGATCACATGCACTGCCGGGCCGTCATGATTGAGGGCTAGAAGCGGTCGTCGGGCGGTGGGTGCCATCAGGATGCCTCCTCGGAGGTGTGCCAGTGATCGAGGCTGGTCGGGGTGCGGTGGTCGCATCGCACGACGGGCGGGTCGGGGTGCCGGGCCAGCAGTTCGGCGGGCGGGTTGCGCCAGCGGCCGTCGCACATTCGGCATCCGTGGCTCGCGTCGCGGTCGGCCCGCACGGTGGAGCGGATCTCGTTGGTGTGAGCGCGTTCCCACGCGTCACGGGCTTTGCGTGCCTCGCCGCAAGAGCGGCAGGGAGGGGGTGAGGGTTCGTCGCGGTGCGAGGGGCAGCGCCGTGGTGGCGGTTCGCTGCCCGCGGGTGCGACGTGAGCTTCCGTAGTTACGTCACCACCACTAGAAGGTGTGGGGTGTGGGGTGTGGGTGCTGGGAATCGGGACCGATTTCGATTGGTTATTCGATTGATGTTCTTCGCTCGGGCCGGGAACGGTATCGGTGACCGGTTCAGGATCGGCGTTGTGGACCGGACCGGTATTGGTGATCGGATTGGTATTCGAAACCGGTTCGGTATTGGTGTCGGGAACCTGAATCGTGTTGGTGTAGCCGACCGTATCGAGGTTGGGCATCCTCAGTAGTTGCCCGAGCCGCTCGGCGGAGTCCTTGTGGGTCCACGAGCTGTACTCGGGGTGTTCGCGGCGCACCCGTTGGATTTCGGTGACGATGGCCGCACGCAGGGTCCGCGACGCGGCACCGTAGTAGGCGGTGGTGACCGCAGCGGCCATCTTCGGGTTGCGCAGCAGGTTGTCGCGGCGAATGAGTGAGCGGACCAGCACTTCCTCGGTCGCGATGTCGACAAGGATGTAGCGGCGGCGTTCGAGTTCGCTGGCGGCGGTGAGGATCCTGGGCAGGGTGAGGTCGCTGGCGCGGCCCACGAGCCTGTTCGGGCGCCAGTCGGCGATCCCGCAGTAGGACAGGGTGGGTTCGGCCAAAAGCACTCGGGTGTAGAACATTTGCGCGTCCGCCGTCAGCGATTCGAAGTCGACGTCGCCGTTGATGCTGAGAAAGAGTTTCGCGAACTCGCGAGCCACGGCTCCTCCTTTCGGCGTCGTGGAGGAAGCGGAAATCGCGGTGGTCGCATCGCGCGGACGCGGAAGGTGTTCATGCCGCGTTCCTCTCCCGAGAAAGTCGTCGCCGTTCTGCGGCGGCGTGGTAGTCGTTCCAGCGCTGGGCGGAGGAGAAGCCGAGGGCTCGCGCGATTGCTTCGAGGTCGCTTTCGGACACGACGGTGCCGTCGACGTAGCGCAGGACCCTCATGCCACCTCGTCCAATGGCTGGCGGTGGCGCAGATGCCGGAACGCGGTGAGCGCGCACGGAACGACGACGCTGTTGCCGATGATGCGCAGCTGCTGTACTCGGGAGAGTCCGATCTCGGGCTCGGTGACCCATGATGGGGGCATCATCATCATCCATTCCGCGAAACTTGGTGACAGGCGGGGGTTTCCGTCACGATTCGGCTCAGCTGGCGGCGGGGCCGGGCGGGTCAGTGCCTCCTGGCGGGCGATCGCGTCCGCGTAGACGCCCCATATGCTGGCGTCGGATCCATGTGTGTGCTCGGTGTCGGTGTTGTCGAGGACCTGCCCGCGGTGAGGGGCGTGGGTAAGTGCGTAGATCGCTGAGGGCAGCATGAAGTCGCCACCGGATCCACGTTGGCGGGGTGAGCCTTTCGCTCCGTCGCTGGCTCGGGGCGTGGGCAAAAGAGTGCCCGCCGCGTGCGCGCGGGCGATGCCGCCGAGCAGCAGCTCCCCGATCCGGGCGCCGGAGCGCGAGACGTGTCCGCCGGTGCCGTCGGCGACCGAGGGCGTCGGCAGCAGCCTCAGATCCGGTCCACTGCGTCGGGCAGCGTGTCGTCGCCTCGGGTGCGTGGTCGGCTCTTTCGGGTCCGTCCGGGCGGATTGGCCTTGCCCTTGTGGTCTCGCGACATCGGAGTGGGCAGCAGTGTGGGCGAGGATGAAGATTCGGCTTCGTCGGTGGCAGGCTCCGATGGCAGACGCACGTAAGCTCGTCCATTCCGCATCGAGCCCGAGCGTGGCCAGCGCGCCGAGAACGGCACCGGCAGCCCGGACACTAGATCGATCTCGGCGCTCTCCCACAGCATTCGGCGGGGATTCCATTGCGCGTAGGGCGTAGGCACTCAAAATTCCTTCGACATTCTCGATGAGCACATGTCGAGGTTCGAGTGCCACGATTGCCTCGGCCATGTATGACCAGAGCCCGGAGCGTGTTCCCTCGCCGAGGCCGGCGAGATGTCCGGCGAGAGAGACGTCCTGGCAGGGAAACCCGCCGACGAGAACGTCGACGGGTTCTACTTCGCGCCAGCGGATTTCGGTGATGTCACCCAGGTTGGGCACCTGGGGCCAGTGGTGTGCGAGTACCCGGCTGGCGGCGGGGTCGTTTTCGCAGTGCCATACAAGGCGCGATCCTGGAAAGAGTTGCAGCGCTGCGAGATCGAGTGTTCCAGCGCCAGAAAATAGTGACCCGATCTTGATCTCATTCATGACTGTCGATGCCTTCGTCTGTGTCGGGCGGCGCTGGTTCGGTGCTCGCGCTGACGGATGGCCCGGCGGCTGGTTGCGGCGAACCGAGCACCAGGTGGGCTTTGAGGCGCGTCGGCTCTTTGGGACTGATGTGTCGCCGTCCGAGCTGGTGAGCCAGGCAGGGATGCCTGCGGTCGGAGCTGGTGAGGTGACGGCCATCCGGGACCAGCGTCGGCTTCTGGTGTACCGGCCAGGCCCCGGTGCGGTTCTCCGGCTGCGGAGTTGCTCGGGTGGGTGCGTGTGCCCGCGCGGAAGGGTTATGGGGCAGATTGATTACCAGGACGATGGGGGTTGCGGTCATCTCGACGGCGATTGTCTGGGGGCCGACGGGGTTGCCCGTCGGCTGATGCGGCGCGATAGCGGTCATGGTCACAGCGGGTCTCCGATCCGGTGGTGAGCTGGCTCAGCGAGGTTGGGGGAAGTTCTCCCGAGTCCAACCGCCCTTGGGGCGTTGGAGTTTGGAGACAGACCGGTTGTCACGCCACAGGTTCCAGGCGGTCACTCCCAAGCCAAGGACGTCACGATCGGAGGTCCGGACCTTGGTGGCACGAATGTTGTCGAGACGCTCGCGCAGGGCCAGGATCGGCGACCCGGTGCTCAGTCCCGCACCGGAGTCCAGCATTATCAAGAACTCCGAGGCCGCCGCAGGGTCGATCTCGTTCAGACGGACCGCCAGCGCGCAGGCCACAGCGGGACGGCACTTGATGCGCAGCGCGACAGCGGCGAGATCCTCCGCGCTGCCGACGATTTCGGGATAGGCGTCGGCGAACTCGACCACCCTGGTCGCCGATACTGCGGTACGCACCCGGTCACCGAAGAGCCCGTCCTCCATCCACACGATGTAGACGCGCAGCGCGGCGGCGACCAGCGTGGTGTTGCGCCGCGAAAGCCCCGACAAGGCCAGCTGGTCACCCGGAGTGCGTTTAGCACCTTGGTCCATGGTGATCTGCGATTCCGCGGGCAAGCCCCGCACGACCAGCATCGGCAACACCAGCCCGCTGCCCTTCGTACGCTCCAGGGCTTTCAGTCGATGTTGGCCATCGAGGAGCTGGCCATCGACACCGAACTTGATCGTGTCGCCGTTGAATCGCCAACGGCCGCCCACCATGTCGTCGAAGTACTGTTCGACCCGCGCCGCCCGGATGGGACGGTTCTTGTGGTTGCGTGCCAACCATCGAACGGCAAGGTCGGCATCGACCATCACCAGCTCGGGCAAGACGTTCTCACTGGAATCGGGTGACACGGCCACCAGGTGCATGCTCACGGCGTTCCTTCTGTATCGGGTTGCGGCAGAAGATCAATGACGGTTTGGACGGTGTCGCGGGCTCGGATGAGATCGCTGTGGTGCGGTTTGGCGAGCTGCTCGGCGTAGCTGGCGAAGCGGTCGTCGCCGGACAGGCGTTGGAGCCGTTCGACGCTCTTGCGCAGCTCGCGCACGGCGGCCCAGAACGAGTCCGGCAGTGGGGTGCGGCGAGGACGAGGAGGCGAAGAGGCGTCGGTTTCTGGCTCCGAACTGCCGGAATCAGAGCTCAAGAGTGTTGGGAATGAAGCGATTTCAGGCCCAGGAGGGTCGGGGGCGTCACGGTGTGCTGGTGGGGTGACCACTGCTGGGTAGGACTTGCCGTCGAGGCCGGTCACCGTGGCGCCAGGTGTGTTCTTGGAAGACACCTGGCCGAGGTCGGCACCGACAGTGCGAGTGCTGGATCCGATGGCGGAGGCGATAGCACGGGTGGACATACCGATTTCGTGCATCGAGGCCACAACCTCGCGGCGCTGCTCGCGAGGTAGGCGCAGCCGAGTGGTATCGAACTCGCTGGCGCAGTACTCGTCCCAGGACGAGTAGCCCAGGGCGGTCCAGGCGCGGGTGGTGAAGGCGCGCATGACCAGCTCCCACACTGCCTCCACACCCGCACAGATGCGGTCTGTCAGCTCGCGCGCCGCCGACGCGGAAACCATCGGCTCTGCGGTACTCATCGCCTCGCGCTTCCCCGGCTCGGATACGGGCAGGCATCGCCGGTCTTCGTGCGGGACATCGGACGACCTGTCAGCGTGTCGATCACCTCGAGCAACCTGGTGCGCGCATCGTCGTCTTGGAGGTCGATGCCCGCGTAGAAGCCATGTCGCCATTTGCGTTGCAGGGTGCCCAGACCGAGACGGGCGCAGTCGAGTCGCACCGGGCAGCCATCACAGATGCGGCGCGGGGTGTCTCGATCGGCCGGGATCGGACGCGTACCAGCCATGGTGTGCGAGAGGGGAAAGAAGATCTCGGGATGGACGCTGCGGCACGCGGCGTCCTCCTGCCAGTCGAAGGCGCTCACCGCCGCCCCTCGGCGATCGCAGCGAGATCTCGGCCGAGCCGATACAGGTCGCTTCCGACGGGACTGCCCAGCAGTCGCCGCGCGATATCGTTGACCTGCTCGACAACCGAAGTGCCGGCAGCAGGTTCTTCGCCAGCGGCCGGCCTCGCAGAGTTCAAGGCGAGCTTCGCCGCCTCGGATTGGTAGATCGCGTGCGCCAAGGTGATGGCCATCGAGGCTTCCTGCAGGTGCCGGTGCCGATCGAGGACTCCGGCCGCGGCATCGAGATTCTCTGGCAGGCTCCGGTTCCGTTGTGGCCCTTGCGGGGACTGCGCCAGAGCCAGTCGCACCGAGCCGATTGTCGCCGCTTCCAACAGATCGGCGACTTGACGAAGATCCTCGTTCGCGTTCATGCCGCCGACCCCCCGTAGTCGTAGTCGTTGTCCTCCGACGGCTGGGTCGGTGGCTCTGGATCTGTGTCGTGATCCCTGCGGCGCAACCGCGCCTGCAGGTCACTCACCGCAATGGCGTGCGGGCGGTCGCTGCGATGGCGACCAGCTCGGTCTTTGTTCGACATCTGTTCTCCCACAAGATGGTTCGACGTGTTGTGCGTCCTGGGAGCGCAAGCTCTGAGGGACTCGCGTGGCCTCTCCCAGGACGCACGCCCTCGGCGCGGTTCGGCGCGCCCGAGCCGAGGGAGCCTGATCTGCCGCTCATGTGCGGCGAGGTGGTCGCTTTCGGCGACGAAAAGCGGGCGGCAATCCGGCCGGGAACGGCGCGGGCGCACCGGCTGGCCGGGCAGTCAGCAACTGTGCTTGCTGGATGTCGGATTCGGTCAGGTACCACTGACGGCCAGCCTTGTGACCGGGCAGTGCACCGCTGCGCAACTTGCCCAAATACCAGCCCTCGGTCTGCTTGAGGATTGCTGCACCCTCGGCGACGGTGAACGTCGGCTCGACCTGGGCCGCTGGGCGGCTCTCGTCATCGGTGTAGGCGAGATCGCTCACGCCGCACCACTCAGTTTGCGTGTGCATATATCGCTTGCTGTGTGCTCTTTGGACACAAAAAGAAGACCTGCTGGGACCGCGAGAGCCTCCGCGATGCGCGTGGCCAGCTCCGACGTGCAGCTGCGTTTGTCTTCCTTGCAGAGCTGCCCGATGAAGCTCCGCGAACATCCAGCTTTCCTCGCCAATGAGTCCATGGTATCGCCTCTTTGGCGCATCAGCGCCCGAAGTGTCTCCCCTGATGTCAATCGCATCGCGATCCTTCCCGCCCCGGCGAACCTATTTTCGAATGGAACCGATCGTGCCAGGTAGACGCGCTGATTTCAAAGAGTCTGTGAGGTTACCGCGCGCAGCAGGTGGACGAAAGCTTATGCTTGCTGTTGGCATATACCTCACAGCCTGCGTATTCTCCGGCTCGACGTCGCATCAACCGGTGGATAAAAAGTTTGCTTTCTGGTTGAGCGAAATGGTTTGCAGGCCAGTGGAATCGGGCGTCGGGCAACCGACTGCACCGGAACGGAGGGCGAACATGAGCGAGTTGCTACGGCTCGTGCAGAACCACCTCGACCGCTGGGGGGTGAAGAAAGCGGAGTTCGCCCGGCGAGCGGGCACCACCCCGCAAACCCTCTATACCTGGGCAAGCCGACCCCTGCGGCAACTTCCCGACAAACACATCCTCGACGGGATCGCCCGCGAGGCGCGGTACCCGGACTGGCTCGTGATGGACGCTGCGTTGATCGATGCGGGCTATCGCAGCGCATATCCCGACGTGGTCGAGATCCGCCAACGGCTCCGCATGCTCACACCAGATGATTGCCGTGAAATTGCCCGTGAGGCAGGCGATCTGGCCGACTACGCTGAACTCAAACAACAGCGAACCCTCAGTGATCCAGACCATATTGCAAGGGGTGCAACATTTCCGCACACTCAGGCAGCGGACTCTGGCGCCTACCGGCCCAGCCCATGGATTGAAGATCTGCTGGACAACGGGCGCAAGGTGATCGAGCCGGAGAGCGAGGGGGAGCACGCTCGCGAGGGCTGAAACGAGTAGGGAGGGGAAGCATGGGTCTGCCGAGATGGACCGCTGACGGCCTACTACCGGCGGGGTGCTGGCCAGCAACTTTGGCGGAGGTCCACGAGAGGCTCGTGATCGACGCACAGCACTCCGACACTCGTCAGGTGGTCTTTTATGGGTTGCAGGCATACCTGGGTCAATTGCGGGAATTCATGACCAGGGGACATCTTTGGCTCGACGGAAGCTTCGTCACCCGCGACAGCCAGCCGGGCGTAGGGCGGGATCCGGCGTTAACGCTGGCGGTGTTTCCCGCGAACTTGGCCGAGTTGGAGTTGCTGACGGGGGAAAGGCGTAGCCGGTTGAGACGACTGTTCACGATGAGCGATGTGGTCATCGGCGGGGACGGCCGCACGAGTTCATACCTTGGGGCAATCCATCCTGTCGGCTTTCACATCGCCGCGTACCTGGGCACCGACACCGACAAAGAGCACTGGCTACGTGGGTGGGCTACCGGACTCGACGCGGAGGAGGCCGTGCTCGCCGACCGAGGGTTTGTGGAGGTGCCGTGGTAGATAGCACCCCCTTTCGCAAAGCCATGGCGCGCCACCGTGGCAGCAGCCTGGTCGAGGAATTGCTCAGATCTTCACTCTGGGCCGCCGACGCTCAATACTTCCCGGAGGCTCACCCCCGGCTGATCGTGGATTCCGACGACGGTGTGTCTGCTCGCGATGCACGCAAGATTGCCCTCGCGCTGACGAATGCCACCGGGCTGTTCGCCCACCACCGCCTCTCCCCACATATCACCCGCACGACCCACGACCTCGACCCGTCGCTCGTTCCCGAGCTCACTCGGCTGGTGATGACTCCCCACATGATGGTTTTCGGGCTCCCCCCTGAGCCCCGTACGGCGGACCTTCCTCCCGACACCATTGCCGCGTCGAGCGTGCGCGCGGCGTTGGAGCTATGCCAGACGCTTCCGTCCAAAGCTGACGACTGGCTCACGGTGGAAACGTTGCAGTCGCTACCGAGCACCTTGCGAACGGCCATCGGGTTGGTGATCTCGGTGATAGCCGAGACGAACCGATCGCTGGGGATCGAGATCCAGTCGTCAATAGGTGAAGACCGTTCGTTGGTGACCTGCGAGCATGCACTCGCACTGCTCAACTCGCCCCTGCTGGACGATTCTCTGGCCAAGGAAACCATCACGAGCACAGGCATTCTCGACGCCAGCAGGACGAGCCGCCGGACGTTCTATCTCGTCAGTCCTGACGACCCCGGAGACAGCGACATCTACGGATCGGTAGTCGAGTCCGCGCTTCCGTGCATCCCTCCATTGCTCGGGCGAAAGGTCACAGCACTCATCGGCTCTTCGATGTATCGCACCGCTGAGGGGCAGATACAGGCGAGCTACCGCCTCTTGTCCGTCGCCCCCGAGGACGGGCGCTGGGATTGCATGCCGCGTTGAACGCGAGGGAACATCACCGTGGCCGGCGAGGCTCCAAAGCCTCGGCGGCCACCGACAACAGCTCCATCGCCGCACGCACTTGCGCTGCCGCTCGTTCCTTACCGTCCCCAGCCTGGGCGTAGTCATCGAGCGCCGCGACGATGACGTGAGTCAGCGTACGACCCTCGGTGTTGGCACGGCTCATGGCCGACTGCCAGATTTCATCGGGCACCCGAACACTGTGCATCGTCGACACCATCGACCGCTCCTTCCGAACCCAGAACCCGCCGAGTAGGTCGCCAGCGGACCGGATCACGGTACCGCCCGTCGCCAACGAGCCCGTATATACAGGCTCGCTGGCGCGGGCTCTCGGCATCAGTCGACGATAGCTACCAAGTTCGACCAGTAGACAATGATGTTGAGCCCCATACCGTCCTGGCACTCGTGCCCCGCAAGCTCGACCAGGTGATCCCGAATCGCCTCCAAGTCGACACCGTCGCCGTCCCTCTCGGCCAGCGCGCAGGCGATATCGAACGCCGCGACCATCGCCATTCCCCGCTGCAGCACCTCGACGCCCACGCACGCGCGGTCGTACATACCGCGACCTCGATAGTTCGAGTGAAGGCTCACGCCCTCAACGTCTTTCACGATCCGCTCCAACGTCGCGATATCCAATGCGGTCACGGTTCCTCCATCCAGTTCACGAGCCCTAACCAGGTCCGTATATACAGACACTAGCTCGAACTCACCTCCAGAAGTGGCCCGAGCTGATTATGAATCGCCTTGTCTAACTGTGCATTTCACCGCCTACTGACCGTTGAATTCATGTAGCAATCCAGAGCTATTGTGTATATACAAGCCGCCCAAACTGCAGACGCCCGACAGGAGCCTCCATGAGCGCCATGACCGACGCCGAGAAGACCTACCTCGCCATCTCCAACAAGTTCCACGACCATGTACTCGGCTCATCGCGAGGAGGCGCCGCCGACCTCAAAGCCCGCGGGATCGCCGCGTGGAACGCGCTGGGATACTCCCCGGAGACGTGCGAGCAGGAGCTGCAGAAGTTCGCCGAACACCTGCGCGCCATCGCTGCACTGACAGACGAGCTCATCATTGCAGCGAGAAATTGCGAACAGTAAGGCCGGTGACGGACAGCAAGCACCGCTAACAGCTGCCGAACCGCCCCTGATACACACCTCGCCACCCGAACCGACCCAGCCGTCGCGCACCAGCGACGGCTGCGCCGCGTTTGCGGCAATCAGCTGCACCGCCACTACCCGGTGCCCTATGTCCAGTTGCGAAGCCATAGCCCCCAGCACTTGAGGATGTCCGCTACCCATTGCTGCCCGGCCTGCACCTCCGGATCATCCGGATCCACGCCGATCTCGCGCAGCGCCTCCCACTCATCTGAGTCCATGTATTCTCCGACGCCACAGTGCCCTTCCTGGATCCCACGGCTATGTGGTTGTCCGCTGCTTCGCATGTTCAACTCCAAATCAGCCCTACCGGATTCCAGCCCGTCCCAGCCGCGCCCCGTATTGCTGAAGGAATGGGCAGTCGACATCGAGGCGGAGTCGTCGTAGCATCAGCACAGGCCGCACGTAGTAGCAACTGACCTCGTGAACCTTGATCTTCCCGGCGCTCGATACAACTGACATATTTCCTGAGCGAACGAGCTCTCCCGTAACTCACCTCAGCCGGACCTAGACACCTCCTCCTTAAGTCGAATAGCGCGGTCTCGCAAGGGCTTTCCCACACACTTGATGCTGTCGGGGAGAGCCTCCGCCTATTCCGAGAAGGGTGTTCTGAGGTGCGTTCCTCCAACAACCTCACAGTCGCGCTAGACGTGGTGCGACACCAATACCTCTGCGCTCCAACCGATGCCGCAGATCCGCGCATGAACGAGTTGCGGCACAAGAGCTATCGCGGGGACCAGACGCTGCTGTGCGCTCTGTGCTACGCGGGCATCGGTACAGCGCCAGGCAGCGAAGTGCCCGTGATAGTGAAGGGCCGTATTGGCGGCGTCCGACGGCCGCACTTCGCGCACCCAGCGGGCCACGGACCGACCGGTGGACAGCATGAACCGGAGTCGGAGTGGCACCTGGCCAGCAAAGAGTGTCTCGCGGCATGGGCTCGCACCCAACCCGACGTCATCGACGTCCGCAACGAGGTGTGGCTACCGAACCGCGAGCGCCGATCCGATGTCCGGGTCACGTTCGCCAACGGCGACGAAGTTGCACTCGAGGCACAGTGCTCTCCCCTAACCGACACCGCCTGGACCAGTCGGCACCATGACTACCAGCTCAGCGGCGTAATTGATGTATGGCTCTGGCACCCGGACAGCCCAGTCCCGTGGGTGATCCTCAGCGACACCAAGCACCCACAGCAGTTATGGATGCTCGATCCCTGGAAGGGCAGTATCACGCTGATGGTCGGCGCGCCGCATCAGCACCAGCCCATCGCCGCCCACGACATCAACCATCGCATTCAGCACCTGCCGCCATGTACCGGAGACGAACTCGCCCCCTACGAATTCTCGCTGTCCGACATGACTTTGACGCCCCACGGGATCGAAATCCCTGCGGAACTGAGTAAGCAACTAGCCGAACAGCAGGAGCAGGAACGTCGACGCCTCCAAGCGGTCGAGAACGCACGCAAACAAAGCCCGCAACCCAACGCACCAGCACGACTACCGACCGCACTGAACCCATCCGGCAATACCGCTGGTGAGATCGAGGGGCTGTGGCCAGCGATCCGGGAGAAGGCGCGTCAACTCGGCGGCGGCACCGTCTATGCGCTGCTAGCGGGGGTATGGATAGCTCGGTTGGAAGAGAAAACCGTCGTACTGGCCCATCAACACGCCCCGTTGAGGCAGCGCCTCATGAAGCCGACGCACGTGGAGGCGCTACATGCGGCCGTCCGAGAGGTGCTGGGGCGTGAATACGAGATCCGCTGGGAGACCGCGGCACCGCTCCAGCCGCCAGCCGAAAAGAGCTCGCCCAGAAGGGCTTCGACCCAGTCGGCGCAGCGATTCGATATCCGAGCCGCACACGTGGAGGATTTCGACAGTATCTTCGACCTCCTCCAGTTGGCCGGCGCCAGCTACAGCGGTGGTAACCGCGAGTTCGTCGTCGAACATTCGACATTCACCTTCGCACAGGTCTGGGCGTTGATCGAACTGGCTCGACACCCCGAACTACCCACCGTGGAGACGCTATGGCGACCACAACCACGAGAGTGAAGCACACCCACCGATCGCCTGTATGTTGACTTCCGGAACCGCGTGGCGCACGGCTCTCTCGACGGATAACGGGCCGGTCCCATGCGGCTACCCAGTGGCGCTCAGCGAAGGCGTGCTGCCAGCAGGATCAGCTCAGTGACGAACTCCACAATTTCAGCGCAGAGCACTCCGCGGCCGAGGCGCCGAATGACTCGCACGGGGCGTTGACCGCGTCAACACCTGAGCCTAACGTTTGGGTTGTCAGTAGCGCTGAATCAGGCTGAATTGCAACGAGTTTCGCTGGTCGCACGACTTTCCTGCGGAAATGGATGGGTTCAAATCCCCTATCCTCCGCCACGAAAAGGCCCTGATCTTGTGATCAGGGCCTTTTCTGTGTCAAGCGGTCGTTGAGTTCGATGCCTGCCGCAGTGCGCCTCGGCATCGGGTCTGCCAGCTAGTTCAGCAACTCACGGACGCTGAGTCGTTCGCCGGGAGTCAACGATCGAAGCCCCGGTGCTAGTGCGAGGTTGTGGTCGCGCAGGAATTGGCGGACGCTGCGGCCCGCGGCGCGATGCCGGGTGATCGACCAGGTCACGGTGTAATCGGAGTTGCTGCCGCATCCTGCGGGTGAGTCGGAGCCCGGGTAACGGATCGTCTGGCGATAGGTGGTTCCGCCTGCCGTGTCGATGGCCTTGTCCCAGCCGGCCTTCGTCTTACCGACGCTGCCGATCGCGACGAACCCGTCACAGTCGGGGAACAAGAACGACCCGAGGCGGACCAGCGGAATGAACTGCAACCACGATCCGTCTTTCCATTCGATGCCTGCACCGTTCAGGTCGACGCCGCCGGAATCGGGGTAGCTGACTTCGCTGCTCGGCTGTCCGGCCTGCTGGACGAAGTCCAGCGCCTTCTCGCCGAGGATCTCGTTGGCCGCGGCCAGCCCGCCCGCGAGCTTTCCGGTGTTCCCGTTGTAAATCGTGTAGTTGAACACGAGCGGTGTCGCGCCGTCGGCGACGACCACGGAGGGGAAGGTCAGGTTGACTCCGTGGTCGCCATCATCGACGTCGCCCGCGTAATGCGACTGCGTAGGGAAGGACCGTTTTCCGGCCCTGAGTCCGAAGGCCACCGTGTTGGTGTCGTCGTTGCGGGAGCGGGTGGTGTCGATATGGAATTGCTCCAAGGTGACGCTGTAAACGGCCACGATTACCCTCACTCCAAGTCGCAAACGGAACCGGCCTATTGTCCGGCCGCACCGCGGAGGCAGAGAATTACCCTTGCCGCCTGCATTTCCGATGCGAACCGCGATCTCATCCCCTGTTGCCGACCAGCGTGGCAGATCGACGCCGCGTCTCGCAGCTGCTCGTTCCGCTGAGCGAACCGCAGGCGCCTTCCGACGCAAAACCAGATGATCTCTGGTTTCCTTCGATCTTGTGGATCGGCGTACTACGAACGGTCTCAACTACACCCACATTTACACCCCGGAGACATCGTTTCTGACCACTCGCCTGCATCGAGACCGCGCAGCTAACGGCCTCGTACAGTGGTGCCTGACTGCGACTTCGCAACAAAACCGCCATGAACCTCGATACATATTGAGACGGCCCGCAACCGCGCCGCGTGTAGCGCCTTGAAACAGCGCACTTGAGCTCTTGAATGGGAGCAGAACGTGTCCGAAGCCGCTGATCGCCTGTTCAACGTCCGGGCAGCGCTCCTGCAGTGGTTTTACGACGAAGCGCTTGCTGGCCGACACGGGACCATCCTGCCTGGCACTGGCACTGCCGGATGGCCCGATCCGTATCCCACAAGATCTGAGCTTGAGGCTGCCGCAACTTGGTTGATCGACAAGGGCTACGCGGCAAGGATGGGGCCAGGTCGGCCTCAGCGGTATCGCCTCACTCCTGCAGGTGAGTCAGTAGCTCGATCACCTCAAGATCTAAATGGTGAACAAGACCAGTCAACCTCGGCTCCAGCCTCGGCGGTCTTTAATCTCAGTGGCCATGGCATCAATTTCACGAATTATAGTCCCAGCGCCCGACAATCGATGCCGCAACCGCAAGATTCAGCAACGACGGCAACTTGGACTGGAACAATTGCCGGCATTCTCGGCGTCTTTGTCGCGATAGTCGGCGTAGTTGTGGCGTTCCTGGCATGGTCGCCATGGAATCGAGCTTCGACCCCTGCAGGGAGCCAGCCTCCATTGGTCACCACGACATACGTTGCCGACGTGACACAAACGTCTCAACCATCATCTCCAAAGCCGCTGCCGTTTACATCGTCGGTCAACCGACTGCTGTATCGATGTGGTCGGCCGCATCTGTTTCAGGAGAGCGTCGCTGCGCTAGGCCCGCCGCCCGATAACGAAAAAGCGTGGCCCGAATGGATTCGCGCCCATCATGGCATCGAAACCGGCAGTCCGGACGCCAATGGTGTCGTGTCAAGCCAACTTCTGGTCACTATCAGCGGACGTGAGGCACGCCCAGTGACACTAACTGGCTTGCGTGTCGAAGCGGTGAACCGCAAGGCCGGTGGGATCGTCGGAACTTTCGTCAGAGCGCAGTGTGGTGGCCCGGTTGAGGGCCGCTACGTAGAGGTGAACCTTGATACTGTTCCACCCTCGACTATTGATAATAGCGCCAAAGCAGTCAATATCAGCGCGCTCAAACCAATGACCTTCCCATACCGAGTTACCGATACCGACACCGACACGTTTTACATCATCACAAATACAGCCAACTACGTTGAGTGGCGGCTTCATGTCGAATGGAGCGACGGTATTGATTCTGGCGACACTGTTATCGATGACAACGGGGCACCGTTTTCAACATCCCGCGCTGCCGCTGGCACGAAATACTTCAACCCCTCCCTCAGTGGCCCAGGTTGGACACCATGCCTGGCCGAGCACTGCTGACGCCAGACGAGAATTTCCTCTGAGGGAGCCCATCAACTTGATGAGCGCGATGAATTCGACCTTGCCGCAGGCTTCCTCTGTCGGGTGGAAGTCTGCGCAACCTCGCAGCAGGAGCGACGTCGCGACCGGACCGCGACCCCACCTAGGCAGCGAGGTTCGGTATCACCGCGGCAGGATGGGGATCGGGCTCGGCTCGGCCACGGTCACCAGAACGACGACATCGGCGTAGGGTGTGTCGCCGTGGCCCAGGCGATGAGCGAACCGCGCCACCGGAATTCGCCACTTGTACTTGGCGGCGATCTCCGACTCCACATAGGGCAGCAGCGTGCCCGCGGTCACCAACTGGGCTTGGCCTTGCCGCTGGTGGGAGCCCAGCGCTGGGGTGCCCCGCCGGTCGCCCGGCTGAACGAGCACCCGCCCATCGCGCGCCAACTGCTCGGCCTCCTCCGACTGGGACGACACGCGGAACGCGAGCTGAGTCTCGCCGATCGGGATCACCAGTCGCGGCACAGTCATCAACTGCCGCGGACCGGTAACCCGGGTCACCAGCACCGTTTTGGCGTCCCGCCAGACCTTCGCGTTGTCCGAGCGTCCACCACTCCACCTCTGCGGGCGGACATCCGGGCGCGCAACCTGCCTGCTGTCGACCGTTAGGTCGACAAGGGTATCTGTCATCGCGTTCGATCCTTTCCCCTGAGGAATCCACTGCTCGATCGGGTTCGGGCTCCGGCTAATCGGAACGGGCCCGCATTCAACGGCCGTACCCCGGCAGCCGTTGCCCAACCTTCTTCGATCACTTCCGATTGTCCGGGTGGTGGCTCGGCGCGCAACAATGGACAGGAGCCGCCGAACGCTACTGATGCGACGAGATGTCCTGCGTATCAAGGGCATTCGGTGGTATCAATCGCCCGAACAGCAGTGAGAACGTGACCTACGGAACTCGGCGGAGTCCCAGATCACGTGCAGGGGCACTGCCGCGCTCGATTCGGATCGACGGTCAGTTGCCCTAGCCAGTGTCAGGATCAGGACAGTAGGTGCCTAGGCGGACTTCCCGAAGCGCACGGAGAGTGCCTGCACGCCGACCGGCGCATTCCAGATCAGCTCGACTTGCTCGAGGTCGGATCCGTCATTGCACAGTGAGTCACTGAACAGGAATGCCGAGTCGGAGGTACCGTTTTCGAACCGCACCGCGCCACCGGGAAGCTGCAGACAGGTATCGCTCGCCGGGCGGTCGACGTGCACAAGCTCTCCGGCAGCGGTGATGTACGAAAATCGACCGGCCGCCGCATCCGCACTGGCGGGCGTCAACCCCATCAACACAAGCGTTCCCGCACCCACGGCGAAAGCGTCCCTGAGCCTACTCGGCAATCCCATGATCTTCCCTCTCCCGGTCGAAGTCGACGCTTCCGGGACCCTCCCAGCACGTCACACCACAGCATCGACCAAACCTCTTGGTAGACAACGGCACGCACAGTAGCTGTCGCCGCCAGCGCCAAGAAGGTTTTCCGCTACGGAAAGGTCCTGATCTCCTGGACAGGTGCATTCCATCGCTGCGCGAGCGATCAGCCCTTCAATTCGCGAACCAGGTCCACCAGCACTTGTGCGCCCGCCTGGGCATCCGGCGTCGTTTGGCCTTCGGTCGTTCTGAAGTGGAGTTCGCCGTCCCAACCATCGATAGTGGCGGCGAGGTCGACGCTCAGCCGCGTAGTAGCGGGATCTGCCTCCTTGGGCAATGGCTCGGTGACCACCTTGACGCTCACGCCATCAACGGTCAGAACCCTGGTCGGGTAGTTCTCGTTCGTCGGCGAAGGTTTGGACAGGGTGTGATCACCGTCGATGATGCGAAATAGCAACGCCGAACCGATGTACCGCCGGTCCGGCCGATCTCGTTCACGCACGAAGTACGAGCAGTCGTTGCCGGTGCCGATCTTGTCGGTCAGCGGCTTCTTCAGCCCGGGTTCGACTTCCAAAGCCGCATCGGCATACCGGGTAGCGAAGAATTTTCTCGGAATATCACACAGCTGCTGGAGCGTATGGTCGCTCGACCGTATCTTCTGCTCGTCTGGATCGTGTGGACTTAGATCGCAGCTCGACAGCATCAACGCCATCATCGAGAGAACCGTGAGCCGCCGCAGATTCATGTCACCTGCCATTCGGAGCTCATCGTGATTCAGGTGCAGTCAGCGACGGTGAGTCACTTCCACGGGACGCGGGCGAGGATGTCACGCAGGATCGTCTGGTTACGCGAGCAGAGGTTGTCCGTGTCGGTGGGAATCTGGGTAGCGGGAGTGGTCGGCAAGGTGAGTAGGACGCCGGCGGCACGCCTTTCGCTGTAGCCGACATATGCGGCGCAGTCCTCTACGCCCAGATCGGCCGGATTCTTGCCGTGGCTGAGGTTCGCCGGGCGGCCGAGCTGTTCAGCCATCCACAACGACGCAGCGTCCTGACCCTGCTCAACTTCGCCGAGGACTTCGTCTCTGATCTGCAAAGACACGCCCACCGGGGAGGTTTCACCAACCATCCAGCTGCAGATGTCGTACTTGCCGACTATCGACATGTCTGGCCGCAGACCTTCGTTGCGTGCCGCACGCAGGTCCGGGCGGCCAGCCAATGCGGACGCTTCGGCGGGAGTGATGATCGAGCAAGGGTCGAGACCTTCGAAGGCGGCGGGTGGCTTGTACCAGTCAGCCGCAGTCGTACTGCTTGCCGCAGAAGCAGCGGTGGAGGTGAAGTCGGCCGGCGGAACTGAGTGGTTGTCGCCGGAGCACCCGGTAGCTGCCGCACCAGCCAGGGCGGTGAGCATCACCACCGACACCGAAACTCGAGATTGTGGTCGAAACATATTGCGCGTCAACTGATATCACTCCTCGTAGTCGTGAGACGAGAGAGCCGATCACAGAGTTCGGCAGAAATATCCCCTCGTCTGAACACTAGCCGAACGGGTTCGCGAAGGCATTCGCTCAGCCCACCGATGATCGGCAATTGGCGAGACGGCCGATACCGAAACCTCGCGCCGCCGGTCAGATACTTTGACAGACCAGGACGCCCGCCCTACGGTCGTTGCTCGTGAGCGTCGATGCGTGGGGGGCGCAGGACCAGGCTTCCGGTTCGCCGTCCCGATGAGATTTCTCAGGCTCTTCTACCAGCATGGTGTCTTGACCCAATTGGGCAAGATCGTGGCACTGCTGACTGCGCTCATCATTTTCTTTTGGGTGATCGTCTGGATCGGTAATCCGTATCTCGACGATAAGAAATCCCCGAACAGTGCCGCACCGTCCTGGACAGCCCAGGCACCGGTCCTGCCGAGCACTACGTTTGTGCCGCCGCCACCAGGATTTCCGTCGATGGAGTTCCCGCCACCACTGCCTGAAGTGCGCAGAGGTCAACCTCAGCCCGTACCCACCAGATTCGGGCTCAGTTATTCCGTGCCATCCGACACCAACTGGCAGCCGAGTAACAGCACTGCCCTGGGGTGGACCGAGGCCAGCTACGGCGCAGGCAGCGTGTACGGGTACCGCTATTGCGACGAGGACAAGAGCTCGAGACTCGCCGTCGTCGGCGTTACCAGCATCAACGGTGTGGACTTCGATACGGCCGCCCGTACCGAAGTAGGCCTGGCGGAACAGATCTTCGCAGACAAGGCGGGACGTAAGCCGAAGGTAGAAATCCGCGGGCCGTTCGCACTCGATGTGTCCGGCCGACCGGCGGTCCGTTACACCGCAGTCGTCACCGATATCCCTGCGGACGACCGCTGTGACCCGCCGCGCGCCCAATTCGACATCGTTGCTACCCCTGCCTATGCGACCGCAGAAGTAATGCTCCTCATGGTCGAACACCACGTAGGGCTGCCGAAATCCTTGTCCGACAATGATGTCGACACCATCATCAGGTCGCTGCGAAAAACCGATCAGTAGATAACGGGGAGAACATTGGGCGAGGTATTCCTGGCACGCTCCGACCAGATCGCGGGTCTTGGCAAGCTAGTTGACGATATCGGTGTCGACAGCACAAATATCGCAAAGTTCATCGGCGAACACGGTCAACCGAAGGGCGAGCTGTTCACGGGCCCGATCATCAGGGATCTATTGCAGCCCGTCCGCACCGCCGCCGACATGACTCGCGGGCGGATGCAGGACATGGCGGACCGCACGAGCAGCACCGGCATCGAGTTGAACAAGGCCGCCTGGATGTATCACAACCAGGACCAGAAAAACTATTCGGCGCTCAACGCCCATACCACTGACGTGCCGAGCGCCGCCCCGGCTCAATACGGCGCAGATACCGAGCAGCCCGGGCAAACTGAGGCGTACGGCAATGCAGTCCCCTATCCGAAACCGGAGTCGTTCAAGCTCGATCCGCCGACGGTGAACCAGGAAGACACCGCTGGGCTCATAGGGGAGGTTGTACCGTCGCTGCGCGACGTCAATGAATCCATCAAGAGCGTTACCCGGGCAATCGGTAAGGAAGTGGACCCGCTCGTGTTGGTGCTGCAGCCGATCGAGGGCAACTGGAACGAAGTGCGGCGGATCGGCGAGTCATACAAAGTCGCCGGTAATGCGATGGAGGCGTCCGGGAAGAATCTGGAGAACGGCGTCAAGCTGGTCGGCGGACACTGGGACGGTAAGGCCGCCATCGCTTTCGAAGAGAACTGGGCGCGTCGGCAGATCGCGGCGATGAAATGGGAGGGACCCGTCGGTCGCGTCGTTGCCGACGTCATGGGGATCGTGGCCGATGAGATCCGGCAAGGCATCAAGGACGCCCTCACCAAGCTCAAAGACATGCTCCTCGACTACATAGACGTCAAGAGCGCCAAAGGGATTTTCAAGCAGGCGATCAAGAAAGTCCCCGGAGTGGGCTGGTGTATCGAAGCTGCCGATCTCGCCAACAAAATCTACACGATCGTCACCAAGGTGAAGGAGATCGTAGACAAGATCGAGGAACTGAAGAACAAGCTGAAGGAACTACTGGCGGCAATCTCGAATCCGGTGGGGACGGCGACGGAGAAGGTGAAGCAGCGCCTGGAGCCCGTGGTGAAACGCGCCGGTGTCGCGGTAGACCTGTCAGAGCTCGTGCAGGTCAACCACACACTCGAACGACCGAGGGAAGGCTACGAGGTCGGCAGCGGCGGACAACCCTGGGAGAACGGATGATTCACGAACCGCACCTCGACCCCGAGATCGAGGCGGTCGCTCGTCGGGTCATGAACGGTGTCGACGAGTTGAGAACCGTTCGGCTCGAGGTCGAACGCATGGACGTCTCCGCGATCCTGAGCCAGCCCACTGTCGTCACGACCGAGTTCATGTTCGAACTGGCTGCGGTACCGGCTGCGTCGCCCGAACTCCAGGCGTACGCCGCGCGCGTCCGCGGCGGCGAATGCTCCTGGTCCGCAATCGAACTGCTTGCCCACCCGCTGCCGCCGGAAGTAATCGACCTGAAGAACTCGCCGCAATTCATCTGGGAGTGGTCTCCAGAGCCACCACCGCCGCCTCAGCCGCCACCGCCGCTGCGGACGAGGCCCGGCGACAATACAGTCGGTCCGAGCGACTGGCCCGACGACTTCGACGAGTACCCCGGTCACAAATCCTGGCTCGCCTGAGCAGGAAACGGCGCAGGAACACGGGCACAAACCGGGCTGAACGACGGCGAACATCAGCTCGCCGAGACGTCTTACAGCTGGTCGATGCCGGCGTTCAGCACGGCCGCCGCATGCATCCCCGTGTTCAGAAGGTGTAAGCGTCGACCTCACCCAGGTAGCGGGCACGGGTGTACTCGTCGATGAACGAGGCTTCGAAGGAGTTGCGGGCCAGGGTGCGGAGGTGGTCGGTGGTGAGGTTCAGAGCGTCTCGGATGCCGTCGAAGTTCTCTTGGACGTAGCCACCGAAATAGGCTGGATCGTCGGAGTTCACGGTGGCGACCAGGCCGAGTTCGAGCATCTGACGCAGGGGGTGGTCGGTCAGTTTGTCGATTACGCGCAAGCGCACGTTGGAGAACGGGCAGACGGTCAGCGGGATTCGCTCTCGCACAAGGCGTTGCACCAGCGCGGGATCGTCGAGCACGCGGATGCCGTGGTCGATGCGTTCGACGTGCAGCACGTCGAGGGCCTCGGCCACATATGCGGCGGGTCCTTCTTCACCGGCGTGTGCCACGGCGCGCAGCCCGAGCTCGCGAGCGCGCTGGTACACGGCGGCGAACTTGGCGGGCGGGTGACCGACCTCGGCCGAATCGAGTCCGACCGCGACGATTCGGTCCAGGTACGGCTCGGCGGCGGTGAGGGTGTCGAGGGCGGATTCGACCGAGAGGTCGCGCAGGAAGCACAGGATGAGCTTGGTGGTGATGCCGTAGCGCCGCTCGCTGTCGTGCAGCGCCTTCCACAGGCCGTCGATGACGGTGGCGAAGGGCACGCCGCGGGCGGTGTGGGCTTGGGGGTCGAAGAAGATCTCCGCGTGCCGGACTCCGGCCGCGGCGGCGCGGGCCAGGTAGGCCTCGGCCAGGTCGGTGAAGTCCTGCTCGACCCGCAGCACATCGGTGAGCCGGTAGTACAGGTCGAGGAACGACTGCAGATCCTCGAATCGGTAGGCGTGGTGCAGCTCGTCCACCGAGGCGAACGGCAGTTGGGCGCCGTTGCGTTCGGCCAGCGCGAACGCCAGTTCGGGTTCCAGCGTGCCTTCGATATGCAGATGTAGTTCGGCTTTCGGTACGGGCATTCCGCGGATCCTAGCCGCGGGGCGCTCGAGGCCTGCGTCACTGCCAGCGGGTGCGGGCGAAGATGTCCCGCAGCGTGGTCTGGTTGCGGGAGCAGAGGTTGTCGGTGTCCGTAGGTGTGGGGGTGGCGGCGGTGGCGCGCAACCGCAGCAGCACGGTGACGGCCCGGTTGCCGCTGTAGCCGACGAAGGCGGCGCAGTCTTCCACGCCCGCTTCGACGGGATTCTTGCCGAAGCTCAGGTGGGCTGGGTGACCGAGTTGTTCGGCCATCCACTTCGAGGTGGCGTCCTGCCCCTGCTCGACTCCGCCCAGTTGGTCCCGGAGCTGGAACGACACGGCCAGCGGATCGAAGCCGTCGACCAGCCAGCTGCAGGTGTCGATGGTCGCGGCGGCCGACATGTCCGGGTGCATTCCCCCGTTGCGGGTGGGGCGCGGGTCGGGTTTGCCGGACAGGGCGGCGGCTTCGGCGGGGGTGGTGATCGAACAGGGGTCGAGGCCTTCGAAGGCGGCGGGTGGCTGGTATCCGCCTGCGGCGTCGTGGTGATGATCATGATGGTCGCCGGTGTGGGCCGCCGTGCCGTCGTCGCCCGCGCATCCGGTGGCAGCCAGCGCGGCAACGGTGATCAGCAAGCACCCGGTGGTGATGACTCGGTTCATGACTAAATCCGTTCCAGGAGTTGATGTTCGGGGTCAGCTGATGGTGTAGATCCAGATTCCGGGGGTGGTCAGTTGACCGTTGTCCGACCAGCGGTAGGTGCGGGCGAGGCCGGTGCCCTCGTAGCCGCGCAAGTAGGTCAGCAGGTCGGCGCGGGTGCGGTGACCTGCGGCGATGCCGTTCAACGCGATGGTGGTCAGATCGTAGGCTTCCACCGCGTTCCAGCCAGCCCCTTGGCCGTTCAAGGCGCGAAAGTCGAAGTAGAACTTTCCGGTGACCGGACCGCACGTGCACGTCAGCACCGCGCCTTGCGCCGAATTTCCCGGCTGGGCAACGAAATCCACGCTGAGCGCGCCTTCGGTGGCGACGAAAGCGGCGTTGACGCCGCCCTGTTTCAATTGCCGGGTGAAGGCGGCCGCTTCGGCGCTGTAACCGGAGTAGAGCACCGCGTCCGGCGCGGCAGCGGCGACTTTGCCCACCACCGCGGCGAAGTCACGCTCACCCTGCTTGACCTCCACCCGGCAACCGGGGTCGGCCGCGGCCCCGAGGATGGCGACGACGTCGTGCGCCATGCCCTTGCCGAACCCGCTGTCATCGCGGACGACGCAGATCTTGCGGAAGTGGGCCGTGTCGAGCAGGTACTTGGCCACCGCACGGCGGTAGACGTCGTCGGTGGCCACACCGCGGAAGAAGGTGCGCCAGGCGGTGCTGGTCGGGTCGACGGGAGTGACACCCGGAAAGAGGAACGGTAACCCCGCGTCGCTGAAAATCCCACCGGTGGAACGGGCTTCGGACGACAACGGGCCGACCAAGGCGATGATCGACGAGTCGTCCACGATCTGCCGTGCGACATCGGCCGCAGTCTGCGGGAACCCGCCGGTATCGAACTCACGCACAGCGACCCGGCAGCCGGGGTTCGCCCTGGTGAACTGATCGACGGCCAGCTTCACCCCACCGAGCAGGCCGCGGGCGGTTCCGGCGTTGTTCCCGGTGAGCGGCGCGGTGGACGCGATGGTCATCGGTTCGCAGGTGGCCTTGCCGTCGCCGGCCGGACTGGCCGCGGCACTCGGCCGAGCCACCTCCCGGCCTTCGGCATCGATCTGCCTCATCGCCTGGAAGGGTGCGGGCCCGGTGGTCGTCCCTGGCGCGACGGCACCGGACCAGTCGATCGGCTGCTGCGCAATAGGTCCGGTACGGACGGCGGTCTTGGTCGTGGCACGGTCGGCCTTCACCCACAGGAACCCGGCCACCAGCGCGATCACCACCCCGAGCACCAACCCACCGATACGAAGTGACCGCTTCGTGGCAGCCCGCGCGTCCTGCTCCTGTGAAATCGCTTGCGGCAGAGTCGGTATCTGCGGTGCCGTCAAAGCTTGCTGCGCCGCGACCGCGAATTCCGTACAGGACGCGAATCTTTCGTCGGGTTGCTTGGCCAGCGCCTTCGTCAGCACGGCGTCCACCTCGGACGGCAGTTCCTCCCGCAGGCTGCGCGCCGACGGTGGCGCGTGCTGAAGATGACCCGCGATGATCGCGGCGGGACTACCCGCCGCGAACGGTGACGAGCCCGTCAACAGCCAGAACAGGCTGCACGCCAACGAGTATTGATCGGAGCGGTGGTCGACCGGGGTGAACGACAACTGCTCCGGCGACGCGTACGCCAGCGTCGCGGCGAGCGCTCCGGTTTCGGTCAGCTGCCGGGACTCGTCACGCAGACGGGCAATACCGAAGTCGGTCAGCAGCACCCGAGCACCCTGTCCGGCGGTGGTCCGGGCCAGCAGGATGTTGGCAGGCTTCACGTCACGGTGCAGCACTCCGATGGCGTGGGCGTAGTCGAGTGCCTTCGCCGTCTCGATGATGATCTCCGCCGCCCGCTCCGGCGGCACCGCGCGCGGGTCGATGTCGGCGGCGTCGACACCGTTGACGTATTGCATGGAGATCCACAGCAGGCCCTCGTCGAAGCCGCGGTCGTAGACCTGCACGATGTTCGGGTGGTCCAACCGCGCCACCAGCGCGGCTTCACGCTCGAACCGGGCCCGAATCTCGTTGTCGGCATACAACTCCGGGTCGAGAAGTTTCAACGCGGTCAGCCGCGGCAGTCGCGGGTGCTGCGCCAGGTACACCGCGCCCATGCCGCCGCGACCCAGCCGACGCTTGATCACATACCCGGCGAAGACCTCACCAGCGCGCAGCATCCAGCCCCCTCAGCCTTCGAGTCCGCCGTACCGCTCGACCGAGTTCGATGCCGACCGCGGGTCGCACCGACGGGCGGCCGACCGCCGTATCGGTACGGATGCGTCGTCGCCCGTCGCACCAATACTAGCTGCGAGATCATCTGCCGGACTGGGGAATCGACTGTGGCTCTGGTGTAAGGTATGCGACCGACAAGTTCCGAAACAGCCTGAAGTGCAAGCGAACTCGCCGAACAGCGGCGTTCGGCCACATGTTCGGGTCGCGGTCTTCCATCATCGACGAGACCGCGATCATCGCAGGTGATCCGGGACCTTCGGGCCGCCCTGACCGCAGGGCCGGCGGATCCATGGGAGGGGATCGCATGCTGGTCGAGTTGGCCGTGGGGGACGCGTACGGCGCCGGGTTCGAGTACGCGGATCCGGCGCTCGTCACCGAACACAACACGTTGGCCGGGTACATCCAACATCCGACACATCTCGGCGTCCGCCCAGGTGCTTACACCGATGACACCCAAATGACCTTGGCGGTAACGGAACTGCTGGTGTCGGACGAGCCGTGGGAACCGGCACGACTGGCCGAGCATTTCGTGCAGGCGTATCACCGCGATCCGCGCGACGGGTACGCCACCCGGTTCCAGCAGTTCCTCGACACCGTGCACACCGGCGCCGATTTGCTGCGCCGCATCGACCCGGCCAGCGACAAGAGTGGCTCCGCGATGCGGGCCGGGCCGATCGGACTGCTGCCGACCGTTCGCGAGGTGATGCAGTACGCGGACGTGCAGGCGCGCGTCACCCACGACACTGCCGCTGGAGTAGCAGCGGCCCAGGCGGCCGCGCTCGCCGTGCACTACTGCCACCGGCAGCTCGGGCCGGTGGCCGAACTTCCCCGCTGGATCGGCGATCGCCTCGATCCGAGCTGGACCCAACCGTGGCACGGCAAAGTCGGATCCAAGGGCTGGATGAGCGTGCGTGCCGCGCTCACCGCACTCACCTCGAGTCGCAGTCTCAGCCAAATCCTGCGCACCGCAGTGGCTTTCACCGGCGACGTGGACACCGTCGCGACCATCGCCCTGGCCGCCGGATCCTGTTCGCCGCAGATCGAACAGGATCTACCGAATGAATTGGTGATCGGTCTCGAGAACGGCCCCTTCGGCCGCGACTATCTGCGCACGCTGGACGCGCAGTTGCTCGCTACCTTCTCCTGATCCTGAGTGAACGTGGGGTGCCGGACGGCACCCCACGCGCAGCGACCTACTTCGTCAAATACACCGGCAGCCGGCGGTGCCCGTTCGAGACGAAGCTGCCGACCGGCGGCAACTCTGCCGGATCCACTGCCAACCTGAGATCCGGAAAACGCGCGAACAGGGCGGGCAGCGCGATCGCCGCTTCGAGCCGGGCCAGCGGGGCGCCGATGCAGTGGTGCGCACCGTGGCCGAAGGAGAGATGGTCCTTGTTGGTGCGGTGCACGTCGAACTGGTCGGCGGTCGGACCGTGCAGGTTCGGATCCCTACCGGCACCGGCGTAGGAGGCAAGAATGGCCGCCCCCTTCGGAATTCGGATATCGCCGACCTCGATGTCGTCGACGGCGTAGCGCAACGGCAGGTGCGCGACCGGCGCCTCGTAGCGCAGCGTCTCCTCCACCACCTCCGACCAGGGCACCCGGCCCTCGACCACATCGGCGCGTTGTTCAGGGTGGGTCAACAGCGCGAAGATCGCCTGGTCGAGCAGGTTGACGGTGGTCTCGTGGCCCGCGTTGATGACCAGCATCAAGGTATCGACGAGTTCCTTCTCGGCCAGCTGCGCGCCGTCCTCGTCCCGGGTGGCGATCAGCACGCTGGCGACGTCGTCACCGGGCGCTTCGGTGCGGTAGGCGACGAGTTCGCTGATCAGCCGGTACATCTCGAGATAGTTGGCTTGCGCCTGCTCGGGCGTGAACGAGGTATCGAAGAATCCGTCGACACACTTGTGGATGGCGGCGCCCAGATGTTCCGGCACACCCATCATCTCGGTGATCACCTGGATCGGCACCGGGTAGGCGAAACCCGCACGCAGGTCTACCGATTCGCCCGGCAGCGTGGCCGCCAGCGCGTTCAGCAGATTCTCGGTGATCGCCTCGATCCGCGGTCGCAGCGCCGTGGTGCGGCGGTGCGTGAAGGCGGGCGAGACCAGCTTGCGGAGTCGTCGATGGTCGGCACCGTAGGCGGTGAACATGTTGTCCACCGCGACCCAGGGCAGCAACGGCCAGGCTTCGGTGATCTCACCGTTGATGAACGCGGACCAGTGCTGCCGTGGGTCTTTGGACACGCGCGGGTCGGCAAGGAGGCTCTTGAGCACTGCGGCATCGGTGGCCGACCACGCGGGCACGCCGCCGGGTAACTCCACCAGGGCGACGGGCCCGCGCGCGCGGATGCGCGCGGACTCGCCTTGGATGTCGGCACCGGTCGTGTCCAGCACTATCGGTTGATGCTCCATCGGACGCTCCTTTTACACCATGTTCAACGGAGGGGACTTGGGGAAGACGACCGGCAATGCCGCGACCGCGCGGTGGAACGGCCCTGGCCGCCAGGTCAATTCGTCCACGCCCACGGCCAGTTCCATTTCGGGGAGTGCGTCGAGCAGCTGATCGATGGCGTCCTGCACGACCATGTAGGCGACGGACTTGGCCGGGCAGGCATGCGGCCCGGCGGCCCACGCCAGGTGCGAACGGTTTCCGGTGCGATCCCCGCCGCGGATCTCGGGATCGTTGTTGCAGCCCGCGAGGCTGATGAGCACCGGCTGATGTGCGGGCAGCCAGTTGTTGTCGATCAGGATCGGCTGGCGCGGGTAGGAGGTGCAGAAGTTCGCCATCGGCGGGTCGTTGAACAGGACCTCGTCGAGTGCGTCGCGGGTGGACATGCTGCCGCCGAGGACGTCGCCGCCGAACCGGTCGTCGGTGACCATCAGCAGCAGGGTGTTGATGATCAGGTTCTGCTGCGGTTCGATGCCCGCGCCGTAGAAGCTGATCAGCTGGCAGAGCATTTCGGTGTCGTCCAGGCCGGCCGGGTGGTGCGCTAGTCGGGAGGTGACGTCGTCGCCGGGGTCCGCGCGCCGCAGGCCGATCAGCTCCAGCAGGGCCTCGCTGAGCATCTGCATGCCCTGGGCGGCATTGACTGTGTCGAACAGCGCGGCCATGCCGGTGGCGACCCGCTGACCCAGTTCGGCCGAGCAGCCGACCATTTGGTTCAGCACCTCGAACACCAGCGGGAACGCGTACTGGGTCACCAGGTCGGCGGAGCCTTCTTCGCAGAAACTGTTGATCAGCGGGACGGCGATCTTCTCGACGGTGGAATGCAGGGCGTGCAGGTCGATTCCGTCGATGGCGGCGGTGTAGGCCTGCCGATAGCGCGCGTGTGCGGCTCCGCTGTTGCGCAAGGCGTTCGGGTACCACTCCATCATCGGCTTGACGGGTGAGTCGTCGGGGATGTGCTGCTGCCAGGTCCGCGGATCGGCCGGAAAGTGCTCGGGATCGTTGAGGATTCGCAGTGCCGCCTGGTAGCCGACCACCAGGGTGGCGGGCACGCCGGGGGCCAGCTCGATCGGCACCAGCGAGCCGTACTTCCGGCGCATGTCGGCGTAGGCGCGATGCGGATCGGCGGCGAACTCCGCGGTGTGCAGCCGCACGCGGGGGCCATCGGTATCGATCGGTGCGGCGTGCTGAACCGGGCAGACCCCGGGTGTGGCGGTATCGGAACCGGTGAAGGGTGGCGTGGTCAAAGACAGGACTCCAGACGATGTGAGCGCGGGCACGTGCCTCGGTCACGTGCATCAGGAAAGGTCGGAGGTGTATCGGGTGCCAACCGACCATAGGTGACCACGGTGACGAGATGCACGTCGAGGACCGGAACGCTCTGCGGCGACCGTAGATTCACCGGGCCCCCCTCACAGTCCCTGCAGGACACGTGATTACGGCGAGCGAATCCGGGCTGTCCTGGCAGCCGTCCGGAACATGACGGCGCACTCACGGTAGCAGCATTGCGACAAAGTCTCTCTCGATGTGGCAACACGCTACGGCGCGCAAATATGCTGGGCTATCAGGGAATAGACCGGCGTTGTCCGGTGTTTGCGCAGGGCTCCGGTTACCCGCGCAGGGCTGTCTCCGCCCACCGGGGGTTGCGGCCGGTGATGGCGACTGTCCGATCGATCAACGGGGCATTGTCGGATGTCTCGACGGCGGGACCCCACAGTTCGGGGACGGGAGCGTTCGGGATGAAGTCGGCGACGTGGTCGAAACAAGCCTGCAGTGTCGCTGTGGGCAGGGCGAAGGGGCGGCCGGTGGCCACGGCGAGATCCCAGCCGTGCACCACCATCTCGGTCAGCGCGATCTTGCCCCACAGCTGGTTCGGCAGTTCCAGTCCCGCCCTGAGTTCGGTGGCACCTTGCCAGGCCGCCGGGTCGTCCCACGCTCGGCCGAGAAGGCGGACCGAGTCGGCACCGGTGCGGCGGTGGTCGTCACCGCCATCCGGCGCGGCGGCTTCACCGGTGTCCTTCCGTGCGATGGCGGCGAACGCCTGCGCTACCTCGTCGATGTGGTCGATGAGTTGGGCGACGTTGTACTCGCTGCACGGGGTGGGGCGGGTGAGTTGATCATCGGAGGTGCCGAGCAGCAGCTCGATCATGGTGTCGCAGGCCGGCTTCAGGTCGATCATGATGGTCTCCTCTGGTCGCGCACGCGTCGTGCGCCTCTCTTGTCGAGACGGGGAAGCGGACCCGAATTCATCGGCGCGTGGAAATCATTACCTCGTAGGTAATCGCTTCTGGCCGGCGCAGTTTCGATACTTGACGGACTGAGATCGACTCGGTGCGGACCAGGAGGCTTACCGACATGCCCTACATCACCACCGACGACGATGTGCAGCTGTTCTACAAGGATTGGGGTTCGGGGGCACCGGTGGTGTTCACGCACAGCTGGTCGTTGAGTTCCGCGATGTGGCAGTACCAGATGATCCCGCTCGCCGAGCAGGGGTTGCGGTGCGTGGCATACGACCGGCGGGGACACGGGCGGTCCGATCAGCCTTGGGACGGATACGATTTCGACACCCTCGCCGATGACCTCGCGGCCGTGCTGGAACGGCTCGACCTGCACGGTGTCACCCTGGTCGGGCATTCCACCGGGACGCCGGAGATCGTGCGTTACCTGGCGCGGCACGGTTCCGAGCGGATCGCCAAGATCGTGCTCGTTTCTTCGGCGCTCCCATTGATGTTGAAGACGCCGGACAACCCGGACGGTTTCGAGGCCGCCGAGCTCGAGCAGATGCACGCGTTGTGGCCCATCGACTTTCCGCGGTGGGTGCGTGAGGTGTCCGAGCCGTTCTTCGGAGTGGGGCTGCCGGGCAACGAGATCTCCCGTGACCTGCTCGAATGGAGCGTGGCAGACACTCATTCGGTGTCGGTGCGCGCCATGATGAGCCTGGCGCACCCGGTGACCGAGACCGATCATCGCGACGATCTGCGGCGAATCGATGTGCCGGCGTTGGTGATCCATGGCGAAGCGGATGCGTTCAACCCGGTGGAGTTGTGTGGGCGGCAGACGGCGGCGCTCATTCCGGACAGTCGTTTGAAGGTGTACGACAACGGTCCGCACGGGCTGCACCTGACGCATCGCGAGCAGCTCACCGGCGATCTGCTCGAGTTCATCAAGCAGTAGTCACCCTGGTCAATTGACCTTGTAGAGCCAGGTATGGGGAGCGGCGAGTTCGCCGTTAGTGGACCAGCGGTAGGTGCGGGCGAGGCCGGTGCCGTCGTAACCGCGCAGGTAGTCGACCAGGTCGGCACGGCTCGTGCGACCGACGGCGATGCCTTTCAAGACGATTGTCGTCAGGTCGTAGGCTTCGGCGGAGCTCGGTCCTGGAGTGTGGCCGTTGAGAGCCTGGTAGTCACTGGCGAACTGGGCGACGACAGGGCCGCACGAGCAGGACAGAATCGCGCCTGCAGCCGAATCCCCCGCCTGGGCAACGAAATCCGGGGTGACCGTGCTTTCCGCGGAGACGAACGGGGCCGTAACACCTGTTCGCCTCAGCTGCTGGAGAAGCGCGGCCGCCTCTTCGGAGAAGCCGGAATAGAAGATCGCGTCCGGTTCAGCGGCGACGACATCGGCTGCCACCGTGGTGAAGTCACGGTCTCCCTGTGCGATCTCCGCGGCGCAGTTCGGCGAGGCCGCGGAACCGAGGCTGGATACGGCGCTGCCCGCCAGGCTTCTGCCGTAACCGTTCTTGTCCTGAATGACACAGATCTTGCGAAAGCGAGCCGTGTTGACCAGATACTTCGCCAGGGCGGTGCCTTGAGCATCGTCGGCGGCCAAACCACGGAAGAATGTGCGCCATCCGTTGGTGGATAGTGCGGGATCGGTGGCCGACGGGGTCAGGAACGGCAGGCCAGCTTTATCGAAAATCTGTCCAGCGGCCTGGGTTTCGGCGGAGAACACCGGGCCGATCAACGCGACGATCGACGGATCGTTCACGATTTGCGCGGCCACCCCCGCAGCCGCCTGCGTGCCGCCCGCGATATCGAATTCACGCAGTGTGACAGGACATCCCGGGTTCGCCTTCGTGAACTGATCGATGGCCAGCTTCGCCCCACCGTCAGCACTGCGACCCGCGCCCGTGTTCGGACCGGTGAAAACGGCTGTCGTGGCGATGGTTACGGGCACGCACCTGGCCTTGCGATCCCCGGCCGGAGTACTGGCGGCACCGGGCTTGCCGACTTCCGCACCCAGCGCATCGATCTGAGTCAGCGGCTCGACGCCTCGAGGTGCACCAGCGGTCCCGGGAGCAATGGCACCCGACCAACCGATCGTCTGCGTAGCACCAGGACCGGACGAGGCCGGACCATTCGAAGACGATCCCGCATTCGCCCAAAGGATCCCCGCCACAACCGCTGCCACGGTAACCACCGCCGTCCCCGCGAGCCCGGCATTGCGCGCGGTCCGACCGGGACGCCGTGCCAGATCAGTCCCGGACGCACCCTCCCCCACCCCAACCCGCCGCTCGCGCTGGTCCGCCGCCGGTGAGATGCGCTCACTGAACGCCGATCCCCGGCGGGTACCGGTTCGCTCCTGCTGCCGAGTCCGCTCGCCCTCAGCGAGACCTGAGGCAAGACCGCCCGACTGTTCTCGCTGGGTGAGCTCGCCCGGCGCCGCGCCTGTGCCCAAGTCGCTCGACTCGACCTGCCGCGTGCGCTCGCCAGGTGCCAGGCGTTGTGCGGATTCGCCGAATGCCGACTGCGCGGCTCGCTCAGTCGCGGCCGAACCTTCGGTGGAGGCACCCAACTCGACCTGCCGAGTCCGCATGCTCGGAGTGAGCGGTTCCGCTGATTCGCCCCGCCGCGCGTGCTCGCCCGGCACCGGTTCCTGCGTGCCCTCGCTCGGTTTCACGTGCCGCCCGCCCGGAGGTACCCACGGCTGCGGCACGGTAGGTGGTGCGTGGCCGGTCGACGGTCGGCTCTCCGGGCTGGGTTTCGTGCCGTCCACCCCGGTTGCGCCGGTCAACGCTCGGCGCGCTGCGGTGGCGAGTTCCGAACAGGAGTCGAATCGGTCTGCGGGTTGCTTGGCCAGGGCCTTTGTCAGTACCGCGTCCATGGCGGGCGGCACGCCAGGGTTGCGGGTTTGTATCGAGGGTGGGGGTTGGTGGAGGTGGCCGGCGATTATTGCGGCCGGGTTGTCGGCGGTGAAGGGTGCGGTGCCGGACAGCAGCCAGAAGAGGGTGCAGGCCAGGGCGTACTGGTCGGAGCGGTGGTCGACGGGCGTTGCGGACAACTGTTCGGGCGAGGCGTAGGCCAAGGTGGCCGCGAACATTCCGGTTCGGGTCAGCTGGTGTGCGTCGTCGCGGAGGCGGGCGATGCCGAAGTCTGTCAACAGGACTCGCTCGTCCTGGCCTGCGGTCGGGTGGGCCAGCAGGATGTTGGCCGGTTTCACGTCGCGGTGCAGGACACCGACTGCGTGCGCGTAGTCGAGGGCTTTGGCCGTCTCGGCGATGATGTCCACCGCCCGTTGCGGATCCACCGAGGGCGGGTCGAGGGCTCCGGCGTCGATGCCGTCGACGTATTGCATCGAGATCCACCGGATACCGTCGTCGACCCCGCGGTCGTACACCGCAACGATGTTCGGGTGATCCAATTGCGCGACCAACTCCGCCTCCCGTTCGAACCGGGCTCGCATCTCGTCATTGGTGTGCAGTTCCGTGCTGAGCAGCTTCAACGCGATCCGCCGAGGCAAACGCGGGTGCCGCGCCAGGTACACCGACCCCATCCCGCCGCGACCCAGCTGGCGCTCGATCACGTATCCGGCGAAAACCTCACCAGCGCGCAGCATCCCGTCCTCTCAGACGTCGAGTCACCGACCATATTCCGCTCGATCGATGCGCTGTCGAGCTGAATCGCGTACCTGCGCGGTCAGGGTGACCAGCCCGGTTCGACCGTGCCGGTCGTGCGGCCATCGTAACCTGCGCATTTGCCATGAAGAGTGGCCAGAATGCGCTGGCTCGAACGCACTGGAAGCGGTCGGTCATGCCACCCGGCACGGTGAGTTCCTGCTGCGACAGCGGAATTCCGTTGACCTGCGCCTGGCCCGTCGACCAGGCTCGACGCTGTGCACAGAAATACGGAACCGGTCAGGCTCGAGCCGCTGACGGAAGGCAACCTCACGTTGCTGCTCGACGCGGCGGTGGCCGATGCGGATCCGCTGGAAGTGATGCCGCCGGTGGACGGCGCGCCGGGCTGGAATGCGGCCCGCCGGGACGCATTTCTCGATTTTCATCGCGGGCGGGCGCTGCGGGCGGAACACCCCGTGGAGTACACGTACCTGATCGCGGTGGGTGACCGGATTGTGGGCGCCGCGCGGTTGCAGCCCGGCGAGGACGGACTCGAGGCGGGGGTGTGGATCGGCCGCTCGGATCGTGGGCGCGGGGTGGGCCGCGCCGTTGCCGAACAGCTACGGGCGGTCGCCGTGGAGATCGGCGCACACCAAGTCGTGGCCACCACCACCGTCGACAATTCGGCAGCGCGCAAGCTGCTCTGGTCGGCGACATCGACTGTCGACGGCGGCACAGTCACGGCGAAGCTGGCGCTCGACTGATGCGCGGAAATCCTGTGGCAGAGTGGGATTGATGGCCGGACTCGATTGGAATCACAACAGCTTCTACCACCGGTTTCTCGTGCGGCAGTTGCCGAAACCGTGCGCGCGAGTGCTGGATGTCGGTTGCGGAGCGGGCGCGTTCGCGGTCGAACTGGCGCGGCACGCCGACCAGGTGGCTGCCCTCGACCGGTCGCCGGTGATGATCGACGCCGCGAAGCAGGCGACGCCCGACAACGTGACCTGCCTCTTGGGTGACGTCCTCGAACACCCGCTGCCCGCGAACGCCTACGACGCGATCGTGTCGATCAGCACGCTGCACCATATGCCGCTCGACGAGGCATTGCCGGTGTTGGCCGCGGCGCTGCGACCCGGCGGGGTACTCGCGGTCATCACGCTGCCGCGCGCCGATCTCCCCCGGGAGCTCCCGGTCGAACTCTTGGCGGCGGTCGGTCAGCGGGTGTTCGCCATCGGCTTCGCTGTGCTCCGCACACTCGGTCGTGGCGACTGGTATGCGAAAGGACCGAACCACGGTGACATGCCGGTGGTGCTCGATCCGCCGCTGACAACTCGTCAGGTGCGGGAGCAGGCGGCCGCGCTGCTGCCCGGCGCACGAGTTCGGCGGCTCGTCTACTGGCGGTACGCACTGGTGTGGCACAAGCCGGACAACTAGAGCGGCTGTCCACTCGAGTCATCCACAGGGCGAATTGTGCTGTAGTGCAATCACTTCAAGCTATGCGCTGTTTCCGCCAACGCGGCGCGCAGCAGCTCGGCGTAAGCGTCGATATCCGGCAGAATTTCGGCATCGGCATGGAGCGACACCGTGACGGTCTCGCCGAGTCCGTGAACGCCGTGGGTCAGCCGCATGACCGCACCCACGGCGGGAAAACCACCGGTGAAACGAACCGGACCGCCGCCGAAGGTGAGGTCCGCCGGACCGCGGTGGAGGCTGGAGACCACGGTGTGACCGGCGATGGAGTCGGGCACCGCATCCAGCGGATAGCGGGCGATGTCGCGGCGGAGCAGCGGCGCGGGAACGACGGCGGTGACCTGATCCTGAGCTGTGAGCAGCGGGTGCTGTGCCCGTCGGCGACGATCGGCCAAGGTGGCAGCGATCTTGTCGGCGCGGCGACGCAGCTCGGGTTCATCGATGAACAGGTCGACACTGAGGCTGCGATAGTTGTTGCGCGCGTGCGATACATCGTCATCCAGCGCCATCGGCACCTGCGCGCCGAGCCGCTCGACCGGCGCGTCTTGCTCTTCCAGGTAGCGGGCGAGCGCGAGCGACACGGCGGTCAGCACGACAACCGTCACGGTCCGGCTCGGGGCCCGCAATGCCGTTGCGTCGCACACGATCATCCGCACCTGATGGGCCGCGTCCGTGGTCGGTCCGGCCCGGTTGATCAGGCTGGATGGGAAGTCGGGTCCAGGCGGTGGCAGCTCCCCGGTCGTGGTGAGCTCGGCGAGTTCCCGCTGCGCTCGAAACGCCCGATACCCACGAATTACCGTCCTGGCCAGGCGAATCGGCAGCTGGGGCAAGGCGAGCGCCACGGCAATCGGCGGCTGGCCGGCAATCCGTTCCTCGACCGACCGTGCCCACGTCACCGCTGCGGTAACATGGGCGGAGCGCACCGCCGTATCCCACGGGCCGGACCCAGACTTCACGCCGATCGCCTCTGTCACGTCGACGCCAGACAGCCGATTCGCTGGAGTCGCTCCCCCAACAGCTTTCGAAGCGGCGTCGTCGTCCTCGCTGAACAACGCCCGCGCAATCCGAGCAGCACGCCGACCATCGGCCAGCGCGTGCGACATCTGCAACACCACGACAAGCGCCGGCCCCGACTGACTCCCAGGCGCATCGGCGATGCCGCGAAACACATGCAACCGCCACGGCCGCACCGCGGCATCCACACCGGTCCCGACCACCGCACCGACCGCCGCCTCCACATGCGCCCAATCCGATTCCGCCAGCACATGTTCGACGAACTGATCGTCGGCGAACGCACACGGCACCCACGACGGATAGTCGAGATCCCCCGGCACGGCACGCGCCCGGACCCGCAGATCGGGGATGCGCGCGCTGCGCTCGGCCACGAGGGCACGCAATTCAGCGGACGGCCGCCCACTGTCCGCGAAGCAATACAGCAGGAACAAATCGTTGCGGGTGCGGCCCGACAGCCAATACATCGTCGCGTCCTGTGCCGCCATCGAGCTCACCCTCCGACAGTATCGAACCTGGCCAGCGCCCCCTGTCCCCGGCGCCGAACGGGACGTATCGACGCCAGATCATGACCCACGTCCCGCCGACCGCCCACCGCGAATGATCTTGATCTGCAAGTAGATCGGCGAAAATCTATCGATTACGGCCGGACTACCTGCTACCGTCTGTAGTAGAACGCATACCACTCTCCAGGGGCGGGGTGTCGACCATGACAACTCGAGTCGGTCGCAAGGTCAGCGCGCAGGCGAACTCCGCCGACGAGCGATATCAGGCCGCCAATTTCCTCAAGCGCTCGATCAACAAGGTCTTCCCGACGCACTGGTCGTTTCTGCTCGGCGAGATCGCGCTGTACAGCTTCATCATTCTGCTGCTGTCCGGTGTGTACCTGACTTTGTACTTCGACCCGTCGATGACCGAGGTCGTCTACAACGGGTCCTATCAGCCGTTACGCGGCGTGACCATGTCGCGGGCCTACGAGACGGCGTTGCACATCTCGTTCGAGGTGCGCGGCGGACTCTTCGTGCGGCAGGTACACCACTGGGCCGCACTGCTTTTCGCGGCGTCGATCATCGTGCACCTGTTCCGGGTGTTCTTCACCGGCGCGTTCCGCAAGCCGCGCGAGGCGAACTGGGTGATCGGGTCGCTGCTGCTGATCCTGGCCATGTTCGAGGGCTACTTCGGCTACTCGCTGCCCGACGATCTGCTGTCGGGCACCGGCCTGCGGGCAGCGTTCTCCTCCATCACCCTCGGCATGCCGATCATCGGCACCTGGCTGCACTGGCTGATGTTCGGCGGCGACTATCCGGGCACCATCATCATTCCGCGCCTGTTCATCGCGCATGTGCTGCTGTTCCCCGGCATCATGCTCGCGCTGATCGCGGCCCACATCGCGCTGGTCTGGTATCAGAAACACACCCAGTTCCCCGGCCCCGGCCGGACCGAGAAGAACGTGATCGGCGCGCGCATCGTGCCGGTGTTCTCGCTGGACCAGGGCGCGTTCTTCGCGTTCACCCTCGGCATCGTCGCGATCATGAGCGGCCTGTTGCAGATCAACCCGATCTGGAACATGGGTCCGTACAACCCCTCGCAGATCTCCGCGGGTTCGCAGCCGGACTTCTACATGATGTGGACCGACGGCATGATGCGCCTCATCCCGCCGTGGGAGCTGTATCTGGGCCGCTACACAGTGCCTGCCCCGGTGTGGGGCGCACTGATCATGGGCTTGGTGTTCACGGTGCTGATCGCCTATCCGTGGATCGAGAAACGGCTCACCGGCGACATCGTTCAGCACAACCTGCTGCAACGGCCGCGAGACGTGCCGGTGCGCACCGCGATCGGCGCGATGTCGATCGCGTTCTATGTCGTGCTCACGCTGTCCTGCGTGAACGACATCGTTGCCTACAAGTTCGACATCTCGTTGAACGCGACGACCTGGATCGGCCGGATCGGCATCCTGCTCGTGCCGCCGCTGGCCTACTTCGCGGCCTACCGGATCTGCCTGGGCCTGCAGCGCTCCGATCGAGAGGTGCTCGAACACGGCGTGGAGACCGGGGTGGTCAGACGACTGCCGCACGGCGAGTACATCGAGATCCACCAGCCGCTCGGTCCTGTGGACGAGCACGGCCACCCGATCCCGCTGCCGTACCAGGGCGCGCCGGTGCCGAAGAAGATGAGCAAGCTAGGTGCGGCGGGTAAGCCGGGCACCGGCAGCTTCTTCCGGCCCGATCCGTGGCAGGAGTCCGAGCGCAATCACGAGGCCGACCACGAGGAGGAGCGCAGGCAGCTGACGGTGCTCCGGAAATATCAGGAGCGCGGTAGCCGAAACGGGAACGGTTCGGACGGCGACGGCACTGCCGGATAGTGGAACGCCGATAGCTGACCGGCGCGCATTGTCTCTACATGCAAGTATTCGGACACCCGGAAACCGGTGTCCGAATATTGCGAAGACCCCGAGTCCGTGCCGACCCGGGGCCCATAGTGCCTGTTCAGACGACCTGCTGTTATCAGGCGCGACCGAACTCCCCCTGCGCCACTCCAGTTAGGAATGCATCCCACTGACCCGGGCCGAACGCAAGCACCGGGCCGAATCCGTTGTCCTTGGTGTCACGGACCGCGATTTTTCCGTCGACCAGAAAGGCGACTTCTACGCAGTTCCCATCAGGGCCGCTGTATGTGCTCTTGCGCCACACAGCATCCGTCAAATCAACCTCCACGGCACTAGCTCCTTTGCTGCGTCGAGAACGAGATTTCTTCTGACATCGTCCTAACTAGCACCGGCACCCGGCCAGGAACGCCGAATCCCCTGTGCGCCTGAATGAAAGCGCGCAACTACACGGTGCGTCGTTATCGCACGGTACGTCGGGGTGAATACACCCCGCGAGGTTGCCCCCGCGCGATAAACCCTAGCAGGTCTATCGAAAGTTTGCCCGCCTCTTGCTTATTAGGATATCGAAACTGCCAACCTTGCGAAGATGAAATGTTGCGGAAACATTGCCAGCGGCTACACACCATTCCCCTGATCGAGCATCCGCAAACTATAGGGGCTATGTAATTACTCCGTGATCCGTCATTGTTTCTTTCTTCGGACACTGGCACATCGACGCCATCGCCGGGGCAGTGCATGATGGAAGTCATGGTTGACCGCGATCGCGACGACGCAGGTCGCGCCCTCAACTCACGTCCGCGTGATCGATTGGGCCGCCCGCTTCCACCCGGCAGTGCCGGAGTTGCCCGAATTCCCGACGATCTGGACCTGCCGCCGCAGCAAACCCTGACCTTCGCTCAGCAACTGCTGGACGATGGTTTGGCATTCAACGCGCACGAGGTATTAGAGGCGGCGTGGAAGAACGGCCCGTTCGCCGAACGGATGCTGTGGCAGGCGCTGGCCCAGCTCGCTGTCGGTGTCACACACATCCAGCGTGGTAATGCGAAGGGCGCGCGCACACTGCTCACCCGCGCGATCACCCGGCTCACCGAGTTTCACCCGGCGGACGGCGCGGACGTGCCCTACGGCATCGATCGCGCGGGCCTGATCGCGCACGCGCAGGCACTGCTCGACGCCTTGGACGCGGGCACCCCGATCTCGCCGACGGAGCTGACGCCGCGCCTGTGCGGCTGATATCTACGATGGGCATCGTGTCCACGTCATCCCGTACCAGCCGGGCCCGTGCCTGAGCCGGGTGCGGGCCGGTACGCGCCGAGCCCCTCCGGGGACCTGCACGTCGGGAATCTGCGCACGGCCCTGCTCGCGTGGGCGTTCGCCCGCTCGACCGGCCGACGCTTCCTGATCCGGGTCGAGGATCTCGATCGCGTCCGCCCGGGCGCCGAGCAGCGCCAGCTCGACGATCTGGCCGCGATCGGGCTCGACTGGGATGGTCCCGTAGTCCGGCAGTCCGAGCGGTTGCCTTATTACCAAGCCGCCATCGACCGGCTCACCGCCGCCGGGCTCACCTACGAATGCTTCTGCACGCGAAGGGAAATCCAACAGGCGGCGACGGCACCGCATGGTCCGCTGGGCGCCTACCCCGGCACCTGCCGCACCCTGACCGAGCAGGCGCGCACCAAGTTTCGCGACGAAGGTCGCCCGGCCGCGCTGCGCTTACGCGCGGCGGCAACCGAATTCGAGATCGTCGACGACCTGCACGGGCACTATCGCGCCCCGGTGGACGACGTGGTGCTGCGGCGCGGAGACGGCCTTCCCGCCTACAACCTCGCGGTGGTGGTCGACGACGCCGCGCAGGGCATCGACCAGGTGGTGCGCGGCGACGATCTGTTGCCGTCCACGCCACGGCAGGCCTATCTCGCGACTCTGCTCGATCTGCCGGTGCCGCACTACGCCCACGTTCCACTGGTACTCAACACCGAAGGGCAACGCTTGGCCAAGCGCGACGGTGCGGTCACGCTGTCCGATCAACTCGCGCTCGGCAACACGCCCGACCAGGTAGTGGCCGCGATGGCCCGATCATTGGGCTACGCAGCAACGTCGTCGGCGGAGCTCCTCGACAGTTTCGACCCGGCACATCTGCCACGCGAACCGTGGATACTCGACGGGAATGGGTTGTTGCAACGCAGTCGATGTCCGTAACGTACGCATTCGTCCAACTACTGATCACTCGACGAGGACAAACAACTATGACAAGCGGTGGGTACGACCCCAACCAATATCCGCAGGGCGGGCAGCCGTATGGGCAGCCGTACCCGCAAGGCGGCCAGCAACCTCCGCAAGGCGGTCAGCAGTATCCGCAGGGCGGCCAACAGTTCCCCCAGGGCGGCCAGCAGTACGGCCAGCAGCCCCAGTACGGTCAGCAGCCGCCGCAGTACGGGCAGCAGCCCCAGTACGGCCAGGCGCCGCAGTACGGGCAGCAGCCGCAGGACGCCTACGGTCAGTACCCGCAGCAGCCGGGCGGTTTCAACAACTACGGCGGGCAGCCGGGTGAACTGCTGCCCCGGTTCGGTGCTCGTGTCATTGATGGCATCATCAGCGGCATCCCTGCGGGCATCGTGTACTGGCTGATCGCCTTCAGCATCGGCGGCATCGCCGGCACCATTCTCGCTACCGCGCTTGCCTACGTCCTGGTAACGGCCTACTACGTGCTGATGGAAACATCCCAGGGCGCGACCTTGGGCAAGAAGATCCTCGGTCTCAAGGTGCTTGCACCAGGTGGCGCGGCGAAGATCGACGTACAGACGTCGCTCAAGCGCAACCTGTTCGTTGCCTTCAACATCGTCTACTGCCTCGGCTCGCTTCTTTCGTTGGGTCTGGCGATCTACATCGCCGTCACCATCGAGCAGGACCAGAACAAGCAGGGCTGGCATGACAAGTTCGCCGGCGGAACCCAGGTCGTCAAGGCCTGAACTCCGTCGTACGAACCGACAGCTACGTCAGGGGCGCACCCGATTCGGGTGCGCCCCTGACGTTTCGTGCGCTCGGTGAGCAGGCCGCTGGCCGCGCCGCCTGCCACCCCGGCGCGGCACTTCGTCAGGCCGGTTCCCGCACATAGCCAGGGACCGCCGCGCAGGCGTCGACCGTTGAGATAGAGCTCTACTGGTCTGCATCAACAACGTCGATCTTCGATGTCGCCCAGCTTCATAGCTTTTCGCTATTTTGACTTCAAAGCTGTTGAATCGCTTGCTGTTCGGGAATCGACCAGGTAGCGTTTTGCGAAAGTTAGATCATGCTCGTCGCCCGAAGCTTGTACGATCTACTCACCCGGGGGGGCTCATTGCCTGGTTCATTGCTGTCACGGTGCTTTCATCCACTGCCGCAGCGAAGTCGGCACCAGCTCACGACAACAATGCGTTCGCCGATGATCAAGTCGTCCGCCACGGCCTCGCTTGTCCCGAGCGTGCGCGGCCCGAAATCCAATTCGACCTGATCAGCGAGACCGGTGGCAGCATCTCTGCCAACTATCCGCCGTCACAGCATCGTTGACACGCCACGCATCACCGACACGTTCGATGCTCGGTGTCGGATCCTGCCCGCCATAGCCCGGGCTCAGAAACCTCGGTATGGGGAGCTGCCACTCACCAAACCAGGAACTGCACTCCGGTGTAGTTAGCCGCAATACACAACTCATGATTGGAACAAGATGAAAATCCGTAAGCAGATCGCAGCCGCTGGAATCTTGCTCGCAGCGATGGCGGGTGCGGGCGCCGCGCTATCACCCGCCCTGGCTACTGCTGCGCCGAACAGCGCGGGGATCAACCAGAAAGCCCCGCAGTGGCGCGTCGGCGCGGGAGTGGGTAGCTACCTTTACCTGACACCAGCAGAGCAGCAGATGGTCGCTGCGGGTGGTGCCGCGGCTCTCGGCGCAACCATCTGCGGGGCTACCGTAGGGCTAGCATGCCCTGCGGTAGCAGGTGCACTCGCTGCTTCAGCGGCATGGATCAGCGCAAATGGAGGGGTGTGCCCCGGCGAGTTGGAGATCCGGCAAATCATCGGAAATCCCATGTTCAAATGCGTGTAGCTAGCAAGCTGTGCCAGTAGGACCGTCGCCACTGTTCGGCGCGAATCCGAACTAACGTGGTCAACCGCTGCGCAACCAGGGGGCATCCGAGATCGGGTGCCCCCTGTTCGTTCATACCGGCTACATGCCGCTGAATCCGGCTACGAACGCGACGACGAACCACAGGATGCCGAGCACGACGGAGCCGACGCCGATCCAGACGCCCGCGAGCGCCATACCGCGGCCTTCCTGCCCGGACTGCTTGACCTGGTTCAAGGCGATGGCGCCGAGAATGATGCCGATGATCGAGCCGAGGCCACAGGTGACGAACCCGGCCAGCGAGGAGATCAGCGCGCCGATCGCCATGCCGTTGGTGCCCTGCTGCGGCGGCATACCGTAGGGCTGGTAGGCGGGCTGGTAACCGTAGTTCGGCTGTTGACCGTAGGGCTGCTGCGGTTGGCCGTACGGTTGCTGCTGGTAGCCCGGGTACTGCTGTTGCGGCGGGGGCGTCATGGGCTGGGCGGGCTGTTGCGGGTATTGCGGCGTCGACGGGTACCCCGAGGGCTGGTCAGCGTTCGGGTGTTGCGGAACAGAGCTTGGAGCACCGGATTCCGGCGATACGCCTTGGCCGCCGTACTGCTTCCACCATTCGTCGGAATCGCCGGGATTCGTCATTGCTACAGGGTATTCCACAACCTGGTTGGATGATGCGGGTGAGTGAGCCGAATAAACCCGAAGCCCCGGAACCTGGGCACCCCGCGCCGACACATGCGGCATTCGCCCAGGTGGCGCGGGGGTACTACACACCGATCGTGGCGTTGTTCACGGCGACGCTGATCATCTCCAATATCTGCGCGACCAAGGGCGTGCAGTTCTTCACCGATCAGTCGGTCAAGATCGGACCGGTGGAGCTGCTGCCGATCAGCACCGACGGCGCCTTCTTCCTCTTCCCCCTCGCCTACATCCTCGGCGACGTGCTGAGCGAGATCTACGGCTTCCGATCCGCGCGCCGGGCCATCTACTACGGCTTCGCCGTCCTGCTGCTGACGGTGGTGTGCTTCAAGATCGCGATCGAGTTGCCGGCCGCGGGGTTCTACGAGAATCAGGACGCGTTCCGCTCCGTCATCGGCAGCACGCCACAGCTGGTGGCCGCCGGTCTGGCCGGCTACTTCGTCGGCGAGATGCTGAACTCCGCGACGCTGGTACTGATCAAGGAACGCACCAAGGAAAAGCACCTGTGGGCGCGACTGATCGGCTCCACTGTGGTCGGCGAGTTCGGTGACACGCTGATCTTCTGTTCGATCGCGGCCACCGCCATCGGCATCGACTCGTGGAGCCAGTTCGTGAACTACGTGATCGTCGGCTTCCTGTGGAAGACGCTCGCGGAGATCCTGGTGCTGCCGATCACCTATCGGGTGATCGCCTGGCTCAAGAAGAACGAGCCGACCTACGCACCCCGCAAAATACCCGCACTACAGAGCTGAAAGACGTTGGCGGCCACCGGACTGCACGCCGTGGAGTCCGGGGCCACCGGTCTACGGCGCCGGAACGCGACCCTTCCAGCGACCGAGCGTCTCGGCCTTGTGCTCGTCGAAGTAGCCGCCCTCGATGCTCTCGCGGATCCGGTCGACCAGCCGGATCGTGTAGCGCTCGTTGTGAATGGTGCACAGGGTGGCGGCCAGGATCTCCTTGGCCTTGAAGAGATGGTGCAGGTAGGCGCGGGTGTAGTTGGCGCAGGTATAGCAGTCGCACGTCTCGTCGATGGGCGTGAAGTCGCGCCGGAAACGACTGGTGTTGATGTTGAATCGGCCCTCGGCGACATAGATGGCGGCATTGCGCGCGACCCGCGACGGGTTCACGCAGTCGAAGGTGTCCGCGCCGTTCTCGACAGCGGTGAAGATGTCCTCGGGCTCGCTGATGCCGAGCATGTGCCTCGGCTTGTCCTCGGGCAGTTCGTCGCTGCACCAGCCGACGATGGTGCCGAGATTGTGCTTCTCCAACGCGCCGCCGATGCCGTAACCGTCGAAACCCGTTCCCGCACTGCCGCGCAATGATTCCAGGCCGCGACAAGCCTTGCGCCGCAGGTCTTCGTACTGCGCACCCTGGATCACGCCGAACAGCGCCTGGTACGGGCGATGGGTGCGCGCCGCGGTCAGTCGCTCGTGCTCGTCGAGGCAGCGCTGCGCCCACTCGTGTGTGCGCTGCAACGACTTCTCTTGATAACCACGGGTATTGAGCAGGGTGGTGAGCTCGTCGAAGGCGAACATGATGTCAGCGCCGAGCTGATGCTGGATGCCCATCGACACCTCGGGGGTGAACCGATGCTTCGAGCCGTCGAGGTGCGAGCGGAAGGTGACGCCGTCGTCATCGACCGTCGCCAGCCGCTCCTTGCCCTTCGCGATCACATCGTCGCTGCGGACATCCACCGCTTCCATCGCGAGCACCTTCTTGAAACCGACGCCCAGCGACATCACCTGGAAGCCGCCGCTGTCGGTGAAGGTGGGCCCCGGCCAGTTCATGAACTTGCCGAGCCCGCCCGCCTCGTCCACGATGTCGGACCCCGGCTGTAGATAGAGGTGGTAGGCGTTGGCCAGCAGAGCCTGCGCGCCGATCTCTTTCATCGTCTCCGGCAGCACCGCCTTCACCGTCGCCTTGGTGCCGACGGGGATGAACGCGGGGGTGGCGATATCGCCGTGCGGCGTGCTGATCACGCCCGATCGGCCGTGCCGCGCTTCCAGGCGCTTACGAACAGCGAACGAAAAAGATCCGGGTCCAACCACTCGGCCATCCTCCCAGGTCCGCGACTCGCCCCTCACCGAGGCGGTCGATAGCCGGTGAACCTAGCGTTCTCGACCTGGGCGACAACTCCGCGAGCCGGGCGTTCTCGATCGACCTACACCTCGGCCGCTGCCGCCGCGAACTGCGCGTTGTAGAGGCGGTAGTAGGCGCCGCGTTCCGCCAGCAGGCGTTCGTGGGTGCCGTGCTCGACGATGCGGCCCGCCTCCATGACGACGATCAGGTCGGCGTCGCGGATGGTGGACAGGCGGTGCGCGATGACGAAGCTGGTGCGGTCGCGGCGCAGGGCTGCGGTCGCGTGCTGCACCAGCAGTTCGGTGCGGGTGTCCACCGAACTGGTCGCCTCGTCCAGGATCAGGATGGACGGTTTCGCCAGGAACGCCCTGGCAATGGTGATCAGCTGCTTCTCGCCGGCGCTGACGCCGGAGCCCTCCTCGTCGATGACGGTGTCGTAGCCGTCGGGCAGCGCGTGCACGAAACGGTCCACGTACGCGGCCCGCGCGGCTTCGAGGATGTCCTCGTCACTGGCGTTCGGGTTGCCGTAGGCGATGTTCTCCCGGATGGTCCCCTTGAACAGCCAGGTGTCCTGCAGCACCATGCCGATGCGGGAACGCAGGTGGTCACGGCTGATCCGGGTGATGTCGACGCCGTCGATGGTGATCGCGCCGGAGTCCAGTTCGTAGAACCGCATCAGCAGATTCACCAGCGTGGTCTTGCCGGCGCCGGTCGGGCCGACGATGGCGACCACGTGGCCGGGTTCGGCGAGCAGCGAGAGCCGTTCGATCACCGGCTGCTCCGGTTCGTAGCGGAACGAGATGCCTTCGAACTCGACCTGCCCGCGGTCGACCGGGCGGGTGTCGGCCACCGCCGGGTCGGGGCTCTGCTCCTCGGCGTCGAGGATCTCGAAGATCCGCTCGGCCGAGGCGACGCCGGACTGCAGCAGGTTGGCCATCGCGCCGATCTGGGTGAGCGGCTGGCTGAACTGACGCGAGTACTGGATGAAGGCCTGCACGTCGCCGAGCGAGAGCTGGCCCGTCGCGACCCGCAGGCCGCCGACCAGCGCCACCAGCACGAAGTTCACGTTCCCGAGGAACATGATCGCGGGCATGATCAGCCCGGAGATGAACTGCGCCTTGAAACTCGACTGGTAGAGCTCCTCGTTGCGCTTGTCGAACTCCGCGCCGACCTCGCGGTTACGGCCGAACGCGGTGACGATCTCGTGCCCGGTGTAGGCCTCCTCGACCTGCGCGTTCACCAGGCCGGTGTTCTTCCACTGGGCCACGAAGTGCGGCTTGGAGCGCTTGGCGATCAGCGCGGTGACGTACACGGCGGCGGGCACGGTGAGCAGGGCGATCAGCGCCAGCAGCGGCGAGATCCAGAACATCATCACCAGGATGCCGAGCACCGTGAACACCGAGACGATCAACTGGCTCATCGTCTGCTGCAGGCTCTGCGCGACGTTGTCGACATCGTTGGTGACCCGGCTCAGCACGTCGCCGCGCGGTTGAGAATCGAAGTAGCGCAACGGAAGTCGATGGATCTTGTCCTCGATGTCGCTGCGCAGCCGCTTGACCGTCCGGTTGATCACCAGGTTGAGCAGGTAGGCCTGCAACCAGCCGAACACCGACGCGCCGAGGTAGAGGGCGAGCACCAGCAGCAGCACCCGGCCGACCGCGTCGAAGTCGACGCCGACCCCGGGCACCACGTGCATGGCGCTGAGCATGTCGGCAAAGGTGTTGTCGCCCTTGGCCCGCAGGTACTCGACCGCCTGCTCCTTGGTGGTCCCCGCAGGCACATCCAGCTGCTTGCCGACCACACCGTCGAAGACGATGTTGGTCGCCTTACCGAGCAGGTACGGACCGAGCGTGTTCAGCACCACCGAGACGATGGCGAGCGCCACGACGAGCCAGACGAACATGCGTTCCGGCGCGAGCCTGCGCAGCAGTCGCTTCAGCGACGGTACGAACGACTTCGGCTTGGCGTCCGGCGCACCGGGGGCCGGCATTCCTGGCCTCATCGCACCTCTTCCGCGCTCAGCTGGGACGACACGATCTCTTGGTATTCCTTACAGTCGCGCATCAGTTGCTCGTGCGTACCGACCCCGGCCATCTCGCCGTCCTCGAGCACCACGATCTGATCCGCGTCGCGAATCGTGGTAATCCGTTGCGCCACAATGATGACCGCGCAATCCCTGGTTTCCGGCCGCAGTGCGTCCCGCAATCGGGCGTCGGTCGCCACGTCGAGCGCGGAGAAGGAGTCGTCGAACAGATAGACCCGGGGTTTCTTGACCAGTGCGCGCGCGATGGCGAGCCGCTGGCGCTGACCACCCGAGACCGTCGTGCCACCCTGCGCGACCGGAGTGTCCAAGCCCTGCGGCATGTCTCGCACGAAGTCGGCGGCCTGCGCGATCTCCAGGCAGCGCCACAGGTCCGCGTCGGTGGCGTCCGGATTGCCGTAGCGCAGGTTGCTGGCCACCGTCCCGGAGAACAGATAAGCCTTCTGCGGAATCAACCCGATCTGCGCGCGCAGCAGTTCGAGGTCGATGTGCCGGACGTCGGTGCCGCCGAGGTAGACCGCACCGTCGGTGACGTCCATCAGCCGCGGAATGAGGTTGAGCAGCGTGGTCTTGCCCGAACCGGTGGCACCGACGATCGCGGTGGTGGTGCCCGGTTTCACCCGGAACCGAATGGCTTTCAGCACCGGCTTCTCGGCGCCGGGGAACGCGAACTCGGCGAACTGGAAGTCGACGTCGGCGGGGTCACCCTGGAACGGTTGCGGCAGCGGCGGCGGGACGACCGAGGACTCGGTCTCGAGCACCTCGCCGATCCGGTCGGCGGAGACCGCGGCGCGCGGCGCCATCATGGCCAGGAACGAGGCCATCATCACCGCCATCAAGATCTGCATGATGTAGGAGAGCAACGCGGTGAGCGAGCCGATCTGCATGGTGCCCGCGTCGACGGCGTGCCCGCCGAACCAGATCACCGCGACGGCGGTGACATTGCTGATCAGCATGACCAGCGGGAACATCAGCGCCATCAGCCTGCCGACGCGCAGCGCGGTATCGGTCAGCTCCGTATTAGCGACGCCGAAGCGCCAGGTCTCCTGGCGTTCCCGGACGAAGGCCCGCACGACGCGGATACCGGTGATCTGCTCGCGCAGCACCCGGTTCACCTCGTCGATCCTGGTCTGCATGTCCCGGAAGCCGGGCACCATCTTGCTGATGATGAAAGCCATCGACAGGCCGAGCGCGGGCACCGCGATCAACAGCAACCAGGACAGGCCGAGGTCTTCGCGCAACGCCATGACGATGCCGCCGACGCACATGATCGGCGCCATCACCAGGATGGTCGCCGACATCGCGATGAGCAGCTGCACCTGCTGAATGTCGTTGGTGTTGCGGGTGATCAGCGAGGGTGCGCCGAACATGCCGACCTCGCGAGCGGAGAACGTGCCGACCCGGTGCAGCAGTGCGCCGCGCATATCGCGGCCCGCGCCCATGGCCGCCTGCGCTCCGAGGTACACCGAGCAGCCCGAGGCGACGATCTGCACGCCGGTGACCGCGAGCATCCACAGGCCGGTGCTCCAGATGTATCCGATATCGCCCTTGGTGACGCCGTTGTCGATGAGGTCGGCGTTGAGACTCGGCAGATACAACATGGCGATCACCGAGATCAACTGCAGCACAACGACCCCGGCCAGCTGGGCGCGGTAGGGGTGCAGATAGGTGCGCAGTAGTCGAATCAGCATGATGGATCGCAGGCTACCGGCAACCGGTGACGGTCGTCGTAAACATTTCTGACCAGCATCAATACCCTCCAGTCGAGGCGCATACCCACCAATCGCGCAGCCCTGGCGGTTGAACCTAATTCAGCGGATGCTCTCTGCGCGCCCACGCACCCGGGTCGTTAGTGAGCGCATCGACGAACTCGGGCAGCCGATTGTCGGCGACCTCATCGATCGACACGTTCTCCAGTACCGCACGGATATTCACCCGCAAGGCGATCCAGACCCGTTGCAACGATTCGGCCGCACCCGAATACGTCACGTCCTCGGGGCGCTCGCCGCGCACCGAGGCGAGCGGGCCCTCGATCGCCCTGATCACATCGGCGATGGAGATCTCCGACGCCGGGCGGGCCAGCCAGTAACCACCGTCGGGGCCACGCCTGCTGATCACCAGCTCGGCGCGGCGCAGATCGCCGAGCACGGTCTCGAGCACCTTCGGCGGGATGCGCTGAGCGGTCGCGATGGCGTCGGCCTTGACGACCGGCGCCGCCTGCACAACCGGGCCGCTCGGGACCTGATTCAACCGCGGTGCGCGGGCGATTTCGAGCAGCGTCCGCACCGCGTAGTCGACCTTCGCGGTGATGTGCACAGCGTCTCCTGGCGTTTGCGGTGGTCCGACGAGTAGCTGCAATCTACGCGCTACGCAGCGGTGTCAGCACGCAGGTCGCCGCATCGAGCAGCGTGGCTTCCACCAGCGCGTCGTCGGCGCCGGGTGCGAACTCCTTCGACATCAGCGCGACGCCGAGCATCGCGAGCGCGGCGCTGGCGCGCAGCTTCGCTTCATCGGTGGCGTCCGGGCCGGCCAGCCATTCGCGCAAGGTCTGGTCGTCGTCGACGAGATCGGGATGTCGGTCGGCCACCGCGTTGACGATCGTCACGGTGTCGCGCAGCACCAGCGCCCCCGCGTCGCGGTGGTGCACCATGCCGCGCAGGTAGCTGCGCAGCACGTAGCGAATGCCGTCCGCGTCGCGCGGCGTCCGGTCCAGATCGACGACCACCGAACGCAGATGATCGATGATCGGATCGATGATCGCGTGCAGCAGATCGAGCTTCGAGGCGTAGTGATAGTAGAGCGACGCCTTTGTGATTCCCACCGCATCGGCGACCTCGCGCAGGCTGGTCTGCTCGAATCCTTTGTCACCGAACAGCTTCACCGCGGCGTCGCGTATCGCGGATTTAGTGCCCCGACCAGCGGCAACGGTGGCGGGGACGGAACGAGCGGCCATCAAGTGATCCTCTCACCATTCGTGCGCCGAGCTAACGATGCCCGCGAAATTGAGGTTGTGCCTCCGCTTAGACCTCGATAGTCTACCTACCGCACGGTAGGCAGAAAGCGCCAGTGGAGGCGGGGGCATGCAGGGCATCCCGCGAGTGCTGTCTACGGCTAATCAGCACGCACCCAGCTATCGCTAGGAGATCCTTCGTGTCCGTTTATCTGTACAGATGGGGAAAGTTCGCTTTCCGAAGAAAGTGGATAGTACTGCCCGCCTGGCTCGTGCTGTTCCTGCTCCTCGGCGGCCTCGGCGCACAGCTCAGCAAGCCGATGACCAACGACTTCAGCATGCCGGACCTGCCGTCGGCCCGCGCCAACGACATTCTCGACCAGCACTTTCCCGGCGCCTCCGAGGCGTTCAAGTTCGACGCTGTCACCGGCACCTATGTGATCGGCGCGCCGGCCGGCCAGAAGCTCACCGACCAGGTGAACCGGACGGCCCTGGACGCCTTCATCGCCAAGCTCGGCGCGCTCGACATCGTCGACCACAGCAAGCCGATTGTTAACCCGGTCGAGGCCGCCGACAAGATGGGCTGTCTGGCCAACCCTGATCCGGCCCAGTGCAGTGGTGCGCCACTGAACGTGCTGAGCAAGACCGTGCCCGACTCGGTCGCGGTGCTGAACGTGCCGTTCGCCATCAAGAAGTTCACCGACGTCACCGACGAGCAGCGCGACGCGGCCTACGCGGTCGCCGCCGACGCGCGCAACGCCGGGCTGACCGTCGAGATGAGCGGCTCGATCGCGATGAAGCAGGAGGCGCCGAGCGGCAAGTCCGAGCTGATCGGTATGGGCGTCGCGCTGGTCGTGATGATCGTGGCGTTCGGCGCGATCGTCGCCGCCTTCGTGCCGATCGTCACCGCGATCGTCGGCCTCGGTGCGGCCACCTCGCTGATCATGCTGGGTACCTCGGTGATCGAGGTGCCGAGCTTCACCACCTTCCTCGCCTCGATGATCGGCATCGCGCTGTCCATCGACTACGCACTGTTCATCGTCTCGCGCTACAAACATGAACTGGCCGTACAGGATTCGCCGGAGGAAGCAGCCGGTACCGCACTCGGCACCGCCGGGTCCGCAGTGGTGTTCGCCGGTCTCACCGTGATCATCGCGCTCGGCGGGCTCAGCATCGTCGGCGTGCAGTTCATGACCTTCATGGGTCTGGGCGGCGCGATCGCCGCCGGGTTCGCGGTGCTCACCGCGATCACACTCATGCCCGCGCTGCTCGGCGCGTTCGGACGGTTCCTGTTCAAGCCGAAACTGCCGCTGGTCGCCAAGCACGACCCCGAGGACGACAACTCGGTCACCAACGGCATGCGCTTCGGCAAGCTGATCGGCAAGGCGCCGTGGGTCGCGCTGATCCTCAGCGTCGTGGTGCTCGGCGCGCTGGCCGCGCCCGCGGCCGGTCTGAACCTCGGCCTGCCCGGCGACGACAGCCAGCCGAAGACCTCCACCATTCGCAAGGCCTACGAGCTGCGCACCGAGGGGTTCGGTGAGGGCAGCAACGGCGTGCTGAACGTGGTGGCCGACCTGTCGAAGGTGCCCGAGGAGAACCGGGACAACGCGGTCAAGGCCTTGCGCGACAAGCTGTCCGCCTACCCCGGCATGGACTACGTGACCGAGCCGCAGTGGAGCAAGGACAAGCAGGGCGTGCTGCTCGACGGCGTGCCGAAGTCCGGCCCGAACAACCAGGCCACCAAGGACCTGGTCAGCGACGCCCGCGACGCGGAAGGCCAGCTGAAGGCCGAGTTCGGCATGGAATACGGCATCACCGGCACGACGGCCATCTACGCCGACGTGGACAACGTGCTGCTCGGCAAGATCGTGCCGTACCTGGCGATCGTCGCCGGTGCCGCGTTCGTCCTGCTGATCCTGGTGTTCCGCTCGATCCTGGTGCCGCTGACCGCGGCCTTGGGCTTCCTGCTCTCCATGGCGGCGACGTTCGGCGCGACCGTGCTGATCTTCCAGGAGGGCAAGTTCGGGTTGATCGAGGACCCACACCCGCTGGTCAGCTTCCTGCCGATCATGTTGATCGGCTTGGTGTTCGGCCTCGCGATGGACTACCAGGTGTTCCTGGTGACCCGGATGCGCGAGGAGTTCGTCAACGGCAAATCACCCAAAGACGCGGTCGTCGCCGGTTATCACCACGGCGCCCGCGTGGTGACCTCCGCGGCCATCATCATGATCTCGGTGTTCGGCTCGTTCCTGATGGAGACCGACGTGACGGCGAAGTCGTTCGGCTTCGCGCTGGCGGCCGGTGTGCTGTTCGACGCGTTCATCGTCCGGATGGTGCTGATCCCGTCACTGCTGATCCTGATGGGCAAGTGGTCCTGGTGGATTCCGCAGTGGCTGGACCGGATCCTGCCCGACATCGACGTCGAGGGCGCGAAGCTGCGTGAACTGCAGCAGCGCTCGGCGGACACGGTGAAGGAGCCGGTCGGCGTCAGCTGATCCCCGGTAGTGCCTCTCGGCCCCGCACCCGTTCTCGGGTGCGGGGCCGAGTCGTATCCGGGGTCGGTTCTTGATCTTGTGCGCCGTCCGCAGCAGACTCAGTAGCAGTTCGGCCTCCAGCTCGGTAGTTCCCCGGCGGGTGCAGTCGGCCCGCGCGCGTTTTGTCGCTCGATCCGGCACGACTCGATCACCGCGAGGAGAACCCTGTGTCCGTGTACCTGTACCGATGGGGAAAATTCGCCTTCCGCCACAAGTGGATAGTGCTGCCCATCTGGATCGTCGGCTTCCTGGTTCTCGGTGCGCTGGGAACCCAGCTGAAAGAGCCGATGAGCGACGACTTCAGCATGCCCAACCTGCCGTCGGAGCGCGCGACGCAGATCCTGGACAAGCACTTCCCCGGCATGTCGGAGGCGTTCAAATTCGACGCCGTGACTGGCACCTATGTGCTCGGCGCGCCCGCGGGCCAGAAGCTCACCGATCCGGTCAACCGGCAGGCGATCGATGCGCTGATCGAGAAGCTGAACCAGCTCGACATCGTCGATCACAGCAAGCCGATCCCCAACCCGATCACCGCGACCGAGGAGATGGGCTGCCTCGTGCCCGACCCGGACGCCTCGAAGTGCAGCGGCGCACCGTTGAACGTGCTCAACAAGACCGAGCGCGACACCGTCGCGTTCTTCAGCGTGCCGTTCGGCATCAAGAACTTCACCGACGTCACCGCCGACAATCGCAAGGCCGCCTACGACGCGGCCGACCAGGCGCGCGGCGCGGGACTGTCGGTCGAGCTGAGCGGCACCATCGCGATGGAGCAGCAGGCGCCCAGCGGCAAGTCCGAGCTGATCGGCATGGCCGTCGCGCTGATCGTGATGATCGTGGCGTTCGGCGCGATCGTTGCCGCGTTCGTGCCGATCATCACCGCGATCGTCGGGTTGAGTGCGGCCAACTCGCTGATCTTCCTCGGCACCTCGTTCCTGTCCATCCCCAGCTTCACCACCTTCCTCGCCTCGATGATCGGCATCGCGTTGTCCATCGACTACGCGCTGTTCATCGTCTCGCGCTACAAACATGAACTGGCAGTACAGGATTCGCCGGAAGAAGCAGCCGGTACGGCACTCGGCACCGCCGGGTCCGCAGTGGTGTTCGCCGGTCTCACCGTGATCATCGCGCTGGTCGGGCTCAGCATCGTCGGCGTTCGATTCCTCACCTTCATGGGTCTCGGTGGCGCGGTCGCCGCGGCGTTCGCGGTGCTCACCGCGATCACACTCATGCCCGCGCTGCTCGGTGCGTTCGGACGGTTCCTGTTCAAGCCGAAACTGCCGGTCATCGCCCAGCACGATCCGGAGGACGACAGCTCGGTCACCAACGGCATGCGGGTCGCCCAGGCCATCGGCAAGGCGCCTGCGGTCGCGCTGGTCCTCAGCGTTGTCGTGCTCGGCTTGGTCGCCCTGCCCGCGGTCAATATGAACCTCGGGCTGCCCGGTGAGGACAGCATGCCCAAGACCTCCACCGTCCGGAAGGCCTATGAGCTGCGCACAGCGGGTTTCGGGGAGGGTAGCAACGGTGTCCTGCAAGTAGCCGTGGATCTCACCGCCGTACCGGCCGAGAAACGCACCGCGGCTCTGAACTCACTGCGGGACGAGCTGGCGTCCTACCCGGACATGGACTACGTGACCGAGCCGCGCCTGAGTCAGGACGGGCTCGGCGCCGTCATCAACGGTGTGCCGAAATCAGGCCCGAACGATCAATCCACCAAGGATCTGGTCCGCGACGCCCGCGACGCCGAGGGGCGGCTCGAAGCGGAGTACGGGATGGAGTACGGCATCACCGGCACCACCGCGATCTACGCCGACATCGACCATGTGCTGCTCAGCAAGATCGTGCCGTACATGGCCATCGTCGCGGGCGCGGCATTCATCCTGCTGATCCTGGTCTTCCGGTCCATCCTGGTGCCGCTCACCGGCGCGCTCGGGTTTCTGCTCTCCATGGCGGCGACCTTCGGCGCGACGGTGCTGATCTTCCAGGAGGGCAAGCTCGGGTTGATCCAGGATCCGCGGGCCATCGTCAGCTTCCTGCCGATCATGTTGATCGGCTTGGTGTTCGGGCTCGCGATGGACTACCAGGTGTTCCTGGTGACCCGCATGCGCGAGGAATACGTGCACGGTAAACCGCCGAAGGAGGCGATGATCAGCGGTTATCACCACGGCGCCCGGGTGGTCACCTCCGCGGCCATCATCATGATCTCGGTGTTCGGCTCGTTCCTGCTGGAGTCCGATGTCACCGCGAAGATGATGGGTTTCGCGCTGGCGGCGGGCGTGCTGTTCGACGCCTTCCTGGTGCGCATGCTGCTGATCCCGTCGCTGCTCGCGCTGATGGGCAAGTGGGCATGGTGGATGCCACGGTGGCTGGACAAGATCGTGCCGGATATCGACGTGGAGGGTGCCAAGCTGTTCGCATTGCGTGGACAGCCGACGCCGGGCGAGGCGCGGCAATCCGCTGACGTCGGTTGATGACACTCGCCCCCACCGCACGGTGGGGGCGAGGTCGTTTATTGGCTCGGCTGCGGCAACGTGCAGTCGTCGACCTTCGGGTTCACACCCATGTAGTTGAGCGGGCCCGCGATCGCCGTGACGGCGATCGTGCCCCAGCCCGCGCAATTGGTCGGACTGCTGTCGAAATAGTGACGCTGACCGGCGGCGAGCAAGCCGACGGCCAACCAGATCAGCAACAGAAAGCTGAAGAACCGGGTACCTGTATGGCGCACTGCTCGACCGCGCACACCGCGGTCGCGAATCTCGTGGTCGCGCATGTCGTCGCTCCCTTTCCGTGCTCCCCACCTGGGAATACCCGTCTGAGCACGGTTTATCCCCTACGGGCTCGGCTGCGGCACGTTGCAGTCGGCGACCTTCGGGTTCACGCCCACGTAATTGAGGGGGCCGGCGAGGACGGTGAGGGCGGTATTGCCGAATCCGGCGCAATTGATCGGACCGCTGTCGAAGTAGTCGCGCTGGCCCGCGGCGATCACGCCGACCACCAGCCAGAGCACGACAATCAAGCTGCCAAGTCGCATCGCTGCCTCGTTCGTCGGCGTCCTTTGAGCAAGCTCATTATGTGGTGCCGAACGCGACGCGCCGAACCCGGCGAGGGACCCTGCGCGCCGCCGCGATGCGCAGGACCACCTGCGCGCCGCCGACGCGGCAGAAACCTCTGCGCGCCCGCACGCGGCGGGCCTCGCGCCCGCTGCCGGGCGCGAGGTCACCGAATGGGTTGGGCCGGTGCGCTATCCGCGATCACCGGGCCTGTCGACTACGGACTCGGTTGCGGGACGTTGCAATCGTCGACCTTGGGGTTCACACCCATGTAGTTGAGCGGGCCGGCGATCACAGTGACGATGATGGTGCCGGTACCGGCACAGTTCACCGGACCACTGTCGAAGTAGTCGCGCTGGGCTGCGGCGATAACGCCGATCAGCAACCAGACCAGGACAATAATGCTTCCGATTCTCATGTTTCTCTCGCTCATCGGTCTCGAGCGGACTGTTCGACGGCGCATGGGCCACCACGTCCTTCCCGCGTTTAGCTATCCGGCGTATACCCCGGTTCGCGCGAAATATCCGTTGCGGGTGAACTATTGCTCGTCGGCGTGAGTGTCGGCGTGTCGTCGCTGGTCAGGGGGTTGCAGGCAGCGGTGCGGCACTTGTACCCGACCAACGAATGGAGCTGGACCACCGCGAACGGTGTCGCTGGCGCGCGACCGCGAATCGGTGGCGCTGCCGCGCGACGACGACGCGGAAGGTGTGCCCCCTTCGGCGGCGACGACCTGGACCGGTGCACCGCGGTGCTGCGACCCGAGGGTCACGAAGGGCGAATGAGCTTGTCCCGCGCAGCCTTCCGATAGTGGCGCGTCGGAGCACCCAGCGAGGGATGATGGGCCGATGGAGCGGTCGATGGACGAGCAGTGGCAGCGGTTAGGCGAACATCTCGAGTCCGTGCCCGGACGGCTACCGGGCGAGGTGCGTCGGCAGATCCGCAGGCGCGCAACCGATTCGGCGGAGGGGGACGGCGTTCCCGCCGAGCTCGCCGCCTTCATCGATCTGGTCGCGCAGCGTTCCTCCCGGGTTACCGCGGCGACCGTCGCCGGGCTGACGGCGGCGGGCCACAGCGACGACGAGATCTTCGAGGCGGCCGCCCTCGCGGCGTACGGGGCGGCCGACCGGCGCCTGCGGGCTGCCCGCCGTGCCTGGGAAGGACTCTGAAATGTGGCTCACGGCAGTCGAATCCGGACATGATCGGGTGACCCGGTTGATGTTCGCCACGATGCGGCGTTTCACCAGAGGGGACGTGCCCGCCGTACTGAAGGTGATGTGCTACCGGCATCGCTTTCTCGGGACACCCCTGTCCGACCTCACCCACCAGGCCATGCGCGGACCCTCGTTCTGGACCGAGGGCGAACGCGAGATCTTTGCCACCGGCACGGCGCAGACCAACGAGTGCCCCTTCTGCGCGTCGGCCCATCACGCGATCGCCAGCGCCTACGTGGACAGCAATGTCGTGCGCCTCGCCTTGGCCGCCGGCGACGACTCGCCGCTGCGCCCCGAGGCACGGGCGATGCTCGAATTCCTGGAGAAGCTGGCCCGCGACCCCGACGGGCTCATCCCCGGCGACGCGGACAAGGTGCGGCAAGCGGGCGTCTCCGCCGAAGCATTCGAGGAGGCCGTATGGGTGGGTACCACCTTCGGCGTGACCACCCGCATGATGAACATGGTCGGCGCCGGCCCGCTGGAGCCCGAAGAAGCCAAGGTCGGCGCACGATTCATCAAGAGTTTCGGTTACCGGATGCCGCCACCGATTACGCTCTTGTCACGCGGCACTTGACCCTTGCAGCTCGCCCGGCATACCCCACCTGTCCAGGAGGTAGCACGATGAGCAGGTCCTTACCCCGAACCATCGTGAGTGCCGCGGTCTTCGCCGCCCTCACCGCCACCGCCGCCACCGTCGGTCCGCCGGCCAACGCCGACGTGGTCTCCGTTAGCGCCGCCGTCGGGGCCGAGGGGCTGCTGACCGGCTGCCGCTACACCGTGACGGCCGCCGTCACCGATGCGGTGATCCCGCCCGGCTCGGTGTTCTTCATGCTCGCCGGCGGGGTGATCCCCGGTAACGGTGAACGGATCCCCGGCGAGGTCGTGCACCATCCGGAGAACAACACCGTCACCGCCACCTGGACGCCGACTAGGGTCGGTTCGCAGAATCTGATCGGCATCCAGAGTGAACCGGGCAAGTACACCTCGACGAAGTTCATCACCGTCGAGGTCGTCGGCAGCGGGCTCGACACCGGCAGTTCCTGCGTGCGGATCGGTTAGCCGTTCGTCAGGCGAAGTCCGCGGCGTGGTCGGCGGCCCACCGCCGGTAGCCGCGGGCCGGTGAACCCGTGATCTCCTGAACCGTCGATGTCGGCTGTCCTGGTGCGTCGACCATTGCGGCGAGCCCGGCCAGCACGAAGTCGGCGTATTCCGCTGGGAGCCAGGTCATGTGCTGTGCGGCCTGCTCCGGTGGGAGTTCCTCCCATTCCAGTGGGCGGCCCAGTGCCGCGCCGATAGCGGCTACCTGTTCGACTCTGCTCAACGAAATCGGCCCGGTCAGTTCGTATTTCGCACCCGCGTGCCCATCGGTGGTCAGCGCACGAACAGCCACCGCGGCGATATCCGCCTCGTGCAGCAGCGTCATCGATGCCGCACCGTAGGCCCCGCGCACGACGTTGCCCGCGCGGATCTGCGGTGCCCATTCCAGGGTGTTCGTCGCGAAACCGTGCGGGCGCAGGAAAGTCCACTCCAGTCCGGACTCGACGATCGGCCGTTCGACCGCCGCGTGCGCCGCGCCGATCGGGTTGTCCTGCTCGTCGACGTCGTCACGGACCGCGCCGGAGGACAGCAGGACAATGCGATCCGCGTGCTCGGCGATCACCCGAACCACCGAGTTCGCCACGGCGGCAGGCAAAGTGGGCCAAGTCAGGTACACCGCATCCACGCCGTCGAGCGCGCGAGCCAGCGTCTCCGGCGCGGCCAGGTCGCCGGGCGCGAGCTCGACATCGGCAGGCAACGACGCCGCATCAGGTCGGCGAACCAGTGCGCGCACCGCCACCCCGGTCTTCGCCAGCTGCGAAACAACTTGTCCGCCAACGTGACCGGTCGCGCCGATCACCAGAATTCTGTTCGGTTGAGCCATGCGCTCACGATACGAAGGAAGCTAACTTCAGATAAGGCCCTACCTAGAAGTAAGCTCATACCGTGGACGTAGGTTTCCAGAACAGCAAGCTGCCACCCGCTCCGCAGCGTGACGTATTCGACAGCGACTGCCCCGCCCGCACCGTCCTCGACAAACTGACCAGCCGCTGGGGAGTCCTCATCCTCTCGGCTCTGCGCTGCGGACCCATGCGCTTCCATGCCCTGCGCGACAACATCGGTGGCATCAGCGAAAAGATGCTCTCCCAAAACCTGCGCACCTTCACCCATTACGGCCTCGTCGACCGCACCGTAGAACCCACCGCCCCACCCCAGGTCACCTACGCCCTCACCCCCATGGGCAAGGAAGTGGCCGAACAATTACACGGCCTACTGTCCTGGGTCAGCGTCAACGCCGAAGCCATAGTGCAGTTCCAGTCGGAATCGTCGCCATAAGACGTAGTCGACCGGTATAAAAAAAGCCCTTCACCTGCTCGTGCAGATGAAGGGCTTTTTGGCGGTGGCGGAGGGATTTGAACGCTCCGTCACCCCACTACCACGATCAGGCGATTTCGCGCAAACCCTCTGGTAGCACAGAACTTTCATTCACTCGCATTCCCGGCCGAAGACTGCGTTCGACCGGCATTCTTTGTCAGATTCTTGTCACCAACACCTCGTCGCCTGCTGGAAACACCCCAGGCTAGGGACCCCTCCCCCGCATGCCTACTCGCCCCCGCACCGCTCTGTTGTCTTCTCCAAGTACGGGTTCCAAGGGGTGTAAGACACACCGGGCATACAACCCCTCCGTGCCATTGCTGACGCATCCTCCGGCACAGTCGCCCATCTCTCTTCAACAGAAGTCCGCGCGGGGGGATACCGGCCTGTATGCCTGAGGGCAGGCCAATAGTTGCCTCCGACCCCCCTCCCCCCTGGTCGGTGGAGGTTTGGCCCGTATGCCTGAGGATGGGCCGTGAACCGGGAGGGAAGGAGGGTGCCGCCACCCCAGCTCATGACTTGCGGCAGATGCCGACATTCGCGACCGCGCAGCAGACGGCATCGGACGTTCCGGTCACGCCCACCTTGCTCTTCCTCAAAAACGGCAACCGGGGAGGGGACCGCTTCCGGTCGCCGCCCTCGCGATGAGGCGAACGACCACAGTTGGCGCGATCTTCACGGCAAGACACGGTTTTATGGATCGACGGAACGACGTCTGGGCTCAGCCCTGCTGTTCTGTCGCCCACCGAGCGAACTCGCTCCATTTGATCGGGATGACTGCGCGACCGTACTTCGGCCGCCAGTCCAAGCGGCCTTCGGACACCAGCAGGTCGCCCAGCACCTTGCCGTCGATCTTCACGTTAAAACTCAGATCGACCCGATTTAGCAGAAGTCCATCGGTCGACAATCTAACTTCATGAACGGACACAATTCCTCCTGTGCTCGATACCCGGCCTGAACCATCCGAGAAAACTGATGTTGATATATAGATCGTCGGGAAACCTGCTGATGTGACAACCAAGGGCCTGGTGCCGCATCGAGTGCCCCCTGTCGCCGGTCAGCAACAGGACCCAACCAGAAATCATCCTGAATTCGACTTGCGCGGGCGTTCTGGCCGCAGAGCACCCTCTACCGCTAACTGCGCCGTAAGCGGCTTATTTACATGACATCTGACGCTCAAGACAATCCCTTACGGAGCACCGAAGTCGCATAACGTCTGTTTGTAGTCTTGCGGAAGGGCCATCCGGGCGAGCCACTCGTCTGCGAATACCGTGGCCGTGGTGCAGGCCCATTGCGCGCACCCTGCGCCCAAACATTTGTTTGGGAACCACGGCATGCCGATTGGCTGTCGGTTGCCCAAGAACTCGGGTTTTAGACGCCTCTCGATCTCACTCGCCTGGTTCTGCGGCACGCCCACCTTCTGCCAACCAACCTTGAAGTGGACGAGTTGGTTCCGCAGGTAGATCATGGATTGAGCAGAACTGTAAATTGGATCAGCTTTGGCAAACAAGGCTACGCCAGCGATACCGAGAGCCTGCTGATACTTTTCGAACAGTTGGAGATATTGCTTCTTCTTCCGAACCTCGGTCTCATCCCATAGGGTTGCCAGCGTCGTGATGACTTGAGGCGTAAACACTCTCATGCGTGCGGTGTTCGTAGACATGTACTGGTCTGCGGCGTCACTGAACAGCTCGTTCACGAGTGATTCGAGGAATGAGGCTGCGAATTTTACGCTAGCCATCGCATACGAACGATGCGGAAAATCTACTTTGCCGGATGCCGCCTGCGTGACCTCGGCTTCGCGTTCGTCGCACAGTCGTGCAAAATGCAGTGCAGCCCAGAGATGCTGCGCGGTCAAGCTCTCACGGACTGTTACGTTCGCAAGTTCCGTGAACGCAATCGCATCGGCGGCTGGAACTGCAACCGTGACGTCCTCGGATTGCTCGTTTTCCGGCATAGCTACCTCGGTCCGCCGACAGTGGTATGGAGTCGAACCAGCATATGACCTGCCACAGATATTTGCGGGCCAATGAGCCCACCGCCCGCGCAACCCGTACAGCCTCGTTCCTGCTATACGGAACGCTTCGATAGGCGCCGGGGTGAGAGGGCCACCAGGTGCCGCACAATCACCACCAAGCGCACCCAGCAACAGTTAGCGTTGGACGATGACCGTCTACGAGCCGTCTTGGGCTTGGCGTCTGGCTCAGAGCGAGTTGGAGATACCGCTACATCGACGTTGGGAGCACTCGAAGGGAGTGGCGGAAGCCGCGGTTGAGCTTGCGGCACAACTCAGCTGCGATCAGGAATTGCTCGAAGCGTCCGCCATCCTCCATGACGTCGGATACGCGCCCAGGCTTGCGATGACCGGGTTTCATCCGCTGGACGGTGCCCGCTTCTTGCGGGACGAGCATCGCGCCGATGAGCGGCTTGTCCGTCTGGTCGCGAACCACACCTTCGCTTTGCTGGAAGCGGACGAGCGCGGTTTGCGTGACGAACTGGAGTCAGAGTTTCCTATCCTGGATAATCCACTGCTGGTGGATGCCTTGACCTACTGCGACATAACAACAACACCGGATGGCACACGAACCACGGCGGGCGACCGGGTAGCAGAAATCATAAGCCGCTACGGTCCAGATACCTTGGTGGGTCGGTTCATTCAGCGTGCTACACCGGATATCTTTGCGACAGTGGCGCGGATCGAGCAAGCGCTATTGACTCATCCGAGGTAGGGGTAGTTGCCCGACAGATAGTCACCGATCTGTTGGCGCATACTCGGGTGGATATCGTACTGGTCCAAATCTGTAGGGAGCACGAAGGTTACGCCGTCAGCTTCGTCGTTGATGGTGGGCTCCCCGCCGACTGGTCGGCCGATGTAAGTGTTCTCGTACTGCTGACGAATTTCGCCATCGGTATAGGCGACGATGTGATTCGGGTTGCTGTAAACGCCTAGGAAGCCTGTTATTTCAGCCGTGATACCGGTTTCTTCCTGACATTCTCTGATGGCACACTCGGCGGGCGTTTCGCCCATATCCATTGCGCCACCAGGCAACGCCCACTGACCCGTATCACGACGCCGCTGCAACAGAATTGCCCCGGACTCGTCGGTGACGAGCAGATTGCATGCCACCACAAGCGAATTGGGCTTGGGTGCCTTCGGGTCGAAGTAGTACTCGATTCTGCCCATGATCAGCCTTTCGTCAGGGTGTCCAAGGTTTCGCGTCTGCCCAGATGGCATCGAAGCTTTCGGTGTAGTTGTCGAACCATCCGGAGTCGTCGACGCGCTTGAGTTGGACAACCGGGTTTGCGCTGGCGGGTTGTCCCCAGATATGTGGGTTCACCAGTAGGTTTTCGTCGTAGCGGAAGAGAGAGTTGTACAGCGTCGTGTCGTGTAGGCGGACCTCGCACCCATCCTCGGACAGCAACGTCCGGTAATAGGTCAGTGACGCACGGACTTTCGCCGACAAGGTATCGCCGATGCCTTCCTCTAGACCGCGAGCGGCAACGGCTTCGCCAGTGGGATTTCCGAAGCACAGCCGGACCTTTGCTCCCTGGACAGCCCGCTCGGCAAGCATCTTCACGACTTGGGGGTTCGTCTGGACGAAGAACGTCCCGGAGAAGACCAGTACGTCTACCTGTTCGGTGGCGTCGCGGAGCAGCGACAACCAGACTTCTCGTGGTACCTCGGCGCGGTTCGGATAGGTGGCAACCAACTCGAGGTTCTTCGGAACCGGCGGAGTCTCCGGCGCGGGCGGCCACAGAAACTCTTCTTCAACACGAAGGTGGTGCGCGACGCGGTGACGATGTTTCGGGTGTGGCACCCTGCCGCCAAGCCATCGTCCGACTGTCTTCGGGTCAACCTGGCACGCTTCGGCCAGCGACTCGGGCCTGACGCCACGCTGGAGCAGCACGCTCTGTAGTCGGACGTTCACAGTCTCTATGGAAGCCGACGAGCCTGGCATCAGCAAGGACATCGCGGCGGGACGCCGAAAACGTCCCAGGACGTCTATCGCCCAGCCCTATACGCGGTTACGCGGTCCTGCTGTTCTCGGACACGATGACTTCCCACCCACGAAACCTCAGGGGGACAACGTGATTGAAGAAGTCACCGGTGTGCGCAAGATTCGGATGCTGTATCTCCAACTGCTGTACCGCTGCAATTTCGCCTGTGGTCATTGCTTCCACGGTGAGCGGCTGAAATACGCAGATGCCTACACCGCCGAGCAGGCATGCAATCTGATGCGACTCATGCAGCAGCAACACGGCACGGAGGCAGTGACGTTGCTTGGCGGCGAGCCGTTCGTCTACAAGGATCTGGCACCCGTTGTTCGCTACGCGAAGCACACCCTCGGTCAGGTAGTGGAGATTTGCACCAACGGCTACCGAATCGGTCCACGTTTGCGCGAAATCGCACCGTGTATTGACCTGCTTCGAATCTCGCTAGAAGGCATCGGCAACACCAACGACGCCATTCGCCGCGATGGAAGCTACACGGCGGCACTCGATTCGATCGCCCTCGCGCGGGGCCTGGGCGTGCGAACCGGGGCGACACTGACTGTGAACCGACACAACATCAGCGAAGTAGTCGACCTTGCCTACACGCTGCAAGCGCTAGGAGTCTCGCAGCTCAAACTGCATCAGCTGCGCCCTGTCGGAAACGCTGCGCTCCATCCTGAACTACTGGTCACCGATCCCGCTGACTACTCGGTGATGCGCGACCAGCTGCGGAGCGCACCGCTACGAATAGAAGTGGTCTTGGATGAAGACCTGTCCGAAGACGGCGCTTTACCGTGCGCCATGCCAGGCCCGCGCGATGAAATCGACCGAATCGAATCCGACCCACGGGGCGCCCTCACGATGTCGTGCAAGGCCGTGGGCAAGGACTCGCATGCCTTTTGGTACGACAAGGACACAGATCGCATCGTCCACCGGCCGTCGGCTAAAGACGAAGTGACACTGGGTATCCCGGATGTGGTGTACAGCCATGCGTAGGTACCTCTTCGAGAGTATCGAAGGCTTACCTGGCACTGGAAAATCGACTGTCGCCCCATTGCTTGCCGAAGCTCGCGAGGCAGTCCTGGTGCCGACAGTTCCAGCGTTCTATCAACCACTTCGCCGGGAACTCGACATGTACGAGAACGCGAATGCGCGGATGTGCCTCTTCCTATCCGCGCTCTTCACCGCAGTCGACCAGATCCGCCGGTATCTCGACGCCGGAATTCCCGTCGTGGTCGAAAGCTATTTCGCCCGCTGCCTGACCACCCACCGGGTCTATGGAGCTGACGTCGACGTGATCCTCCCGCGCAACCTGCCCCAACCAGTCATGTACCAGTTGGTGTGCGAGCCACACGAACGGCGGAAGCGTATGGCTGCGCGCGCTAAACCAGCTACGAGATGGGACACCATCGGCGAGCAGAATGCCGAGCGCCTTGCCGACGCCTACCTCCAGCTTCCCGTCCACCAGATCGAGACCAGCGGACGACGACCCGAGCAGGTCGTCAGAGCGATCCTGGACCTGAACGCGATTGGGGGCGACCGTGCCTACCGATAGCCTGTGGGAACAGACCCTGACCTTCTTTCCTCAGTTCGTGCGCGCTCTCAATGAAGAGTGCCGGCCGGGCGCGACCGTAGCCGTGATCGGTGCCAGCGACGGCAAGTTCGTACTGCCCCTAGCCGCAGCCGGGTACCGCGTTGTCGCCATCGAGAAGGACCCGCTTGCGCTGAACGGCGGCGAAGCGCTGCTTCCGGTGTCGGGGATTACCTACGTCCCTGGTTTGGTGGAGCGGCTGAAAGAGGCCAATCTCCATCATCGAGTTCGTATCGTGTGCGCGGACTTCCTCGAAGTCGAATCCGCGGAGACCACCGTTGACGCGGTATGGACCAGCTGCTCGTGGCACTACAGCGTGAACCACCGAAGACCTCTGAGTGAGTTCGTCGGCCGGATGCAGCGGCTCGTTCGACGGGGAGGACTGTTCGGTGCGGAGTTCATGATGCCGGTCGAACCACGTCACCACTCGATCGAGCACTACACCGCACCCGACCGACTGTCCCGCTACTTCACGAACGATTGGGAGGTGCAATTGACGTTGCACACCGACTGGTTCACCGAGCGTGCCCATGTGGGCCAGTTGGACGACCACACCCACCGCATGGGATTGCTTATCGCAAGGCGAGACCCCGGAGGACCAACTCGAAGGCGGATACAGCAGCAATGAAACATGAGTACGAGGCGAAGTTCCTGGCGGTAGACGTCGAAGGTCTGCGCGCGAAGCTCACCGGGCTCGGCGCGATCCAGTCGTTCTCACGAACGCTGTTGACCCGCAAGATATTCGAGAACGACTCACTGACTCGTGGTGCATGGGTCCGCCTGCGTGACGAGGGGTCACGCTCCACGCTGACACTCAAGCAGGTCACCGACGCCACCACCATCGACGGCACCACTGAAATCGAAACCGCCGTGGGAGACCTGCACGCCATGGCAGAAATCCTGGTCAATCTCGGCCTGCGGCAGGTCCGATACCAGGAGAACTACCGCGAGGAGTGGCAACTCGGCGACATGGTGTTCGACCTGGACACCTGGCCCGGTTTACCGACATTCCTGGAGATCGAGGGTCCGAGCGAGTCTGCCGTGCGTCTCGCAGCCACACGCCTGGGTCTGGACTACACCGAAGCCAGGTTCGGCAGCGTGGACGAGGTCTACAAGAGCGAAACAGGGCGAGACATCCTCGCTGAGCCGACACTGCTGTTCGAGGAGCCAATGAAGGAAACCTGACCGGAGCCATACGGCCGTTGCCGGAAGAAAAAGCCCCTCACCTGTGTGCACAAGTGAAGGGCTTTTGGCGGTGGCGGAGGGATTTGAACCCTCGGAGGGGGGTTACCCCTCACACGCTTTCGAGGCGTGCTCCTTAGGCCGCTCGGACACGCCACCGCCGACAACCATACCGGAATGCCTCCGGATCGCTAAATCGCCAGCACACCTACCCGGGCCGGTGTGACTTGACGCACGGAAGGCGCTCGTGACGCAAGCTGCACCCTGCGTCACGAGCGCGGACGGTGCGTCAGGTGGGCTCAGCGCTGGGTTTGGAAGAAGGTGTTGAGGAGGGCGGCGCAGTCGGGTTCGAGGATGCCGCCGTGGACTTGGGGGCGGTGGTTGAGGCGGCGGTCGCGGACTACGTCCCAGAGGGAGCCTACTGCGCCGGTTTTGGGTTCCCAGGCGCCGAAGACGAGGCGGGCGACGCGGGCCAGGACTAGGGCGCCTGCGCACATGGTGCAGGGCTCAAGGGTGACGGCGAGGGTGGCACCCTCCAGGCGCCAGCCGTCGCCGTGGCGTTCGGCGGCGCGGCGCAGGGCGAGGATCTCGGCGTGGGCGGTGGGGTCACCGAGGGCCTCGCGCGCGTTTGCCGCGCGCGCGAGTTCCCTTCCGGTGGAGTCGAATACGACGGCGCCGACGGGCACATCGCGTGGGTCCGCCGCGGCGGCCGCGGCGATCG
>NZ_BJXA01000013.1 GCF_007990755.1 Nocardia ninae NBRC 108245 | reverse complement strand
GCCCGGCCTCGCGCGCCGCCAGCGCGAGCCGCTCGGCGACCCACTTGCTCTGCGAGTACCCGATACCCAGCGACGCGGGATCGCCCGGCACCGTGTCCTCGCCGACCAGGCCCGCGGTGGAGTCCGGCGGGAAGACGCCCATGGTGGAGATCAGGCGCAGCGGCGTGCGGTTGATCCCGCAGAAGTCGAGCAGGTGCCGCAGTCCGTCCACGTTCGTGCGTTTGACCGTGTGATATGGCACGACGAAGTTGATGTGCGCGGCCGCGTGGTAGACGTCGGTCACCTCGCGGGCCAGTGCTTCGTAGTCGTTGCCCAGCCCGAACTTCGGTTGGTCGAGATCGCCGAGGCAGATGCCCACCTCGTCGAGCCCGGACGGGTCGAGCGCGAATTTCCGGCAGGTCCGGCGCAGGCGTTCGCGCCCGTCCGCGACGCTGTCGGCCCGGACCAGGCAGTGCACGCGATGCCCGGTCCGCTGTAGCTCGTCGAGCAGGTGACTGCCGAGGAATCCGGTTGCGCCGGTGAGCAATACCGTGCCGTCGGCCGGCTCCTGCCGCTCCCCCACCGTGAGGTCGGGCAGGCGGGCCTCCGCACCCAGATCCGGTGCGGCGGCGGCAGTTTCGTCGACGAGGCTCTGCACCATGCCGCGCGGTGTCGGCGTGCTCAGCAGCACCGACAGTGCGACGTCGGTGCGGAAGCGCTTTTTGACCAGCCGGTGCAGCCGGGCGGCCAGCAGCGAGTGACCGCCGACCGCGAAGAAGTCGACCTCCGGGGTCGTCGGCCGGTCGCCGAGCACCTCGGACCACAGCGCGGCCATCGTGCGCTCCGCGTCGGTCCAGGTGACATCGGACTGGTCGACCTCATCGGCGGGATCCGGTGAGATCGGCTGTGCCGCCAGAGCGCGACGGTCGGTCTTCCCGTTCGAGGTCACCGGGATGGCGTCGATGCGGGTGAGCCGGCGCGGGATCATGTAGCCGGGCAGCACCGCGCCGAGCCGGGTGCGCCAGTCCTTCGACGGCGCTGCGGCGCTCTGCACGAAGGCGTGCAGCGCTCGGTCGCCGCCTTCGGACACCACGATCACGGCGGCGGCGTCCACCTCCAATTCCCGTTCCAGCGCGGCTTCTATCTCGCCCGGCTCGACGCGATAGCCGCGGATCTTGACCTGATCGTCCTTGCGGCCGCGGTAGTGCAGGGACCCGTCCGGGGCCAGCACCACCACATCGCCGGTGCGGTACATCAGCTGGCCGGGGACGAACGGGTCGGGAACCATGGCCTCGCGCGTCTTGTCCGGCAGGCCGATATACCCCGGCGAGACGACCGGGCCCGCGACGCAGAGTTCGCCCTCGACGCCGAACGGTGCTCGCCGAGCAGTGCCGTCGGCGGCACTGAGCACATACGCGTCGACACCCGCGACGACCCGGCCGATCGACGGAATGGTCGGCCAGGCGTCGGGATCGTCGGGCAACGCGTCCCAACTGCACAGGTGCGCCTCGGACGGCCCGTAGGCATTGATCAACCGCGCGTTCGGGTTTCGCCGGAACATCGCCCGCATATCGCCGGTGATCACCAGCCGCTCGCCGGTGACGTACACCTCGCGCAGGTCCGGCAAGTCCACCGGCGACGATCGGAGCACGGCGGCCAGCTCACGGAGCGTGACATAGGGCAGGTAGGCCCGCTCGATCCGCTCGTCGGCCAGCAAAGCGGCCAAAGCCTCGAAATCGGTGCGGGCGTCCGCCGGCGGGATCACCAGAGTGCCACCGGCGCAGAGGGTTCCGAACACCTCGATGGCGAACACGTCGAAGGCGGGCGGCATGTACTGCAATGTGCGCGTCCGGCGTTCCCCGGAGAAGATGACTTGGTTGTGGGCCAGGTTCGCCAGCGTGACCTCCGGCAGCCGAACACCTTTGGGGCGGCCGGTGGAGCCCGACGTGTAGACGATGTACGCCGTGTCCTCGGGCGCCTTCCGCGCGCCATCGAATGACGCTGCTGCACCGCCTGTTTCGGATACCTCGATGACTTCGAGTCCTGCGGGCAACGACACGCCCGCGAGGTCGATCTCGGCACCACGCAGCAGAATGGTTGCGCCGCAATCGTTCAGTACGAAGTTCAACCGCTCCCGCGGTTCGGCATCCAAGGTGACGTAGCTGCCACCCGCGCGCAGGATGCCGATCACCGTCGCGATCAGATCCAGGCCGGGCCGCATCAGCACGGCGACCGGCAGTCCGTCCCGGACTCCCCGATCTACCAGCGTGGCCGCCACGGCGTCTGCGCGACTTGCCAATTCGGCGTAGGTGGTCACCGTCCCGTCGGCGATCACCGCGGGTTCCGCGCTCGCCGCCGCGGCGCTCGCCCCGAACAGATCGGCGGTCAACTCGGTGCCCAGCTCGGGCGCGTCCTTCCGGCGGGCGCACAGCTCCGTGATGGCCTGCTCCTCCGCCTCACTCGTCCAACGCAGTTCGTTGATCTGCCCGTCCGGCTCGGTGAGCACGCTGTCGACCAAGGTGTGCAGCCGCTGCGCCAGATAGGCCGTGAAGCTTTCGCCGTCGGCCGCGGCCGTGACGTGCTCGACGACCAGGGTGTACTGGTCCGCCGTCTCGTCCACCAGGATCGCCAGGTCGTATTTGGCGCCACCCGGCGCGTGCTCCCAGGTCTGCACGCCCCACTCGGGCAGGTCCAGCCGGCGGGCCGCGGCGGGCATCACGGTGACCATCGCGTTGAACAAGGCCCCGTCCTGCGTGCCACCGGCCGCGCGGACCTCGCCGAGCACCGCCTCCAGTGGCGCGTGCCGGTGCCGAAGCGCCTCCAGCACTTCACGTTTCACTCTGCGCAACACGTCACGGGCGGTCGCGCCGCGGTCGAGGTGGTGTTGCAGCACAACGGTATTGGTGAGATGGCCGATCACCTCGGCGTCGCCGGCGCCGCGCACCGAGACCGGGATCCCCAGCAGCACTTCGTCCTGCCCGGTCTGCCGGTGCAGCAGCACGAAGCAGAGGGCGACGAAGAACATGCTGGTGGTGATGCCCTCCGCGGCACAGAACTCGCGCACCCGCGCCGCGAGCTCGTCGTCGAGCACCTGCTGCCGGGTCACGTGCCGTGGCGTCCCGGTGCCCGGCAGCCCGAACGACACTGCCGCAGGGGCTTTCGCCAGCTTCTCCCGCCAGTAGTGCAGCGTGTCGGCATTGTCGGCCAGCTCGGCCCAGCGCTCGTACGCCTCGACGGCTTGGCGATGCGGTCGCTGCTGCGGCTCGTCGCCGTGCACCAGCGCGGTGTAGGTCGCCTCCACCTGGCTGAGATACGGCTTGAACGACATGCCGTCGAACACCGTGTGGTGAATGTTGAACACCAGCAGGCTCCGGCCCTCGGCGAACCGGAGGTGCCGGACCCGGGCCAGCGGACCGCCACGCAGATCGAAAACAGCCCCCGCGACCTCCGCCAGTTGCTCGGCCACCCAGTCCTCGGGATCGCCGCCGTGATCATCACGCACGTCGACGTCCGGCGTCAGTTCGCCGTGCACCACCTGTCGCAACTCGCCGTCGGCGGCCATCTCGAAGGTGGTGCGCAGCGCCGAATGGTCCTGATGCACGATCCGCAGCGCCTCGGCGAGGGCTTGATGGTCGAGCAGGGTGTGCAGCCGCAGCACCAGTGGCTGGTTGTACGCCGTGGGATCGGCGCCGTAGATGCTGTCGAACCACATACCGGGCTGGGCCGGGGACGCGGGCAGGTGCTGCGCGCCGTTCGCTGTGTGTTGCTCGGTAGCCGTCATGTCAGCCTCGCGCCCGTTTGGTGCGGATCAGGTCGGCGACACCGCGCACGGTGCCGACGCCCACGATGTCGTCGGGTGCCAGTGCGACCCCCGACACCTCCTCCAGCCGAGCGCCGAGGTCGATCAATTGCAGTGAGGTGACACCGCTTTCGATGAGACCGGCATCCAGATCGATGTCGGCCAGCCCGGTGGCGTTCAGCAGGGTCGTGCGGACGACCTGGGCCAGCTGATCCTCAGTTCTGGTCTCCTCGACCGTCGACTCGTCGTCCTCGGCGGGCACCAATCGCGACGAGAGATCCTTGCGGTCGATCTTGCCGTTGGTATTGCGCGGAAACGCGTCGAGCAGCAACACCGTCGACGGAACCATGTAGTCGGGCAACGACTTCCGCAGATGCTCCGTCAGCTCGTCGGTGGACAGTTCGTGCCCCGTCGTCGGCACACACCACAGCGCCAGCTGACCCGCCGCACCACCGCTCGGCACGGCCTGCGCCACCGCCTGTGCGACGCCGGGGAACGCCTCGGCCGTCACCTCGACATGCCGTGGCTCGACCCGGAACCCGCGCACCTTCACCATCTGGTCGGTGCGGCCCGCGAGGAGTATCTCCCCGTCCTCGGTCAGCTTGGCCAGGTCGCCGGTCCGCAGCAGTCGCTGACCGTCGTGCCGAACGAACTTGCGCGCGGTGAGTTCCGGATCATTGAGGTAGCCCGACGCCACCCCGTCGCCCGCTATGCACAGTTCGCCGATCCGGCCGGGCGGGCATTCGTCCAGCGCCTCGTCCCGCACCGTCAGCTCGACGGTGGGCATCGGCCGGCCGACCGGGATCTCGGCATCGGACAGGTCCGCCGCGGTGATCTTGTGGACGGCGGTGAGCGCCGAATTCTCCGTGCAGCCGAAGGCATTGAACACATCGCCGTCGACCACGGCCAGCGCGCGCTCCAGGTGCGATGCGGAGGGAAAGTCGCCGCTGACGATCACCGTCCGCACCTGCGCGAGGCTCTTCGAGTGGTGCTCGACCAGCAGATTGAACAAACCGACCGAGAGGTTGAGCACCGTAATACGTTCGCGCTCAATAAGTCTCGCGAGGTCGCCGAGCGGCGGCATCTCCTGCGGTGCGACGGTGAGCCGGCCACCCCGCAGCAGACAGGTCCAGATGTCGGTGGTCGATGCGGCGAACGCGGGCTGCGCGAGTTGCAGGAACCGGTCCGCCGGTCCAGGAGTGAATCCGGTGAGATGCCGGGACACCCGCGCGATCCCACGATGCGCGATCACCACTCCCTTGGGCACGCCGGTCGAGCCCGAGGTGAACAGGATGAACGCGGGCGCCGCCGCGGTCACCGCGGACGGCCCCGATTCGGTGGACAACGACTTCGCGGCCGACAGCAACTCGGTGACCGGCAGGCAAGCCTCTGCGGGGAATCCGTCCGGCGTCTCGCCCGCGTCGATCACCGTGACGGCGGGCTCGGCGGCACGGAACATCCGCGACTTGTGCGCTGCCGGATGCACCGGATTGAACGGGACGACAACGAGACCGGCCTTGAGAATGCCCAGGAACACCTGATAGGTGGCGAGGCTGCGGTCCAGATGCACCCCGACGCGCGCGCCGACCGGTAGGTCTCGGTCGCGCAGCGCTCGCGCGATCTGGCTGCTGATGGCGTCCAGTTCGGCGTAGGTCAGCGTCGTGCTGCCGTCGGATATCGCCTCGCGGTCCGCGTGCTCGCGTGCGGTGCGCACGAACGCGTCGGCGATCGTCTCGGTGGTGGCCGTCGCGGCCGGGCCCGTGGTCGCGGACTCGATCGGGGCGGCGGTCAGTGAGTTCTTCATCGCGCTGATGTCACCGTTCCTTCCGGGGTGGCGGAGCCTCGGCGGCGCGGTGCCAGGCCGAGGTGCCGCAGGCTGGTCCGGCCGAACGGGGTCGACGGATCGACCAGGTCCAGCGGCAGGTCGAAGTGATCCCGCCCGGACACGATCCGCGCGTCCACCGGGATGTGCTGTGCGGCAAGATGTTCGGCGTACCGCTCGTGTTGCCGCAGATAGGTTCGAGTCTCGTGCTGCCCGGCGGCGAGCAGGATCGAATCGCACCGCGGCGCGGACATCCGCAGCGGGCTGCACGCGCGGGCGGTCTCGGGTGTCAGCCGGACGGCCTCGTTGACGTAGGTCTCCGGAATCTCGGTGAGGTCGTACAGGCCGCTCAGCAAGCACGCGCTGCGCACCCTGGGCGCGTCGGCGCCCGCGAGCGCCGCGGCCAGCAGATGCGCGCCCGCGCTGCTGCCCGCCACATGCAACCGCTCCGGGTCGATCCCGAGCAGCGGCCCGGTGCCCGCGAGCCACTCCAGGGCCCGCGCCACCGAGGCGATCATGCCCGGCACCGTGCGATCCGGGGCGAGCCCGTACCCTACGGCGACATACGCGCAGCCGTGCCGCACCGCCTGCCGGGCCGCGAAGCACGCGTCGTCGATGCCGGACTCTTGCCAGTGCCCGCCGTGCACGAAAACGAGGGCGGGCGTCTCCGGTCCCCGGATGCCTTGCGGCACAGCGGGAAACACATGACACCGCTCGCCGTGTCCCGCGCCGTAGGGCACCGCGATGTGCACGTCGAGCCGGGAACGGGCGGTATCGCTGCGCCGCCGGTACCGCCGCAGCGTGCCGGCCGGGTCACGGGCGGCCGAGCTGGGCGAATACTCGCGGTCCAACCGGGTGAGCTTACTCATTGGCCTTGCGCCCTTCGATCACACCGTGCGGCGTCCAACCGTCGCTGCGAATTCGCAGGATGTCGGTGAAACCCGCTGCGACAAGCCACTCTTCGTGCTCACGCCACGGGTAGATCGTCGACTCCTCGGACGGCAACGTGGTGAAGTACACGTTGTCCAGCGCGGTGTAGAGCGGCCCACGGCCGTCGTCGTCGGCGAACGCGTTGAACACGATGACCCGCCCGCCCGGCGGCAGCGCCGCGTAGGCCCGTTCGAGCAGCGCCACGTTCTGTTCCGGCGACCAGATCACGAACTGATGGGCGAACAGCGCGGCGTCGTACCCGCCGGGCAGCGGGTCGCCGAACATGTCCCCGGCGACCACGTCGATGCGGTCACCCAGCCCGGCGGCGGCGATATTGTCGCCGGCCACCTCGACGGCGCCCTCGAGATCGAACACGGTGATCTTCAAGTGCGGGTGGGCCTGTGCGAGCGCGATCGCATTGACCGCGTCGCCGCCGCCGACGTCCAGGATCCTGGTCACGCCGCGGTAGTCCACCTGGTGCAGCAGCACCGGATTGGACAACTCCGACCAGGAATGCATGCCGCGGAAGAACAGATTCTCCAGCTCCGGCGTCTGTTCGAGCCTGGTGTAGAGGTCGTTTCCGGTGCCGGGCAGGTGTTTCAGGCCGAGGTTCTTGCCGGTGCGCAACGACTCGGCGTACTCCTTCGCGGGCAGGTAGGACAGCCGCTGCTGGAAGTCGATGATGTTGCGGATGAGCGGCCAGGTGCCGTCTTCCATTGCGGCACGCAACATCTCGCTCAGCGCGTACCGGTCGTCCGCCCGATCGGTGAGGCCGAGCGAGGTGGTGCCGAGCAGCAGCTTGCGTGCCGATTTGACGGGCAGCCCCAGCCCCGCGGCGACCTGGTCGCTGGTGGCCTGGCCGTTCAGGTCGAGGTATTCGAACAGTTGCAGTTCCGAGGCGGCGCGCAATTGCTGAAAGGCAGCAAATCCGAACAACACCGGGACGAGCGAGGTGAGGTCGACCGGTTTCGTCAGCTCGGTCTTCAGTTCCGTCATCGTGATCGTATTCCTCCAGCAGTCGGTGATTTCTCTGAGGCCGCGTCTACAGCCGGGTGCGGAATGTCCACAGCTCCGGGAAGAAACGGTGTTCGTTGATGGCGCGCAGCCACGGGGCACCGTCGGTGCCTGCCGTCCCGCTCTTACCGCCGAGCATCCGTTCCACCACCAGCAGATGCGTGGCCCGCCAATGGGAGAACTGATACGCGACCTCGAGCAGGCTCTCCGCGAGCCGGTGCGCGTCGGGATACCGGTCCGGCTGCCGGTAGATGTCGAGCCACACGTCCTCCACGAGCGGATTCGACTCGTGCTGCTCGGCAGACGGTTTCGCCAGGCACTCGGCCGGAACCGAAAAGCCCTGCCGGGCAAGGTGTTGCAAGACCGTGTCGTACAGCGACGGCTTGCCCAGCTCGGCCCGCAGCATCGGGTGGCCATCCCGGAAAGCCGCCGCCACTTGATTTTCCGGCCGGTTCCCCATCAGGAACTCCAGGGCACGGTAGGCGAAGGACTGGGTGCCGGAGGCATCGTTGAGGACGTGCCGGAAGGCCACGAACTCGTCGACCGACATGCCGTTCATCGATTCCCAGCAGGCCACCAGGACCCGCTGCGTGCGGACCGACCGGGACAGCGCCAGACAGGCATCGGGCACGTCGTCGCGCTCCAGCGCACGGCGAGCGGTGTCGAGATCGTCGATCACCGCGCGGAACAACAGCTCTTTGACGTGGCTGATCAGGATGAAGTTCAGCTCGCCGCGGGCTGCACTGCGCGGACGCTGCAACTCGTGCAGTTCGTCCATGTGCGCGTAGGTGACGTACTCGGGGGCGAGATACTCCGGGGCGCTGGTCATCGCAGTCCTTCCAGGGCGCGGCCGAGCGCGTCGACCGCGCGCCACACCTGCTCGTGCGTCACATACAGCGGCGCGAAGGCGAAACGGATCAGATCGGGCGGCCGCGAGTCGACGTGCACGCCGCTGTCGGCGAGCGCACGTTCGACGGCGTCGGCGTCGGGCACGCGAAGCGCGAGGTGGCCGCCGCGGCGGTCCGCTTCTCGGGGAGATGCCAGGCAGCGCAACAGTTCTGGATCACGCTCCGCCAGGCACTCCAGGAAGAACTCGCTGAGCTCCCGGGTGCGCTGATGCAATGCGTGGATGCCCACCTCCACCAATGGGGCGAGGGCATGGTTCAGGGCGGCGAGGCTGAGTAGTGGCGGTGTGCCGGTGCGAGCCTGCTCGATATCGGTGGCGGGCTCGAAGGCCGGACCCATCTCGAACGGCCTGGCGTGCCCGTGCCACCCCGTCAGCGGGAAGTCCACGGTCGACTGGAATCGAACGGGAAGGTAGAGAAAAGCAGGTGCGCCGGGCCCACCGCCGAGGTACTTGTAGCCGCAGCCGACGGCGAGGTCGACCGCGTTCGCGTCGAGGTCCACCGGGAGTACCCCCGCCGCATGGCTGAGGTCCCACACCGACAACGCGCCTGACGCGTGACACAGCGCGGTGGTCGGCCGGATCTCCCGCCGCTCCCCCGTGCGGAAATCCACGGGTGCGGCCAACGCCGCGGCGACCTGCTGACCGTGCTCGCGCAGGTAGGCGTCGAAGCCGGTCCGCGACTCGGCGACGAGCTCGCGGTCCAGCAGCCGGGCCACCGAGCTCGCGATGTACAGGTCGGTGGGGAACGACTCGGCCTCGATCAGCAGCACCGGGCGGTCCGGCCGCAGGCGGCATGCAGCGACCAGCGCGTTGAACAATGTTGTCGAGGTCGTCTCGCCGGCCACCATGATCTGTCCGGGGCCCGCGCCGAGCAGCAGAGCGAGTTTGTCACCGACGGTGCGCGGCAGGTCCAGCCAGCCGTCCCGGAACCAGGCCTGCACCTGGCGGGGCGCCCACTGAGCGGTGACCACGCGGTCCAGTTCGCCCGCAAGGCTTTCCCGCGGCGGGCCGAGAGAGTTTCCGTTGAGGTGGGTGGCTCCGTCCGTGGCGAACCCACGCGCGTACTGGGTGAGTGGATCGAGATCATCGCGACGCCGCGCATCATCGAGGATTCCCGTGCTCGGCACGGTCAGTGACTCCGGCCGAATCGTCATGCCTCACTCGCTTTCTCGTCACTCGCGGTAGTCCACACCTGTCCGGTGATCCGCACGCTCGCGGTGGCGCCGTGGATCGAACCGGTGCAGCCGAAGACCGACTCGCTCCCGTGTCCCGTCACCTGTCGAACCGTCACGGGTGCCTCGTCCGTGCCCAAACCCAGGGCGGTGAGCCCGAGTGCCGCTGCGGCAGGCAGACATCCGGCGTCCTCCGGGATGCCGAACCCCGGAGCGAAGACGCGGGCGAGCACCTCGTGCCGATCCGGATCCCAGCGGAAGGCCGTGAGATCGGTGAGTCCCAGTTCCCGCATCCGCTCGAGATCCGGCACCGGCAACGCTCGGGGGTCCTCGGTGACGCGCACGAAGTTGAAGGCTCGGCCGACGCCACCGGCGTGCGGCGTGCCGACGGGCCAACCGAACACTGACGGGTCGTGCGAAATCTCTTCGCGCACAACGGGTCCATCGAACGGCACGCGCACCTCGCTGCCGTCGGTCCACAGCCATTGGCAGCCGACCTCGGCGGTCCGGCCGACCTCACCGGGCTCGAGATGGCCGGCCCGGACCAGACAGGCGGCCACACCGGCGAGCGAGTGGGTGCCGAACGGAGTCTCCCCTTCGGCGTTGAAGATTCGCGAGCCGAAGGTCCGTTGCGCTCGGGAGCACTCGCTGACGAGTGCCGTCTCGGTCGAATTGCTGTGGCGCGCATGGGCGGCGGCCGCCGCGACTACGTCGTCGTCGGGCGGGCCCGCGGGGACGAGCACGTCCAGGGTGCTGCCCCGGCCCGACGCGGCGCCGAACATGTCCACTGTCGTCACTCGCATCACTCGCCCCCTAGGTGCTTCTCGGCGAAATCGACGATGACCTGCTCGTCGCCCTCATACGGCTGGTCGGGCCGGGGCCAGTGCACGACGAGATCGGTGATGCCGACCTCGGCGAGCTCGCCCGCGGCGTCCTCGTAGGCGGCCAGCGAGCTGGTGATCCCGCCCGCCGCCGCGTCGGCGACGAACAGCTTGCCCAGGCCGGCCGGGTCCCGGCCGGCCCGCTCGCACGCGGCGTCGATGCCGCGTACCTGGTCTCGCAACAGGGGAACGACCTCGCGCAACGGCCGCATGCGAAAGTCGTTGGGCGGTCCGGAGGTAATCCAATACCGCGCGTACTCGGCGGCCAGCGCCATGCCCCTCGGCCCGGTCGCGGCCACGGCGAAGGGCAGGCGCGGCGCCTCGTCGGCGCGCGGGTGGAAGTTCACGCCCGATGCGGTGTACCAGCGTGACACCTTTGTCACGGAGCCGCGGGCAAGCACTGCGTCCAGCAGTTCGACGAACGCCTCGAATCGATCGGCGCGTTCGCGCGGGCCGAGATCCGGCCCGCCGAGCACGCTCGCGTCGAATCCCGGTGCGCCGGAACCGAGTCCGCAGATCAACCGTCCGCTCGCGATGTCGTCGACGCTGACGAGTTCCTTGGCGAGCGCGACGGGGTGCCGGAAGTTCGGGGTGGCCACGAGGACGCCGAGGCCGATGGTGTTCGTGACGGTCGCGGCGGCCGTGAGGGTCGGGATCGAGCCGTACCACGGCCGGTCGGCGAGCCAGCGCCACATCAGGTGGTCGTAGGTCCAGGCGTGCTGGTAGCCGAGCTGCTCGGCGGCGCGCCACCGGTCGGCGGCGACCTTCCACTCGTGCTCGGGTAACAGGACGATGCCGTGCTTCATCGGCGCGCCTCCTCGAGTCGCATGTCCGATACCAGCCGCGCCGCCCGGTCCATCACCTCGAGAACGCCGGTGACCAGCGGTTTCATCACGCCGCCCGCCTGGTTGGCGACGACCGGGTGGTGGCGTCCGTCGACATTGGGATACAGCCCGTTGTACTCCAGATCCGCAGCGAGTTCCGCGATGCGGGAGTCGAGCTGTGCGACGAATTCGGCGTGGCTCACGGGGCGCCGGACGGTCAGGAAGAAGTTGTCGTAGAGATCTTCCTTCTCCCGCGACACACTCACCCCCGGTGCGCCCGCGGACTTCTGCAACAGCGAGTGACCGTCCGGCACAAGATGATCGGCGATATGGCTGTGTGTGACCTCGTTGCGCGCGACCGCTTCGTCGAGCGCCGTGCACGCCGGGTCGTCCTGCCAGGGCATCTTGCCGCGGAAGAGGCGGCGGACCGGCCGGTAATCCGGCGCCCAGGTGCCGCTGAAAGCCGGGTGCTGCAACGCCATTCGCACTCGGGTGTAGGCGTGGTAGTGGTCCCGGGGAACGGTGGACGAGTAGAGCAGCATGGCGCTGTACCCGTCGACACAGGTGGTCAGGAGTTCGAGTTCGCGCTCGTCGGGCCCGTCGTCTTCGGGGTGGTGCCACACGACGTCGCACATCGCCCGCCACAGCAGGAACGAGAGCTGGTGCCCGGCGATCCAGCGGTACCAGAACAGCCGCTCCTCCTCGACCGGCCGGGTGCCGAAGACGTCGTACTCCGGCAGCTCCCGGTCGGCCACCTCGGCTTCGGCTGTGTCCGAAGAAGTTTCGAAGGAATGCCCGAGCGGCGGCATGAACAGCAGGTGCGGCGTCAGCGCGGGTGGGCGATGCTTGCCCGACGCGGCAGAATCGTATCTATGGCCGATGCTCACGATCCCGCTCCCGGAAAATAGACGAACTCGAGCTCGAGACCGTTGGGGTCCAGGACGTAGAGGCTCTGCATCCCGTCCGGGTCGGTCACGATGTCGGACGGCGGGTCGTCCCTGGTCCAGTGGATATCGGTGGACTCCCGGGCCTTCAGCCACTGCTCCCGCAGCGCTACCAGGTCTTCGGCCCGGTCCACCGTGATCCCGACGTGCTGATACTGATAGCCGAGCGGGTCGGGTGTGTCCTTGCTGTGCCCGGCCCGGTCGAAGACGTGGAATCGGACGTCGCCCTTCTTCAGCTCGGCCAGCTTCTCGATTCCCGGCAGTCGCTCGAGGGTGAGTGGGGAGAAGTCGGCGAGCGACCATTCCACAGTGGCGCCGAGGAATTCCTGGTACCACCTGATCGTGGAGTCCACGTCGTCGGTCTGGATGGCGAGGTGGTGAAATCTCGGCGCGATGTCAAGCCCGTGCATCGGATGCCTTTCCGTCGCGAATGTGCTCGTGGTGGGCCCCTCACCGCAGGAGGCGGGAGGGGATTCGTCCCAGCACTTTCCATCCTCGGCCGACCGCGACGTCCGGGCAATCAAATGGGCTTCAAGAAACTCTTAAATCGTTGTCAGACAACAATTATCGTTGTTTTCCGAAATCATGTGCTCACCTCGGGTTTAACGCTCGCCTACCCGGTTACTCAGGCGCACAACGGCATACGAGAGCGCCAGTGGGCACGCGTAGAGTGCGGGCTGTAGTGAACAGCCCGCTACGCGAAAAACCTGACGTGGCAACCCGATCGGCAACCGCTACGAACGCTTGCCGACTTCCGCTGCCGGCACCTTCACAACATCTTCGGAGCCGTGTGCGCGCTGCATCAGGTCGGGTATCAGCGTGAGCAGACCGAGCAAGGCCATCCCCGCACCGATCCACAACGGCGCCGTGAGGCCGAGCCCGGCACTGATCCCGATACCGCCCAGCCACGGACCGATCACCACGCCGATATTGATGGCGGAGCCGTTCACCGTGTTGACCAGCGCACCCTCGTTCGACACCGACATCACCCTGGCCGCCATGGCGGGGTTGAGCGGAAGTCCGATCAGGCCGAGCAGCACGGTGGCGACGAGCGTGGGCGCCTTGTACTCGACGCACAGCGCGAACGCGGCCAGCACCAGCATCAAGGCGATGAGACCGCCGAACAGGATCGGCCGGGTGTAGCGGTCGGCGAACCGACCGACGACGGCGTTACCGATCACCGTGGCGATGCCGTACACGCCGAACAGCACCGGCACCGTCGCGGGCGCGAAATGCGTGGCGTCGGTGAAAATCGGTGAGAGGTAAGTGAATCCGGCCACGACCGACCCGATGACTAGGGCGTTGGTGGCATACGCGCCCCACAGTCGCATGTTGCGGAAGTCCTGGATCTCGGCGCGGAAGTCCAGCGTCTGGGCGTTGCCGCCGGACGGCACCAGCAACACGACCGCCGCGATGCACGCGACCGCCAGCAGGTCGACCAGCCAGAAACTGGCCCGCCACCCGAAGTGCTGCTCGATGAAGGTGGCCAGCGGCAAGCCCACCACCTGGGCGACCATCATGCCGCCGTACAGCACCGACATCGCCCGCCCGCGCCGCTCGGCGCCGACGAGTCGCACGCAGACCGCGGCACCTACGCCGAAGAACGCCGATGCGGCCAGCGCGGTGATGACCCGGGCCACCACCAGCACCCAATAGTCCTGTGCCAGTGCGCCGATCGTCTGTCCGATAACGAACACCACGAGCAGCCAGATGAGCGACTTCTTCTGCGCCACCTTCGAGAGGCCGACGATCAGGATCGGACCGCCGACGACCATGCCGAAGGCGAAGATCGAGACGAGATAACCCACGGCGGCGATGGACACGCCGAGGTCGCTAGAGATGCCGGGAATCAGTCCGGCAACCATGATTTCGGTGGTGTTGAGACAGAAAACACCCAGGCCCAACACATAGACGGCGAAAGGCATGACTTCCCCTCCGGGGCGGCTCGGTCGATCCTCAGTCGTCGGACGGCTGCGCGAAGGCGGTCCACCGGTTGCCGAACGGATCGGTGAACTGGCCGATGACCAGGCCCTTCGCGTCGGAGAACGGATCCATTACCCGCTGGCCGCCGGCCTGTTCACAGCGCGCGAGCAGGTCCGGGACGTCGGTGACGAGCAGTCCGGGAATCGCGTAGTCGGTCGGGTTCGGCAGCGCCGACACATCCATCGTGCCGCCGATCGGCTCCTCCGCCCCGCCGGGCGTGACGCTGTAGTAGATCGCGCCTTCGGCCGCTTCGTCCAGCTCGTAGGTCCAGCCGAAGGCCTGTTCATAGAACTTGCGCGTCGCGGCGAGATCCGTTGTCCCGATCTCGAACCAGGCCGTTCCGTTCGGCACCGGCGTGCGGCGAGAGTCCTTGCGCGCCACGGGTTCGAACAGGCCGAGCTGGTTTCCTTGCACATCCGCGATCACAGCATGGATGTCGCCCGCAGGGGTGCGCGCAGGAGGCTCGATAACCTTGGCGCCCAACGATTCCAGCTGCGGGATGCTCGCCGCGACATCCTCGCGGACAACGCTGATGCACAGCGCGTCGCGGCTGCCACGGCGCAACGCGCCCATGCTCGCCGCCGCACCGGGCGCGGTGATCGTGTAATAGTCGGGTTCGTCGCCGAAAGATGTTAGCTGCCAGTCGAATATGTCCTGGTAGAACTGCTTGCTTCGGGCGGGATCCGTGGCGGTGATCTCGAACCACCCCACGGTCGAAGGGCGCAAGCCAAGGGTGCCCATAACCACTCCTTCTGTGTGACAGAGTACGAGTTGGTGCCACTACCGTAAACTAGTTTCCAGCCGGAAATCAAGCCAACTAGTTTCCTATCAGAAATCAAATCCGTGCCCGGTGAGGAGAGACCAGTGCCCCCTGACGAAGACCAGCACAGCGAAGTACTCGACTGGCAGGCCGGGATCGAGAACGCGCTGGCCCACCTGACCTGCGTCCTCGTCGCGCGCCGCACCAGAACGACACCCGAGCGGGTGACCTGGCAGCAGTACGACGTGCTGGAAATGCTGCGGCTGCGCGGCCCGATGACGCCATCGGCCCTGAGCGATTCGCTGAGCGTGTCCCGCCCGACGATGTCCAAAGCCCTTCGCGTACTGAAGGATCAGGATCTGGTGGAGCAGGCGGCGCTGGGCACCGACCGCCGGGAACAGACCACCTCGCTCACCGCGGCCGGGCTCGAATTCCTCGACCGCGCGGCCGAATGCCGGCGGGACAACGCCAGGATCGCCGAGTCCGTGCTCACCCCGGACGAGCAGGCCGTGTTCGCCGAACTCTGCGGCAAGGTCGCCGAGGCCATCCACGCGGCCGGACAGCCGGCGCCGATCTCCTCGTGAACCCGCGAGTTATGTACGGCTTCAAGAGGTTTTGACGGTAATTTGAAAGTTCCATGAATGTGCCGGGCCGTACGGTCCGGTTATGTTCGACGTATTGGAATGGGCCGCAGCCAGTGTGCTGGCATACCGCCCACCACCATTGCGTCGAAAGGAGTTTGCCGTGCCTGATTTCAGCGCCGGCACAATACGCTCGCTGACGAGCGTCGATTTTCTCGATCGCCGAGCCGATCATGCCGGACGGGAGCCGAAGCGGTGAGCCGCGCGGATCTGTCCGAGAAATCGGCGGTCATCGGTTTCGATCCGATCGAGCGCAACTGGGTCACCGGCACCGCGGCCAGCGCGTCGTTCGCCGACGCGCCCGCGCTGGCGGGTGAGCTGCTCGTCGACGACGAGTCCCGCGCGGCGGTCGCCACCGACCTCGGAAACATCACCAACCACAAGCCCGCTGCGGTACTGCGGCCGCGCTCGGCGGATGACATCGCCGCGATGGTCCGTTTCTGCCGCGCCCATGACATCAGCGTGTCGGTGCGCGGCCAAGCGCACACCACCCTCGGCCAGGGCCTGTCCGACGGACTGGTCATCGAGAACCGGTACCTCAACCGAATCCACGCCATCGGCAAGGACGTCGCCGAGGTCGACGCGGGAATCCTGTGGAAGGACCTCGTCGATGCCGCCTACGAACGAACACCGAGACTCACCCCGCCCGCCGTCACCGGATACACCTCGCTGACTGTCGGCGGCACCCTCTCGGTGGGTGGCCTCGGCGGCCTGGTCGGCGCGCTGAACACCGGACTCCAGGTCGATCACGTGCGCGAACTCGAGGTTGTCACCGGGACCGGCGACATCGAACGCTGCTCGGCCGAGCGCAAACCCGACCTGTTCGAGGCGGTGCTCGGCGGACTCGGCCAGTGCGGCATCATCACCAAGGCCGTGCTCGACCTCGTGCCCGCGACCGAACGGGCCCGCACCTACGTGCTGGAGTACACCGACAACGCCGACTTCTTCCGCGACGTGCGCACGCTCATCGAGCGCCCGGTCATCGACCATGTCTATGCCGAGCTGTACTCGCCGGAGTCCGCGCCGACGCACCGGCTGTACGCGACAGTCCTTTACGACCCGGCCACCCCGCCCGACGATCAGGTCGCCGCCGAGGGCCTGACCACCGCGCCGCTCATCGATGACACCAGCTACCTGGACTACGTCTACAAGATCGACACGCTGGTCGACGGTATGCGGGAGACGGTGAACTGGGACCGGCTCGTCAAGCCCTGGTACGACGTGTGGCTGTCCGGCGCCGTGGTCGAGGACTATGTCGCCGAGGTCCAGTCGCAGCTCACCGCCCGCGATATCGGGCCGTTCGGGATCAGTTTGCTCTACCCGCAACGGCGTTCGCACATGACCAGGCCGTACCCCCCGGTGCCCGAGGCGAACGGATCCGACTGGGTGTTCGTCCTCGACATCAACACCGTGGCCGAGACCCCCGGCATCGATCCGGCGTTCATCGAGGAAATGCTCGACCGCAACGACCGAATGTTCGCGCACGCGCGGGCGGAGTACGGCGCCGTGCTCTACCCGATCGGCTCGCTGCGCTTCACCGCGCAGGACTGGCGTGCCCATTACGGCGACAAATGGACGGCGTTCCGGGCCGCGAAAACCCGCTATGACCCGAGCGGCCTCCTCGCGCGCGGTCTGCACATATTCGACGACGAATAACCACATTCAAGTCGGTCGAACTTCGAAATCGTAGGGAGTACCCCCATGCCTCCATCCAAGCCCGAGCTGACCGGGACCACCGGTGCCGTGGCCAGCACCCACTGGCTTGCCTCCGCGGCGGGCATGCGCATTCTGGCCAACGGCGGCAACGCGTTCGACGCCGCGGCCGCCGCCGGATTCGTGCTCCAGGTGGTGGAACCGCACTTCAACGGCCTCGGCGGCGACCTGTCCGTGGTGGCGCACCAGGCCGGACGCGATGACGTGCAAGCGATCTGCGGCCAGGGGCCGATGCCCCGCGCGATCGGCATCGACACCTTCGCCGAGCTCGGGCTGCGCAGCATCCCCGGCTCCGGCCTGCTGCCCGCCTGCGTGCCCGGCGCGTTCGGCGGTTGGCTGCGGCTGCTCGCCGAGTTCGGCACCATGCACCTGGCCGACGTGCTGCAACCCGCGATCGGCTACGCGGACAACGGTTTTCCGCTGCTGCCCGAGACCGCGCGGGCCATCGACGTGCTCGCCCCGCTGTTCCGCGACGAGTGGACCGGATCGGGCCAGACATACCTGAAAGGCGGCGTGGCACCCGCTGCGGGCAGCCGCTTCCGTAATCCGGCGCTGGCCAACACCTATCAGCGTCTGATCAAGGCGGCGGAGTCCGCCTCCGCCGACCGCGAAGCCCAGTACCAGGCCGCGCACGACGCCTTCTACAAAGGCTTTGTGGCAGAAGAGATCTCGGAGTTCCTGGCCGGCGGGCCGATGCTGGACGCCACCGGCCGACGGCACCGCGGGCTGCTGACCGCCGACGATCTCGCCGACTGGCAGGCCACCGTGGAGACCGCACCGAGCCACGGCTACGGCCCGTACCAGGTCTTCAAGCCGGGACCGTGGTCGCAGGGACCGGTGTTCCTGCAGCAGATCGCGCTGCTCGACGGCTTCGATCTGGCGAAGATGGGTCCCGGCAGCGCCGACTACATACACACCGTGATCGAGTGCACGAAGCTCGCGATGGCCGATCGTGAAGCCTGGTACGGCGATCCGGCCTTCAGCGAGGTGCCGCTGGCCGGGCTGCTCGACGAGGACTACACCAAGCAGCGGCGCGAACTGGTCGGCCCGCGGGCCGCGCTGGATCTTCGGCCCGGTTCGCCCGGCGGCCGCACCTCGTTCATACCCGAACGGGCCGCGCTGGAATATCCGGAAACCGACTCCGAGTGGATGTCGCAGCTGCGCAACGGATTACCGACGATTCTGCAAGAAACCACGACGAAGGGCGACACCGTCACCGTCACCGCCGTCGACCGGCACGGCAATATGGTCGCCGCCACCCCGAGCGGTGGCTGGCTGAAGAGTTCACCCGCGATCGCGAGTCTCGGCTTCCCGCTCGGCACCCGCGGCCAGTGCGGCTACCTCGCCGAGGGCCACCCGAACTCGCTGGCGCCAGGCAAACGACCGCGCACCACCCTCAGCCCGAGCGTGGCGCTGCGCGACGGCCGCCCGTTCGTCGCCTTCGGCACCCCCGGCGGTGACCGGCAGGATCAGTGGACGTTGCAGTTCTTCCTCAATGTCGCCGACTTCGGACTCGACTTCCAGAGCGCGACCGAAACCTCCGCCTTCCACACCGATCAGGTGCCCGCGTCGTTCACCCCGCACGCACACCGGCCCGGTGTGCTGGTGGCCGAGGAGACCTGCGATCCGGCCGTCGTCCAGCAGCTGGCACAGCGTGGCCACGAGGTGGAACTCGTGCCCGCGTACTCGCTGGGCCGGGTCTGTGCGGCCGGGTTCACCGCGGACCGGGAGTTCGTCCGAGCGGCCGCCAGCCCACGCGCCCGGCACGCCTACGCGGTCGCCGAATAGCGCTCGGCCACAACACCTTCGGAAGGAACAACGATGACGATCACCGACCACCGTCCGGAGATCATCGAACTCACCGACGAGCAACAGCGCAGAGAGTGGCAGGCCTTCACCCTCTCCGATCTGCCCGAGATGATCAGCGCGATGCACGTCTGTCACGCGGTACGGGCAATTGCCGACACCCCGCTGCTGGAACGCCTCCGCTCCGGCCCGCGGAACCCCGCCGACGGTCTGCTCGCCGGCATCGACCCCGATATGGGGCCCGGCTTCCTGCGCTATCTGGTCAATCGAGGGATCCTCGAAACCCGGGGCGAGGAGTACTTTCTGACCCGGCTCGGCGAGTTCCTCACCACCGATGTCTCCCTGGCCCGCCTCGGCGTCTACGTCGACGCGTACGGCATGGTGACCAGCCGGACCGGCGACCTGCTCACCGGTAAAGCGGTCTACGGCAAGGACGTGGTCCGCGACGGCGGGAAACTCGGCGCGCACTGCGACACCCTGTTCTCCGCCTTCCACACACCGACCCTGCTCACCGCGATGCGCGGGCGCAACGTTCAACGCATCCTCGACATCGGTTGCGGCGGCGGGCAATTGGTGGTAGACGCCTGTTTGCGCGATCCTTCGCTCACCGGTATCGGTTTGGACATCGATGCCGACGCCGTGGCGGTGGCCAACGAGCACGCCCGTACCTCCGGGGTGGCGGACCGGGTCCAGTTCGTCGTCGGCGACGCCTTCGCCCCGAAGACCTGGCCGAAGGAGTGCTTCGAGGCCGACGGGCTGTGCATGATGAGCGCGCTGCACGAGCACTTCCGGCACGGTGAGCAGGCGGTCATCGACCTGTTGAACGAGATCGGGGCCACGTTCCCCGATTTGAAGATCCTGCTGATCGGCGAGCCCGAAATCCGCTACGACAGCAGGGAAAACGACGACGACTTCTTCCTCATCCACGTGCTGACCGGGCAGGGTCTCCCCCGCGACCGCGCCGCCTGGTTCGACGTGTTCGCCAAGTCCGACCTGACCTGTCGCCGGATGTACACGCGGCCGGAGGCCGGTCCCCGGCTGTGCTTCTACGATCTGGCCGGAAAGGACCAGCCGTGACCACCACCGAAACCGCTGCGGCCCAGACCGATCTGGATCTCTTCTCGACCGAAGCGCTGCTCGATCCCGCCCCCTGCTACCGGACATTGCGCGACCTGGGTCCCGTGGTCCACATGACCGAACACGACCTGTACGGCCTGTTCCGCTACGACCAGGTGCGCGCGGCGCTCATCGACTGGGAGGGCTTCAGCTCCGCCCAGGGCATCGCGATGAACCCCACCGCCAACGAACTCTCCGACGGCTCACTGCTTTCCATGGACCCGCCGCGACACCGCGCGGTGCGCAAGGTCCTCGACGACGCCCTGCGCCCCAAGTACGTGCGCAAGGTCGCGGGCAATATCGAGCACCTGGCCGACCAACTGGTCGACGACCTGATGCAGCGCGAAACCTTCGACGGTGTCACCGATTTCGCGGCCAAGCTGCCGGTCGACATCGTGATGGACCTCATCGGCTTCCCCCGTGACGAGAACCGGGACAAGATTCTGGTCTGGGCACTCGGCGCCTTCAACTACTTCGGGCCGCCCGGAGAACGTCAGCTGTCCACCTTCCCCGATGTGCAGGCGCTGATGCAGTATCTCGTCACCGACGCGACACCGGACAAGCTGCTGCCCGACAGCTTCGGCCAAATCGTCTGGGAGGCAGCCGATCGCGGCGAGATCAGCGAGAACGAAGCCCTGATGACCATGAGCGCGTACGCCTGCGCCGGGTTGGACACCACCATCGCCGGGGTGGCCAGCACCCTCTGGCTGCTGGCTCAGCACCCGGACCAGTGGGCGGCCGTGCGGCAGGACCCGAAGCTCGTCCCCGGCGCGTTCCTGGAAGGCGTCCGGCTCGAGACGCCGATCCAGCACTTCTCCCGGGTCACCACCGCGGACCGGGAGGTCGAGGGCGTGACGATTCCCGAAGGCGCCCGAGTCCTCGTCTCCTACGCCGCCGCGAATCGGGACGAACGCCACTACCCCGATCCGGATCGCTTTCAGGCGGACCGCAATCCGGCCGACACCGTCGGTTTCGGCTTCGGCGTGCACAACTGCCCGGGCCGCACCCTCGCCTCGATGGAGGCGCACGCGCTGTTCGTCGCGCTCGCCAAACGGGCGACCACGGTCGAGCTCGCCGGCGATCCCATCCGGACGCCGAACAACATCACCCGGGGACTGGACACGCTCCCCGTCCGTATCTCCTGAAAGGGGGCGACCATGCAAGCGGCACAGATCGTCGAGTACGGTGCCCCACTCGAACTACGCGAAATCCCCGACCCTGCACCAGAACCGGACGGCGTAGTGCTCGAAGTCCTCGCGACCGGTATCTGCCGCAGCGACTGGCACGCCTGGATGGGTGACTGGGGGTGGATGGGCGGACAGGTCGCGTTGCCACGCACACTGGGTCACGAGATCGTCGGCACGGTGCGCGCCGTCGGTGCCGAGGTTCGCGGTGTGCGGGTCGGCGACCGGGTCACCACGCCGTTCCACTTGGCCTGCGGCACTTGCGCGTACTGCCGTTCAGGGCACGCAAACGTGTGCGACAACATGCAGGTGCTGGGCTTCTGGTGCGACGGAGGGTACGCCGAGTATGTCCGAATCCCCAACGCCGACTTCAACTGTGTACACATACCGGACGAGCTCCCGTCCGTCCCTGCCAGCGCGATCGGCTGCCGCTTCATGACGGCCTTCCACGCGGTCACCGAGCAGGGGCAGGTCCGTCCCGGTGAGTGGGTCGCGGTGCACGGAGTCGGCGGCGTCGGCTTGGCGGCCGTGCAGATCGCCGGTGCCGCAGGAGCTTCCGTGGTAGCGGTGGACATCGACGCGAGCAAGCTGGCACTGGCCAAAGAACAGGGCGCGGTGCACACCATCGACGCGAGCGTCGAGCAGGACGTGCCCACTGCGGTACAGGATCTCACCGGCGGCGGTGCGCACGTCTCGATCGACGCACTCGGTACCCGCGCGACGGTGGTGAATTCCGTACGCTCGCTGCGTAAACGGGGTCGCCACGTCCAGGTCGGGTTGACCAGTGCGGCGGATGCCGGTGAGATCGCGCTCCCCGTGGACGCGATCACCATCGGTGAGCTGACCATCGTCGGCTCGCACGGCAATCCGCATTCCAGTTATCCGCAGCTGCTCTCGCTCGTCGCGTCCGGCAAACTCACGCCGCAGACCCTGGTGCAGCGCACCGTCTCCCTCGACCAGGCCGGGGAAGTCCTCTCCGCAATGAGCGATTTCACCACCAACGGCATCACCGTCATCGACCGCTTCTGACGCGGACCGGGAGGACTCGTGAATACCTCAGGTAACACCGTGGGCGAGGCCGCCCGCGACTTCCTGTCCCGTGCACAGCTGCTGTACATCGACGGTGCCTTCGTCGCCGCGGCGACCGGGCGGACGTTCAGCACGATCGATCCGTCCACCGGCGAACACATCACGGAGGTCGCGCATGCGGGATCTGCCGATGTCACGGCCGCCGTAACCGCGGCCCGTGCCGCACTCGACGGACCGTGGAGCCGGCAGTCGGCGGCCGACCGCGGCCTGCTGCTCGCCCGCCTCGCCGACCTCATCGAGAGCAATGGCGACGAGCTCGCCGAGCTCGAATCCCTCGATGCGGGCAAACCGATCACGATGACTCGCGCGCTGGATGTGCCTGCGGCGGCCGCTCAGTTTCGCTACTTCAGCGGCTGGCCCGCACGCATCGAGGGCGAGACGATCCCCGTCGCAGTGCCGAATACGTTGTGCTACACCGGGAAAGAACCGGTCGGGGTGTGCGCCCAGATCATTCCCTGGAACTTCTCACTGTTGATGACCGCCTGGAAGCTCGGGGCCGCGCTGGCCGCCGGCTGCACGGTGGTACTCAAGCCCGCCGAGCAGACGCCACTGACCGCGCTGCGCTTGGCCGAGCTGATCGAGTCCGCCGGTTTCCCGGCGGGCACGGTCAATGTGCTGACCGGTGACGGCGAAACCGGTGCGGCACTGGTCGATCACCCGGGCGTCGACAAGATCGTGTTCACCGGGTCCACGGCGGTGGGGCGCGAGATCGGCGCGAAGGCAGGGGCGCAACTGAAGCGGGTGACGCTCGAGCTCGGCGGGAAGAGCCCGAACATCATCCTTCCCGACGCTGATCTCGAAGCCGCGATTGCCGGGAGCTACAACGGGATCTACTTCAATACCGGCCAGGCGTGCAACGCCGCATCCAGGCTGTACGTGCACCGGAGTGTGTTCGACGAGGTGATCGAGGGGCTGTCGGCGCGGGCGAAGACCGCGCAGGTCGGCTCGGCGCTGGATCCGGCCACCGAGTGCGGACCCGTGGTCTCGGCCGAGCAGTACCGCCGGGTGCGCGGCTACATCCGCGACGGCGCCACCGAGGGAGCGACATTGACGTTCGGTGAAGCTCCCGCATCCGAACCGGATGGCGGATACTTCATTCGCCCAACGCTTTTCACCGATGTGACACCGGACATGCGGATCTGTCGCGAGGAGATCTTCGGGCCGGTACTGGTGGCAGCCCCCTTCGACAGCATCGACGAAGCCGTGCACCTGGCCAATGCCACCGACTTTGGTCTCGCGGCCGGGGTCTGGACCCAAAACCTCAGCGACGCACACACTCTCGCCGCTCGCCTGCACGCGGGCTCGGTCTATCTCAACACGTGGGCGCCGGGTGATCCGGCCGCGCCCTTCGGCGGCGTCAAAGCGTCCGGTGTCGGCCGGGAAATGGGCCGGGCCGGGCTCGACGCGTATCTCGAACCGAAGACCGTGTGGGCGACCCTCGCGTAACGACAGCGAAAGGACAAGACGATGTGTGGAATCGCCGGTTGGGCAGATTTCGATCGTGATCTCACTGCCGAGCGCCCGGTTCTCCAGAAAATGGTGGACACCATGGCTTTCCGCGGTCCCGATGACGAGGGACTGTGGCTACAGCCGCATTGCGCGCTAGGGCATCGGCGGCTCTCGGTGATCGACCTCGAGGGTGGCCGACAGCCGATGGTCACGCCGGAGACGCTGCCCGACGGCACGCCGCTGGCCGCGATCAGCTACAGCGGTGAGGTATACAACTTCACCGAACTTCGCGACGAACTCACGGCGCACGGTCACCGCTTCAGGACACGAAGCGACACCGAGGTCGTCCTCCGCGCCTATCTGGAGTGGGGCGCGGATTTCGTGCGACGACTGAACGGCATGTTCGCCTTCGCGATCTGGGACAGCCGCGTCGAGGAATTGCTGCTGTATCGGGACAGGTTGGGCGTCAAGCCGCTGTTCTACTATCCGACCCCCGCCGGGGTGCTCTTCGGGTCCGAACCGAAAGCGATTCTCGCCCATCCGGAAAGCCGAGCGGCGCTCACCCTCGAGGGGCTGCGCGACGTGCTGTCCTTTGTCCGGGTTCCCGGGCAGACACCGCTCGACGGCATGTACGAGGTGCGTCCCGGGCATATTCTTCGGGTTCGCCATGGCCGGCGGACCGAGCAGAAGTATTGGGAACTGGAATGCCGGCCGCACACCGATGACGTCCCCGCGACCGTCGGCGCGGTCCGGGGTTTGTTGGAAGACATTGTTTCTCGTCAGCTGGTTGCCGACGTTCCGCTGTGCACGCTGCTGTCCGGTGGTTTGGATTCCAGCGCGTTGACCGCCTTGGCGCAGCGCAGGCTCGACGCCGACGGCGGCGGGCGGATCCGCAGCTTCTCGGTGGATTTCGAAGGCCAGGTGGAGAATTTCGCGCCGGAGCCGCTGCGCGAAGCGCCCGATCAGCCGTTCGCGGCGGAGTTGGTTCGGCATGTCGGCACCGACCATCAGACGATCCTGCTGAACAACGCGGATCTGGTGGCCCCGAACATCCGAGCGGCCGTCTCACGCGCCTGGGATCTGCCGTTCGGTGACGGCGATCTCGGCCCGTCGCTCTACCTGCTGTTCCGTGCGGTGCGGGAGCAATCCACCGTCGCACTGTCCGGTGAATCCGCGGATGAGGTCTTCGGCGGTTACCTGTGGTTCCACGACGAGAAGGCCGTGCAGGCCGATACTTTCCCCTGGCACGCGCTCGGCGAGCGGTCGATCACCGAGCAATCCACGGCGTTCCTGAATCCGGATCTGACGGCGCGGCTGAATCTTCCGGAATACATCGCCGACCAATACCACTCGGCCCTTCGAGAAGTGCCGCACCTGACCGGCGAAACCGGCCACGACCGGCGAATGCGGACCGCGAGCTACCTGAATCTCACGAGATGGCTGCCGGTAATGCTGGATCGCAAGGACCGCTTGAGCATGGCCAGCGGTATCGAGGTGCGTGTCCCGTTCTGCGACCATCGCCTGGTCGAGTATGTCTTCAATGTGCCGTGGTCGATGAAGACGTTCGACGGGCGGGAGAAGAGCCTGCTGCGCGCCGCCACCGCGGATCTGCTGCCGGAGTCCATTGTGCAGCGGCGCAAAGCTCCCTATCCCTCCACTCAGGATCCCGGCTACGACCGGGCGATCAAGCAGATACTCGGAAAGATCGTCGCGGAGCCCAGTTCACCGGCCCTGCCGCTGTTCGATCTCGACGCGCTGGACCAGCATCTCAACGCGCCGGTCGAGGCTGCCTCGTCCATGCAGGAAAGGGGGCTATACAACGAGACGCCGATTCGTCTCGCGGAATGGGTAGCCGACTATGAGGTCGACGTCCTGGTATAGTTTCCGTTTGGAAACTACTTGCGCACGCTGAGGGGAGTGGAGATGTCGGATCGAGCCGGACGGCAAGCGAACGACAGCATTACGCTGCAAGGCGTCCGAGAAAACAACCTGAAGAATGTGTCGCTGGAGATCCCGAAGGGGCGGCTGACCGTCTTCACCGGTGTATCGGGTTCCGGGAAGTCGTCGCTGGTGTTCGGCACGATCGCAGTCGAGTCGCAGCGCCAGCTCAACGAGACGTTCCCCTGGTTCATCCGCAACCGGCTGCCGAAGTACGAGCGGCCGCACGCCGAGGGCATGTCGCATCTGTCCACCGCGATCGTGGTCGACCAGCGCCAGATCGGCGGCAGCTCCCGCTCGACCGTCGGCACCATGACGGAGATCAATCCCATGCTGCGCGTGCTGTTCTCGCGGCACGGCAAGCCCAGCGCGGGCGAGTCGACCATGTACTCGTTCAATGTTCCGCAGGGCATGTGCCCCGAGTGCGAAGGACTCGGCCGGACCGCGCGACTCGACCTCGACCTGCTGCTCGACAAGTCGAAGTCGTTGAACGAGGGCGCCATCCAGTCACCACTGTTCGCGGTCGGCGGCTATCCGTGGATCACCTACGCGGAATCCGGACTGTTCGATCCCGATAAGCCGTTGCAGAAGTTCACCGCGGCAGAATGGGACAAGCTGCTGCACGGCGGAGGATTCAAGGTCCGGCGCCCCGGCAAGGACGTGACGCACTCCAACGAATACGAGGGCATCGTCGTCCGGTTCAATCGCCGCTATCTCAAGAACGGCCTGGATGCGCTGAAAGACAAGGAGCGCAAGGACGTCGAGCAGGTGGTGCGGACCAGCACCTGTGAGGTCTGCGGCGGCGGCAGGCTCAATAAGGCCGCGCTCGCCTCCAAGATCAACGGCAAGAACATCGCCGACTACGCGGACATGGAGGTGAGCGAACTGATCGTCGAGCTGGGGAAGATCGACGATCGAGTCGCCAAACCCGTTGTCCAGGCAGCTATCACGGCACTGTCCCGGCTGGAATCGATCGGACTGGGCTACCTCAGCCTCGGCCGCGAGACCTCTACCCTGTCCGGCGGCGAGGGCCAGCGGCTGAAGACGGTCCGTCATCTCGGCAGCAGCCTGAGCGATCTGACCTTCATCTTCGACGAGCCGAGCGTCGGCCTGCATCCGCGAGATGTGCACCGGCTCAACGAGCTTCTCGCGCAACTGCGTGACAACGGCAACACCGTGCTGGTGGTCGAGCACAATCCGGACGTCATGGCCGTCGCCGATCGCATCGTCGACATGGGGCCCGGGGCCGGGTCGCACGGCGGTGAGATCGTCTTCGAGGGGACCTACCGGCAACTCCTGAAAGCCAAGACGCTCACCGGCCGACGGCTGCGTGAGCACACCGGTTTGAAGGAGCAGGTCCGTGAACCGACCGGCTCGCTGGAGATCAGCAAGGCATCGCTGAACAACTTGCAGAACGTCTCCGTGCGCATCCCCACCGGGGTGCTCACCGCGGTGACCGGCGTGGCGGGCTCCGGCAAGAGTTCGCTCATCTCAGGAGCTTTCGCCGCCCAGCACCCGGACGCGGTCATGGTCGACCAGTCGGGCATCGGCATCTCCTCGCGGTCGACGCCGGCGACCTATGTCGACATCATGGACACCGTCCGAAACCTGTTCGCCAAAGCCAACGATGCCGACCCCGGCCTGTTCAGCTTCAACTCGACCGGCGCCTGCCCGGCGTGCAAGGGACGCGGCGTGATCGAGACGGACCTCGCCTACATGGATCCGGTCACGGTGACCTGCGAAGTATGTGAGGGCAGCCGCTATCGGGACGAGGCGCTCGAAAAGACGTTGCGCGGCAAGAACATCGCCGAAGTGCTCGGGCTCACCGTGGAGGAAAGTCTGTCCTACTTCACCGAAGACAAGGTGACCGCCAAGCTCGCGATGCTCCAAGAAGTCGGGCTGGCGTATTTGACACTGGGGCAACCACTCTCGACCCTGTCGGGCGGTGAGCGCCAACGGCTCAAGCTGGCGCACCGCCTCCAGGACACGGGCACCGTGTTCGTCTTCGATGAGCCGACCACCGGCCTGCACATGGCCGACGTCGACCGGCTGCTCACCCTCTTCGATCGCCTGGTCGACGAAGGAAACACGGTCATCGTGGTGGAACACGATCTCGAGGTCGTCAAATACGCCGACTGGGTCATCGATCTCGGGCCGGACGCGGGCCGTCACGGCGGCAAGGTGCTGTTCGAAGGCACTCCGGAGCAGCTGGCCGCGGACAAGAAATCCGTCACCGCCGAGTATCTACGCAAGGACCTCGAACGGGCAGACCGCTGACCGTCAGGGCTCTGTGCCGATCCTTGTCTGCCGGTTCGCATCCAAGGCGCCTACCAGCACGCGGTTGCGGAGCTCGTCGACCAGGATTTGCCGGTCGACGGAGAAGCCGGGGTCGGCCTCCAGTGGAGTCCACAGTGCGCGGAGCGGGGCGGGGGTGTGTGCGCCGGGTGCCCAGAGGTGGGCGAGGTGGTGCAGTGCCGGAGCTGACAGCGCGGTTGATTCGGGTGTCCCCGGGTCGAAGAAGTCGGACTTTTCGAGGGTTGCCCTGAGGGCTGTCAGCAGCCAGTCGTGGGCCGCGAGGTCTTCGCAGAACTGTTGCGCGGCGGCTAGTTCGTCCGCGTCGCGCACGGTGATCTCGGCGGTGCGGTCAGTGTCGTTGAGCACGCGAAAAGCGACTCGGGTCTGCTCGACATCACCTCTGCGCGCTGCCCATCTCAGGCGAGTGGTGCTGGCCCGCAGCGGGACTCGCTGATCGAGGTGCGGGTCCATGGTGATTCGCCCGAGTAGTCGATGGGCTATCGACCCGAGATCGAGAACGTCCGGGGTCGGTGGTCCACCGGCCAAGAGACCAGCCGTCAGTCTGCTGCTCGTCTCGGCGGCGACCTTGGTGAGTACCTCCAGCACCCCGGCCCGGCCGAGGTAATGCGACCACACCCGCCGCTCAGGCCACTCTGCGGCAACGACTTTCGCCTGCGTCGAGCTCTGTAGCACGCGGCCACCGAGCACGACGGCATGGTTGGCCACCGTGCCGATCGCCCGCACCGCGGCGTGCCCGGGGGCGGCCAGTTCGCAGTCCACGCCCGTCACGATGTCCGGCGAGACCGCGCGGGACATCGGGCGTTCCCGCCAGTGCACGGGGTGGCCCGGCATCAGGTCCAGCAGCTGGTCCGAATCGCTGCGCCGCAGGGGTTTTGCCGTCGGCAGCAGGCAGGTGTGTGTCTCCCCCAGCACGACGAGAACCCGATGGTCCGCCGGATCGCTCGGTTCGTGCACGTCAGCGTCCATCCACCAGGTGGTAGTTCAGGCGTTCGGTGCTGCTGCGCGGCAACGAGACCTGCTCCTGGGCCGCGCGGCGAACGAGCTGTTCGACCACCTCGTCGTCGAGCCGGATGTGCTCGAGTATCAGCCGCACGGCGTGCTCGACCTCCAGGTACCGCACCGGAAGAACGGACAGCGAGCGGTATGCGGCAAACGGTTTCGCACGGGGGTTCAGTTTGAGCACGGTGGGCAAATCCTGCCAGTCGGCCGGCCAAGGCTGTTGACGGTCCCACAGCTGCGGTTCGACCACCGGTCTGCCGTGGAAGCGCAGCAGACCCAGTCGTAGTAGCTGCCAGATCGACGTGAGAAACGGCAACGACCAGGTGATCGGTAACTCGTTGCTGCTCTGCTGCTTTCGCGGTTCCTCGCGCCACAGTTCGACGTCGAGAAAGATCGAATGTGTGGGGCTGCCGAATTCTTCGGGCGGCTGATACGGGTCGTTGCGCATTGCCTGCGCGGGTTCGTCGGAGGCGCGCGTGCCGTTGCACAGCCAGCCCGACTGGTCGGTCGGCGGCCTGCGACCCGTCGCGCCCCGGGTCGGCGAGGGCACGATCCGAGCCCGAACCGCCTGCGCCAGTTCGATTCCGGGGCCTTCCGCCCTGGCGGGGACGACCGCGCAGCCTGCCTCTCGCCCCAAATAGTCGATGGTGAGTCCTTTGTCCTCGGCGCACCCGAGTAGTCGGCCGAGCACGTCGCGTGGATCGGTGTCGGCGCGGAAATAGTCATCGACCAGCAGACAGGTACTCACCCGGGCCTTCGGCCCGAATTCGACCTTCGCCGCGTCGGTGAACCACGTGACCAGCGGCACGACCTTGCGGAATTGCTCACGAATCCAGTCGTCCCCGTTGCCGAGGTCTTCCATCCGGAGATGTCCCACCTCGATGGAGACATGGGACAGCGGCACCCCGGCGATCCGCGGCTGATCGGTCCCCTCGCTGTACCCGGCGGCGTATTCCACTGTGTTCGGCACCTTCCACGACGGCCTGCGCGACTACCGCATCGGCTGCCAAATCGATTCGGAGAGTATGCGGTTCGCCAGGCTGCCGAACGCCTCGACGGTGTCCTCCTTGGCGATACCCTGCATCACGTCGATATCCAGGATCAGTTGCTCACGCCACTGCAAGACCGGATCGATCGGTGTCGCGCCGAGCAGAACGCTTGCGCCGATCCGGTACTCGGCCGCGAGGTGCTTCAGTCGCGCGTTCTGTTCGTGCAGCCATGCGGCCTGCAAGCCGGAGACTTCGGTCGCCTCGTTCAATCGCGGCACCGCGGTACGCACGAATCGAATGTTCTCCAGCAACATCCGGGGATCATGTCCGGCGACCGCTCCGGACTCCACCACGCCGTGCGGGCCATGGACCAAGCCTGCCGCCGCGACGATGTGCTGCCGAGTCCAGCGGTGAAAGACCAACCAGCGCACCGTCTTCGCGGCGAACTGCCGTAATCCGGTGGCCTGCACGGCGATTTCCAAGGCCACCGACCGACCGGCACTGACGTCGACGAGACAGACATCGAAGTCCTGCTCGATCGTGAGCAGCAGCTCCGCACATCGCCGGACCACATTGTGGTCCACCTTCGCGAACTCCGCGCCACCCAGGTCACCGGGCAGCAAGGCGAGCTTGCCGGTGCGCATCCGCATCCGCTGCAACTCACGGCGATCGGTCTTGTCCCGCACGTCGATTCGAGCAGGCACACCGACATGGCCGGTCAGATAGGAATGCAACCCCGTCCCGCCGGCGACCCCGCGCTCCACACTGTCGATCTCGAACAGCGCCCCCGCCGTCGGCGACCCGAAATCGAAGTCGAGGTAGGCGACACTGTTCCCCATCACACACATCCGGTACCCGATATTGGCACTGGTCACCGAACGCCCGGTACCACCCTTGTCGGAAATCGCGAAGACGATCACGGGTCAGCTGCCCCTGCTCGCGTCACGGCGGGCTATCGACAGCTGCTCGAGGTCACGCAACGCCTCGATCGCGTGCACGAATGTGGTTGCGGGGTTGCGGTGTAGCTCCTGCCTTGCCGCATCGATGCGTGCTTCCACATGGTCGAGCATGGTGAGACTGGCCGATCGGTCGTCCAGATCGACCCCCAACTTCGTCTGGTCGTATCGATGCTCGGCGATGGTCAGCAGGTTTCGTGCCATCCGCTGTAGTTCCGGCAACTGAGGTGGCGGTTCCCGGTAGATGCGCTCGGCGGCGATCAGACATTCGACCACTCGCTCAGTGATCGCCCAGGAGGGTTTGGTCGCGACGGATGCGCCGTCGTCGTCGAAGACGCCCGCCGGGTCGTCCCAGAGTCCGGTGGCGCCCGACCGGAGCCTCCGCCGATCCAGGTGGTCCATCACCGATTTGGCCAGTTCCATCAGTTTGTCTCTGGTGTCGACATTGCTGGACACGCTGACTGCTCGGAGTACTTGCTTCAAGAGCGTCGGAGCGAAGTCCGACACCTCCCAATACAGCACCGGACCGTCATCGACCGACTCGCTGCCGCACAGCGTCAGCCGTACGCCGGATGTATGCAGCCCCACGGCGGGATCGTCGAGCAGGGCTCTGCGGGTGACCCGTCCACGAGCGGCTAATTCCTCGAAAATTGCTACGATCCTTGCTAAGTCGTCATCGTCGGCGGTGCTCGCGGTCAGGTCATGGATCAATACCGCCGACAGGAGGAGACTGAAGTAGTCCGACTCCAAGCCGTCCGATGTGCGCCACGGGATATCTTCCAGCGGCCATCTACCGGAACCGAACCGGGCAAGCGTGGACCAATAGTCCTGGGCCAGTTCCCATCTGAGGCGCAAGGCTTGGGCGAGCTGGATTTGCCGCTTGTCGAGCAAGCCGAGTTCATCGATCCGCGGGGAGACGAGGTCGTTGATGGCGTCCAGCGCGGTGACGGTGAAGTAGAGGTGGGGGTGCGGAACCGCGATACCGCCGCAGTGCGCGATCCGCGCGTCGATGCCATCGATCTCGGCGGCGTCGTGAACGACGCCCCAGCTCCATCCACATTCGAAGAGCATGTCGTCGTCATCGAACTCTGTGGTCGAGGCTCCTCGGCCGAGCGTGACGTCGCGGAGCAGCAGCGTCCGCACCCTTTCGAGGCTGCGCCGTACTTCGCAATGTATCAGCCGACCGGGCTGCCCGGTCTGGTTCAGCATGCTGAGGATCGCTTGTCCCGCAGGCGACTTCGGGTGCGTGGTGGCGACCACGAAGCTTCGGATCAATCCCGTCATCGCCGCGGTCAGCCGCGCGCTCAGCCGGGCGGAGAGTGCGTCGATCCGGTCGGTCAGCTCGCCGTACCGCGTCTTGACGCGGCACGCTTGCAGGAAACGCAGACCGCTCATGCAGACGGCCAGCGACATCGAATACGAGCTGACGACCTCGATTCGCCGCTGCCCGTCGGTGGGTTCACCGCGCAGGTAATTGCCCGCGGCGAAGGACGGTTCGCCGTCCTCGTCGGCGTTGCGCTCGAGGTACTGCTCCAGCAACGAGACGACGAAGCCGCCCAGCTGGCCCCTCTCCCCGATCGGCTCCAGCACGCCGGCGACGTCGCCCTCGATGCGGTCCGGGTCTGCCAGCGTGAAGATGTCGATCTCGGTGGCGGGGTAGAGCAGGCACAGCAGCTGTTCCGAGTCGCTGATCGAGTTGGTGTCCGCCTGCTCGCCCCAGCGCCAGCGCTGATCATCCCAGCACGCGGCGAGCAGGGCTCGCCACACGTCCAGAAGCTGTTCTCTCGGTTGAATTCGCACCCGCCGTCCTCCTCCCCCACGTCGCAGGCGGCCCGCATGCGTACGCCGGGCTGGAAGGTACTCCGCGGATGGAGAATATCGCTCCGCCGAGTGCCGCGTCCCGGGAATGCTGGTCTCGTGCGCGGCGCCTTCGCCGACGCTGTGGTTCCGGTCGGCTCGGGGCTTGGCGTCCGGTTAGTTCTTGCCCAGCGTGTTCAGCCGCGGGCCAGCGCGCCGTCGGCCAGCGCGGCAACGACCGGGGCGAGCGCTTTGGCGTAGGCGACTGTGAGGTGGTTGTCGTCGCGGTAGATGAGGGTGTTGCCGGTGATGAGCGGGCAGCGGTCGGCGGTGCAGAACAGCTCGGTGAGGTCGGCGTACTGGCCGTCGCCCGCCGTTGTCGCGGCTCGTTCGGCGGCGATGCCCGCGTCGTCGACGGCGACCGGACGGGTCGGCGCGCAGGCCAGCGCGTCGTCGAGGTGGCCGGACAGGCAGGTGGGCACGGTGCTGTGCGGGTCCGGAATCGGGCCGAGGACAAGAACATTCGCGCCTGTCGCGCGCAGCTGCGTGGTCAGGCGGGACAGGCTGTCGATCCAGGCCTGGTCGTAGGTGGTGAAGCCGAAGTCGCCGCCGTAGCGCCGGGACATGCTGAGCACGATCAGCCGTGGATGCTCGGCCTGCAGCCTGGCCAGGACCTGGTGCCGCCACTGCACGCATTCGGTGTACTCCCGGCCGAGGTAGGGACTGGTGATGGGCAGTTCCATCAGCGGGCAAGTCACCTTGCTCATCGTCTCCAAGCGCCAATGCCGTTGCTCGGCAATCTGTTCGAACGCCGGGCTCCACATCGCCGCATGCGAATCACCGACCAGTGCCACCGTGTTCGCCGAGCCGAGATCGCCCGCGGCGCACTCCGGCTGACCGACGTCGAGCCACGAACGCACGCAACCGTTTCCGAATACGGCGGCCTTGTCGGCTGGTGCGTCGGCGAGTGATGGGGACAGATTCGACGGCACCGACGGCGATTCGGCCGAGGCTGTGACGGCCGCCTGCACCTGCGCGGTCAACTGCTGCACCGCCGCATCATGCGGATCGATGGACTCCGACGGCGGCGCCTGCGGTGGCGCGACGACGGTCAACGCCTCGGCCGCCGCCCCACGCCCGACCGGCACCGGCACGAGCACCAGCAGCACCACGCCAACGCATACGGCGACCGCGGTGACGACACCGCCACCGGCCAAACTCAGTGCGGCCGAACGCCGTAGCGGCGCCGCGAAGCGTGCGGGATCCTCGACGAACCAGAGCGTCAACATGGCCAAGCCCGCCGCCGTGGCGACCGCCCCCAGCGAGCCGACCAGGTCGAGCGGGTGACCGCTGAGCTTCGGTGCGAGCAGCAACACCGGCCAGTGCCAGAGATACCACGAGTACGACAGCCGCCCGAGCGACCGCAAGGGAGCCGTCGACAACACTCGACCGACTCCGAGCCGGGGCGCGGCGCAGCCTGCGGCCACGATCGAGGCCGCGCCCAGTACGGGCAGCAGCGCAGCGGTCCCGGGATACGGCGTCCGCCCGTCCAAGTGCGTACAACTCACGACGATCGCCGCCAGCCCCCCCCACCCGGCGACGGCGGCAACCGACGACGGGATACGACGCCAGACCGGAATCGACAGCGCCACCATGCCACCGACCGCCAACTCCCAAGCCCGAGCCGGTAGCGCGAAGAACGCCCACGACGGCAACGTCCTGGTCCAGTGCAGCGACACCGCGAACGACAGCGCGGCGACGACCCCGAGGACAACCAGATACGGAGTCGGCGAAACACTCTCGGTCTCACGCCGCCGTTGTACGAACCAGGCAACCCCTATAATCAACGCCGGCCACAACAAATAGAACTGCTCCTCCACCCCCAGCGACCAGTAATGCTGAAACGGCGAAGGCGGCGCATCCGCAGCGAGATAGTCGGTGCCGTGCAACGCAAGCCGATAATTACCCACATACAACGCACTGGCAATCCCATCGCCCAGTACCTGACGCGCCTGCAACGGCGGCAACAACGCCGCCGCACCCCCCGCCGTCGCAACCAACACGATCCCCGCCGCAGGCAACAACCGCCGCGCCCGCGCCCCATAGAACCGCGCCAACCGAATCGTCCCGCTCCCCGCGACCTCCCGCCACAACATCCCCGTAATCAGGAACCCGGAGATAACAAAGAAAACATCCACCCCCACAAACCCACCCCCCACCCCGGGCATCCCCGCATGAAAAACAACCACAGCCAGCACCGCAACCGCCCGCAACCCCTCCACATCCCCCCGAAACCCCACCCGCGCAGCCCCCACCCCACCGTGCCGCACCAACAATTCCCGAGAGGCTGTCCCTACCATGGAACGCATTCTTACCAACGATCCCCAGCAATGTCGCAGCGACATTTACTTTTTAAGACGTACTGAATGACTCGATAAGCTGCACTTGAAATGTCCGACTAATAGAAGACCACCTAGGCGAACTACTCCCACTACGATATGAGCCCGCAGCGCAGACGCGAGTTACGGATACTGGACAACCGATCATGGGGAAATGGTGGTGTGGCTCGCTCGGGCGATGCCTACATCAGTTCCTCATGATCAGTCGACCAATAGACGAAACCCCCGGCGCGCGCGGGTGCGGCCGGGGGTTCGTGGGGTGAAGGGGTCAGCCCTTGACCAATTCGGGTGCCGCGGTTTCGGACTCGTCGGATTCTTCCGGGGCGGCGGCCCGGTTGGGCAGCAGGACTGCCATGACGATCACGACGATGGCCAGGACGGCGGAGACCAGGAAGGCCAGGCGCATGCCGTCGAGGTGGGCGGTGATGGCGTCGGTGCCGTCTTCGACGAGCTGGGTGCTGCGGGCCGACATGACGGTGACCACCATGGCGGTGCCGAAGGCGGCGGCGACCTGTTGCAGGGTGCCGAGCATGGAGCTGCCGTGCGAGTACAGCTGGTGCGGGAGCGCGCCGAGGCCGAGGGTGAAGACGGGGGTGAAGGTCGCGGCCAGCGACACCATCAGCACCACGTGCAGCGCGATCAGCTGCCAGTACGGCATGGTCATCGAGATCTGGGTGAAGCCGGCCAGCGCCACGGCGATGCCGATCGACCCGGGAATCACCAGGCAGCGGCCGCCGAACTTGTCGAACAGGCGACCGACGGTCGGCCCGAGCAGACCCATCGCCAGACCACCCGGCATCACCAGCAGGCCGGTCGCCAACGGGCTCAGACCGCGCAGGTTCTGCAGGTACAGCGGCAGCAGGATCATCGATCCGAGCATCGCCATGAACGCAACCGACATCAGCACCAGCGCCTTGGTGTAGGTGCCCGCCAGCAGCACCCGCAGGTCGAGCAGCGGAACACCGGTGCGCTGCAACCGCAACTGCCGGAACACGAACGTGGCGATGAGTGCCACCCCCGCGGCGACGATCAGCGCAGGGCTGGCCAGGTTGTCGGCCTCGAACTTGCTGAGCCCGTACACCAGACCACCGAAGCCGAGCGCGGCGAGCAGCACGCTGGACCAGTCGATCGCGCCGGGCTGCGGCTCGCCGACGTTCTCCAGCTGCCGCAATCCGAGCCAGGTGACCACGCCGGTGATCGGCAGCACCAGCACGAAAAGCCAACGCCAGGAACCGACCTGGAGCACCAGCCCGGAGATGACCGGCCCCATCGCGGGCGCCACCGAGATGGCGAGGGTGACGTTACCCATCACCCGGCCACGATCCTTCTCAGGCACCACGGTCATCAGCGTGGTCATCAACAGCGGCATCATCACCGCGGTGCCACCGGCCTGGATGATCCGCCCGATCAGCAGCACCACGAACGACGGCGCCACGGCCGACAGCGCGGTACCGGCCAGGAAGACACCCATCGCCACGGCGTAGGCCTGCCGAGTGGTGACCCGCTGCAGGAACCAGCCGGTGGTCGGGATGATGGCCGCCATGGTGAGCATGAACGCGGTGGACACCCACTGCGCCGCCCGCTCGGTGACCTCGAGATCCTCCATCAGCCGCGGGATCGCGTTGATCATGATGGTCTCGTTCAGGATCACCACGAAGGTCGCGAGCACCAGCACCCGGATGACGGTCGGTGTCCGTCCTCCCGAGACGGGAGCGGATGGTTCGGGCATCGGATACCTCCGGGGGCATAGAGATCAGCAGGGCAACGTGTGGCCTTGGAGCTTCGAACCCCCGGCGCCACAATGATTGAGACGGACTCGGGTGCTCGAACTCATCGGCGTGCATCAGTAAACCGGTCGATACCGACATGTTTCATCGAATTTTCCGGCCGGGCGGCCCTCGCGCAACCCCGAATCAGCTGGTCAGACACTCTTATGAAGCCGGTCCAACTTCAATCGTGAGCCTGGTCACTCCCGGCAGTTGCGGCAAACCGAGACCAGACCGCACACCGTCGGCAACACACTAGGGTTCGGACATGCGCGAGATCGATGCGTCCGAGTTCCTCCGGCGTCTGGCCCTACCCGGCGCGGAACCACCGAGTGTGGCCGCCCTGACCCGACTACACGAGGCCTTCGTCCAACAGGTGCCCTACGAGGCGTTGGAGATTCAACTCGGCCGCAGCACCACCCTCGACCCGCTCGACTCCGCCGATCGCATCATCCGGCAGCGCCGCGGTGGTTACTGCTACCACCTCAACGGCGCTTTCTCCGCGCTACTGCGGGCCCTCGGCTATCAGGTCACCTTGCACCGGGCAGGCGTGCAGAATTCCGGCGGACCCGCCGAGATCAGCCGGAACCATCTGGCGCTCACCGTCTCTGGGCTACCGAACGACCCGGAGACGACCTGGCTGGTCGATGCCGGCCTGGGCGACGCCCTGTTCTCTCCACTACCGCTGCGCGCGGGCGACTATCGTCAGGGCCCGTTCACCTTCGGCCTACGCCCGTCCACCGCCGTCGCCGGCGGCTGGCGCTTCGACCACGATCCGCGCGGCAGCTTCGTCGGCATGGACTTCGATCCGACCCCCGCGACCATGTCCGACTTCGCTGAACGCCACCAATACCTCTCCACCGCACCGGAATCCGGTTTCGTCCGGGTGTGCGTGGTGCAGCGTCGGCATGCGAGCGGCGGCGACACCCTGCGCGCCCGCACCCTCAGCAGAATCGATGACTCCCACACCAGCACAACGGTTTTGGATACCCAGGAGGACTGGTTCACCGCCCTGCACGAGGTATTCGGCATCTCCCCCGCCGTCTTCGACCGCGCCGCACGCCACCGGCTGTGGCACCAGGTGACCACGCAACACGAGGCCCATTTGTCCCGGCAGACCTGAGCCGCCCCCAGAATCGAGGGGGAAGCATCGGCCTGTCCTATGGCTAGAGTGATTCCGTTAGCTGGTGGGTTTGTCGGAGGGCAGCGGTGGAGCAAGCGTTCAGGGTCGATTTACGTGGCGTTGTCGACCTACTAAGTCACCACCTCTACGGCAGCCCGCGGGTCTACATTCGAGAGTTGCTGCAGAACGCGGTCGACGCCGTCACCGCCCGGCAGGCCTTCGATGCGGACGCGCCCGCCGAGGTGCGCATCGAGACCCCGGACAGCACGGGTGACGGCAGTATCCGCGTGTACGACAACGGCATCGGGCTGACCGAGCCCAAAGTGCACGAGTTCCTGGCCACCATCGGCCACAGCGGCAAGCGCGACAGTCTCGGCTTCGCCAGGCACGAGTTCCTCGGTCAGTTCGGCATCGGACTGCTCTCCTGTTTCCTCGTCGCCGACGAGGCGCGGATCCTGACTCGTTCGGCCCGCGGCGGACCGTCGGTGGCGTGGACCGGTTACGCCGATGGTCGCTACCGCGTGGAGATCGCGGCCGAGCAGCGGGCCGAGCCCGGCACCACCGTGACGCTCACGCCACGCCAAGGCATGGAACCGTGGCTGACCAGCACCACCGTCCTCGAGTTGGCCACGCTCTTCGGCGGCCTGCTGCCGTTCCCGGTCACCGTCGACGGACAGACCATCAATGCGGCCGATCTGCCCTGGCGGGCAACACATCCCACGCCGAGCGACCGGCAAGCAGCGCTGGCCACCTACGCCGAGGACACCTTCGGTTACACCCCGTTCGCCAGTTTCGACCTGTCCAGCGCCGAGGCCGGGCTCACCGGCGTGGCGTTCGTGCTGCCGCAAGCGGCCAATCCGGCGGCCAAGACCGGGCATCGGGCCTATCTCAAGCGCATGCTGATCGCCGAGAACGTCACCGGGCTGCTGCCCGATTGGGCGTTCTTCGTCCGCTGCGTGGTCGACACGAGCGAGCTGCGCCCGACCGCCAGCCGGGAAGCCCTGTACGAAGACGACCTACTGGAGTCGACCCGGGAAGCACTGGGCGATCAGGTCAGGGACTGGCTGATCGAGCTGTCCGCGTCGGACCCGGCCCGACTCGCGCAGTTCCTGCAGATCCACGACCTCGGCGTGAAAGCCCTTGCGCTGCACGATGACGACATGTTGCGCCTGGTGGACCGTTGGCTCGCGGTGGAGACCAACGCGGGCCGGATTCCGCTCGCCGAGTTCCGGCGCCGCTTCGGCGCCATCCGCTTCACGCCCTCGGTGGAGGAGTTCCGTCAGCTCTCCGCCGTGGCCAACGCCCAGGGCATCGGCCTGGTGAACGGCGGCTACGCCTACCTCACCGAGATCCTCGAGCGACTACCGGCGATCGATCCCGAGATCCGCGTCTCTCGCCTCGAAACCAGCGAGCTGGCAACCCATTTCGACCTGATCGATCCGGCGACGGAGCTGGCGCTGCGCCCCTTCCTGGTGACGGCCCAGCGCGCGCTGGACCGGTTGGACTGCGAGGTCACGCTGCGCACGTTCGACCCGCCCTCACTGGCCGCGCTGTACCTGCTCGACCGGGAAACCCAGCATCGGGCCGAGCTGCGCGCCACCCGGGCGATCGCCGACGACCTCTGGTCGGATGTGCTCGGCGCCTTCGACACCGGGCTCGGGCCGGATCGGCCGCAATTGGTCCTCAATCATCGAAACCCGCTGGTACGCAAGATATCTGCGCTATCCGATCCTCGACTGGCCACCATGGCGGTCGAGGCGCTCTACAGTCAGGCACTACTGCTCGGCCAGCACCCGCTCCGTCCCGTGGACACGGCCTTGCTCAACAGATCTTTCGTCGGCCTGCTCGATTGGGCGGTACACGACGAGCGGGGAGAATCGTAATGGCCAAGTCGGCTGACAGCCTGTACCAGTTGATCGAACAAGCCGATCAACTCCCCTTCGGCGACGGCAAAGACGCACTGCTGGAAGAGGTGCTGCGGCACGCGGAGGCCGGGGAGCACACCGAAGTCGCCTTCTACGCGCGGCTGCGGTTGATCGACGCGTACACCCAGGGCATGCAGCCTGCCAAGCTGTTCGTTCCGTTCGCCCGGTGTCTGGCCGATTACGACCGTAACCCGGCGGCGCACGAGCCGTGGGTGGCGGCGACGCTGCGCTGGGATTTCAAGCACGCCATCACGGCGATGACGAAATTCCCTGAGGTGCCCAAGGATCGGGCGTTGGCCGTGCTCGATCAGATGGAACGCCGCTACCGCACCGAGAGCCAAAGCTTGCACGCGGTGTACGCCTATCGCTATCGAGTGGCCGCGCACGTCGGCGACCTCGCGGCCGCGGACGACTGGTACGCGAAATGGTGTGCGACGCCGCGGGATGAGAACTCCGACTGCGCGGGCTGCGATCCGACCAACAAGGCCGACTACCTGGTCGATCGGGGCCGGGACGCCGAGGCCATCGCGGTCGCCGGGCCGGTGCTGGACGGCGAGCTCAACTGTGAGCAGCAACCGCAGCGGATTCTCACCACCCTGCTGCTGCCGTATGTGCGCACCGGACAACTCGAGCAGGCGCGCAACGCGCACCGCCGGGCCTATCGCATCCTGCGCACCAGGCCGCAGGATGTGGCCGAGATCGGCGACCACCTGCAGTTCTGTGCCCTGACCGGCAACCAGTCCCGCGGCCTCGAGCTCCTCGACCGGCACCTCGGTTGGCTGGATCGCGCGCCGAGCCCCAAGGACGCCATGTGGTTCGCCGCGTCGGCGGCCTTGTTGCTGCGCACGGTGGTCGACGCCGGCCACGGCGAGGTGATCGTCCGGCGTCCGGCGCACGCGGACCGGCCCGCGGCCGAGCCCACCGCGCAGGTGCTGCACGACGAGCTGGCGCGCCACGCGTTCGACATCGCCGCCCGATTCGATCAGCGCAACGGTACCGACCATCAAACGTCCACTGTACGAAGGCTGCTGGCGAGCGCGCCGCTGGTGGACCACCTGCCCTTGTCCGCCGCGGCCGACCACCGGGTACCGGCGCCTCCACAGCAGGTGGCCGCTCCGGTGGACGTCACCGCGCTGACCGCCGACGAGCTCGTCGAACGGGCCGAGCACCTATTGCGCCGATACGACGCCGACGCCGCAGAACCTCTTGTGCAGCAACTCATCTCGCTGGCCGAAAACGCCCCCGCCGACTCGATACTCGCCGCGCGCACAGCAATCCTGCGCGCGCGACTGGCGTCGTGGGACGACGACAACGCGACGACCGAATCGCTACTGTGGCAAGCCATCGAGCGGTACGAGGCCGCAGGTGATGAAAACGGTCGCCAGGTCGCTCTCGGTTGCCTCGGCAAGTACCTGTGCATGCAGGATCGAGTCGCGGAGGGATCGGCGCTGCTGCGTGCTTCGTATGCCTATCTGATCCAGCGCCCCGAACTCGAAGGGCAGGTCTGGTCCGCTATCCGATTGGCCAGCGGCCTGTTACAGGCCGAAGAGCCCGCGGCCGAGCACCTGACCGAGGCCGAGTCCCTGCTCGCGCAGGCCGCCGCCACCGCAGCCGAATCCGGCGACCCGGTGCTGATCGGCGACGTCGCGGCGCACCGAATGCATCGGCACATCCACAGCGCCGAAGAACTCGACGACGCGATCGACGCCGCGCGCACGGCCGTGGCGGCCTTCAAGGAAGCCGGAATCCCCCGTATGGTCGCGCCTTCGGCCTTCCGCCTCGGCGTGCTGCTGCGCAGCCGCGATGAGGCCGAAGCCGCGCTGGCCGCCGCCGACGAGGCCTTGGCGAGCCTGGCCGCCGACGCACCCGCCGACCTGCGGGTGGCGATGCACGGCCTGCGCGGTGCCGTGCTCAACGACCTGGACCGGCCGGGCGAGGCCATCAACGATCTGCTCACCGCGGTCGCGATCGGCCGGACGGAGGGTCTGCCCCAGGTCGCTCGTTGTCTGTGGGATCTGGCCATCGCCTACCGGGCGACCGGGCAACTGCTCGACGCCGCCGACCTCGCCGAGGAGGCCGTCGCGAGCTGGGCGGGGCTCGGCCAGGACGAGTCGGCTCATCAGTGCCGCTATCTGCTCGCGGGCTTGCATCGCCAACTCGGCGAACCGGATCAGGCGCTCGCCCTGTACGAGGAGATCGTCGAATTCCACCGTGCCCGAGACGAACACGGCGCCGTGGCGGAGATCCTCGCCGAAACCGCCGACCTACTCGACAATCTCGATCGCGATGCCCTCGCCGCCGAACACTACCGGCAGGCCGCTGACGCGGCGGTGCTCGACAACGACCCGCTGCGAGTTGCCTACTGCCGCTACAGCGCTGCACTGTCGCTGCACTGGAGTGGTGAGTCGGCCGCCGCGCTGGCCGCGCTCGACGTTGCCGATCAGGCTATGCGCGATTTCGCCGACACCGAGCCCGATCCGAACCTGCTCACCTGGCATCGAGCCCGGCTGGACTACAACGCCGCGCGAATCCTGTTCGCCGATGACCGCCTGGATGATGCCGCGCTGCGTGCCGCGGCCGCTGCGACCAACTTCCGCACCATCGACGCCATCGAGCCCGCGCTACGCGCCGATCTGGTGCACGGCCGGATCCTGCTCGAGTTGGGCCGCGCCGATGATGCCGCAGCAGTCCTCGGCAAGGCACTCACCGAAGTCGAGGAAGACAATCCGCTGCACGAGGTCCTGTCCAGCGCCCTGGCTGCCACGCGTGCAGGCAACGAGTGAGCCAGCCAACCGATAGGCGGTCGCGCGAGACAACGCCGGCAGCTCCCACGGTCGGCCTGCTCAGCGCCCAAAAGTGGTGGCGGCCAACGGATCTACGTCGATAATGTCTTCGATCGGCCGCCGCGGGGTGGACGGTAGCGGCGCGGAATCGGTCGGCACCCAGCCGATGCGGATCATAGTTTGCGGGAAGGCGCAGTCGTAGAGCACTTGCGACCGGATGTCGTCGCGCAGTTCGGGGAGGCCGAGCGGCTCGGTTTGCAGACAGCTGGACAGTCCGAGGCGGGTGGCTTCCAGCAGCAGTGCGCTGGTGGTCTCGCCGGCGCGCAGCTGGGACGAACGGTCATCGTGCGGGGTGCAGATCACCAACCATTCCGCCGCGTCGGGCTCGGTGAGATCGTCGATCAGATCGGCGTCGGCGAACACGCGGGCGGGAATCTGGTCGCACTGGTGCGGGCGCGGGACATTCGACCCGGGCACGCCGTCTTCGGTCCGGTGCCCGCCACTCCATTCGACGAGTTCGAGTTGATAGTCGAGGTCGGCCGCGTGCCGGGTCACGGCATCGTGGAACGGCTGCACCAACCGGCGCCGAAGGCCGTCCGGGACGTGGCGCACCACGGCACCGAACTTCGCCGCCCTGGTCGAGATGGTCCGGAGGTGACCGGCGGGGATCTCCCACGAGCGGTAGCCGCGGCGGTCGGTGTGCCGCTGTAGTACTGCGGCGCCGAGCTCGATGTCGGCCTGGGTGGGCTGATGCGGTGTGAGCCCGATGGTCGCCAGATGGTCCGGCTCCGCCGGGTCGGGCAGCTGCGTCACGTCGGCGGACCAGCCGACAACCGCCAGGGCGACGCGCAGATGATGCAGCACCGCGCCGCAGCTCACCACCAGCTTGCCCTGCCGCGGATCACTCGCCACCAGCTGGCGCTTCGGGTCGGCCCACAGCTCGATCTCCCGATCACGGATCCGCCACCGCCACGGCTGGGTGTTGTGGATCGACGGTGCGCGCACCGCCATCTCCAGCGCGATCTTGACGGTGTCCATGGTCGGCCCCGACGGTGCCATGAGTTCGAGCTACCCTTCCGCATAGAAATATTCGAGAGGCGTCACACCTCGGTGACCAGGCCATTCGTGACCGACGCCGTTCTCCAGTGTCGCCACGGGACGCTGTTCTGTCATCGAGGTGAATGTCACTTCAGTGCCCGAGCCCGCAACCACAGACCACGACGGCCCGGCGCCGCCGGTCCTCGGTGGACACGGCGGCGCCGGGCCGTCGATACGCGAAAACGATCAGCGTCGCAACGCGGTCTCCCGCTCCATGTGCGAGAACTTCTCCGGATTACGCACGGAGTAGAGCCCGGTGACGAGCCCGTCGTCGATGCGCAGCGCGATGACGCTGTCGACCGCGCCGTCGTGCCGGAGCAGCAGCGCCGGGGAGCCGTTCACCTGCACCGGCTCGATCGTCATCATGGCGCGGACCCGTGGCAGGCCGATGGACAGGAAGCGAGCGACCCGGGCGGCCCCGATGACGGGTTGCAGCGCGGCCTGCTTGATACCACCACCGTCGCCCAAGAAGACGACATCCGGCGCGAGAATATCGAGCAGACCCTGCATATCACCGGTTTCGACGGCCCGGTGGAAAGCATCGAGCGCGCCCTTGGTCTCGGCTTGGGAAACCACCCCGCGCGGTCGGCGCGCGCTTACGTGAGCGCGGGCCCGGTGGATGATCTGGCGCACCGCGGCCGGGGTCTTGTCGACGGCTTCGGCGATCTCCTCGTACGGCAGATCGAACACTTCACGGAGCACGAACACGGCCCGCTCGGTGGGCGCGAGCGTCTCCAGCACCAGCATCATCGCCATCGACACGCTCTCGGCCAACTCGACGTCCTCGGCCACATCGGGCGCGGTCAGCAACGGTTCGGGCAGCCACTGCCCGACGTAGGACTCCTTGCGACGGCCGAGGGTGCGCAGCCGGACCAGCGCCTGACGGGTGGCGATCCGGACCAGGTAGGCGCGCTGATCCCGCACTGTGTCGAGATCGACCCCGGCCCACCGCAACCAGGTCTCCTGCAGCACGTCTTCGGCGTCGGCGGCCGAGCCGAGCATCTCGTAGGCGACGGTGAACAGCAGATTGCGATGGGCGACGAAAGTGGCGGTGGCGTCCGGGCGATCGCCCTCGCGGCGATCTTCGGCCGGGTGCTGCGACGTGCCTGCCATGGATGACTCCTCTTCGCTCTCGACTGTGTCACGCACCAGACACCGGGGCCCACGGTTTTGTGACACCTGAAGCTTGTGTCACACGTCACGGCACCGCGCCTGTCACACGGACCGACCCCTCGGCATCTCATGGTCGTTCAGTTCAACACCACCAGTGAGGACCCAGTCATGGAACCCCGTATCGACCTGTTCAGCACCGAAATCGGCAGCAAGATCGCCAAGCGGTTCGCCAACGTCGGTCTGACGATCCAGCAGTCGCCGCTGCCGAAGTCCACCCAGGAACTGGTGTCGCTGCGCGCGAGCCAGATCAACGGCTGCGGCTGGTGCATCGACGCCCACACCAAGGACGCCGCGGCGGCCGGGGAAACCTCGGTCCGGCTGCATCTGGTGGCCGCCTGGCGCGAGGCCACCGTGTTCACCGAGGCCGAGCAGGCCGCGCTCGCGCTCGTCGAAGAGGGCACTCGACTCGCCGACGCCCACCAGGGTGTGTCCGACGAGACGTGGGCCCAGGTACGCAAGCATTACGACGACGACCAGACCGTCGCACTGGTCGCGCTGGTGGCCATGATCAACGCGGCCAACCGGCTCGCGGTGATCGTGCACCAGAAGGGCGGGTCCTACGAGCCGGGCATGTTCGCCACCATGGCCAACTGACCCGGGCGGATTGCGGCCCGGCTCAGGATCATTCGATCCGGGCCGGGCTCGCGCCGTTCGGCAGGTGATCGGTGGATGATCGAAAACTTATGGGTGCAGGTAGGGATCGCGCGATGCTCTAGCTGAGCTCCGCGATCCGAACGAGCGGCGCGCACCCGTCTTTGATCAGGTAAGGCCGAGATGACAGAGCACCCGTCCATCTATTCCGCGCTCGACGACCAGCCGAAGCCGAAGCAGCACACCGCCGTCCGGTCGTTACGGCCACGGGCGGTGGCCGGGATCGTGGTAGCGGCGCTGGCCGCGGCAGCGATGGTGGGAGCCGTCGCGACCTTGCCGTCACTGCCCGGCATCGCGACCGCGGAGGCGTCGGGAACCACCTCCGACAGGTTCTACGCACTGCCGGATCTGGCGAAAGACAGTTTCACCGACGGGGATATCGAAGCGGCCCGCGACTACGCGCAGGAGCTGCTGGCGATGGCGCCCGGGTTCCGCGACAACTGGAATTACGGCAACGCCATCCACGACGCCAACATGGTGCTCGGCCGAATCGCTTTGCGCGAGGGGCGCGTCCACGACGCCAAGGGGCACCTGCTCGCCGCAGGCAACAGTCCCGGCTCGCCGCAGATGGACACCTTCGGACCGAACATGAGCCTGGCCAAAGACCTGCTGGAGCACGGTGAACGCCAGGTCGTCCTGGAGTATTTCCAGTTGTGCCGCAGGTTTTGGGAGATGCACAACGGCCGCCTGGACCGGTGGAGTCAACTCGTCCTGATCGGGGTTGTCCCTGATTTCGGCGCGAATTTGGTCTACTGAATCGACCCTTGCGTAGGGTCGGGTGGTGGTCGGTTCGGTGCTCGAGCGGTGGTCGGCTCGTCCGATAGTCAATCCGTCGGGGCCGAAGCTCGCAGCCGATTCGGCTGATACCGCACGCGGTTGGTGGGTCACCGCGGTGCTGACGCTGCTCGCGGCGGTGACACGTTTCGCTGGGCTCGGCTCGACGACCGACGCCGGGGTGCCGGTCTTCGACGAGAAGTACTACGCGTTGCAGGCCTGGGAGATGCTGCACAACGGGATGGGCATCGAAGACAATCCCGGGTACGTGGTCGTGGTCCACCCACCGGTCGGGAAGCTGCTGATCGCCGTGGGCGAGGCGCTGTTCGGTTACACACCGCTGGGGTGGCGGTTCTCGGCGGCGGTGGCCGGAACTCTGCTGGTGCTGTTGGTGATTCGGATCGTCCGGCGGCTGACGCGCTCGACGCTGATCGGTGCCATCGCCGGAATCCTGATGATCGCCGACGGCGTCACGTTCGTCTCGTCGCGGATCGGCATGCTCGATATCTTCCTGGCGGTGCTGGTCACCGGGGCGTTCGGCTGTCTGATCGTCGATCGCGACGAGGTCCGAGCGCGAATGGCGCAGGCCGAGGGCCGGATTTCGTTGTCCGCGTATGGGCCTCGCCTCGGCGTGCGCTGGTGGCGGTTCGGCGCGGGCGTGCTGCTCGGGTTGGCCTGTGGCACAAAGTGGTCCGGCGCGTATTTCCTGGTCTTCTTCGTAATCCTGTGTCTGGGTTTCGATGCCGCCGCGCGGCGGCACTACGGAGCGCGGCGCCCGTTCCTCGGCACGATCGTGCGCGACGCGGCACCCGCGGCGTTCGCGCTGGTCATAGTGGCGCTGGGCGTGTACTTGGCGTCCTACGCGGGATGGTTCGGCAGCGAGACCGGGGTGAACCGACATGCCGTCGCGGGCGGCGGGTTCTTCTCATTCGTCCCAGAAACGTTGCGCTCCTTGTGGTTCCACCACGCCGCCATGCTGGACGTGCACACCCATCTGACCAATTCCGCCGGGTACCGCCATCCGTGGGAGTCGAAGCCGTGGACGTGGCCGATGGGCTTGCGGCCGATGCTCTACCACTTTCCCGAGCCCGCACAGACCACCGGATGCGGGCAATCGGAGTGTGTGCGCGCGATCATGCTGATCGGCACGCCCGCCATCTGGTGGCTGGCGGTGCCCGCCCTCGGTTGGGCGCTATGGCAGTCCATCACCCGCCGCGACTGGCGCTACATCGCGGCCCTCACCGGCTACGCGGCGGCCTGGCTGCCCTGGTTCGCCGTGCTCGACCGGCAGATGTACTACTTCTACGCCACCGCCATGGCCCCCTTCCTGATCATGCTGGTCGCCCTGGCGCTCGGGCAGATCCTCGGCCGCGCGACCGATCATCGCGAACGCCGCGACACCGGCCTGCTGCTGGTCTGCCTATATCTGGGGTTGGTCGTCGCGAACTTCGCCTGGAACTACCCGATCCTCGCCGGGCTGCCGATCACCGTGTCGAGTTGGCAGCAGCACCTGTGGCTGCCGAGTTGGCGCTGAGGTCTGCACCACAGCCGCGCAGTCCGCCGGTCCGGGATGGTCTGGCCCGGTCATCTTCCGCAGCAACAGCATTGGCCCGAGATCGGCACACCCCACCGCTCCGCCCGTGATCAACCTCATTCAGGTTAGGCTTGCCTAACCGGCGATGGGTCGTTCTAATGGCCGCCATGGACACAATCCATATCTCCCGCCGCCGCCTGCTCACGACCGCCTGCGCAGTCGGGCTCGGCGCCGCTGTCACCGCGTGCACCGGCCGGCCCGCCGACGAGCAGTACACCGGACCGGGCGGCTGGTCGTTCACCGATGATCGGAACAACACCATCCACACCAAGGAGGTCCCGTCCCGCATCGTCGCGTTCGCCGGCTCCGCCGCGCTGCTGGCGGACTACGGCCTGCAGGACCGCATCGTCGGGGTCTTCGGTGAAACACGCACGACAGCAGGCGAACCGGCGCCCCTGGCGGGTGATCTCGACCTCGGCAAACTGACCGTGCTCGGCAACAACTGGGGCGAGTTCAACGTCGAGAAGTACGCGGCGCTCGAACCGGATCTCCTCGTCACCGACATGTATGTGCCCGACCGGCTCTGGTACATCCCGGACGAGAGCAAGGAAAAGATTCTGGCGATCAATCCGAATGTCGCCACGGTACGCATCGCACGCCGGACACTGCCGGAGATCATCGCGCGCTACGCCGAGCTCGCGCGCACACTCGGCGCGGACCTGAACGCGCCCAAGGCAACCCAGGCCAAATCCCGATTCGACGCCGCGTCCCAGGCGATCCGCGAGGCCGCCGCGCAGCAACCCGGCCTGCGCGTGATGGCTGCCTCCGCCGCGCAGGGGATCTTCTACGTCTCCGACCCGCGAATGTCCACCGACCTGCGCTATTTCGCGGAGTTGGGCGTCGACATGGTCACCCCGGACAACGTCACCCCGGACGGCTTCTTCGAGGAGCTCAGCTGGGAGCACACCGACAAATACCGGGCCGACCTGATCCTGCTCGACCGCCGTTCCGGCACGTTGTCGCCGGAAGCGCTTGCCGCCAATCCGGTCTGGCGCGGCCTGCCCGCGGTGCGGGCCGATCAGGTCGTCGGCTGGCAACCGATCTTCCGGTTCTCGCACGCCGGTGTCGCACCGTTGCTCGAGGATCTGGCCGACGCCGTCCGCCGCTCCGGCAAAGTGACCTGACAAGGATTCCCATGCGCGCCCAGCCTTTTCGTTTCTTCGAGAACGTGCCGGTCCTGCGGACCGAACTGCTCAGCCCGTCCCAGCTCCGCATCGTGTTCGGCGGTGCGCCGTTGGAGGGCTTCGCCAGCGGCGGCCGCGATCAGAGCCTGTCGCTGTTCCTGCCCCACCCCGGCCAGCAAAGGCCCTGGGTACCGGTCGACGCCGGGGACAACTGGTTCGCCGAATGGCGGGCCGCCGACCCGGCCGTTCGCGCGGTGATGCGCGCCTACACCGCGCGCGAACATCGGCCCGACACTGCCGAATTGGATATCGACTTCGTCCCGCACGCCGACGGCGGACCGGCCGCACGCTGGGCGGCGCGGGCGCAGCCGGGCGATCGGGTCACCATCCTCGGACCATGCGACAGCGACAACCGCAGCGTCGCCTTCCGCCCGCCCGGCGAGGCCGGCTGGGTCCTGCTCGCCGCGGACGAGACGGCATTGCCCGCGACGGCAAGCATCCTCGAATCGCTGCCCGCCGGCACCGTCGCCAAGGTCTGGATCGAGGTCCCGCACCAGGCCGATCGCCGCGAACTGCCCACCGAGGCAGACGCCGAGATCACCTGGCTGGTGCACGAGGACCGCGACCGTGGCCGCATCGTGCACGCGGTCCGCGCCGCCGCACTCCCGGAACGGCGGCCCTACGCGTGGATCGCCGGCGAATCCGGCGTCGTCCGCGCCCTGCGCCGCCACCTCGTCACCGAACGACGGATCCCTAAGGCGGATGTGACCTTTCGCGGCTACTGGCGCCTCGGCGCCACGGAGGACGACCTGCGCAACGAATGACGCCGCCGGTCCATCCCGGTCCTCCTTTCGACCGACGCCTACCCTGCGCACCCGTATCTACCGTGAATTCATGAAATCCCTGGCGCATTTCGTACGAGCCCGCATTCTGGACGACGAAGCCGAGGCGCGCGCCGCCGAGCACCGAGGCGGGCAAGGCCCTTGGTCGAGCCGGCGCATCCTCGCCGAATGTGCCGCCAAACGCGCGGTATTGGCGGCGTTGGAACGCGATCACAAGAAGAAGGCAGAGGAAGACGACTGGTCCTGGCTGGACGAAGAAGCCGCGTTCTCCTGGTTGTTCGGCGATTCGAAAGCCGACGAGTCCAAGAAGCTGGCCAAGGAGATCCTGCGGGCCTTGGCGCAGCCGTACGCCGATCACCCCGACTACCAGCAGGATTGGTTCGCCAGCCCGCGGCGCATCCGCAGACCCTGGTAGGCGTCATGGCGTGACACCGCCGCACACAGCTCCCCGATCCGGTGAAAATGCTTTATGCCTAAAGCTTTAGTTGTAAAGTACTGGCTACCGCGACTTCTGAGGAGAGCGCATGAAGGTCGTGTGCATCGGCGGCGGACCCGCCGGCCTGTACTTCGGGTTGCTGATGAAGCAGCTCAACGCCGATCACGAGGTCACCGTGGTCGAACGCAACCGCCCCTACGACACCTTCGGCTGGGGCGTGGTCTTCTCCGACGCCACCATGGAGAACATGCGGGTGTGGGATCGGGCCACCGCGGACCGGATCCAATCGGCGTTCAACCACTGGGACGACATCGAGTTACGGTTCAAGGGCCGCGTGCTGCGCTCCGGCGGGCACGGCTTCGTCGGCATCGGCCGCAAGAAACTGCTGAACATCCTGCAGGCGCGGTGCGAAGAGGTCGGGGTAAAGCTCGAGTTCGATCGAGAGGTCAACTCCGCCAACGAGTTCCCCGACGCCGACCTGATCGTCGCCGCCGACGGCATCTCCTCCAAGATCCGCGGCGAGCACCGGGACGTCTTCGTGCCCGACCTCGTGACGCGCCCGAACCGCTACATCTGGCTCGGCACCGAGAAGCCGTACGACGCTTTCACTTTCGACTTCGTCCAGACCGAACACGGTTGGATCCAGGCGCACATCTACAAGTTCGACGAGAACACCAGCACCTTCATCGTCGAGGCACCGGAGCGCGTGTGGCGCGCACACGGCCTGGACCAGGCCCGCCCGGACGAGTCGGTGGCGTTCTGCGAACGGCTGTTCGCCGACAACCTGCAGGGCGAGAAGCTGATGACGAACTCCCGTCACCTGCCGGGCTCGGGGTGGCAGAACTTCCAGCGGGTCAAATGCGAGAAGTGGTGGCTGCAAACCGGAAACAGCCACGTGGTGCTGATGGGCGACGCCGTACACACCGCCCACTTCGCCATCGGCTCCGGCACCAAGCTGGCGCTCGAAGATGCCATCGAACTGGTCCGCCAACTCGGCGAACACGGCGACACACCGGCGGACCTGCCCGCAGTTCTCGAGCACTACCAGCAGATCCGCTCGATCGACGCGCTCCGGTTACAGAACGCGGCTTGGAACGCCATGGAGTGGTTCGAGGTGTGCGGCGAACGCTATTGCGACCAACTCGAACCCGAGCAGTTCATGTACTCGATGCTCACTCGCAGCCAGCGCATCAGTCACGAGAATCTGCGGCTGCGTGACAAGGGCTGGCTGGAGAATTACGAACGCTGGTTCGACGCACGGGCGGGAATCTCGCGCACCGCCGAAGAGCCTTCCGTCCCACCGATGTTCACGCCGTACACGGCCCGGTCGGTGACGCTGAAGAATCGAGTGATCGTCTCGCCGATGGCCCAGTACTCCGCCGTCGGCGGCGTCCCCAGCGACTTTCATCTGGTGCACCTCGGCGCCCGCGCGCAAGGCGGTGCCGGGCTGGTCTTCGTCGAGATGACCTGCGTCAGCCCGACGGGCCGGATCACGCCCGGCTGCCCTGGCTTGTACACCGACGAACAGCAACAAGCATGGCAGCGCATCGTCGACTGGGTACACGACAACTCCGACGCGAAAATCGGCCTGCAGATCGGTCATTCGGGCGCCAAGGGCTCCACCCGCCGCATGTGGGACGGCATCGATCAACCGCTCACCCCCGACGACGACGAGCCGAACTGGCCGTTGATCTCGGCCTCGCCGCAGCAATACCTGCCCGGCATCAGCCAGTGGTCACGGGCGATGACGCGGGCCGACATGGACGAGGTGACAACACAATTCGTCGACGCCACCCGCCGCGGTGCCGGGGCAGGCTTCGACTGGCTCGAATTGCATTGCGCGCACGGCTATCTGTTGTCGAGCTTCATCTCACCGCTCACCAACCAGCGCACCGACGCCTACGGCGGGTCGCTGGCGAACCGGCTGCGCTATCCGCTGGAAGTGTTCAAGGCAGTGCGGGACGCCTGGCCGACGGAACTGCCTATGTCGGTGCGTATTTCGGCGCACGACTGGGCCGAGGGCGGCATCACCCCGGCCGACGCCGTCGAGATCGCGCGGTGCTTCAAACAGGCCGGTGCCGACCTGATCGACTGCTCCTCGGGCCAGGTGACCAAGCAGGAGCAACCGACCTTCGGGCGGATGTGGCAGACACCGTTCGCCGACCGGGTGCGCCAGGAGGCGGGCATCCCCACCATCGCGGTCGGCGCGATCTCCGAGGCCGACCACGTGAACAGCATCGTGGCCGCCGGTCGCGCCGACCTGTGCGCCATCGCCCGCCCGCATCTGGCCAACCCGGCCTGGACCCTCACCGAGGCGGCCAGGATCGGCTACACCGAGCTCGCCTGGCCCAAGCAGTACGGCGCCGCCAAGCGGCAATTCGAGGCGAACATCCAGCGCCAGCAGGCCGCCGCGGCGGCGGGGAAAGGATGACCGGCATGGCCGAGCCCGGTCTTGCCGATCGGCACGCGTTCGTCACCGGCGGCTCCCGCGGCATCGGCGCCGCCATCGCCCGCAGGCTCGCGCACGACGGCGCCCGCCTCACCCTGGTGGCGCGGGATCTGGCGCGCGCCACCGAAACCGTTGCCGGGCTGCCGAAGTCGGCCCAAGCGCTCGCCATCGCGTGCGACGTCACCGATCCGGCCGCCGTCACCGCCGCGTTCGACCAAGCCCGCGAGCTACACGGCGCGGTCGACATCCTGATCAACAACGCCGGTCAGGCGGCCAGCGCACCGTTGGCACGCACCAGCGACGAGCTGTGGCAGCGCATGCTCGCCGTCAACCTCACCGGCACCTTCCTCTGCACCAGGAACGCGGTGGCCGACATGCGCGCGACCGGGCGGGGCCGGGTGGTCAACGTCGCCAGCACCGCGGGCCTGCGCGGCTACCCGTACGTCACCGCGTACGCGGCGGCCAAGCACGGCGTGATCGGGCTGACCCGCGCACTGGCACTGGAACTCGCGGGCACGCCGATCACGGTGAACGCGGTCTGCCCCGGCTTCACCGACACCGACCTGTTGCAGGAGAGCGTGACCCACGTGATCGAAACCACCGGCCGCAGTGCCGAAGCCGCGCGCGCCGCCTTCACCCGGCACAACCCGCAGGGCCGGCTGATCGAGCCGGACGAGGTCGCCGACACCGTCGCCTGGCTCTGCTCGGACGGCGCGGCTTCGCTGACCGGACAGTCGATTTCAATCAGCGGCGGGGAGGTGATGTGAGGTGACCACCCACCCGGAGCTCGGCGACGAACGCATCGGCATGGAGGCCCGCACCATATCCGGCGACCACCTCGATGTGCGGCTGTGGCTGCGACTGCTGGCCACCACCAACGAGATCGAGCAGGAGATCCGCACCCGGCTACGGACGCGGTTCGCCACCACGCTCCCCCGTTTCGACTACCTGGCCCAGCTAGACCGGCACCACGACGGCCTGCGGATGAGCGCGCTGTCCCGCTATCTCATGGTGACCGGCGGCAATGTCACCGGCCTGACCGATCAGCTGGTCGCCGAGGGCTGGGTCGACCGGGTTCCGGACCCGATCGACAAGCGCGCGACGCTGGTCCGGCTCACCGACCTCGGCCGCGCCCGCTTCGACGAGATGGCCGCCGAACACGAACGCTGGCTCACCGAGATGTTCGCCGGGTTCGGCCGCGGCGACGAGCAGGCGCTGTTCGACCTGCTCGGCAGGCTGCGCGTCCACCTCGCCGCGACGGCAGACCACGCCGACAACCACGCCCCACTACCGAACCACCGGGACCGCTGATGACCCAGAACCTCGACCCCGCCCTGCGCGCCGCCAACCGCACGACGCTCGCCGACTACGCGAGCACCCACTTCCGCTGGCAAGTGCGCGAGGGTGTCGGCACGATCGTGCTCGACCGCCCGGAGCGCAAGAATCCGCTGACCTTCGACTCCTATGCCGAGTTGCGAGATCTGTTCCGCCGCTTGGCCTATGCCGACGATGTCACGGTGATCGTGCTGCACGGCGCCGGGGCGAACTTCTGCTCCGGTGGCGACGTGCACGACATCATCGGCCCGCTGATCGCGCTGCCCGCGCCGGAGCTGTTGCGGTTCACCAGGATGACCGGCGACCTGGTCAAAGCGATGCGGGCCTGCCCGCAACCGATCGTCGCCGCCGTCGACGGAGTCTGCGCCGGGGCCGGCGCGATCCTCGCGATGGCGTCCGATCTGCGCGTCGGCACCGCCCGCAGCACCACGGCGTTCCTGTTCACCCGGGTCGGGCTCGCCGGGTGCGATATGGGGGCGTGCGCGATGCTGCCGCGGATCATCGGACAGGGTCGCGCCTCCGAGCTGCTCTACACCGGCCGCGCGATGACCGGCGACGAGGCGTACGCGTGGGGGTTCTTCAACCAGCTCGCCGAACCGGAGGACGTGCTCGACGCCGCCGGGCAGCTCGCGCGCCGCCTGGCCGAGGGGCCGACCTTCGCCCAGGGCATCACCAAAACCATGCTGCACCAGGAGTGGTCGATGACGGTGGATCAGGCCATCGAAGCCGAGGCCCAGGCCCAGGCCCTGTGCATGCTCACCGAGGATTTCGCGCGCGCCTATCACGCGTTCCGGGCCAAGCAGCGCCCGAAGTTCGAAGGGAACTAGCGATGACCGAAGAACACTGGGACTGGCCCTTTTTCGAGGACGAGCACCGGAAACTGGCTGCCACACTGCGTGCTTGGGCCGCCGATCAGTTGGCCGAGGGCGGTGGCGCCGATCTCGATGATCGCTGCCGTCAGCTGGTTCGTGCTCTCGGCGATGCGGGTTGGCTGCGACACGCCGTCGCCGGAACCGAGTTCGGCGGAATTCACGACCGGATCGACACGCGCACAGTATGTCTGGCGCGCGAGATACTGGCCGAGCACGACGCGCTCGCCGACTTCGCGTTCGCCATGCAGGGACTCGGCTCCGGCGCGATCAGTCTCGCGGGCACCGAGGAGCAGAAGCGCCACTACCTGCCCGGGGTGGCCGCCGGTACGGCGATCGCGGCGTTCGCGCTCTCGGAGACCGACGCGGGCTCCGATGCCGCCGCGCTGTCGTGCGCCGCACGCGCCGACGGCGACGAGTTCGTCATCGACGGGGAGAAGACGTGGATCTCCAACGGCGGTATCGCGGACTTCTACGTGGTCTTCGCCCGGACGGGGGAAGACAAAGGCGCACGGGGCATCTCGGCGTTCCTCGTCGACGCGGACAACCCCGGCCTGCACATCGCCGAACGGATCGACGTGATCGCCCCGCATCCGCTGGCCCGGCTTCGTTTCGACGGCTGCCGAATACCCGCTACGAAACGACTCGGCGAAGCGGGTGCGGGATTCGGCCTCGCGATGCGCACCCTCGACATCTTCCGGACCTCGGTGGCGGCCGCCGCCGTCGGCTTCGCCAGGCACGCCATGGCCGAGGCGCTCACCAGGGTGACGTCGCGGCAGATGTTCGGCGGCGTACTGGCCGACTTCCAGCTGACCAGGTCCGAACTCGCGCAGATGGCCACCACGATCGACGCGACCGCCCTGCTCACCTATCGCGCCGCCTGGCAGCGCGACCAAGGACGATCCGTCACCCGTGAGGCCGCCATGGCGAAGATGGCCGCGACCGAAGGCGCCCAACGGGTTATCGACGCCGCCGTCCAGATGTGGGGCGCCCTCGGGGTGGTCCGCGACCGGCCGGTCGAGCGGCTCTACCGCGACATCCGGGCCCTGCGCATCTACGAGGGCGCCACCGAGGTGCAGCAGCTGATCATCGCCCGCGAACTCCTGCGCGACACCGCGAACACCTGACCCACGATTTTCCTTCTCTCCCACAAGGTTCGACCATGACAAGCGCGCACCTCGATACCTTCGCCCGTGACAACCTGCCCCCGCTCGAACAGTGGCCGGACCTCCTGTTCGACCTGCCCGAACTCCAGTTCCCGGCCCAACTCAATTGCGCGAGTGAACTACTTGAACGCCACCTGACCGACGGCAACGGCGACCGCCTGTGCGTGCAGGCGCCGGGTGGACCGCGGTGGACCTACGCGGACCTGAACGACCGGGCCAACCGCATCGCGGCGGTGCTGGTGCAGGACATGGGCTTGGTGCCGGGCAACCGGGTGCTGCTGAATGCCCCGAACACGCCCATGCTCGCGGCCTGCTGGTTCGCCGTCGTGAAGGCGGGTGGCATCGCCGTGACGGCCATGCCGCTGCTACGGGTCAAGGAGCTCACCCAGATCGTCGAGAAGGCGCGAATCACGCACGCGCTCTGCGATGTCGCACTGTCCGCCCGGATCGAGGCGGTAGCGGCAACGTGCCCGACGCTCGACCGGGTCCGCTACTTCCACAGCACCTCCGACGACGGGCTCGAAGCGTTGATGGCCCGCCACGACGGCCGGTTCGACACGGTGGCCACCGCCGCCGACGACGTCTGCCTCATCGCCTTCACCTCCGGCACCACCGGAGTTCCCAAGGCCACCATGCACTTCCACCGCGACGTGCTGGCGATCTGCCACTGCTTCCCGCAGCACATCCTGCGCCCGGCACCCGACGATGTGTTCATCGGCAGCCCGCCACTGGCCTTCACCTTCGGCCTGGGTGGGCTGCTGCTGTTTCCGATGTCGGTGGGCGCCTCGGCGGTGCTGCTCCAACAGGCCACTCCCCCACTGCTGCTCGACGCGATCACCGAGTTCGGCGCGACCGTGCTGTTCACCGCACCCACCTCCTATCGGATCCTCGCCCGCTACGACCTACGCGGCACCTCGCTGCGCAAATGCGTCTCGGCGGGCGAACCGCTGCCGCCGAGCACCCGGGCCCGCTGGCGCACCGCCACCGGCCTCGAGCTGATCGACGGCATCGGCGCCACCGAGATGCTGCACATCTTCATCGCCGCCGACGAGGCGCATGCCCGGCCCGGCGCGACCGGTCTACCGGTGCCCGGATATCAGGCGCGCATCGTGGACGAGGCGGGAAACACGTTGGGCCCCGGCGAGATCGGACTGCTCGCGGTGCGCGGGCCGACCGGCTGTCGCTACCTCGCCGACGATCGGCAGACGGTCTATGTGCGCGACGGCTGGAATTACACCGGCGACGCCTACTCGATCGACGTCGACGGCTACTTCCACTATCAGGCGCGCTCCGACGACATGATCGTGTCGTCCGGCTACAACATCGCCGCACCCGAGGTGGAGGACGCGCTTGCCGGGCATGCGGCGGTGGTCGATTGTGCGGTGGTCGGCGTGCCCGACGAAGATCGCGGTCAGATCGTCAAGGCGTACGTGGTGTTGCGCGCGGAGGTCGAGGCGAACGACGGGATGGTGGCGGAGTTGCAGGATTTCGTGAAACAGGCGGTGGCCCCGTACAAGTATCCGAGGGCCATCGCGTTCGTCGATGCCCTGCCGCGCACCCCGACCGGCAAGCTACAGCGCTTCCGGCTGCGGGAACCCGCTGCGGTGCAGAGTGATTCGGGAGCCGACGAATGAGGGTATTACAGCCGCCCGGCTGGCCACGTCCGCGGGGGTACGCCAACGGCGTTGCCGCACGCGGGGAATTGGTGTTCGTGGCCGGCATGATCGGCTGGGACGCGGACGGCGTGATCCGGTCGCCCGATATCGCCGACCAGGCGCGCCAAGCGCTGCGCAATGTCGTGGCGGTGCTCGCCGAGGCGGGCGCGCAGCCCGCGCACATCGTGCGAATGACCTGGTACGTCACCGATGTCGACGCTTACGTGCAAGCTTATCGGGAGATCGGGGTGGCCTTCCGGGAGATCATCGGCAGCTTCCAGGCGGCGATGACCGCGGTGGAGGTGAGTCGCCTCGTGGAAAAGGACGCCAAGGTCGAGATCGAGGTCACCGCGGTAATTCCGGACCCGCCGGACCCCGATGACGTTCCGGCAGAGCAGGAGTGAGTTTCGTGGGAGTTGTCGTCACCACCACCGCGGGTGCCGTCGAAGGTCGCCGGGACGGCGAACTCTCGGTATTCAAGGGCATCCCGTACGCCGCAGCACCGGAGGGGCCGCTGCGCATGCGCGCCCCTGCCCCGCCCGAAAGCTGGGACGGCATCCGACCTGCCCTCCAGTACAGCGTCGCGCCGCCGCAGTTGCCGCTGACGCCCGGCACACCGCCGTTGTGGCGGCCAGCCGACGGACTCGACTGCCTCAGCGTGAACGTCTGGACGCCGGGCGGCACCGGCGACCGGCTGCCGGTGCTGGTGTGGATCCACGGCGGCGGCTGGAAAGCGGGCTCCTCCAGCGACCCGGCGCACGACGGCGCGACGCTGGCCCGCGGCGGCGTCGTCCTGGTGACGTTCAACTATCGGGTCGGCTTCGAAGGCTTCGGCTTCGTCCCCGGCCATCCCGCCAATCGCGGCTTCCTCGACCAGACCGCCGCGCTGCGCTGGGTGCACGACAATATCGCCGCCTTCGGTGGCGACCCGGGCAATGTCACCCTCTTCGGCGAATCCGGCGGCGGACTGTCCATCGCCGCACTGCTTTCCGCGCCGGCCGCCCGCGGGCTGTTCCGGCGCGCCATCGTGCAGAGCCCGGCGGCCCGCCTGCTGCCCGAGCACGAGGCGCAGCGGATCGCCGAGCTCACCGCCGCCGCCCTCGGGGTCGCGCCGGCCGAGCTGGCGACGCAGCCACCGCTGGCGCTGCTGTCCGTGCAGGACGAGCCGCTCGCCGCGATGGAGGCCGACCCTGGCGCGTGGACCACGCCGGAAGCGATCACCGCCTTCACTCCCGTGATCGACGGCGTCACCGTGGTGGACAAACCTTGGCTCGCGCTCGGCTCGGGTGTCGCCCGCGACATCGACCTGATCACCGGGTCGACCCGCGACGAGTTCACCCTGTTCGCGTTGAGTCGCGGGCTGATCAAACCCAGTGCATCAGCGATGATCAAGGCGCTGCCGACTTTCGCGCGCATCACCGCCCACGGCATGCGCAGCCACGGACTACCGAAGGCGCGCCGTCCGACACCGCTGCGTACGGTCGACTTGTCCACCACCGCAGTGCATCTCGGCCTGCCCGCCTCGGCACCGGCCGCCTATCGGGCGGCGTACCCGGGCTCGACGGACGCCGAGCTCTACGTGGTCATGTATTCCGACGCCATGTTCCGGATGCCCGCGATCTGGCTCGCAGAGGCGCACACGGCCGCGGGCGGGCGCAGTTACGTCTACGACTTCGCCTGGGCCAGTCCGGCTTTGGGTGGCGCGCTCGGCGCCTGTCATGTGGCGGATATTCCGGTGACCTTCGGCAATACCGACAGTCCGCTCGCCTCGTTCGTGCTCGGCGGCGCCCGACCCTCGGAGAGCCTGCTGCGACTATCCGAGCAGCTGCGGTCCTCGTGGATCTCCTTCGCCACGGACGGCGACCCCGGCTGGCCCGTGTTCACCACCGACGGGGCACTGACGCGAATTTGGGATACCCCGCCCATGGTGGCGGCAGACCCCTTGGCGGCGTCCCGGCAGATCTGGCAAGGACTTTCGGGCCGCTGACCTCGGTCAGTTGTCTTTGCGGTCGAGTGATTCGCGGATCGCCGCTTGGGCGGCGTGCGGCAGGGTGTGCATGATCTCGCGGACCCGCTCCTTGCGGCGCAGCACCGCCTGACGCACCGGCATACCCGGTTGCGCCTGCATCTGCGGAATGATGCCCTCGACCTCCTGGGCGCCGCCGTCGTGGTGCCCGGCGTCGAACATCGCCTGCTCGCGCGCCATCTGGGCCTCGTCCTTCTCCTCGGACATGCCGATCGGGCCCTGCATGCGACCGTTGAGGAACTGCTTGACCACCGGCTCGTCGGAGGTCAGCAGCACCTCGCGCGGGCCGAACATGACCAGCTGACGGCGAAAGAGCATGCCGATATTGTCCGGCACGGTGCGGGCCAGATTGATGTTGTGCGTGACGATCAGGATCGTCGCGTCGATCTGCGCGTTGATGTCGATCAACAATTGGCTCAGGTACGAGGTGCGCACCGGGTCCAGGCCGGAGTCCGGCTCGTCGACGAGGATGATCTGCGGGTCGAGCACCAGGGCGCGAGCCAGACCCGCGCGTTTGCGCATACCGCCGGAGATCTCGCCGGGTAGCTTGTTCTCATCACCCAGCAGACCGGTCAGCTCCAGTTTCTCCATGACGATGTTCTTGATCTGCGACTCCGACTTCTTCGTGTGCTCACGAAGGGGGAACGCGACATTGTCGAAGAGGGTCATCGAGCCGAACAGCGCGCCGTCCTGGAACAGCACGCCGAACAGTTTACGAATCTCGTAGAGCTCCTTGTTGGAGCAGCGCATGATATCGGTGTCGCCGATAAAGATCGCGCCGCGTTCCGGGCGCAGCAAGCCGATCAGTGATTTCAGAAAGACGGACTTACCGGTGCCCGACGGGCCCAGTAGCGCGCTCACCTCGCCGTACGGCAGCGTCAGTGAAACATCCTGCCAAATGCGCTGCGCACCGAATGATTTCGTACAACCTTCAGCCCTGACGGCGACGCCCATGCTAGACCTCCATCGAATTCCGACGAGAATCCACCGGCGTTACCTGACGCACCCGACATCTCGTACTGGACCGTCGATCTACTGTAAACCGGCATTGCGGCGGGCAAGAGCCGATTCCGGCAACCGGTGCGGTGCGCAGATGTAGTGCGGCGACAGGTCTGGCAACTTATCGCGACGGCCGGTCGGCCCGTGAAATCAGTTGGCGGTCTTGCCGAACCAGCGGGCGAGGTGCTCGTCCAGGTCCTGCTGGTGCTCGCCGATCCAGGCGACGTGGCCGTCGGGCCGGAGCAGGATGGCTGGAACATCCAGTGCTGCAGCGGGATCCGCGATCAGATCGACGCGGTCGGACCAGCCGTTGACGGTCAGCCGCTCGGTGCGGTCGAGCACCAGGCCACGGCCCTGACGCAGCCGATCGTAGAGGCGGCCCTGTTTCAGGTCGATATCGGGCAGCCGCCTGCCGAGCAGGTCGGGGCCCGCGCCGAAGTCGTAGCGGAGGCCGATCGCGGTGATCTTCTCGATCAGGTAGCGGTTCACCTCGTCGAAGTCCATCAGTTCGGTGAGCAACCTGCGCACGGCCTGCGGGCCCGGTTCGGTGGACAGCAGTTGCGTCTGAGCGCGGGTGTTGTCCAGAACGTCTGCGGCGACCGGATGACGTTCGCCCTGGTAGGTGTCCAGCAGCGTTTCCGGTGCCCAGCCGCGGATCTGTGCGGCCAGTTTCCATCCGAGATTGACCGCGTCCTGCAGGCCCAGATTCAGCCCCTGACCCCCGATGGGTGGGTGAATGTGCGCCGCGTCGCCGGCCAGCAGCACCCGGCCGATCCGATAACGCTCGGCCAAGCGGGTGGCATCGCCGAAGCGGGACAGCCAGCGCGGGGAATGGAGGCCGAAATCCGTTCCGGCGATGGCACGCAGCTGTTGTTTGAAGTCGTCGAGGGTGGGCGGTTCCGCCCGATCGCTTACTCCCGCAGCGGGGACGACGACGCTATAGACCCCTTCGCCGAAGGGCCGCATCATGAATCGCCGATCGATCTGGTGGATTTCGGCCATCTTAGCGGCGATTTCCTCCTGCGGCACAACCACTTTCAGCTCACCCATCAGCGTCTCGGTTCGGGCGGGTTCGCCGGGGAAGCCGACGCCGAGCAGTTTGCGCACCGTACTGCGGGCGCCGTCGCAGCCGACGAGGTAACGCGACCGGAGGCGCTCGCCGTCGGCCAGTTCGACGGTCACGCCCGCATCGTCCTGCTCGAAAGCGACCACCGCAGCACCGCGCCGGACCTGCGCACCGAGTGCGGTCGCATGTTCTTCGAGTTGGTGTTCGATGACCGGCTGCGGGATGCCCAGCAGATAGGCGTACGCGGAATCCAGGCCTTCGGGCGCGGGTTTGCTGATGGCGGCGAAGATTCCGCCTACCGAGCGCTGTCTTCCACGTTCGAGTAGCCGATCCAGCAGTCCGCGCATCGCCATCAGTTCGAGACTGCGCATGTGCAGGCTGACTATTCGGACAAACGCCGTCGGCTCTGTTTCCTTCTCCACAACAAGTACCCGTACATCGTGCAGCCGCAGTTCGGCGGCCAGCATCGCACCGGTCGGCCCGCACCCGGCAATGATCACATCGAACATGAACCACCCAATTCTCGTTCCGGCGTACGCGTCGCACCGATTCCGGATTTCCGCAGGTCCTGGCATTGGCCGCCCATTGTGCGGCAGTTCGCACGCTTGCCACAAGCGATATATGCCGGCGGGTCTCACCGGCCGCGAACTCGAGTTCTTGCCGCATTCACCGATTCGATGTGCTCAAGAAACTGGACGGTTGGCCTAGTTCGGTTCACTGCTCGCTTGATCGACCGTCAGCCGTCAGGGCCAGCCCACTGTGCGGCCTACGAAGGGTGGCGTATGTCTCGGTTCGCAATTCGGCGCGGTGTCGCCGCGCTCTTCTCGGCAGCGGCGTTACTCGCCGGGGTGCCGTTCGATGCGTCCGCTGAGGCCTTCGATCCCGGCGCCGTCCCGCTGAGCCGATACGCGCCCGCCGGTGCGCACGAGGCGGTGAGCACCGCGGCCGTGTATCCGTGCCAAGCCCTGTACGCCGCATACAACGCCGTCGGCCATGCGCTCGGCAACCATTCGGACATGACCTGCACGCGCGAATTCCCCGGCGGCCTGGACTCGCCGGTCGGCGTGGACTTCTACTACCCGAAGGACATCGCCACGATGACCCGGGTGCCGACGGTGGTCTGGATTCCCGGATTCACTTCCGAGCCAGGCAATTACGATGCCAGCGCTCGACTCTGGGCGAGCAACGGTTTCGTCGTCGCGATGCCGCACGACCTGATCAACTCGCTGGACGAACTGCCCCTGGCCGCCGCCGCGACCCTGTCGGCAGCCAACCGCGATCCGCGAAACGTGTTGTACGGCAAGCTCGATCTCGGCCGCACCGTGATCGGCGGCCACTCCGGTGGCGGTGGCGCCGCGATCAACGGCGCGGGCATTCCACCGAACATCTACCAGCTGATCGATCCGGACTTCCGGATCATCGGCGCGGTGCCCACCGAGCCGGGACCGGTCGCGGCGTCGTTCCTCGTCAAAGTCCCGACGCTGTACCTCACCGGCTCGGCGGATTTCGTTGTCCCGCACTTCCTCCCGCGCCTGGTCGAGTACGAGCTCGAGTTCGACGCCCCCGCGATCCTGGTGTGCCTCAAAGGTGTCACCCACTGGACACCGTTCGACGATGCGGCACACAACCCGACGGCGAGCATCACGCTGGCGTGGCTGCGCTACCTGGTCGACGGCGACAAGACCGCGGCGAGCTACTTCACCGGTCCCGGTTGGAAGCTCCGCGCCGACCCGGCGGTCGACTACGCGCTCCGCAATGCGCGCGCCGACCACCTTCCTTCCTGAGAAGCCGGATCAGCCAAGGGCGAGTGGGAGTTTCGCGGCCAGTGCACCGAGGTCGGCTCGCTCGGCGTCGGTCGGGGTCCGGCGTCCGGTGCCGATCAGCAAAGCATCCTTGTCGGACAATGACGCGGGAAACGGTGTGCCGGCGATCTTTTCGAGCATTTCGCGGGCGCGCGCCAGGCTTTCGGTGGGTGGTTCGGCGGCGTCGGGGAGATGCGCGATCAGGTCGAGGTGATGCAGGGTCCACTCCATGACGTACGCGCCGAGGTAGTCGCCCACGGTGATCACCTGGTCCTGGGTGCTCACCCGGACGGTGCGATCGGCGAGTTCGGCGGCGCGGCCTGCGGCGGCGCCGACATCGTCCAGGTGGAACTTCAGCAGGTTCGGGTCCTCGTATGCGGCGGCCAGCCGGACGATCAGCGCGTCGAGCGGGTCGTCACCGGTGGGTGGTTCGACGACCTGCCAATACGTCACCGCGTCCCTGGTCGGCTCGGCCGTCGTGGGCGTCACCAGGGTGATCAAGACGTCTTGCGCGTCGATGATCAAGTGGCACACCAGGTCTCGCACCAGCCAACCGGTACAGCCGGACGGTCGCTCGAAGTCCTGATCCGAGAGTTCGGCGACGGTCTTGCGCAACGCCGCCCAAGAAAGTGCGAAGAGTTCCACGGTGGCCAAGTTAGCAACATCGTCACTTGGCGTCCCAGTAGCACTCCACCACCGCCGTCGTGAACGGGAACCGCACCGGCGTCGGCCCGAAGACGATCCGGCCCGCGTTCTCCGCCGCGGTGGTGATCGCCGCGGCGACCGTCGCGGCCTCCTCCGTCGGGCAATGCACGATGACCTCGTCGTGCTGGAAGAAGACCAGTTCGGCGCGCAGCCCGGCCTGGGTCATCGCCTGCCGCAAGCCCGCCAGCACCAGCAGTGCCCAGTCGGCGGCGCTGCCCTGCACTACGAAATTGCGGGTGAAGCGGCCACGGGCACGCGCCGCGGAGGTGCTGCCGTAGCCCCGGACTTCCTCCTGCGGTAGGTCCGATTGGTCGGCGGCGGACACCGGCGGGCAGGTGCGGCCCAGCCACGTGCGCACCAGCCGCCCCTCCTCACCGGCCCGCGCCGCCTCGTCGACATAGGCCACCGCCGCCGGATAGCGCCGCCGGAGTTCGGCCATGTGGGTGAGCGCGTCACCGGAGGTCTGGCCGTAAATGGCGCCCAGCAGAGCGATTTTGGCGAGGGCACGGTCGCCGCCGAAGGCCCGGGCCGCCAGGTCGGCGTAAAGGTCTTCGCCGCGACCGGCGACCTCCATCAGTCCCGGGTCGCGGGAGATCGCGGCGAGGACGCGCGGCTCCATCTGGTCGGCATCGGCGACCACCAGCGTCCAGCCGGGGTCCGCGCGGATCGCCTGCCGGATCACCTTCGGGATCTGTAGCGCGCCACCACCATTGGTGGTCCAGCGGCCGGAAACCGTGCCACCGGGCTGGTATTCGGGGCGGAAGCGGCCGTCGTGCACCCACTGCTCGAGCCAGGACCAGCCGTTGGCGGTGTGCAGCCGATAGAGCGATTTGTAGGCCAGCAGCGGCGCCACCGCAGGGTGATCGATCTGCTGGAGCTCCCATTTTCGGGTGGAGGACAAGAAGATTCCGGCGCGGGCGAAAGCTTTGATGATGTCGTTGGGCAGATCCGGCCGCACCCGCACGCCCGTTCCGAAGGCCCGCGACACCTCGTCGGCCAACTCCGCCATCCGGCGCGGTTCCAACCCGCCGGGAAAGCGCTCACCCAGCAGCTTGTCCAGCAATTCGCGGTGCACGTCGGCGCGCCACGGGATCCCGGCTCGCGACATCTCCGCGGCCACCAGCATGCCCGCCGACTCGGCGGCGACGAGCAACCGCATCCGCTCCGGATGTTCGGTCTTCGCCGTCCGTGCGAGCTGCCCCTGATACACCTCGAGCAGCGCCGTGAACTCGTCCGTGCCCGGCGGCAGCGGTACCGGACCCGACTCGAACAGCGACGGCTGAGTCTCGGCTGCCCGCGCAGGCGCGTCCGCCGGAACCGGCAGCCGGTGCAGTCGCGCCCAAGCGGCCGCGAGCGACCGCGCCTGACCCGACTGCCCCTCCTCATGCCCGATCAGCAGCGCCTCCGCAGCCTGCACGTCATAGCACCGCTCCACCCGCACCCCGGCCGCCAGCAACGACCGATAGATCTCCGCCGTCGACCGCCACACCCACCGCTCGACCTCCGGCCGCGCCCGCACCGCCTCCACAAACGACGGCTCACACACCACCGGCCCCGCAGGCCGCCCCTCCTGATCGAGCGGACACAGCCGAGCGCCCCCGTCACCCGTCTCCGCCACCGCCCATCGCACGTCCAGAGTCTCGCACCGAGGTCCGACACGAATCCCGAGGGCGCCCTGAGCCGCGTGTCCGCTCCTGTTACTCAGACGATTCCGAGGGCCGCGGCGGTCAGACGCCAGAGTCGTTCGGTGGTCTGATCAACGTCGGAGGGTGGCGTCGTGCGGAGTTGCTGGGCGATCCCGTGGCGAAGTCCGCCGATGACGAAGGCGCCCGCGCTGTCGGCGTCCAGGTCGGCGGGCAGTTGTCCGCGAGCTTGGCCGCTGCGGATGTTGTCGGCCGCGTTATCGCTCATGCGCTGGATGTACACCGATTCGAGTTCGGTGAGCTGTGGGTCCAGGGCGGTGCGATCGAGCAGGACCGGAGCCAGCGGGTCGGCGAAGTGGTAGGCGACGAAGCGGTACGTACGGGTGCGTTCGCGGGTGGCCCAGTCGGCCTCGGCGGGCAGTTGGGCGTCGGCGATGGCGTGACCGAGTCCCTCGTAGAACGCATCGTAAATCGCCGCCAGCAGACCACTTTTGGAGCCGAAGTGGTGGTAGAGCGCGCCGGTGCTCAATCCGGCCCGGCGGGTGAGCGCGCTGAGTTCCAGCACACCGTTGCCGCAGACCAGTTCGTCGCGGGCGGCGTCGAGTAATTGTTGACGTCCGATCGGTGCGCGTGCCACAGTCGAATCATAACCGAACTCAGTTATGTTTCCGAGGAGCCGCTATGAACAGCGAAGTGTCGTCGTTGGCAGACCTGGGCGGCGATTTGGCGGGAACATATCGCCGGACCGCGAGCAGCGGCGAACACATCGACGCGGCGGTCGTCGCGGCGGATCTGGCCGCGGTCGAGCGCGACGGCTACGTGATTCTGCCCGATCTGCTCACCCAGCCCGAGCTCGACGAAATCCGGGAAGCGGTAGCGCCGCTGCTGGATCGGCGCGGCCGGAACCGATTCGAGGGACCGACCACCCAGCGGGTGTACAGCGTGTTGAACAAGACCCGCACCTGCGATCGGATCGCGGACCATCCCCGAATCCTGGCGTTGCTCGATCGGCTGCTGCTGCCGAACTACCTGTTGTCGATGCTGCAGGTGATCAACATCCTCCCCGGCGAGCAGGCGCAGATGCTGCACACCGACGACGGCTTCTACCCGCTGCCCCGCCCGCGCGCCGCCCTGGGCGCGGCGACGATCTGGGCGATCGACAATTTCACCACCGATAACGGTGCCACCGACATCATCGCGGGCAGCCACCGCTGGGGCCACCGCATGCCCGAGGAGTCGGAGCGCGAACCCGTGGTGATGCAGGCCGGCTCGTGCGTATTCTTCCTCGGCACCCTGTGGCACGGCGGCGGCGCCAACCGCACACAGCAGCCACGCTTGGCGGTCACCGCCCAATACTGCGAACCGTGGTTACGCCCCCAAGAGGCCTTCACGCTGTCGATCACCCGCGACACCGTGCGCGCCGTGTCGGAAGACATTCGCCGCATGCTCGGCTACAGCATCCATCCACCATTCATCGGCCAAGTCGACGGCATGCACCCCAAACGCCTCCTGGAATCCGATGGCGGACTCTGAGAAAGCCCGTGCCTGAGCCTCGCCGGTTACGCTCGGGACGTGCTGTTTGTCCGGGTGCTCGGCCCGCTGGTGGTCGAGGTGGACGGCCGCGTCGTCGACCTGGGTGGCCGAGTGCCGCGGCGGTTCCTCGCGGCGCTCGCTACGACGGTGGGGCGTCCCGTCCCCGATGCGGCACTGGCCGAGCTGGTGTGGGCGGCCGATCAGCCGCAGCAGGCCGTCGCGACGATGCGAGTGATCGCGTCGCGGCTGCGGACGGCCATCGGCGCTGATGCACGGGAGTGCCTGCGGCGCAGCGAGTTCGGCTATCAGCTGGCGGTGCCGCCGGAATGGACCGACAGCCATCTATTCGCGGATCTGGTCGCGCAGGGGGTAGCGCTGCGCACCGCGGCGGAGGCCGAGCCCGCGGCGCGCTGCTTCGATGCGGCGCTGGCGCTGTGGCGGGGCCTGCCGTGGCTCGAATTGGATGAAGCCCCAATGCTTTCGGCCGAGCGAGCACGGTTGATCGAACTGCGCGATGTCGCGGTCGAAGAGCTGCAAGCGGCGCGACTGGCCGGCGGGCACACCGCCGCGGCGGTGGCCGATCTCATCGAGGCGGTCACCGCGACACCGTTTCGGGAACGGCGTTGGGAATTGCTCGCGTTGGGTCTGTACCGCAGCGGTCGGCAGGCCCAGGCGCTGGCCGAGCTCCGCCGGGTCCGAGAGCTGCTGGTCGACGAGCTCGGCGTCGAACCCGGCCCGGCCTTGCGCAAGCTGGAGCAGCGCATGCTCGATCACGACCCACAGCTCTTGCTGGTCGAATCGCCTGCGCCACCGCCTGTTCCGGCAGGTGCCGCGGTCTCGCCGGAGCGGCAGGTCATCCCGCGTCCGCTGTCCTCGTTCGTCGGGCGCCGCGCGGAGTTGGCACAGATCGGCGCACTGGTGTCGATGGGACGGCTGGTCAGCCTGGTCGGATCGGCGGGGATCGGCAAGACCCGGTTGGCCGTCGAATACTGTGCCGCCGTCGAGAACGCGCCCGACCGGTGGCTGGTGCGGTTGAGCGATGTGCACGATCCGGACGGTGTCGTTGTCGCGGTCGCCACCGCGCTCGGTCTGGTCCATGTCACCGGAGACCCGGCCACGCTGGTACGGCGCGCGCTGACCTTGCGACCGGGACTGCTGGTGCTCGACAACTGCGAACACCTGATCGGCCCCGTCGCGGAACTGACCATCATGTTGCTGGACAGCTGTCCGGAACTGCGCGTCCTGGCGACCAGCAGACAACCTCTGGGCATCGACGGCGAACAGGTGCTGGTGCTCGAGCCGTTGCCGGTCCAAGCGGCGGACGGGACAGACGGTGCCGCGGTCCGGTTGTTGCTCGATCGGGTGCGCGCCGCACGGCCGGGATGGCAACCCGACGACTCGGATCTGACGGCCGCGCGGGAGATCTGCACAACGGTCGACGGGTTGCCGCTGGCGATCGAACTCGCGGCCGCCCGGGAACGGACGTTGGGGCTGCGCGGGATCGCCGCACACATCCACGACCGGATGGATGTGCTCGGGCCGACCCCGCGCGGGTCGCTGTCGCGCCATGCCAGCCTGCAGGCTGCGATCGGCTGGAGCGTCGAGCATCTCGCCGAGACCGATCGGTCGATGTTGTTGCGGCTGTGGCCGTTCGAGGGCGGCTTCACCTGGCAGGCCGCCGAAGCCGTCCGCCCCGTCGACCCCGATACCGGCGTGCTCGCCACGCTGGCGGCACTGCTCGACCGCTCGGTCATCACCGCCGATATCGGCCCTGACGGGCCGCGCTACCGACTGCTGGAAACCATGCGCCGGTACTGCCGGGTCACCGATCCCGACTCGAAGGCAACGCGGGCCGCACACGCGAACTGGGTGCGTGGATTCGTGGCCGAGCAGTCCGCCTTGCTGACCGGACACGACGCGGGCACGGCCTACCGTGCTCTCGCCGCCGAGTTGCCCAATATCAAGTCCGCGCTCGAGCACGACCTCGAGCATTGCCCGGTGGCGGCGCTGCGGTCGGCGGCGGCACTGCACTTCGCGTGGAGCAGCCTCGGAGTGCTGGTAGAGGGACGGAATTTCATCCTGACGTCACTCGCCGCGGCCGGGGACGCCGCAGGCATGGATCGGGTGCGTGGGCTGCTCGCACTGTCCATCGTGTCCTTTCACGCGGGCGATCCCCGCGAAGCGCTTGCTCGGGCCGACGCCGCTCTCGATCTGCTCGGCAATGCCGATGCCGAGCGGGAGCTGTGGTTACACGGGTTGATGTATCGGGCTATCGCGGTGAGTGCGCTCGGTGATGCTGCGGCGACACGGGTGGCGGCCGATCGGCTCGTCACCGAAGTCGATCGGCTGCCGACACCGGACTGGATTCGCGGCTGCGCTCAGTTCGGTCAGGGCATCGCACTGTTGTTGGCGGGCAATCGCATCGAGGCTCTCGACTACTTGCGCGCTGCTCGACAACTCAGTGCGCAATGCGGTCACCTGTGGTGTCAAGGCATGGCCGACGTCGCGCTGGCGTGGTCGATCCTGACGTCGGTGGACGACACGGTCGCGGCGCGTGAGGCCGTCGCCGCCATCGATCGAGCGCTGACTGTCTTTGCCGCACAGTCGAATATCGCCGACGCGCTGGGTGCCGTGCATGCCGGGGCCTACGCGCTGCTGGTGTTGGCGTCGCCTCAGGCGGCGGTACAGCTCCGCGCGGCCGCCCTCCATCACTCCGCACGGGTCGGCGCGGATCCGCGCCGCTATCTGCACTTCGCTCATCCCGATCTCATCGACCGGATGGAACGGTCCTTGAACGAGGAGCAACGCCGTGTCGCCGAAGAATCGGGCAGGCGGATGACCTGGGCGCAGATGGTGTCCGTCGTGCGAGCCGCTGACGCGCGCTGACCACAGGTTGCTCGGGGTTCTTGTAGCGGGATTGAAACGGCCGGGCGCGACAGTGGATTCGAGCGGTCACCCACTGTGCCGCTCGAGCCGACGCGACCAAGGAACCTCAACCATGCCGCATTCCAGCCTCGACCTCATCGCGCAGGTGTATCGAGCCTTCGACACCCGCGACTTCGGCGTGATCCCGCGCTTGTTCGCCCCTGATATCGGAATCACCCAGGCGGATGAACTGCCATGGGGCGGCCATCATCACGGATATTCCGGTGCGGTGCGGTTCTTCACCACCCTGCTCGCGCATATCGACAGCACGGTGATTTCCGAGCAGCTGTTCGCCGCGGGTGACGACGTGGTGCAGGTCGGGCGCACCACCGGGATGACCATTCCGGATGGCGTCACGTTCGACCTGCCGGAGGTCCATGTCTGGCATGTGCGCGACGGCCTGATCGCCGGTTACGACGCCTACATCGACACCCCCGCCATGCTAACGGCGCTGGGGGTGCGGCGATGAGAACCTTCGATCTGAGCGCCGAGATGGTGATCGACCGGCCGGCCTCGACCGTCTGGGCATTGCTCGCCGACTACGCCAATGACAGCGCTTGGCGCACCGGAGTTGTCGCGATGACGGCGGAACCGCCGGGCATCGCCACGCCCGGTACGCGAACCGACGAGGAACTCCGCCTCGCCGGCCGAACCTGGCACAACGGTGGGGAGGTCGTCACCGTGGATCCCGGCGTTCGGATGACTTGGCGCACCACTTCCGGTGCTGACGCCGAAGGCGCACGCATGGTGCGTCCGTTGACACCTGACCGCTGCCTTGCCCGTCTCGAACTGCGCGTCACGCCGCACGGCCTGCAGCGTGCGTTCGGGCCACTGCTCGCATATATGTTGCGGCGCAACCTTGCTCACGATCTGGCGACGCTGCGCGGTCTGGCCGAGTCGACTGGCGGATAAGCGAACTCTGTCGGCACACTACTGCGCTGCGGCGAGACTCAGTGGTGCCCGGAGTCCGAAGGATTCGACCGCGGGAGCAACTTCGAGGGCGGCCCGCATCGCCATCACAGAGCTCGCTCGCGGCAAGTGCTCAACTCCGGGGTCGGCCGGTTGCGTTGCGGGCGGTGCCGCGGTGGGCGGGGACGGTGGTGGGGTCTTCGGGCCAGGCGTGTTTGGGGTAGCGGCCGCGGAGGTCGGCGCGGACCTGCGGCCAGCCGGTGTGCCAGAACGAGGCCAGGTCGGCGGTGACCGCGACCGGGCGTTGGGCGGGTGAGAGCAGGTGCAGCACGATCGGGACGCGGCCGTCGGCCAGGCGGGGTGCTTCGGTCCAGCCGAAGACTTCCTGCACCTTGACCGCGAGGACCGGCGGGTCGGTGGAGTAGTCGAGGCGCGGGCGGCTGCCGGAGGGGACGGCGAGGCGTTCGGGTGCCAGTTCGTCCATGCGGGTGGCGTCCGGCCAGGGTAGTAGGCGGCGCAGGGCTTGTCCGGCGTCGATGCGTGCGAGGTCGGCGCGGCTGCGGGCGGTGGCGAGTTCGGGGCCGAGCCAGGTGTCGGCGGCGGCGAGCAGCGATTCGTCGTCGACCGCGGGCCACGGGATACCGAGGGTGCGGTGCAGGAATTCGAGGCGCTGTCGTAAGGCGATGGCTTCGGCATCCCAGCGCAGCAGGCCCAGACCCGTCGAGTTCAGTCCGCGATGCACCGCAGCGCTGAGCAATTGGCGATCGGGATTATGGATTCGCTTCTCCGACAACACGATCGAGCCGAGGCCTTCGATTCGCCGGGCGACCACCTCGCCGTCGATCCAATCGACCTCCTCGGCGGTGGTCAGCAGGTTCGACGCGGCACGGCGGGCCAGTTGTTCGTCGGCGACGGCGGCCGACCGGATCCAGCCGTCGGAACGACCCGGATCGCGCGTGGCGACACCGACCGCCAGCCACTCCGCATCACCCAATCCCGAACTGGGCGGCAGCGTCACCGCGGTCCCGCCGACCATGAGATAGCTCGACGATCCCGCACCGCGGCGGCGCGCCAGTCGCTCCGGATGAGCCAGTGCGACAACGAAAGCCGGGTCATCAGCGCCGTCCGACGGGTCGACCAAGCGGGCCAGCCGCTCGACCTCACGCCGCCAGCGCGCCGGACGTTCGCGGCGCAGCACACGCAGACCGGCTGCCAAATCGACTCCGGAGATGAGCGTGTCGTCGTCGAGTACGGTGACCACTTCCGCGGCCGCCTGTGCACCCACCACGGGCGCTCCGTCGAGCAGCGCCCGCGCCAATCGAGGATGCAACCCGATCCGGGCGATGCGCCGCCCACGGTCGGTCACCGCGCCGTCGTCGTCCACGGCTCCCAACGCGCGCAACACCTCTCGGCCTGCGGCCAAACCGCCGGGTGGCGGGGCATCCCACCAGGCGAGGCCCTGTCCGTCGGCCGTGCCCCAGCACGCCAGCTCCAATGCCAGTCGCGTCAGATCCGCCGTCCGAATCTCCGGCTCGGGATAGGCGGGCAGCGTGCTGTGCTCGTGTTCCGGCCAGCATCGCCAGACCTGTCCCGGCGCCTCGCGCCCGGCCCGACCGGCCCGCTGCTCGGCCACCGCCGCCGAAACCCGCACTGTCGCAAGACCGGACAGTCCACGTCCCCGATCGATTCGCGGCACCCGCGCCAGTCCCGAATCCACCACCGCGCGCACACCGGGGACCGTCAAACTGGACTCCGCTACCGCCGTGGACAGCACCACGCGCCGCCGCGCCCCGGACCGCAACGCCGTGTCCTGTCCGGCTGCGGACAGCCTGCCGTGCAACGGAACCACGTCCACCCCGTCCACGTCGCCGAGAAGTGCTGTCGTCCGGCGGATTTCGGCGGCGCCGGGCAGGAAGACGAGCACGTCACCCGCGGTAGCGGTGAGGGCCGCCCTGGTGGCGCGAGCGACCTGCGCTTCCACCCGTTCCCGGGGCAGCGGCGGAACATACGTCAGGTCGACCGGATAGGCCCGGCCCTGAACCTGCAGCACCGGCGCTCCGCCCAGCAGCACCGAAAGACGTTCCGCCGCAACGGTCGCCGAGGTCGCCAGCACCCGCAGATCCGGGCGCAACCCGGCCCGCGCGTCGAGCAGCAACGCCAGCAGTAGATCCGCGTCGAGATGCCGCTCATGACACTCGTCGAGGACAACCACATCCACGCCCGCCAACTCGGGATCGCCCTGCAGCCGTCGCACCAGCAATCCCGACGTGACGACCTCGATCCGAGTCTGTTTCCCTACTCGCCGATCCCCGCGGACCGAGTAACCGACGGTCTCGCCGACCGACTCCCCCAGTAGCGCGGCCATCCGTCCGGCCGCAGCCCGAGCCGCCAACCGCCTGGGCTCCGCCACCAGCACCCGCCCGGTGGTCCCCGCCGCCAACGCCAACGGCACCAAGGTCGTTTTCCCGGTCCCCGGCGGCGCGACCAGCACCGCCGTCTCGCGCTCGGCCAACGTCGCGACGATGCGGTCGAGCGCGCCGCGGACCGGCAGATCGGGAAGTTCAGGCAGTTTCATTACCGAACAGTCTGCCTCGCGCGTCCCTGGCGGCAGTTCGCCACCTACAGCGCGAAGGGAACATCGGCGGTACAGCGGGCGAACTGTAGCGGGAGACGGCCGCACTGCGGTCACCGGTCCCCTAGCGTTATTTCCGTGCGGAAATGCCTGCTATGTCTGTTCATCATCCTCACAATGATCACCGCGACGGGACCGGCAGACGGGGCGGCGGACGCCTCGACCGAGGCGCGCGGCACGGTCTTCGACGATCGAAACGGCAACGGCGTCCGCGACAGCGGGGAGCAGGGATTGCCGGACGTGTCGGTCACCGACGGCTCGGTCTGGGCGAAGACCGGCAAGGACGGCGACTACCGGCTGCGCATAGATCCGAAGCGCCGGGAAACCGATCTGGTCCAGGTCGTCTCACCGGATGGGTACACCCCGGCGCTGCGGGAAGATTCGGTCCCCCGCTACTTCCGCGCGCTCGACGAGGGCACACCCCGGCAAGACGGCATCGACTTCGCCTTGGTTCCCGACAAGCACGCGGCCGATCCACGCGAGACGTGGATGATGTTGTCCGACAGCGAAACCGACAATCGCAGCGACGCCTCCGCCGCTGCCACGCGGGCCCAATGGACCGGGCAGGTCGAGGCGATGGCACGCAACCGGGAGGCCACCGTCGCCATCGCGACCGGCGACATCACCGTCACCGACTACACCGCGCCCGAACGCCGCCAGGGCAGCTACGACATCCTGCGCAGCGGACTGACCAAGGGACGCTTCGGCCGCCCGTTCTATCCGGTGATGGGCAACCACGACGCGGGCGGCACCGGAACCGCGACCGGGTACGCCGCGAGCATGGAGGTCTACCGGCGGAACATGGGGCCGGAGTGGTACAGCTTCGACCGCAACGGCCGTCATATCGTGGTGTTGGAGAACAACTACGACACGTCCGGTCTGGCTCCCCAACTTCGCTGGCTGCGTGAGGATTTGCGACGCCATGCCGTCGGCAAACAGGTGTTCGTCTTCGCACACCGGTCGCTGTTCACCAAATACGGTGCGGGAGAGGCGATCCAGCCGACGATGGACGAGCTCGCCCGCTACGACGTCCGGATGTTCGCGGCAGGTCACAACCAGCAGAGCGAGTTTCGTCGCGGCGCCTTTGCCCGGTCGGTGGAGGTGAACAACATGGGAGCCACCTACGGCATCGACGGTGCGCGGCCCGGTTATCAGCTGTTGGACTTCGCGGGTATCACCGACGATCGCGCGACGCCGCCGAACGAGGACGTCGGCTATGTCTCCGGCACGCACCGGCAGTTCTTCGTGCACAACCGGACGGCGCTGGTGAGTCCCGCACCCGACAGCGTGCATCGCGGTGGTGCGCCGGTCCCGGTGGACCTCCATATCGAGGATGCCGGACGGACTCCGGCGAACGCGCAGGTCCTGGTGCGCAACGACCGCGGCGGCGAGGTGTGGCGGGCGGATCTGCGGTTCGGCGCGAGCACTGCGCGTCCCGGCACAGTGAATTGCTACACCCCGCCCGGTGGGCAGGCCGAGCCGTGCCCGCCCGTGCGCGCCAATTGGACTGCGGCACATGGCGGCATCCCGGATCTGCGGCCCGGGAAGTACCGCATCGAGGTGACCTCTGTCGATACCGCGGGTCGGTCATGGCCTGTCATGCAAGGAGCTTTCGGCGTTACGGACCAGGCGGCACCGGCTTCCGGAGCGGAATGGCCCCGCCAAGGAGGTGCCGAATCAGGCGGATCCGCAGCGGCCGCCGACCCGGGTGCCGTGCTGGACCAGCGGTGGTCGGCCGATACCGGCGAGCACTTCCACCTCAACGGGGCCGCCGTGGCCGGTGACACCGTGATCGCCACGTCCCAGGCCTTCGCCTCCCCGTATCACCAGGTGCTGGCCTACCACCGCGATACCGGTCGCGAACTGTGGCGGACCTATCTGGACGGCGATGCGGAGTCCTTCCCGACCGTGCAGGGTGGTCGCGTGTACCTCACCACCGGTGTCGGCCGGGTGTACGCGCTGGACGTGAAAACCGGTGCCGTGGTGTGGCAGACCATCGATGACGAGCACCGAGTCGGACAGACCGTGCGCCGTTACGGTCGGGCCGGTGGTCCGGTGAGTGTCTTCGAGCTGCCCGAGCGTCGTGCGGTCGCGGTTTATCAGCAGTACGACCAAATTGTCTGCCGGGACGCAACTTCCGGAGAGCGGCTCCGCGGTGGGTTCACCGCACCGGCAGGGTGGGGCGAGTTCCACAGCACCGCGGTGCGCGGCACAGACGCGAAAGTGGCCTACCTCCACTCGGGCTCCAGCCAAACCCTCATCGCCATGGACCTGACCACCTGCACCCGGCGCTACTCCGTCGACACGGCGGGCGGACTGTTCAGCCACTCCTCCCCCGCGCTCACCGACGATGATCGTCAGCTGATCTCCATGACGGCCGGTGGTCTGACCGGTCATGACCCGCGCGACGGACGTGCGCTCTGGCATGCCGAAATCCCCGGCAGCGCTTGCGAACCCGGGCCGCCGCCCGTGACAGCCCCCGCCACTCGCGGGCAGCTGGTCTACGTCGCATCGATCGATGGCAAGGTCCGCGCATTCGATACGCAGGCACCTGATCCGGCCGAGCCCGTGTGGGAGACCGGAGTCGGCTACCTACCGGGCACCGGTCCGCTCGACGACCCCGCGCGCGTAGCCGCAGGCTGCACCGCCGCACCGAATGCCCCCGCCATGCACGTATCGACCACCGAAACCGTTGTCTACGCGGGAACTTGGGACGGACGTCTGGTCGTGCTCGACCGTCGCACCGGAAAGCTGTTGAACCAGTATGACTTCGGCGGTGCGGTCACCTCTGCCATGTCGGTCACGGGCGATTGGTTGTTCGCCCTGACCACCGACGGCGTCCTGCACGCACTGGCCCGCCGACCTGCTCGAGGTTCCGGTACCTGAGCCGACTCAGCTTGACCTTGACCCAGGGTCAACCGTTCAGCATGGTCGGTATGACTACGAAAACCGAACAATTCACCGTCCGCCACGACGGTGTCACTATTCCGGTGACTCGGGGCGGCGAAGGTCGGCCGCTGGTGCTGTGCCCTGGTCTCACTTCGACACAGGCCGAACTGCACGAACTGGTCGAGCTATTGCGCCGCGCCTTCGAGGTGTTCACCTTCGACCTACGCGGCCACGGCTATTCCTCGCCCGCGGACCAGTACGCCTTCGACGCGTTCCTCGGCGACTTCGGGGCCGTGATGGCAGCGGTGGGACGCCTGGGCCTGCCCACCGCCCCCTTGCTCGCGGGCCACTCGTACGGCGCGGACCTCATCCTGCACTACGCCTCCGAATATCCCGACACCGTCAGCGGGCTCATCCTCATCGACGGAGCGAATCCGCTGCCCGCACCGTTCATCACCCAGGCCGACCTGCCGGAATTCCGCGCACTGTGGGAATACGTGGTGACTCAGCAGGAGACCATCAAGGGAACCCCGAGTCAGGTGTTGCTCAACGCCCAGCAAATACTCGACCTGAATCTCGAACTGGATGTGATCCGATCCGGAATCGACCTCGAGATCGATGTGGTCGGGGCTGGAATCTTGAACCTTTACCGCAAGATCGACTGTCCGATCCACCTGATCATGGCGACCGCGATGGCCGGCGACAGCGGCGAAGGGCGTGCACCGCGGCACAATCGGCTCTGGCGGGCGGGTATGGAGCGACTCGTCCGCGAGCGGCCGGATATCACCACCTCCTTGCTCGATGCCACGCACGGACTGGTCGTCACGCACGCTCCCGACATCGCACGCATCATCCGGAGTGCACACACTGCGGCCGAACAAGCGACTTCGTGAACCGATTCGCCGTTCAGGGAGACTGGTTCGATGCTCACCATCGGCAAGCTCGCGTCCTACGCCGGCGTAACGGTGCGCGCGGTCCGGCACTACCACGCCAAGGGACTACTGCCGGAACCGGCACGAGACCACTCCGGCTATCGCAGCTACGACGCCGCTGCCGTAGTCGAACTGATCAAAATCCGAACCCTCGCCGAGGCCGGCGTCCCCCTGGCGCGCGTCCGAGAACTGCTCCAGGCCGACGAACAAGAATTCGCCGCAGCAGTAGTGGACATCGATAAACGCCTACAGGCGGAAATCGAGCTGCGCCAACAACACCGAGACCGCATCGCCCGCCTCACCGCCGGAGAAAGTCTGGCTCTCCCCCCGGAGGTAGTCGACTTTCTCGATCACCTCCGGGCACTCGGCGTCGACGAACGCATAATCCAAGTCGAACGAGACGGCTGGATCCCCCTATCCGCCCACTCCCCCGACCGAATCCCAGAGTTGATGGCCCGCAAGCAATCCCAGCTCGCCGATTCCCCACTGATCGACTTCTACCTAACCCTCAGCCAAGCCCTCGACCAAACCGACAACGACCTGATCCTCATCGCCCTGGTCGACAAGATATCCACCTACCTCACCCGACTAGCCGACAACCACGGCGACGAATACGTCGGCGGCAACATCGACCCCGCCCTGGCCACCCTCCTGGACACCCTCGCCCGCGACACCGCCCCATCCATCCACCGCCTGATCGAGCTACTGCGCGAGCGCGGTTGGACGGGCTGGACGAAGCTCGAACGGGTCGACCCGCCGCGATAACGCAACACACCATCGGCTTTGTTGGTGACCTTGGACCCTCGCGGCAGGGGGTGGTTCGCTTCGATAGTTGGCGTTGTGACGGAGTTCGGGCAGGGCGGTCGGGGGTGTGCGGATGCGCTCGGGCAGGTTGCCGGTCGGCCACAAAGTGTTGGCAGCTTTCGCTTTTGGTTCGCGGATCAGCGGTGGGAGTGGTCGGACGAAGTGGCGGTGATGCATGGGTATGCGCCGGGGGCAGTGGTGTTGACGAGCGAGTTGGTGCTCTCGCACGAGCATCCGGAGGATCGGGCGCAGGTGGCGGCCACGTTGGCCGAGGCGATCGGTACCGGCCAGCCGTTCTGTAGCAAGCACCGGATCATCGACACCGCGGGCGAGGTGCACTCGGTGATCGTGGTCGGTGACCGGTTGCTCGACGAGGACGGCGCGGTCGTCGGCACCACGGGGTATTACGTCGATGTGAGCGACTCCGTCGAACAGGGGCGGCGGGAATTCGCCGAGGAACTGCTGCCCGACCTCATCAAGGCCCGCGAGGTGATCGAACAAGCCAAGGGCGCACTGATGCTCGTATACGGCATCAACGCCGAACAGGCCTTCCGCGTCCTGCAATGGCGATCCCAGGAAACCAACACCAAGCTGCGCCGGCTGGCCGAGCTGCTCGTCACCGCAATCACTCAGATGGGCGGCGGCCCACTACCGCAACGCACCACCTTCGACCGCCTGCTATTGACGGTGCACGCACAGGCGCAGGAAACGACCACCCACCATCGCTGACGATCAGCGCGCGGAAGAATCCCCGAGCGCCGCATCGGAATCACCCACTGCTGGGCTGGATTCGGCTGGGGTTTCGGGTGACCGGCGCCGGGTGACGAGCCAACCGAAAGCCGTCGCGATCGGGAAGATCGCGACACCGTAAACGGCTGCGGGGATCGCCATTTCGATACTGCCGAGCACGCTGACGGCGATGGTGATGGCGATGACACCGTTGTGGATGCCGACCTCCATCGAGCTCGAGATCGCCTGGCGGCCTTGCACGCCGAGGAGTCGGGGGACGGTGTAGCCCACGCTCAGATTGATGAAGCAGAACAGGATCATGGGGACCCCGACGGCTTGCACGTAGGGGACGATGTCGGCGCGCTGGTCGACGATGGTCGCCAGGATGACGAGGGTCAGGGTGAGCGCGGAACCTATGCGCACCGGCCGATCCATCCGGTGGGCGAAGTCGGGCGACAACCTGCGCACCAGCATGCCGAGCACGACCGGGATCAGCACGATCGAGAAGACCTGGACGACCTTGCCGAACTGCAAACCGACGGAGCCCGACTCGCCGGGGTCGAAGTGATCGATGGCGAAGTTGGTGACCAGCGGGACGGTGACCACCGCGATGATCGAATTAACTGCCGTGAGAGACACATTGAGCGCGACGTCACCGTGGAACAGGTGACTGAACAGGTTCGCCGCGGTGCCACCCGGCGACGCCGCGAGCAGCATCACGCCGACCGCGAGCAGTGGCGCCAGATCGAACAGTTTGACCAGACCGAACGCGGCGATCGGTAACACCAGCAGCTGGCACACCAGCGCGATGGCGGCGGCTTTGGGGCTCTTCGCGATTCGGGTGAAGTCCTCGACGGTGAGCGAAAGCCCGAGCCCGAACATGATGATTATCAAAACCACCGGCAAGCCCACGGAGATGAGTGCAGAGTCCATGGTGTCCTCACCATTCGATCGAATCCGCCGACAGAACCGATCGCTGTCACCGGCCTGCCTCGGCGCGTGCGCACGAGGGCGAGGCGACTCACATCGAGCTACGCACCGAGACAATTACCGAAACTGCCAGAAGTGCGCGAGGGACGCAAGATCAGCGGCGCACCTATCGGGTGACGGCGACGGACGAGCCGGTCGTCGGTCGCCGTACCGCGCCGAGGACGAAGGCCAGTTCGGTGCGGCGGGCGACGTCCAGTTTGCGGTAGACGCGGGTGAGGTGTTGTTCGACGGTGCTGGTGGTGATGTCGAGGGCGGCGGCGATGTCGCGGTTGCGTTTACCGTGCGCGGCGAGTTCGGCGACGCGGCGTTCGGCGGGGCTGAGGGCGTCGAGACCGTGGGCGTGCGTGCGTAATCGGGCGATGGGCGCGGTGCGCGGCGGACGGTCGCCGCGCAGGTCGCGCAGCAGCGGGTCGGCACCGCAGGAGTCGGCGAGCCGGGTGGCCTCGCGGATCAGTGTGCGGGACTTGTCGTGGTCGCCGACGGCGCGGTGCGCGGCGCCGAGTTCGCCTAGGACCGTGGCCAATTCGAGGTCGCAGCCGCCGGAGCGGGCGATCGCCGCGGCGTCTCGGAGCAGGCGGACCCGCTGGTAGCGGTCGGCGGCCACGGCGAGCAGGCGCAGCGATACCCCGCCGGTGCGGTGCTGGCTCGCGGCGCCGAGCAGGTCGAGATGGCGGTTCGCGACGGCGCGGGCGTGCCGGTGTTCGCCGAGCGCGAGGTGCGCGGCGGCGATGTCGTTGCGCCACGGCACCAGCCAGGGATAGTCCATCTGCCAGCGTCGCATCAGGTGACCGCAGCGGCGGAAGGTGCGCAGCGCCTCGTCGGCGCAGCCGACGGCAAGCTGGTGATGGCCCTGGGCATGCAGATAGAGCAGGCCGAACCGGGACTCGAACAGCGCGCGGGGCACCGGTCTGCGCAGTTGCGCCTCGGCGTCGGCGTGCCTGCCCGCCAGGGTGTGCGCGCGAATGAGCGCCGCGATCGGGATGCCGATCCAGACCCCGAGGTGTTCGGCGGGGACCACGTTCAGCGCGAGCATGGCGTCATCGGTCGCGGCCCGCGCATTCCCTTTGCGCAGCATCGTTTCCGCGCGCAGCCCGGCGAAGATCGACTGCCAGGTCGGTGCCCGCCGCGCCTCGGCTTCGGCCAGCAGCGAGTCGCACCAGGCGGCAGCCGTGTCCAACCGGTCGGTGTAGATCAAGCAATGCACCGCTGCCGCAAGGGTTTCCACGGTGCTCGCGGCGAGCCGATGACAGGTGAGCAAACGCTGGGCGAGGGTTACGGTTGCCTCCGGCGGACACCCGTCGAACAGGCCGTTCAGCAGCTGCGCGCCGAGTAGATGCGGTGACGGTCGCGCCGCGACCGCCGGACGTCGCCGGGCCTGGGCCGCGAGCAACCGCTGATGCCGTTGCGCGTGCGGCGGATGCGAGGACCGCAGCCAGGCGCACAGGAAGTCGATCTTCGGTGCCGCCTCGTCGAGCCTGCTGCAATCCAGTTGTCCGAGCGCCTGGTCGGCGTACTGCGTCTGCCCGTGCCAGAGCAGGAACATGGCGGCGGCGGGCAGACCCGCCATCGGCACCCGGCCCGCACGGATGGCCGCGCGCACCCTGGTGTAGTTCCGCGTCCGATTCGACGGGCTGAGCCGCCACTCGGCGCGCACCAGCCGGATCGCGATCGTGGCGCGCTCGGCCGCGTCCCGAGTCACCCGGTAGGCCAACTCCAGTCGCTGCACGGCACGGTCGATCTGGTCGTTCGCCAACGCCTCCGCCGCGGCGATGAGCAGCACCCCCGCCGCCCACGGATGCCCGGTGGCGCCGGCGGCAACCAGGTGATCGGCCACTACCGCCGCTGGAAACCCTTTGTCATGCAACAGCTTCGCAGCACGACGATGCAGTTCCCGGCGCACCTCCGCCGGGGTGTCGCGCAGAATACGGTCACCGATGTCGAGATCGAACAACGCCCGCCCGGACGAGCCGACGGCAAGCCGGCGGACGGCTGTGCGCACCGCCGCCTCGTCGGCGGCGAGCAGTTCGGCGACCAAGCCGACCGTGCTAGCGCTGCCCAGCACGGCCATGGCCCGACCGACCTCGGATCTGTGTAGTAACGACCACTTTTCGCGCTCGATCTGCCCGTGCATACCCGAGTCCCCTTCGTCGATGAGGCGTGCCCGACTGGGGAAGGCACCATCGAAGAGACAACTCGGGTGCGCTGAAGACGCGGCATCGTCGCAGCGGGGGCATACCTGGACGCCCCATTGATCCAGCCGGTGCCACTAGCGTAGGTCGCCGCACCGCGACCTGTCCTCGATTCGCGGCAACAAGATCACGGGCACGGCGCCGAACGATATGGCGGAATGTTAGTTACATCAACATCTTTCGCTCTCGGCGGCGCTGACCCTACGCCCGGTCACCACTGCCGTCGGCTGCGGGTGATAGGTGAGACAGGCCGCCGCGGCGTCGTCGGCGGCCAGGAACAGCACCGTGCCAGCCTGGCCGAGCGCACCGGATTCCCGCGCGTTCAGGTACGCGTGGACCGGCGCCGCGGTGTACGGATCGCCGATCACCGGGGCGACGCCGACGACCGATTCCGGTACCAGCCCCAGCGTTTCGGCGAGGCGGGCCCGGAATCCCAGTGCGGGGGCCGGAGCGAGCAGAACCGCTCGCCCCTCGGCGAAATCGTCGCTGTCGAGGCCTTCCTCGGCCACACAGTCACGAACTGCCGCCGCCGCGAGCGTGATCGGATCTTCCAGCCCGTGCCGGACGCGCATGGCCGAGCGTCCGTGTGCACCGGCCTCTTCCAGCGATACCCAGGCCGACGGCTCCGCCGACCCGGTGGTCTCCTGAGTATGCAAGCGGCCGAATCCGCCTGCGGTGGGCGTGCTTCCGAGCAGTACCGCGGCGGCCCCGGTGGTGTACGGGAACCCCGCGACGTAGCGCTGCGTCGACGGGTGGGTGTCCCCCGCCACCAGCAGCGCGTACTCCACCTCACCGGTGGCCAGGAAGCATTCCGCGGTGCTGATGGCGTGCAGCAGGCCGGTGGCGCCGTGCATCAGATCGAAGGAGAACGCGGGTACCCGCCCTGGCTGGTATTCCAGGCCGATGCCGATCCGTTTCTGAATGAGCGCGGACACGGCGGGCTCGGAAATATTGTCGTCCCGGAAAACTCCCACGTTGATCAGCATGCCGATCTCGTCCACGGAGACATCCGAGCCGGCCAGGCAGGCGCGGGCCGCGCGGGCGGCCAGTTCGAAATAGCTGCCGGTGTCGAGATCGGTGTTCGTCGCGGCGGCGACAATCGTGGTACCCATGGCTCAGGCCTCCAGACGCGAAATTGTCGCGGCGAGATGACCGGACACGATGCCGGACGCCTCGGGAATCATCAGGACCTTCGACCCCTTGGGAATCTTCTGCTGCGCGAGATACTCGTGCAGTACCAGGAAATGCGAGGTCGAGGCCGTATTGCCGTACTCGTGCAGCACATTCAGGGCCTGCGGCATCGGGGTACCGAAGTGCTGCTCGGTCAAGTGCCCGAGATACTCGATGACCGGTCCGCTGAATTGATGATGGATCCAGTAGTCGTATTTCTCACTCTCCCAGGTGCGCCCGGTCTCCTTCAGGAAGGCGTCCATGCGGTTGATCGCCTGCAGGTACCTGCCCTCGTTCTGCATCGCCCGGTTGTCGGTATAGAGCGCGATGCCCGCGGACTGGTCGCTGGGCATGCCGAGGCAATGCTCGGCCCCGCCCGCGGCGGTCATCAATTCGACGTAGTGGATTTCGTCGTGGTCGTCGCCGCGATCGTCGAGCACGACCGCCACCGCCGCGTCCCCGACGGTCAGTGCCGCGAATTGCGGATCGTACGGTTTGCTGATCTCCCGCACCGCGGTCTCCGCGATCGGGGTGATCTGTTCGCCGCTGACCACCAGACCGTTGCGCACCACCCCGGCCTTGATCATCCGGTCCAGCACCAGCACCCCGGTCATCATGCCCGCGCAGGCGTTCGAGACGTCGAAATGCCGGGCCGATGTCGCGCCGATCGCGTTGCCGAGCATCAGCGCGAAGGCCGGCGCGTAGCAGAAGACGTCCTTGCCGCGGGTGCGGGTGATGGAGGCCGAGATGATGATGTCCAGCTCGTCCGCGCGGTAATCCGAATGTCGCAGACAATCGTCGATGGCCTGTAAGGCCAAGTCGAAAGATGATTCATAGTGATCCGGACGCGAGTCGTAGACCCGCCGATTCTTGATCCCGGTGATCCGCTCCAGATCGAGCGACCTTGGCACCGCCAGACTGTCGATCAATTCCTCGGTGGAACGGACGGTTTCGGGAGTGTACGAGCCGATCGACTCGAAACGCGTACGCTGCATAGCCCCTGCTTTCTGCAGATCAGTCGATGACAAACATCATGTGTCGCTTGGACTTTCGACAACGTTGTCGTGGACTGCCTAGCCGCTGCGCCTAGTCGGCGGACTCGACCAGGGTCGCGCTCACCTCGCACAGCTGCTGTCCGAGCGCGTCGTCCTGCGCACGACGCGACGGAGTCTTGATGCGGTTCTTCTGGAAATAAGCGCCGGTGACCGCGGCTACTTCGGGATGGGTCGCGAGATAGGTGAGCGTGCGACCGCCTTCCTCGGCGGTGATCATGAACAGCCGCTTGGCCAGCGCGACCAGCGGCTGCCCGAACCACGGCATCGAATCCCAGATGCCGGTCGCCACCGCGCCGGGGTGAAAGGCGTTGACGGTCACCCCGGTTCCCTCGACACGGTGTGCCAACGCCCTGGCGTACAGGATGGTGGCGAGTTTCGATCGGCTGTAGGCCTGCTCGCCGGAGTATTTGCGCGCGAGACCGAGATCGTCGAAATCCAGTGTGGCGCCGAAATGCAGCACCGAGGAGGTGAACAGGACGCGCGAGGGAGCGCTGCGCACCATCAGATCGATGAGCAGTTCGGTCAGCAGGAAGCCGCCGAGGTAGTTGACGGCGAACGTGGTCTCGATGCCGTCCTCGGTCTCGACGCGATTCTTCTGGTAGCCGCCCGCGTTGTTGGCGAGCACATCCAGCCGGTCGTATTGCGCCAGCACACTTTTGGCGAGCTGACGAATCGACGCCTGCGCGGCGAAGTCACATTCGAGGGTGTCCACGCCGCCCGCACCGGCGGCCCGGACGGCGGTCGCCGCATCGGCCAGCTTCCGCGGATTTCGTCCGACGAGGACCAGCCGATGCCCCTGCGCGGCGCACTGTTGTGCGGCCGCGAGGCCGATACCCGATGTCGCCCCGGTGATCAGGATCGTCTTCATACCCGATCACCCTGCCACACGATTTCGGCCGGTCGGCGGCGTCGAATAGGGGTTGCTACATGACTGAAAGATGCTGCGCCGGAACAACATCTACAGAATCGCGCAGGTCGCGCGTGGTCGGCTCGGGCCGGTCGGCGCTGCCGTGCGCGTGCTCACGCGCCTACGGGTAGGGGTTGATAGGGGTTGGCGCACAACGGCGGGCGAGACAGGCGCCGGAATCAGTTCATTCTTTTACTACCGCTGCCGCCGCGTGCGCGGCAAGGCCATCCGCCATTTGCTGCATGACGCGCCGCATGACACGCTGCAGCAGCCAGCCCGTGCCCCAGCGCGCGGAATACGTTCCGTACCAATGAATGATCGTGCCGCCGTCCGCGGCGGGCACGAGATCGATGACCGCCTGGTAGTTGCGCAGACTCCAGTTGAACGCATCCTCGTAGGTGAGTTGTTTCTCCTCGACGAGTCCGGTCAGCCGCTCTCCGGTCACCGTCCGCCCGGTCCGGAACGCGCGCACCGCACCGACGCCGTCACGGCCGTTCGGATCGAGCCCGCTGGAACGTTCCGGCACCAGGGCGTCGACGGTCGACCAGACCGGCCACGTCCGGGCATCGAGCAGCAGGCGCCAGACAATGGCGGGCGATGCCGCCGAGGTCGCGGTCGCGTCGTAACTCTGCATGATCCGCCGTCCTTTCGCTCACAGGTTGCCAGCCTGCTTCGAAACTAAGCGACGGGCCCGCCCCGCAGCGATGCGCCGAATTGCCGCGTATCGGTCAGATGTTGCGGTACACCGACGGCCGGACGCCGACCTGGCTCAGGAACGCCGACGACAGCGCGCCCGGACTCGCGAAACCGCACCGGTCGGCGATCTGCCCGACGGTGAGGTCGGTGGTGGACAGCAGCCGCTGCGCCTGCTCGATGCGCAACCGGGTGAGGAACCGGTGGGGTGTCTCGCCGATTGCTTCCCGGAACACCCGGATGAAGTGATAGACGCTCAGATGCACTTCGGCGGCGATATCGGCCAACGTCAGCGGCTCGGCCAACCGTTCCCGCATGACGGCGACGCTCGCGCGGACCGCCGCGTGTTCCGGGCCCGGCGGCGGCGCGTGCCGACCGCGGGTGAGCAGGTGCGTCGCGAGGAACGTCGCTGCGGACTCCGCATACATGTCGTGGGTGCCGTCGGCGGCCGGCAGCGCTCGGATCAGCTGTTCGACCACCGGATCACCCGCGTGCACGGCGGCCGCCAGCGCCTCGAAGTCCGGCTTCCCACCGTCGAGCTCGGCGGCCACCCGTTCGACGGTCCCGGACGGAATGTGCACCTGAACAGTGCGCATCGCCGAGGCCGCCCGGTAAGCGCGCAAGCTCGGTGACTCGGGGACGATGAGCTCCAGATCGCCCGGGACCCAGCGCCTGCGCATCGGTTTCCCGTCGGCCCGGCTGCGCATCGCCACGTCGCCCGCCACGTAGAGCACCAGATGCAGATCGGCCGCGCCGGGCATCGGCAGGTCGTCCGCCTCGCGCACATGGTCGAAGCACTGCACCAGCAGCGACCGCCAGCTCGCGTCGTGCCAACTGCAGTAGGTGCGCCGCACATAGGCCGGCATGTCGAAGTCCGCGTACCGTGCGAGATCGAAGTCAGGCGAGTCGAACACCACCAGCCAAGCCTAGGCCCGGTGCCGGAACCCGGCCGGAGGCATCCGGGGCGACTTGGACACCGGACCCAGGGGAATCCCACAGCGTTGCGCCGAATCCCCGAGCGAGGTGAATCATCGTTGTGCGAGGGTGATTCCGGACCGCGCCGGACACCGGAATCGGCCTGATCGAGCCAAATATGGTGGGTTCCCACAACCTACGGACCGGTAACACCCGATCGGGTGTGCACATATTTGTAGTTGAGGTGCACACTACGCGGGACCGAGAGTTGCAAACCTCACCCGATCAACGGGTCAGCTTTCAGGAGAGGAAGGAGTCGGCGAGTGTTCAGCCGCATCGCCATCGTGAACCGGGGAGAGGCCGCCATGCGCCTCATCCACGCCGTCCGAGACTTGGCCGCGGCGACCGCGCGACCGATCGAAACCGTCGCTTTGTACACCGATGTCGACCGGAACGCGACGTTCGTGCGCGAAGCCGATATCGCCTACGACCTCGGTCCGGCCGCCGCCCGCCCCTACCTGGATCTGAAGGCGCTGGAAAAGGCGCTGGTGGAGACCGGGGCCGACTCCGCCTGGGTCGGTTGGGGTTTCGTCGCCGAGGACCCGGCGTTCGCGGAACTGTGTGAACAGATCGGTGTCACCTTCATCGGCCCGAGCCCGGACGCCATGCGCAAGCTCGGCGACAAGATCGGCGCGAAGCTGATCGCCGAGGAGGTCGGCGTGCCGGTCGCGCCGTGGAGCCGTGGCGCGGTCGAGACCGTGGAAGCCGCGATGACGGCCGCCGCCGAGATCGGCTACCCGTTGATGCTGAAGGCGACCGCCGGTGGCGGCGGGCGCGGCATCCGGGTCGTCACCAACGACGCCGACCTGGTCGACGCCTACGAGCGCACCCGTCAGGAAGCCGCGCGCGCGTTCGGCAGTGGCGTGGTGTTCCTGGAGCGCCTGGTCACCGGCGCCCGGCACGTCGAGGTGCAGGTGATCGCGGACGGTCAGGGCACCGCGTGGGCGCTCGGCGTCCGCGACTGCTCGGTGCAGCGGCGCAATCAGAAGGTGATCGAGGAGTCGGCCTCACCGGTGCTGCGCCCCGAGCAGGCGGCCGAGCTCAAGGCGTCGGCCGAGCGGCTGGCGATCGCCGTCGGTTACCGCGGTGCGGCGACCGTCGAGTTCCTCTACCACCCCGGTGACCAGCTGTTCGCCTTCCTCGAGGTCAACACCCGACTGCAGGTCGAGCACCCGATCACCGAGTACACCACCGGTTTCGACCTGGTCCGGGCCCAGTTGCACGTGGCCTCCGGCGGCAAGCTCGAGGGTGACATGCCCATCGAACGCGGTCACGCCATCGAGGCCCGGCTCAACGCCGAGGATCCCGACCGCGACTTCGCCCCCGCCCCCGGCCGCATCGCGCGGCTGAATCTGCCCGCCGGCCCCGGCATCCGGGTCGACACCGGCGTCAGCGAGGGCGACACCATCCCTGCCGACTTCGACTCGATGATCGCCAAGATCATCGCCTACGGCCGCGACCGCGAGGAAGCGCTCGGCAGGCTGCGCCGGGCGGTGGCGCAGACCAGGGTCATTATCGAGGGCGGCGCGACGAACAAGAGCTTCGTGCTCGACCTGCTGAACCAGCCCGAGGTGATCGACGCCAGCGCGGACACCGGCTGGATCGACCGCGTCCGCGGCGAGGGACGACTGGTCTCGCACCGGCACTCCGCCATCGCGCTGGCCGCCGCCGCCATCGACGCGTACGAGGAAGAGGAGCGGGCCGAACGGCACCGGCTGCTGTCCACCGCGTCCGGCGGGCGTCCGCAGGTCCAGCACGAGAGCGGACGGCCGCTCGATCTCAAGCTGCGTGGCGCGAGCTACCGCGTGCGGGTCGCACGCATCGGCGCCCACCGGTTCCGCATCGGCATCGAGGCGGCCGGTGACATCCGCACCGCCGACGTCGATCTCGAACGTTTCGACCGGCACACCGGGCAGATCATGGTGAACGGCACCCGCTACCGGCTGACCACCGGCACGCACGGCCCGGTGCATCTCGTCGACGTCGACGGGGTGACCCACCGGATCAGCCGGGACGAAGGCGGCGTGGTCCGCTCCCCTGCCCCCGCACTGGTCGTCGCCACGCCGCTCGCGGTCGGCGCCGAGGTCGAGGCAGGCGGACCGGTCCTCGTGCTGGAGAGCATGAAGATGGAGACGGTGCTGCGCGCGCCGTTCAAGGCGCGGCTCAAGGAATGCGTCGTGTCCGTCGGCAGCCAGGTGGAGACCGGCGCGCCGCTGCTGTGGCTCGAGCCGCTCGGCGACGGAGACGAGGCGGAGGAGGCCGCGGTCGGCACGGTCGAGCTCGACCTGCCCGTCGGGTCCGCGCGGATCCAGCCGCACGAGCTGACCACCCGCGGCCAAGAGGATCTGCGCAGCCTGCTGCTCGGCTACGACGTCGACCCGCACGACGATCGCCGCGTGCTCGACGACTACCTCACCGCGCGCCAGACGGCGCTCGCGGACGGTCGCAGGCCGCTCGCCGAGGAACTCGAACTGATGGAGGTGTTCGCCGACCTCGCCGAGCTGAGCCACAACCGCTCCTCGGGTGAGGACGGCCAGTACAGCCACGTGCACAGCGCGCGCGAGTACTTCCACACCTACCTGCAGAGCCTCGATGTCGAACGGGCCGGGCTGCCGGAGTCGTTCCAGGCCAAGCTCGCCAACGCGCTCGGGCACTACGGGGTCACCGAACTGGAGCGCACGCCCGAGCTCGAGGCGGCGGTCTTCCGGATCTTCCTCGCCCAGCAACGCCCGTCCGACACCGTCACCGTGATCACCACGCTGCTGCGCGAGTGGCTGCGCGAGCCGATGCCGGACCGGGCGCTGCGTGAGCCGGTCGGCCTGGCGCTGGAGCGGCTGGTGGCCGCGACCCAGGTGCGTTTCCCGGTGATCGCCGACCTCGCGCGCGGCGTGGTGTACGCCTGGTACGGCCAGCCGCTGCTGCGGCGCAACCGGGCCCGCGTCTACACCAACATCCGAAAGCACCTGCGCCACTTGGACGCGCACCCGGACTCGCCGGATCGCGCCGAGCGCATCTCCGACATGGTGCGCAGCACCGAGCCGCTGGTGCGGTTGCTCGGCCAGCGGCTGGTGCGCGGCAACCAGGACAACACGGTCATGCTGGAGGTACTGACCCGTCGGTACTACGGCAACAAGGGTCTCGAGGGGGTACGCACCCACGAGGTGGGTGGCTGCACCTTCGTGATCGCCGAGCGCCGCGGCCTGAGCCTGGTCTCCGCGGCCGTGCGCTTCGACGCGCTGGCGGACACGCTGCGCGGGCTCACCGAACTGGCCCGCGGCTCCGCGTCCATCGACGCCGACATCTACCTCAGCTGGGAGAAGCAGCCCGCCGACTTCGACGCGATGGCGGCGGCGTTGCACGAGGTGCTCGGCGCGCATCAGCTGCCGAGCCAGGTGCACCGGATCACCGTCGCGGTGGCGGGCAGCGGCGGCGCGGTCATGCACCACCACTTCACCTTCCGTCCGTCGGCCACCGGTATGGCCGAGGAGCGACTGATCCGCGGGCTGCACCCGTACATCGCCCAGCGGATGCAGATGCAGCGGCTGCGCAAGTTCGATCTCACCCGGCTGCCGTCCTCGGACGACGAAGAGGTGTACCTGTTCCGCTGTGTCGCCAAGGACAACCCGTCCGACGAGCGCCTCATGGCGTTCGCGCAGGTCCGGGACCTGGCCGCACTGCGCGAGCAGGACGGCAGGCTGCTCGCGCTGCCGACCGCCGAGATCGCCATCGCCACCTGCCTCGACTCGATCCGCCGGGCGCAGTCGCTGCGGCCGTCGGCCAACCGGTTCAACACCAACCGCATCGTGATGTACATCTGGCCGCCGATCGATGTCACGCCGGAAGAGCTGGAGACGGTCGTCAAGCACGTGCGGCCGACCACCGCGGGCGCCGGGCTCGAAGAGATCCTGCTCATCGCGCGCCAGCGTGATCCGAAGACCGGCGAGCTGACCAAGGTCGCCGTGCGCATCGGCTTCGACCTCACCGAGGTGACCATCGGTGAGCGGGCCGACGACGTGATCGAGCCGCTCGACGCGTACCGGCAGAAGGTGCTGCGGGCCAGCAGCCGCAACACCGTGTACCCCTACGAGCTCACCGGGCTGCTCGGCGAGTTCACCGAGTACGACCTCGACGCCGACCATGTGCTGGTGCCGGTCGACCGGCCCAAGGGTCGCAACACCGCGGCGATCGTCGCCGGTGTGGTCAGCACGCCGACCCCGCAGCATCCGCAGGGTGTCACCCGGGTGGTCCTGCTCGGCGATCCGACGAAATCGCTTGGTGCACTGTCGGAACCGGAATGCCGCCGAGTGATCGCGGCGCTGGATCTGGCCGACCGGTTGCAGGTGCCGCTGGAGTGGTACGCGCTGTCCTCCGGTGCCCGGATCTCGATGGAGTCCGGTACCGAGAACATGGACTGGGTGGCGGCCGCGCTCAAGCGGATCGTCGAATTCACCCAGGACGGCGGCGAAATCAACATCGTGGTCTCCGGCATCAACGTCGGCGCGCAGCCGTACTGGAACGCCGAAGCCACAATGCTCATGCACACCAAGGGCATCCTGGTGATGACACCGGACTCCGCGATGGTGCTCACCGGCAAGCAGGCGCTGGACTTCTCCGGTGGCGTGTCGGCCGAGGACAACTTCGGTATCGGTGGCTACGACCGAGTGATGGGCCCGAACGGACAGGCGCAGTACTGGGCACCGGATCTCGCCGCGGCCCGCGAAGTGCTGATGTCGCACTACGACCACACCTACATCGCGCCCGGTGAGCAGACGCCGCGACGTTCGCAGACCAGCGATCCGGTGGACCGCGACGTCTCCGACTTCCCGCATCTGCTGGCCGACAGCGACTTCACCACCGTCGGTCAGATCTTCTCCGCGGCGGCCAATCCGGATCGCAAGAAGCCCTTCGACATTCGGACCGTGATGCGGGCGCTCGCCGACCAGGACCACCCGGTGCTGGAACGCTGGGCCGGCATGGCCGACGCCGAAACGGCGGTGGTGCAGGACGCGCACCTCGGCGGAATCCCGGTGTGCCTGCTCGGTATCGAGTCACGCGGGGTGCCGCGGCGCGGTTACCCGTCCACCGACGGCCCGGACACCTACACCGCGGGCACCCTGTTCCCGCAGTCGTCGAAGAAGGCCGCGCGGGCGATCAACGCGGCCAGCGGCAACCGGCCGCTGGTGGTGCTCGCGAACCTGTCGGGCTTCGACGGGTCGCCGGAATCGATGCGCAAACTCCAGCTGGAGTACGGCGCCGAGATCGGCCGGGCGATCGTGAACTTCCAAGGGCCCATTGTGTTCTGCGTGATCTCGCGGTATCACGGTGGCGCGTTCGTGGTGTTCTCGAAGGCGCTGAACCCGAATATGACCGTGCTCGCGCTGGAAGGATCGTTCGCCTCCGTGCTCGGCGGTGCGCCGGCCGCCGCGGTGGTGTTCGCCGGCGAGGTCAACGCGCGCACCGCCGCCGATCCTCGGGTCCGGGACCTCGCGGCGCGCGCCGCGAACGCCTCCGGCACCGATCGGGCGACGCTCACCGCGGAACTCGACGAGGCCCGGTCCGCGGTGCGCACCGAGAAACTGGGCAACGTCGCCGCCGAATTCGACCGCGTGCACAACATTCAGCGCGCTGTCGAGGTCGGCTCGGTCGATGCCGTGATCAGCACCGCAGAGCTCCGCCCGCGCATCATCCAGACGATCGAAGCCGGACTGCCCGCCTGATCGATGAAATGGCACACCATGGTGCGGGTCTCCCGCATCATGGTGTGCCATTTTCAGTTCTGGGTGCAGACGTGCATCTTCAGCGGGGTTGCGGGAGTGACCTTTCCGGTGGTGGCAGGGTGCGGCACGCTCAGGGCGATGCAGGCGGCCAGCTCCAGGCAGCGTCGCTCGGTGCGGCTGAGGCGCTCGTCTTGGTCTGCGAGGGCGGACCAATCGCGGATGAATGCGAGGCGCACTTGATCGCCGCCCTGGGCAACGGTCTCGATGCTGATGTAGTTGCCCAGGAATTGTTTTCCGAGCAAGCCCGCACGGTGCAGCACGTGAATCGCTATGCGATCGGTGATCGAGTTCGTTGAGTCGGCGCCGCGCTCGAGCAGCACCCGCAGTTGTTCTGCGGTGTATCTATTGGTCATTTGTACTCCCCACTCCAACGTTCATGATCCGGCATAGGTGGTGGGGAATGCTTGGATAAACCGGCCACGAAATGTTGCTGGGGGCTTCGCGTTCCGGGTCGAGGATGCTCGGGGCGCGGTCCGGCGAGCCGGTTGCGACCCGAGCGTGTCCCGTGCGAGGCCTTCAGGCCCTGGTCAGGCGGCGGTCCTGCGGCGGACGGTCCGTTCGAGGATGCCGAGGGTGGCTTTGAGGGCGGACTCGGGGACCACCGGGAAAGTCAGGCGCGACTTCCACTCCTCGCTGATTTGTGACCAGTCGTAGTACGAGGTGACGAGGGTGCCGCCCTCGGCGGGCTCCAGTCGGTAGCCGTAGACGTGCCGGACCGGAGGCCGGATCTGGCCCTGCACGGTCCAGGCGATCTCCTTGTCCGGAATGAGTTCGGTGATAACGACTTCGACGTCGTACTTGCCCAGCGGGAAATCTCCGAGGGCTTCGCGGTCCATGTGAACGAGGAATCGGTCGCCGGGTTGTTGCACCGGTTCGCCTTCGGCGTCGAGGAGCATTCCGGAGGCGTCGATGTCCACGTGGCCCTTCGGGTCGGTGAGGACCGCGAAGATGGTGGCGGCGGGGGCGGGAATGAGGCGGGAGACCTCGACTCGTTCGGTGGATTTACCTACGGCCGTAGCGGTCTCGCCCTCGGGCAGCGTCTCCGCCGTGGCGGTCAACACCGCGCGACCGAGGATGTGTCCCGCCATGGTGAAGCCGAGCAGCGCCGGGGTCGCGTCGGCGGGGACACCGATGGACTCGACATCGAGGGCATGCACCACGACGAAGTAGCGGTGTGGACCGTGACCGGCGGGCGGGGCGGCGCCGAAGTAGCGGGCGGCGCGGGCGTCGTTGGGCAGTTGGATCGCGCCCTCGGGCAAGCCCGAACCGGTGTCGTCGCCCGCACCCTCGGGCAGTTCGGTGACGGTGGCGGGGATGTCGGCGACCGCCCAGTGCCAGAACCCGGACCCGGTCGGGGCGTCAGGGTCGTAGACGGTGACGGCGTAGCTCTTGGTGCCGTCCGGTGCGCCGCGCCAGGACAGGTGCGGGGAGATGTCCTTACCACCGGGGACGCCGGCGGACATCTGCTCGAGTGACCAGGGCGCGCCGTCGGTGACGTTGGCGCTGGTGACAGTGAAGGAGGCCGCCTCGGGGAGGCGAGCGAAGGGGTCGTTGGCGCTCATCGCGTCGTTCCTTTCAGGCCGTGCTGTGGAGTGGCGGGATGTTCCGATCAGGACGCCGCCACAGGATCGACCCTAACACAGATAATCGATTATCCCTCCGATCGTCTATGCTTGACGCATGACCCGGACGGCCCACTCCTCGACCTCATCGGGAAAGCAGATGCTCACCGAGCAGATTTACACGCACCTGCGGGACGCGATCATGCGCGGAAGATTCGCCCCCGGTGACGCGCTCAAACCGCAGGACCTCGCCAAGGAACAGGGTGTGAGCCTGGCCGTCGTGCGCGAGGCGCTCGTCCGGCTGGTCGGCGAAGGCCTCGCCGACCGGCTGCCCAACCGTGGCTTCGCCGTCCCGGCCTTCTCCGACCGCCGCTGGCAGGAGATCGCCGAGGCCCGCCGGACTGTCGAGCCGGTCCTGTTGCGCATGTCCATCCAACGCGGCGACCTCGATTGGGAGTCGCGCGTCCGAGCGGCCCACCACCGCCTGTCCCGCACCCCGCCGTACGTGCCGGACGAAGGCGAGTACTACAGCGACGCCTGGTCCGAAGCCCACCGCGTTTTCCACCGCACCCTCTTGGAAGGCTGCGGCAACCCCGTCCTCCTGGAAACGTTCGACCGACTGTGGACCGCAAGCGAACTCGCCCGCCGCTGGTCCTCCCGCCGCAACCCCGACCGGGACGGTGACGAGGAACACCGCAAGCTGGAGGAAGCCGCCCTGGCGCGCGACCCCGACACCGCAGCCGCCACCCTGACCCAGCACCTCACGCTGACCGCAGCGGCACTTACGGACGCCGCCGACTGACAGGCTTCGGCGAACGCCACAGTCAGCCGGTCCCGTGGAATCGGGGACTATCGTGCCGTCGCCTTCGTCGGACGCGCGGTCGACTGTGATTCGGCTAGGTGCCCGTCGAGGAACTCGGTGATCTCGGCGCGTGCGGCCTTGGCCTGTGGGACCACGCCGGGCAGGGCGAGGAAGGCGTGTGGGGCTCCGCGATGTTCGGAACGTCTTGCGGGGGTGCCGAACTCGCCCAGCCGCTGGGCATAACGACGACCGTGGTCGGCTACCGGGTCGATGGTCGGCACCACGACGAGGGCTGGGGCCAGTCCGCTCAGGTCGGTGGCGTGGAGGGGTGACACCGCGTGGGGATCTGTTCCCTCGGGGACTGCCAATTCGCGGAACAGCCGCAACCTCGCGACGGTCAGCCCCGGGCTGTTCGCGTGCTCGACCATGGAGGGGTAGTCGAACATCGAATCCGTCACGTCGGCAACGGGATTGGTCAATACCTGGGCTCGTAGCGGTAGGTCGGCGGCTTTGGCTCGGATCGCGGTGAGTGCGGCGATCAATGCGCCGGTGCTCTCCCCCGCCACCGCAATCCTTGCCGCGTCGATCCCCCAGTCCGCAGCGTTCTCTGCCAGGTGGCGCAGCACATCCCAGCCGTCGTCGACGGCCGCCGAGAGTGGGCTCCCCGGCGCGAGGAGGCGGTGCTCGACCGAGACGACGATCGCGGGCAGTCGCGCGGCGAAATGACTGTTCGCCCAATCGCATTGCGGTGCCGTCCCCACGAATCCGCCGCCGTGCACGTGCAGGACGAGCGGCAGCGCGGTGGCATGCTCGGCGGTGGGGCGGTACACCCTGACCTGGACCGTCCTGTCGGCCAGTGTCACCTCCTGCCAACGGATCGTGGCACGACGATCCGGGAATCCGGTGATCACTCGACTCAGGCGGGCAGCTGCCTTGCGGTTCGCCGCGTCGCGGTAGGTGATCAGTTCTTCGTCGGTGATCGTCGACCAGTCCGGCTCCTTCTGCACCGTGTGCAGCAGCCGGTAACCGAGCGGTGGGCGTTCGATGCCAGTTACGGCGTTCATGTCATTCCTCCTCGACGGCACCGCGTCGGCCGACCGGACAGCCGGTGTCGAGCGCGTGTTTGCGGACATGAGAGTCAGCATCGACGGAATCCGACCGGTTGTATTGGAAAAATGTTCCCGCTCCGGAGTTCGGGTCCGCGAGGCCGGATGTAGGTCGCAGGTGTCGGCGTTGTGTCGCGGGCGTCGGCGCGGTGTCACCCGCTCAGCACAGCGACGCGCTCAGCGGACGGTCACGCGCTCAGCGGCGGCACCGCCGCCGCGCGTGGACCGGGGCGCCCACGCGACGGGATCGACTGCCAACCACGGCGCGACCGCAAGCGCCGTCGGCGTCAGCCCGGCAAAGCTCCTGGCATCCCGATACAGGTGCGACTGGTCGACATAACCGCTCTCGGCCGACACCGACGCGGCACTGTCCCCTCCCGCAAGACGGTGCGCCGCATAGTCGAACCGAACCAGCTGCGCGGCACGCTTGGGCGTCAGCCCGATCTGCGAACGGAACCGCGACCACAACCTTTTGCGGCTCCAGCCCACCTCCTCGGCCAATCGCTCCACCCGAATCTGCCCCCGGCTCTTCATGATTCGCGCCCAGGCGTAGGCGACCTCCGGATGCACCACCCGCCCCTCCCCCAGCCGACGACCGAGCATGGTTTCCGCGATCGCGAATCGTTCATCCCAGGATCGGGTGGCGTGCAGTTGCTCCCGAAGGCGTACGGCATCGCCCTGCCACAGCTCATCGAGGGCAACCACCGTCCCCGCCAACTCCGACGACGTGCCCAGCACCGCATGCGCGACCACCGGAGACAACCGCACCTGCAGCAGGTCGACCTCCCGCCCGCACCCGCGCACACCGGCAGGCCCGAGACCGACGACACCACCGCCATGCATTCGCACACCACTGGCCGCCTCAGCGAGAAACACGTCACCGAAATCGATGAACACCGTCAGAGCCGGGTAAGGCACCATCGGCAGTTCGACCGGACTCTGTGCCCGGCTACGGAACCCGGCCATACTGACCCCCGCCACCCGTCCCGGCCATGCTGGGACAGCGACATCCACCTCGGCCCCAGCAACACGAACAGGCTCGACGGGCATGCCGCCATCGTACGAGTCGACGGCGTGATCAGCGTGGCACCGGTGCCGACAGGTCGCGGTCCACGCTCCCGGGCGTGGCCTGCCTCACACCTGTCACAAAAGTCGGTCGCCAAGTGTCCTATTCCCGAACCCCGGCAAGTAAGGAGACACCATGACTGGGAACACCGATGTGGTCGTGATCGGCGGCGGGTACGCCGGTGTGCTGGCGGCCAACCGACTGACGCAGCGCGGCGACGTGACCGTGACGCTGATCAACCCGCGTTCGCACTTTGTCGAGCGGATCCGCCTGCATCAGTTGGTGGCTGGGTCCGGCGACGCGGTCGTCGACTACCGGGAGATCCTGGCTGAGGGTGTTCAGCTGGTCGTAGACACTGTGACAGAGGTCGACGTGGCCGCGCGCAGAGTGGGTTTGGCCAGCGGAGGGGTGGTCGGCTACGACTACCTGATCTACGCGGTGGGCAGCGGGAGCGCTGAGCCGCAAGTGCCCGGGGCGGCCGAATTCGCCTATCCCGTGGGCACATTGGAAGAGGCTCAGCGGTTGCGGCCGGTTCTCGATGCGGCGACGGCCGCGGTGACGGTGGTCGGAGCCGGTCCGACCGGCATCGAGGTCGCCGCCGAGCTGGCCGAGCAAGGTCGCAGGGTGACGCTGGTGTGCGGTTCGGTGCTCGGCCCGTATCTGCATCCGCGAGGCCGGCGCTCGGTGGCCAAGCGGATGGCGAAACTCGGGGTGACCGTGCTCGAAGGTCCCGCCGCGACGGTTACCGCCGTCACGCCCGACGTGGTGCGGCTGAGCGGCGGCCACACGCTGCGCAGCGCGGTGACCATTTGGACCGCCGGATTCGGCGTACCCGACCTGGCCGTACGCAGCGGGCTGAGCACCGACGCGGTGGGCAGGCTGCTCACCGATGAGACGCTGACCAGCGTGGACGACGCACACATCGTCGCCGCCGGGGACTCAGCGGCACCGTCGAACCTGCCGTTCCGGATGAGCTGCCAGAGCGCAACGCGGATCGGCGCACACGCCGCCGACACGGTGCTCAGCCGGATCGCCGATCAGCAACCGGCACCCATCAACCTGGGTTTCGCAGGGCAGTGCCTCAGCCTGGGCCGTCGCGCCGGGCTCTTCCAATTCGCCGCCAACGACGACACCGCCACCAAGTTCCACCTCGCCGGCGGCCCTGCCGCGAAGCTCAAGGAGTTCGTGTGCCGGCACACGCTGAAACACCTCGCGGACGAGGCGCGCAAGCCTGGTTCATTGAGGTGGATCAAGGATGAGAAGCGTCGAGAGCTGTTGCAGGCCAGGCGGAGCGAGGTGTTGTCCGTTCGTTGAGCTACCGACTGGACCACGCTCTGGCTGCCCGGGGCGAGCTAGATGTGGTATCAAAATCCGGCACTGCTGCAACATCTTTGGCTGATCGGTCGTTGCGGGGTAAATCAGCCGCGGGGCGCTCCAGATCGATCACGCCCCTTACGGGCGATTGCCGACTCGGCGGGTTCGGGTAGGTGGCCGAGATGGGCGATGACGCGCTCGCGCAGGAGCAGGTACTCGTCCCATCGCCGCGGTAGTCGGTCACGTGGGCGCTCGACAGCGCTTGCAGCAGTGATGATTTGACCGAGCCGGAACTGCTCACGGGTCAGGTCGAGTTCCATGCCGCTGGGCAAACGGTTCCAACAGTGAAACCCGTGCTGCTCCGCACCGAGCCACACCTCCCCCGTCATCAGATCGCCACCGAAGATGTCGTTGACGATCAAGGCCGTGATGTCGCAATGCCCCCAGGCAGGATTGTCGACTTGCCAAGCGGCACGGGCTACATCATCGGCTGAGCAGGTATCGGCCGCCCAACTCGCGCGCAGCGCCCGATCGATATCGAGCAGGTCCCAAACGGTCACATCGGGAGCATCCCACGCCCCACCGACACCCTCACCAGCCGACCAACATCAAAGCGCGGGCTCTCCCACACCACGTCCCGCTCGACACGGGATCGGAGGTCGAGCGGGACACGGTGGCGCAGAAGCGCGAGTAGCGGCACCGTCATGTTCCTCTCGACACGGGGTCCGCGGGCGAGCGGGACACGGTGGCGGAGGAGTACAGCACCGTGGATTCAGCGTGTCGGCACTCGCGAACGTGCGGGCCGGGCGCCCTTTCGGAGACAGCGACCCGCAGCTATTCACCGGTCTGACCGTCGATGACTTCCCGCAGCAGGTCGGCGTGCCCGTTGTGGCGCGCGTACTCCTCGATCATGTGAGTGAGGATCCATCGCAAGCTGTACGTGGCACCGGATGACCGACGCGTACCGACTCTATCGAGCGATCCGCTCGCCTCGACGATCTCCCTGGAACGAGCACATTCCTTCTCCCACAACCTAATCGACTCCTCAGCATCGGCCCCCTCGACCTCGAAGTCGGTGTCGTCAGCGGAATCCTCGCCCCAATACAGAAGCGGCGCTTCGTCACCCTCCAAAACCCGCGTGAACCAGGTCCGTTCCACGTCGGTCAAATGGCGAACCAGTCCGAGGAGCGACAGCGCCGAAGGTGGCACCGCCCGCAGCCGAAGCTGTTCCGGAGTAAGCCCGGAACACTTCCAAGCCAGCGTCTCTCGTTGAAATCGCAGGAACCCGGTGAGCGTCTCGTACTCTCCGGCAACCTGACCTGGTTCACTGCGCTGATTCGACTCCATCCGGCCATCATGCCCCGTCAGATCCGGCCACTATGTGCCACTATCTATACGGGGGTCCGCCAACAGGGCGGGTCGAGGTCCTGACGGGTCGGCGCCTTGGGAGTGCGTCTGCCGCAAGGGATATGGGGGGTTAGATGCGAGTCGCTGTGATCGATCGTCAGCGCACGAGTCGCCCGCGTACGTCGCCGGCGCTCAGCCAGCCCATCGGGTTCAGCTTCCATGCGGACTGTCGCGCCTCATCATCCGCCTCCCCGGTCCGGCCCCGAATGATGTTGTGTCACCAGGCAAAAGGAGATCCACCTTGTCGCTACGAACCATGATCCGCCGAGGCGGCATCGGTCTCGCAGTACTCGTCGCCGCGCTGTACACAGTGCCGACGGCGTCTGCCGAGCCCGCCTACCCCACCGTCTCCGGCACGAACCACGCTGTGGGAAGCACCTACACCATCACCGTCGACGTGAACCCCTACTGGGGCGTCGGCGGCATCGTCAGCTTCGAAGACAACGGCATCCTCATCGGAACCGCCGTCCACGAACCCGACATCCGCGAAGTCAGCATCCAATGGACCCCCAAAACCGCCGGACAACACGGCCTCATGGCCTACGAAGAAACCGGCCACGGCGGCGCCGCCTACCGCAGCTGGGGCCCCAACTACATCGAGGTCGCTCAGGCGTGCCCGGCCTGATCCGCCGAAACACCCTGCACCCCACACCTGATCGGCCCGATAGATGGCGCACCTGCGGCTGCTGCGGTCGAGTCCTGAATATCACCAAAAGGACTCGGCCGCAGTCAAACCGGCCAGGAACGTCTCGAAGTCGGCCGCTAGGAGCAACGAATCCTCTTGGTCCGCATCGAAGTACGTCACGGTGGGTTCGCCGCGAGGCCCGCAACTGCGATAGTCGAGTCCGACCCAGCTGTGCCCGTCACCATCCAGCAGCACGATCGGCGACGGAAGACCCCACTCCGACACCAGGTATGGCGTGTCCAGCATCGTCTGGAAGTCGTCGGAACGGCCGATCCCCATGACCATGTCGAACCGTGCATAGTCGCTTCGAGCGAACGACGGCACCGGAAGTGGCGACGCATTCCATTGTTCGGCGACGGTCCCACCGTTGCGCACCCGCAAGAGCCGCACCAACGCGGGAGGCAGCCGCACCCGCAACTGCTCTTCTGCATCCCGAACCGCCGCATCCGTCAGCGGAGCGAGAACACCGTAGTCGGAGTCACTCCAGAACGATGCCATGACCTGATCGACCGTCGCCACAGCGCGAAGCTTACAAACGGCGCGAGCTGACTACTCAGTGGTGTCCAGAACCTCGCGGAGTTTGCGGGCGAAGGCTTCGGGCTGGCCGGGGTAGCCGAATTCTTCGCCGGCGAAACCTCCGTGGTGGCTGGGGAATACGGTGGCTTGCCGACCGAGGAGTTCGGCGGCGGCTACGGGGGCTCGGCCGGTGAAGGTGTTGAGGGACTCTTCGCCGACCGCGATGACGATTCGGGTGGGGGCGGCGGTGAGGGCGGCGATGTCGGGGCGGTAGCTGCTGACGGCCCAGGATCGGTCGGACAGCAGCGGGTCGTCGCGGGAGCCGTCGTCCTCGCTGGGCAGGCCGAACATGGCGGGATCGGCTGAGGGCTGGGCGAAGTAGTCGTCGGTGAACTCGCCTTGCCAGGAGGTCATGGCGATGAAGCCCGCCATGCCTGCGCCGAATCCCTTGGCCTCGTAGGCATCTCGGTAACCCGCGCGGGCGCGCTCGGCTGCGGCGGCGTCGGGGACCACGGAGATGAGCGGCGGCTCGTGTGCCACCAAGGTGGACACGTCATCGGGGTAGGCGGTCACGAGTGCGAGCGAGACGACCGCGCCACCGCTGCTGGCGAACATCTCGACCGGCCCGGTCCCGAGCGCCTCGATCAGGGCGTGCAGGTCAGCGGCGTGGACCTCAGGCACATTGTCGACCCGGCCGTCCTTGCGAGTGCTGCGCCCGATACCGCGCGGGTCGTAGGTGACCACGGTGCGATCGGGAAAATACGAGGCCAGCGTCGTGAAACCGGTGGCGTCCATTGGCAGGCCGACCATGACCAGCGGCGGGCGTCCATCCGCGGTGGGTAGCGGCCCGTGCACGTCGTAGACGATGGCGAAGTCGGCGGTCTCGAGGGTGTGTGTTGTTCTCGTCATATCCGTACTGACGGTGCCCGCGTCGAAAACTCATCGGTCCCGTCGATCGCGTGTGCGCGCAACCGTAGCGGAAGGCGCGCTGCCGAAAGGAATACCGGGACAACCCATCTGGCAGCGCGCCCCGCCGACCGAACTCGGACCCTCATCGCCAGTGCTGCATCGCCGCTAGCCGAGCAACACTTACTCCGGCGGCTCCGGCCGACGGATCTCGTTCGCGACGGACCCGCCCGCGATATCGGCCTCGATGCCCAGATCTTCCTCGTAGCTGTGCGGCGCGACAACGTCGTCGGCGTCGGCCGCGATCTCGTCGACGACGGTCATCGCCGCGGCTTCGGACGGCCCGGATTCCGGCGGCGGCTCCGGGACCAGATCGGGCTGCTCCTCCTCGAGACGCTCGGCAAGCGGCCGCGCCTCGGCCTCTTCACGCGGCGTCATGCCGTATTTGTCCACACCGGACCAGTGCTCCGGCGGGTCCATGCCTTCCTCGAACGGATCCACCCGGAGACTGTCTTCGTCCAGGTCTTCGGCGCTGTTCAGCGCCGCCGGGTCGGTCTCCACCGCGTCAGGGCCGCCGGTGTCCTGCGGCGGATCCCAGGTGTCCTTTGCGTCGGTCATTGTCAACCTCCTCGCCGTCCGAGCTACCCGGTGCACCGGTGTCGAAACGTAGCCGCCTGCACCTCAGCAAACGGCACGGTGTCCGCCGACTTGCCGAGGCGACAGTTTCCCGGTGACATGGACGGCATGCTCACATACCCGGCGGAGTTCGCGAACAGCGCGTGCCTGACCGGCGAGATCGTCTACCGCACAGGAGAACCGACGAAATGACGAACCGCTGGATCGGCGTAACCATCGACTGCGTCGACGTGCAACGGGTCGCGGGTTTCTGGAGCGCACTACTGGACCGTCCGCAAGGGCCGTCCCAGCCCGGTTGGATCTATCTCGGCGAACTCGATGATCCACAACCCCGCCTCGTCTTCCAGCCCGTGACCGAGCCGAAGCACGGCAAGGTACGCCTGCACCTGGACGTCGCGGTGGACGACATCGATCAGGGCATTGCCCAGGTCATCGCCCTCGGCGGCCGCGACACCGGCGAGCGGCACGACTACGACGAGGGTGTGGTCGTCGTGCTCGCCGACCCGGAAGGCCATGAATTCTGCCTGGTCCAGTACTACTGACCTGCGGGTTCAGCTCGGCGGCGTGATCTCCCGGCCGACGCGGGCAAGCACGTCGAGCTGTGCGGCGTTGTACACCTCCAACACAGCCTCAGCAGTGGTGCTCGCGGCGAAGCGGGTGCCGCGCGGCGCATCGTCGAACCAGGTCAGCACCCGCGGGTGCGCGGCGTACAACTTACGGCCGCCCTCAATCATGCGTTGCGCGACCTCCTCGCGCTGCTGCTCATCCGCATCGGCGGGCAGGTTGTCGAATTCGGTCGAGAAGGCACTGACCTCGGGATCTTCCAGCATTCGCGCCACCGCCTGCCGCCCCGCCGGACCGATCACCCGGGAAAGCACGAACGCGAGTGAGCGGTCCGCGTCGGACATATCCGCTCGCTGCACCGCGGCGAATTCGGGCGGCAGGTCGGTCGCCTCCTGGTGGTCCAGGATCCGGGCGACCTCGGCGCGGATCCGCTGTAGCCGGTCGATGGTTTCGGCGAGTTCGGTGTCCAGCGTCCGCAGCGCCTCCTGCGGATGCTCGTCGAGGTTGTCCATCTCGGCGATCTGCGCCAGCGAAAAGCCGAGCCCGGAGAGGCGTTTGATCCGCAGCACCCGGACCAGATGGGCCACGCCGTAACTCTTGTAGCCGTTGGCACGGCGTTCGGGCTCATCGAGCAGTCCGACATCGTGGTAATGCCGCACGGTCCGCAGGCTGGTGCCCGCGAGCTCGGCCAGTTCACGAGTGCTCCACCCCACGACCGTCACTCCTTCCGTCATCCCCCACTACACACTGTGCCGTTACGGCATAGTCAAGCATTGCTCCCGGTCAGCGGCCACCAGGCGGTCCGGCTACTCGATCCGCCCACCCAGGTACCGCGCCAGGAAACGGTCGATCGCCTGGAACAGTTCGATCGTGTTCTCGGGATTCACGAAACCGTGCCCCTCGTCGTCCTTCACGATGTATTCGACCTCGACCCCGCGCGCACGCAGCGCCGCGACGAGGTTGTCGGATTCGGCTTGCACCACGCGAACATCGTTGGCGCCCTGGGCAACCAGCAGCGGCGTGCGAATCTGATCCACCCTGGTGATCGGCGAACGTGCCACCATGTCCGCCGCCTGCTCCGGAACCTCGGGATCCCCGACGAACAGGTACCAGTTGTTGGCCATGAAGGGCCGGGAGAACACCGGCATGGTCCGCAGGAAGTTCGCCAGGTTCGAAATACCGCAGTAGTCGACGGCGGCGGCGAAGACCTCCGGGGTGAAGGTGACACCGACCAACGCCGAGTAGCCGCCGTAGGAACCGCCGAAGATGGCGACGCGCGCCGGATCGGCATACCCCTGCTCGACCGCCCAGGTGACGCCGTCGATGAGATCGTCGTGCATCTTGCCCGCGAACTCGCCGACGGCGGCCTTGACGAACGCCTTGCCATACCCGGTCGATCCGCGAAAGTTCATCTGCAGCACTGCATATCCGCGATTGGCCAGCAACTGCGCCGCCCCGTCGAACCCCCAGCTGTCCCGTGTCCACGGACCACCGTGCACCAGGAGCACCAACGGCAAACCGGTCGGCGGCACACCGACCGGCAGCGTGAGATACGAAGGGAGACTGAGCCCGTCGCGCGCCGGGATGGTGACCGGCGTCATCGGCGCGAGCGTTGCGGGGTCCAGATGGGGATACGGCCGGAACAGCAGCCGACTCTCGCCCGTCGCATGGTCGTAGTAGTAGGTGACACCGGGCTCACGATCGTGCTCGAAACTCACGACCCACCGCTGCTCGCTGTCGTCCGAGGACAGTGCGCTGATGTCGCCGTCGGACAACTTCGCCACGTTCGCCAGCACCTCGGCGAAGTGCGGGTCGAGGGCGTGGATCACCTGCCGCTCGCCGAGATACCTTGCCCCGATGAGCTTTCCGGCGCGCCGACTGAGTATGAGAGGCGCCGGAAAACCGGGACTCGCACCCGCGCGCGTATCGAGATCGAAGCTGGGATGGCTGTCGAGCTCGACCTCCTGCCCGGTATCCAGGTCGAGCCGAACCAGCCGGGTCCGATCGGTGCCCCGATTGGACCCTACCCACGCCCCCGCGCCGTCCGGAGTGATCTCGATCGGCGAGACACCCACCGGGTAGTCGGCACCGTCCCACACCGCGACTCGACTCAATTCACTTGCGGCACTGTCATACCGGGATAGTTCGACATCACCGTCGTCGGTCATCGAGGTGGCGAACAGGTCACCGCGATGACTCACCTTCCAGCCGGAAACGCGACCCGGGTTCTGCGCGAGCATCGTCAGTTCTCCGGTGGCAATGTCGAGTTCGTACACGTCGAACTCTTCGACTTTCCTGGAGTTCAGCGTGACGATCGCGATGCCGGGCCTGCCTCGTGGCAGTTCGAGACCGAACAGCCGCGCACCAGGAAACGGGGTGAGATCGACCGTCGCGGCCGCCGGATCCGACAGGTCGACGCGGTACAGATGCCAGTTCTCGTCGCCATTGTCGTCCTGGGTGTAGAGCAGCCATCGCGGATCGTCGGTCCAGCGGTAGTCGTGAATGCTGCGGTTGCTGTCGGCCGTCACGCACCGCGGTTCCTCGGCCGAGTCGAGGTCCTGCACCCACACATTCAGCCGGTTCTGCCACGGAGCCAGGAAGGCGAGCCGAGTTCCGTTCGGCGAGATCGACGCCGCCGACCGAACGGGCGGGCTGAAAAGGTCTTCCACCGTGAGCAATTCCGGTAACGCCATAGCTGTCCTTCCATCTGGGTCGATGCCCGCAGGAACCGCATTTATCGGCACCTGCGCGCCGCCATCGACACCAGTCGAAGCCATGCCGTCGCGGCATAGTCAAGTCCAGCGAGAGTTGTGATCCAGCCGGTTGAATCACCGGACGCGGGCGGGGTGCGTCGGGATAATCGGTGGGGTGCCTGGTGGGGGCATGCTGGTCGAGAGGGGACCGAAGTGTCGGACTCGCGCAAGTCGTTCGCAGTGGGCACGCTCGCCGGGGTGAATCCGCCATTGAGCGCCGCACGATTCGTGGTGCGGATGGCCCGATTGGGCAAGCTGGATTCAGTTCTGGCGCCGGACCACCTGATCAGTGTCTTTCCACGAGCCATCTGGGATACCGACTTCACCCCGCAGGCGAAAGTCGTCCGCAGCCCCGACGAGCAGTTCGATTACGCTCCGCTGCTTGCCCATCTGGCCGCCGGGGCGGGAAAGGTGCAGTTGGGGGTCGGGGTGACCGATCCGCATCGCAGGCATCCGGTGCTGCTGGCGCAGACGTTTCTCACCTTGGCGCACATGACGAAGGTGCCGCCCATCCTCGGCATCGGATCCGGCGAGCGGGAAAACCTCGATCCGTACGGGTTCAGCTGGAATCGCCCGGTCGAAAGACTGGAGGAGGCACTCCAGGTGCTCCGCGCAGCACTGACCGCAACGGAATCCATCGAGTTCTCCGGTCGGCATTATAAAATCGACAGCGCGCCAATGGATTTGGCCGCGCCGGCTGGCCGGATGCCGCAGATCTGGATCGGCGCGCACGGACCACGGATGCTCGAACTGACCGGACGCTACGCCGACGGGTGGTACCCGTGGGAGGCCCTGTCACCGGACGAATACCAGCGCCGACTGAAGGTGGTGCACACCGCCGCTCGCGCCGCGGGTCGCGACCCCGAGGCGATCGTGCCCGCCCAAATGATCTCCATGCTCACCGCGCGAACGCCGTCCGGTATCCGGCGGCTGCTGCGTGCGCCCGCTGTCCGCTATCTCGGCTTGCTCGCACCGGACGCGGTGTGGGCGCGCCACGGCGCGAAACATCCTTTCGGAGAAGGCTTCCGCGGTCTCATCGAGCTGATGCCGCACCAGCTGACCAAGGCCGAGGTGCAGGCGGCGATCGCCGAGGTGCCCGACGAGGTGCTGCACGATTGGCTCGTGATCGGCACGCCCCGAGAGGTTTTGGCGCGCATCCGGGCGCTGGCCGATGCGGGATTGCGGCACGCCGTCGTCTTTCCGACCGCAGCGCTCGTGTCCAACGCCGACGCGGCGTTCGGTTACGGTGTCGTGCTGTGGTTGGCGGCGCGGCTACGGCGTCAGTCGACGTGACTCCACACGGCCCAGCTCCGCTCGACGCATCCCCGAGTACGATCCGATAACCGCGCGCTGCTGTCATGATGGCTCCATGATCGACCGCGGGAATCAACCGGAACCGGCCTCGAACACCATGTTCGACTACGACGCCGAGCTGCGCCGCTACCACCGGTGGCTGAGCGAAGCCCTCGACGTGGGACCGAGCGACCGCGTGCTCGACATCGGTTGCGGCACAGGGCAGCTCACCCGCGACAGCGCCGAGCTCGCGCATCAGGGCAGCGCGCTCGGTGTCGACATCTCGCCGGTGATGCTGGCGCACGCCCGCCGGCTCACCGCCGCCGCAGAGATTCCCAACGTGCGGTTCGAGCAGGCGGACGCGCAGATCTATCCCTTCCCACCCGAGCACTACACCCGCGCTGCCAGCCGCTTCGGCACGATGTTCTTCGCCGACCCGGTCGCGGCGTTCACCAACATCGGGCGCGCATTGCAGCCCGGAGCGCGACTGGTGCAACTGGTGTGGCAGGACAGCGCCGAACAAGAATGGGTGGGCGCGATCCACCGGGCTCTTACCGGCAATGCCACGCCCGCCACCAGTACCGGTGCCTTCTCGCTGGGCGATCCAGCGCGGGTGCAGGAGATTCTCACCACTGCCGGATTCGAAGACATCTCCATCACCGACTTGCGCGAGCCCATCTATTACGGCGCCGACCCGGACGCCGGCGTCGACGCCGTCCGTGTGTTGCACATGACGACCGATCTGCTCAGCCGCCTCGCCGCCGACGAAACCCAGCGCGCACTCGACCGTCTGCGCAGCACCATGGCCGAGCACCACACTGCCGACGGCGTGTGGTTCGACTCGCGCGCCTGGCTGGTCACCGCGCACCGTTAGGCGCGGATCTCGATCAGCTGGGCTTCCGAACACCTTGCGCCGCTTGGGTTACGGGTAGGCCGGAGAGCGCAGCCGCTGTGGCGGCGATTTCGGCGGTAGGCTTGTCGACCATGGCATCCATGATGACCAGGGGCGACAGGTAGATCTTCTTGTTCATTCTGGAGACGAAGGCTTGCCAGCTCGGGAGTTGGCGAAGGTAGACCTGGTCGTCGTGCAGCATGAAGGCGATCACCTGCCGGGTGTCGCGCGCTGATGCGCGCAGGGGGACGACGCTGATCTCGCTGAAGGATTCCCAGCCGACACTCAGTCCCATCCTGGGCGTGTGCACGCCGTTCGCATCGAGGACGGCCGCTGGGTGTTTCGGCAAAGCCCAGGCCAGCAGGTAGCCGGTGTAGGCGAGCACGGGGACGCTTACGACGGCGGCAACGCCGATCAACCACGGATTCGTCCACAGCACCCCGACAAGGAGCAGAACGGCGACGATGAACAGGTAAGGGCCCGCGATGCGTACGGCGCCGAGGACGGTTATCCGGATCTCCAGTTTCTCGGCGGATCCGGGCATGACCGGCTCTCGAACCACACCGCGGCTGACGTTCAGCAGCCGGATCAGTGCGAGCTTGTGTCGTGCCATGACAAACATGACTCCGATGGCCAACACGATGACCACGAACACGAACACCCAGAACGGCAGCCCTGCCACCACCATGAGTGTTCCCAGCAGCAATCCCATGGCCGTACCACCCACGAGACCAACCAAGACTCCCCGAACTTGCGAACGGTTCAGCACCTTCTCCGCATGCGCCACGGCGATTCGATCAATCTCGGGATCGGTGGCAGGCTCACCACGCAGCAATGCCTTTCGCGTGGCAGAGTCCAGGTCGCGCCAAGTCTTCATATTTCCCCTCCTTCAGAGGGTCGCACCTTAGCCGACCGATATGACCGATTCCCCCACGGCCCGGCCGAGAGGCTCGCTGCCGAAACCGGTCGAGCGCAGCACGCCGGCCGCTAAGCTGCTGATCGAGTCAGTAGTGCTGTACGTGGCGAGGCCATCGGTATTCGACTTGCCTGGCCGCGCCGGTCTGCCCGTCGCAGGAGGTGGCGCCGTGCTTATTCGTCGAAGCGTGCTGGTAGCGGTTCTGTGCGCGATACCGGCGCTGAGTGCGCCGCAAAGTCCGGCGGAGCCGTCGAGCGACAGCAATACGGCCTGCCGGCAAGGCAGCGTGATGACAGGCCGATTGATTCCGGGCACCGGCAGCGCGCGACAGTCCATCCACCGAGAGGCCGCGCTGCACCAGTGCGCCAGCCCACTGCTGCCGGGCATCGACTCCGGTCGGTTCACCGCCACGATCCCATGGAGCGCACCGGGTGCGGTCAGTGCGGCCGAATTCGCCTGGTCCGACGGAAGCGTCAGCAGGGCAACCGGTTACGGCAATGGCCTGTGGCTGATCACCGACGGTCCGGCCACCGGCCACGGCATCCAGATCAACGTCGCCGACACCTGGAACGGCTGGTACCTCAGCTACGCCGACGTCGTCGTCACCTCCGCAACCTTCGTGTCCTGAGCCAGGCCGGCCGAGCGCGTCCCGGGTCCTGACCGCTGAGTTCTGGCACCCCACTCGACGCCTGAGCCCGCATATTTTGCTCACCTAACTCAACTCTTGCTTACGTAAGCAACAACGGCTACCGTTTTGCTCATGCAAGCAAACAGTGGCTCGGGCAAGCAAGGCGCGCGAACGTTCACCGAGGCGGCCCGGCGGGCGCAGATTGTGAATGCCGCGATCGAGGTGATCGCGGAGCACGGCCTGCCGAATACCTCGTTCGCGAAGATCGCGCAGCAGGCGGGGTTGAGCAGTACCGGCATGATCTCCTACCACTTCCGCGGCAAGGACGATCTGATCCGTGAGGTGACCGCCGAAATCGTGCGGGTGAACACGGAATTCGTCGTCGCCAAACTCGAACCCGAGGCCGGATACCACGCAAGGCTGCGTGCCTACTTCGCGGCCAGCCTGGCGTTGCTCGACGAATATCCCCACCATCAGCGAGCACTGGCGAGCATCGTCGCCAACGTCCGCCCCGACGACAAACAGGCGTTCGGCTTGCTGGAACACGTCGCCGACATCGCCCGCGGCCAGGAGGAATGGATCCGGGAAGCCCAGCGGGCGGGGGCTTTTCGCGACTTCGACCCTGCGGTCATGGCGCTCGCGATTCGCGCCGCACGCGATGCGGCCGTCGCCCGCGCGGCCGACGATCCCGACTTCGACGCCGCGGCCTGCGCCCGCGAACTAGCCGAACTCTTCGAACGCGCCACCCGCGCGTAAACGTGATCCGGAGCTGACATGAACTCACCGCAGACGCTCACCGCCGACCGCACAGCGGAGCACAAACGAGCCGCCGTGCGCCGCCACCTCTTCCGCCAGTTGATCGTGGAGCTGGCACTCCCCCTCGGCGGCTACTACGCCCTGCGCGCCGCCGGGGTGAACCCGTGGCTGGCATTGATCGCGCCCGCGTTGCTCATCGGCGGGTTTCTCGCCTACGGCGCGATACGGCAGCGTCGCCTCGACACGATCGCACTGTTCACCCTCACGCTGATCGTGGTCGGCACGGTGATGACTCTGGTGACCGGCGACCCCCGCACACTCATGGTGCGCGACAGCTGGGTTTTCGGCGTGCTGGGCCTGTGGATACTGGGCACTTTGGCCACCCAACGCCCCTTCATGCGCACCGCGTCCCGAGCGATCGTCACGGCCAAGATCGGCGAGGAGGGTTATCGGGAGTGGGATGCACGCTGGGACAGCGACTCCCGGTTCCGCCACCACCTGCGGGTACTGACGGCGGTATGGGGCACGGTCTTCACGCTGGACGCGCTGGTGCGGGTGTTACTCGCCTACACCCTGCCGATCGATGCGATTCCGCTGGTGAGCACCGTGCAATGGCTGGCCGTCCTGGCCGCCGTCATGGTCTTCCACAACTTCTACGTCACCAGGCACGGATTGAAGGCCTGAACCGGGCTGAGAACGGTGGCTCACTTCGAGCCCGGCTTGCGCGGGCGAACGGGAAAAGAAGTGAACTTACCCCTTTCCACTCCTAACTTATAGCGGACCCCGGGGCTTGCGGCAAGGCCCCGTTTGTCCGGCATACTCCTCGGCCGAAGCTAGAACCTGCGGAAATGGAGTAATGAGTGACGGACATCGACGTGATCATCGTGGGCGCGGGCCCGAGCGGCCTGATGCTGGCCGGTGAACTGCGCCTGGCCGGAGTCCGATCGCTGGTGCTGGAACGACAGCCGCACATCCGCGACATCCCGAAGGCCAGCGGTATCGGCGGCCGGATCCTGGACCTGCTGCGCTACCGCGGCCTGCTGGACCGCTTCGAGGCGGCCAGCAGCGATCCGCACCTGGCCCCCCGATTCCCTTTCGGCAACATCTATTTGGACTTCACCCAGATGGCGGAGCCGCCGATGCGGGCGTTGCCGATCCCGCAGCGGGAGATCGAGCGGCTGCTCGACGATCGCGCGGGCGAACTCGGCGCCGAAATCCGCCGCGGCCACGAGGTGGTCGCCGTGAGTCAGGACGACGCCACGGTGACCGCGCAAGTGCGCGGGCCGGACGGGCTGTACCAGGTGACCGCGCGTTACCTGGTGGGTTGCGACGGCGGGCGCAGCCGGATCCGTGACATGGCGGGTATCTCCTTCCCCGGCACCACCTATCCGGAGGTCAACCGGCTGGGCCAGGTCACCGTGCCCGATTCGGTGACGGTGCTCGACAACGGCGACATCGAGGTCCCGGGGCTCGGCACGATCCACGCCGGCTTCACGCACACCGACAACGGCGTGTTCGCATTCGCCGTCTCCGATGGGGTGCTGTTCATGCAGACCACCGAGGACGAGTCCGCCGAATACGACGACGACGAGCCGCTGACCCTGACCGAACTCGCCGACAGTGCGCGTCGCGTACTCGGCGGGGAGCTCCCGATGGGAGAACCGATTCGGTTGTCGCGCTACACCTTCAAGGATCGGCAGGCCGAGCGGTACCGCGCCGGGCGGATCATGCTGGCCGGCGACGCGGCCCACCTGTTCCCCGCCACCGGCACGGCGCTCAATGTCGGCATGCTCGACACGGTCAATCTGGCCTGGAAGCTGGGCGCCGTCATCCACGGCTGGGCACCGACCGGTCTGCTGGACACCTACCATGACGAGCGCCACCTCGCCGGCGCGCGGGCCCTGGTCCAGACCCGCGCCCAGGTGGCCTTGCGCCGCGGTGACGATGCGGCCGCCCAGGCGCTCCGGCAGGTCTTCCAGGAACTGCTCACCGACGAGCCCGCCTTGCGTCGGATGGGAAACCTGGTCGGCCACAACGACATCCGCTATCCGGCGCCGGGTGACGCGCACGCCCTCGCCGGCACCTTCGCGCCCGACCTGACCCTGCACACCGACCAGGGCGTCACCAGCGTCGCGGAACTCATGCGCACCGCACGGCCGGTCCTGCTCGACCTCGCCGACCGGGCGGAGCTGCGCGAGATCGCCCGGGAATGGGCGGACCGGATCGATATCCGCGCGGCCAAAACCGATGACCGCCCGGCGGATGCCCTGCTGATCCGCCCGGACGCCCACATCGCCTGGGCCGCAACGATCGACGAATCCGCCGACACCGCAGCGGCCGCATTGCGCGAAGCACTCGTCAGCTGGTTCGGCACGCCCTGATAGGCACGGTGCCGAGTTCGCTTGCACCTCGAAGCACCGGCGCGAGGCTGCGCAGGTCGGCCTTCAGGTTGTCGCCGCTGCTGGCGATGAGCCGGTCGGTGACGGCCGGATCCCGCAGAGCGGCACCGTGATCCGGCCGTCGCCAGTCCGCTGGCGACGGCCGGTCGCCGCTCGGGTCGTTCGACTGCGCCGGGTTCATCCGCCGTGTACAAACAGTGATGGGTGTACCGAACAGACGAGGTGAATATGTGGAAAATCTGTCGGACCTGCGCGGTCGAGCACGAGGGCGAGGCGCAGCTGTGCCGCATCTGCGCCGACGAGCGACAGTGGGTGCCCGCCGAGGGCCAGCAGTGGACCACCCTCGACGAGCTCGCCGCGGACGGCCACAAGGTCGCGCTGCGCGAGCTGGAGCCGGACCTGTTCGGCTTGACGACCGAACCGGAGTTCGGCATCGGACAGGAATCCCATCTGCTGCGGACGCCTGCGGGCAGTCTGCTGTGGGACGTGACCGGTTACGTCGACGAGGATGCCGCGCGGCGGGTCCGTGAGCTCGGTGAGGTGGTCGCGATCGTGCCGAGTCACCCGCACCATTACGGCGTGCAGGTGGAGTGGAGCCGGGCGCTGGGCGGGGTGCCGGTGCTCGTCGCCGAACCCGACCTGGAGTGGATCGCGCGCCCGGATCCGGTGATCCGACCGTGGTCCGGTCAGCTCGAGCCGCTGCCCGGGGTCACACTGCGCCAGCTGGGCGGGCATTTCCCGGGCAGCGCGGTCCTGCACTGGGCGGCGGGCGCCGGGGGCAAGGGCGTGCTGTTCAGCGCGGACACCGTGCAGGCCAACCCGGACCGCTCGTCGGTCGCCTTCATGCGCAGCTATCCGAACCGGATTCCGTTGTCGGCCAACGTCGTCGCCCGCATCGCGCGCACCGTCGAGGAGTTCGAGTTCGACCGCATCTACGACAATTTCGGTCGCACCATCGACGGTGACGCCCGCGCCGTCGTCCGCAGCTCCGCCGACCGCTACATCGGTTGGGTCAGTGGGGAATTCGACCACCTGACCTGAGATTCTAACTCCACCAACCGATCTCAACGTGGCGGAATACTGGTCCGTTCAGCCGCGAGCAGTCCATTGATGTGATCGGCCAGCCAGCTGACGGCGGCTTCCGACGCCTCGGTGAGACGATCGTTGAACGACGCCGGTTGCTCGGCGACGCCGGGGGCCCACACCGGGTCGATCCACTGCTCGCGGCTGAACACGGTCTGCTCGCCACGTTCCTGGAAGGTGTAGGTCAGGGTGGCGTCGTAGCCGCGGTCGTAGAGCGTCATCCGGTGGGGACGCTCGTACTCGCGCACCTCCCAATACAAATGGAAGTCGACGCCGTCGGTGACACCGTGCTCATAGACGGTGTCACCCAACCGCAAGGGCCGCTCGGTCACACCACCGACCGCGCGCGTGTACGGGTGCCACTGCGGCCAGAATCTCGCCTGCGTGATCAAGTCGAAAACGGCCTCGATGGGCCCGTGCAGCAGAACTTCGAATCTTTCACCCACGACGACCTCCTGAATCGGGGCAACAACCCGGTCCTTGGCCTCGCTCAGCAGTCCATCGGGACACACTGGGTGCGGTCGGGCATCATTCAACCATGCGCAACCGTTCGCGAAGGGCGACCAGCCCGCTGGACGCAGGCCGGTGGGCGTCGATGGTCAGTTGCCGCTGCCGCGGTACCCGATCTCCTTGGTCAACGCGATGACGTCGGTCAGCTCGCGCGGCGGTTCACCGCATTCCTCGGCGTCGACGCGCTTGCTGGTGCCGTCGCGGTAGATCACGGTCACGGTGTAGGAGAACGCGTCGCGGCAGCCGTTCGGCCCGGTGTAGGCCTCCTGCAGGGACCGGAACGGTAGCCCGGCGACCATGTCGAACAACTCACTGCGCCGCGGACTCTCGACCTTGTCGTCGACGGTGTAGAACTCGTTGACCCCGGCGAAGCCGCCCGTCTGGTTCACCTCGACGCTGGCTACTCCCGAAGAGTCTGTCCCCGGCTGCGTTTCACCGACGCCGCCACAGGCCGCCGAGGCGAGAAACAGCACGCACATCACGGCGGCGGACAGAAACAGCGGTTGCGCGAGACCACGGCGGGACCGAGAGACGCTCATAGCCGCACACTATCGCCACGGGTGCGCCGCGACAATGCCACTTCGTCCCCAGTTGACCCGGCCCGTTCCAGTGGGGAAGCCACGAACAGACCCGTAAAGTGACTGATGGTTATCGATACTCACGATCCGGAATACCGACGCAGCGCGACTATGTCTGCCACCGACGCCACCCGGTCGCGCGGCGCTATCAAGATCAAACTTGCCCGAAAAAAGCCAGCACATAGCAACTTTGACCGGCAAAGCCAAAGCAACAGTCCGCACGGCGACTTGTTTTCCAAAGCCGGGACAACGCATTCACAACCTTGATAAGTTAATAACCATTCTTCCACTGAAAGGCGCGGACCAGCGCTACCCGAGTGCTCCGCGCCGACCCGGTGGCGGCTGGACTCGGCGAGGAGTGGCGACATGGATGGACTCAGCAGACGCAACGCACTGAAGGCAAGCGGCGCACTGGGCGCGTTGGGCGCCTTGGCAATGGTGACGCCCGCCCGAGCGGAACCGTGGACCTGGTCACCCGACGGTTCGGTGGCGGGCAGCGGCACCGGAGCCGACCCGCTGACCGTGTGGGATGCCGAGGCGGACCCCGTGGTTGCCGGGCTGCTCGACCGCGGCGAAGTCCCCGCGGTGAACGCGCTGTTGCGCACGTGGACCAGAAACGGCCAGCCCCTGCCCGCCGGATTGCCCACGGAACTAAGAGATTTCATGGAGTACGCCCGCCAGCTACCGCAGTGGACCGACCACGGCAAGCTGGGCACCGCCGTCGAGTTCAACAAGAAGCGCGGTCTCTACCTCGGCGTGCTGTACGGCTTGGCCAGCGGCATGATGAGCACCGTCATTCCGAAGGAGGCGCGGGCGGTCTACTACTCCAAGGGCGGCCACGATCTGAAGGACCGTATCTCCAAGACCGCGAAACTCGGCTACGACATCGGCACCGCGAATGCCTATGCCCCCGATGGTGAAATGATCGTCACCTGCGTCAAGACCCGGCTGGTGCATGCCGCCGTGCGCCACCTGCTGCCGCAGTCGCCGCACTGGGTGCACTCCGCCGAGGAGGACATTCCGATCAGCCAGAACGACATCATGGTCACCTGGCACAGCCTGCCGACGACCGTCATGAAACATCTGACCGCATGGCGGGTGCCCATCCCGGCGCACGAGTCGGCCGCGTTCCTGCACTCCTGGCAGGTGTGCGCGCACCTGCTCGGCGTCCGGGACGAGTACATCCCGAACTCGTGGGCCGACGCGAATTCCCAAGCCGCACAGGTACTCGACCCGATACTGATGCCGACCCCCGAGGGCACCGCGCTGGCCGACCGGCTGCTGCGGCTCGGCGTGAACCTCGACCTCGCCATCCTCAGCAAGCCGGTCCTCGGCGCGTTCACCCGCTTCCTGCTCGGTGACAAGATCGCCGACGGTCTGGCCATCCCCAGGGAACCGCTCTGGGACCCGCTGCTGCGAGTGAGCTGGGGCCCCTTCATCGCGGTCCGCGAGGGCCTGCTGCCCGTCGTCCCGCTGGCCCCGGATGTGTACTGGCTCTTCGACGAATTCCTCCGCCAGGCCGCGCTGATCTACCTGGCCGAACTGCGCATGCCGATCAGTATCGAACTCCCCCAGATGAATCGGGACATGAGCCGACCGCCGCGCTGAGCTCCAGTCAGGGGTTGCGCCGGACCACCAAGCCGGATTCATAAGCGAGAACGACGAGTTGGGCCCGGTCCCGGACATCGAGCTTGGTCATCGCCCGATTGATGTGGGTCTTCGCGGTGAGCGGGCTGATCACCATCCGGTCCGCGATCTCGTCGTTCGAAAGGCCCTGCGCCACAAGGGCAACCGCTTCCCGTTCGCGGTTGGTGAGTTCGTTCAGTGCCGCACTGACGCCCGGGTCGAGCGGCTGGCTGACGTACCGGTCGATCAGTCGGCGAGTGATCGACGGTGCGAGCAGGGCGTCACCGCGCGCGGCGACGCGGATGGAGTGCAGGAAGTCTTCCGGTTCGATGTCCTTGACGAGGAAGCCTGCTGCCCCGGCACGCAGCGCATCGAAAACGTATTCGTCCAGGCCGTAATTGGTCAGGATGACGACGTGCACCCCGGCCAGGGCCGGGTCCGCGGCGATGCGCCTGGTCGCCTCGATGCCGTCGACCACCGGCATCTGGATGTCGATGAGGGCGATGTCGGGCAGGTGTTCCCGGGCAAGCAGGAGGCCCTGGCTCCCGTCGGCGGCCTCGGCCACCACCTCGATGTCGTCCTCGAGCTCGAGCAGTGCGCGAAATCCGCTGCGGATCAGCGGCTGATCGTCGACCAGCAGGACCCGGATCATGACGTCCGGTCCACGGGTAGTTCGGCGTGCACGGAGAAGCCGCCTTCGCTGCGTGGTGCCGCGCGCAGGTGCCCGCCGAGGGCGGTGACTCGTTCGCGCATCCCGAGCAGCCCGACGCCGGGCGCCGACGCAGTGGTCGTGGTGGCGGTGCCGTCGTCGTCGACTCGGACGACCAGGGCGTCGGGCCGGTAGTCGATCCGGACCGACGCCGTCGCGGCCGCGGCGTGCCTGGCTACGTTGGTGAGCGACTCCTGGACGATCCGGTAGACGGTCCGGTCCACCGCGGCAGGCACGTCCTGGCGCTGACCTTCGATCGTCAGGCTCGCGTCCAAGCCGGTCGTCCGCGCCCGTGCCACGAGTTCGGGGACGTGCGCGAGTCCTTGCGGCGGGGTGGTGCTGTCGTCGCGCAACGCCTCCAGGGTCGCGCGCAGTTCCCTGGCGGCCTCGCGACCGGCCTGCCGAATCGCGAGCAACGCCTCGGGCACCTCTTCACCGCGTTTGCGGGCCACGTGGACGGCGGCCTCGGATTGCACTTTGATCACCGAGATCTGGTGGGTGAGCGAATCATGCAGTTCCCGTGCGATGTGCAGTCGTTCTTCGTCGGCCCGGCGTCGCGCGGTCTCTTCGCGGGTGCGCTCGGCTTCGTCGGCGCGCCGCTCGGCCTGCCTCAGTGCTTCACCCGCCGCGCCGGCCGCGATCAACCAGGCGATCTCGAGCGCATCCCGGGCCTGCGCGAACGCGGCGCCGGCGTCGTGCAGCGAGACCAGGGCCGCGAGCGGAAGCGCGGCGAGCAGGGTCACCGAGGCCGCCACCGTGATCCAACGATGGCCTGCTCGCACCGCGGCGTACACGGCGAACAGGAACGCGACGGCAGGCACGTCGAAACCGACGGCTTGATAACCCAGCGCGCACAACCCGGTCACGGCCAAGACCGCAAGCGGAGCGGTGCGGCGGGCGGCCAGCGCCAATCCGCCGATGATCAACGACGCGTAGCCGATCGGGTCGAGATCGGTGGCGGCGTGGTGCTTGGACAACCCGGTGGCCAGCAGGGCCGCCGCCACGCCGGCAGCGATCGCCCAGTCGGCGACCCGTTCCCTGCTCATGTAGGCACCCTAGCCGGAGCGGCGCGCGCACGACTCCCGCGTACGGATGATCATCGGGCTACCGCACACGCAGTAGTTCCGCGGCTCGCTACGGCGTCCGCAGTAGTCGGTTACGGCAGCGGCGGCAGCGCGAATTGCCCACGCCTGCACGATGTTCGGCGCTAGGGCGAGCGGACATGATCGAGCGACATCATTTCTGCGAAGGAGCACGTCATGTCCATCCGGCACCTGTTCACCACCGCGATCCTCACCGCTTCGACACTCGCTGTCCCGGCGGTCGCGCAGGCCTCGGCTCAGCCGATGGCCGCCAGCGTGACCACCATGAGCTCGGGTCGAGTGGGCGCCATCGTCGCCGCGCTGGTCGGACTGACCGGCGTGATCATCGGCGGGCTCGCGCTGACCGGTCGCCTCCGCGCGGGGACCGCCGCCCTGATCGCCCTACTGGCGGGGCTGATCGCCATGGTCATCGGTGGGCTGGTCGTGGCCACCTCGGACGGCGGTCTCGGCACCGGCAACGGGTTGGGCGGGGCCTTCGTCGGCTTGCTGGTCGGGCTGGCCAGCGCGGTCCTGGGCGGGCTCGGCCTGATTCGCTCCCGCCGCACCGCCTGAGTCGTCCCTGCCGAGTCCGGGTTTCGGGCGGCGGAGCACTTGCCTGCGGACGGCGAAGATCGCCGCGCCGATGGCAACGACCGCCGCACCGGACCGCACCGACGCCATCGGCAAGGTGCAGGCAAGGATCAGGCAGCCGAGCAAACCGACCGCGGGAATCACCCGCCACGGCCGCCCATCGGCAGGGGTCAAAGTCCATGCGGCGGCGTTGGCGACGGCGTAGTAGAGCAGGACGCCGAACGACGAGAACCCGATCGCGGCACGAACATCCACGGTCGCCGTGGCGACGGCGACGACCGCCCCGACGGCGAGCTCTGCGCGGTGCGGCACCGCGAATCGGGGATGCACCGCCGCCAGCGCGTGCGGCAGGTGCCGGTCGCGGGCCATTGCCAGCGTGGTGCGCGAGACACCGAGAATCAACGCCAGCAGCGCGCCCAGCGCGGCGACGACCGCGCCGACCCGCACCACCGGCGCCAGCCAGCCCGCGTTTGCCGACCGCACCACGTCCGTCAACGGCGCGCTGGACTCGGACAAGCCGTGCGGCCCAAGGATTGTCAGTGCCGCGATCAGGACGACCGCATAGACGAGCAACGTAATGCCCAGTGCGAGCGGGATCGCGCGCGGGATGGTGCGAGCCGGGTCGCGGACCTCCTCGCCGAGGGTGGCGATGCGCGCGTACCCGGCGAAGGCGAAGAACAACAGTCCCGCCGCCTGAAGCACGCCGAAAACGGTTATATCAGAACCGAATTCCAGTCGCGCCAGGTCGGCGGTCTCGGCGGTGAATGCCGCCACAACCACCGCGGCGAGCACGACGAGCACGACCGCCACGATCACCCTGGTCAGCAGCGCGGACTTCTGCACGCCGCGATAGTTCACCGCCGTCAACGCGACCACTGCCGCCGCGGCGACCGCGTGCGCATGCTCCGGCCACGCATAGACACCCGCGGTCAACGCCATCGCCGCACACGAAGCGGTCTTGCCGACCACGAAACACCACCCCGCCAGATACCCCCAGAACTCGCCGAGCCGTTCGCGCCCATACACATACGTACCGCCCGAAGCCGGATACCGGGCCGCCAACCTCGCCGACGACGTCGCATTGCAGTAAGCCACCAGCGCCGCGATCGCCAGCCCGAGCAGCACCGCCGACCCGGCCGCCCGCGCCGCCGGAGCCAGCGCGGCGAAGATCCCGGCCCCGATCATCGCGCCGAGCCCGACCACGACGGCGTCGGACACGCCCAAACTCCGCCGCAGCTCATCCGGGGTATTCGTCAGCGTTGCCTTCGGCACCATGGTGCCCATTCGATCAGACTCCGCCGGTGGTCACCACCGCAGAGCTGTTCGGCCCCGCTCCGGCGGACGACCTGCGCCTTGTACTAGATGATGGGGCCGTGGACCTGGATCAGATCAGTACCCGCATCGATGAACTCGCGACGACATTCGGGGTGCCGGCGCCGCGCGTCGTGGCGGGGGGCGACCGTGTGCGGTTGCGCTGGCGAAGGGGGCAGCCGGTCATCGTGGTCGGTCCCGCGTTCGATGGGCTTCCAGCGGCGGAGCAAGAAAGCACACTCGCGGGGGCCGTGGTGTTCGCCGATCTGCTGGCCGCCGAGCGGCGCGACAATGCTTGGCGCACTTTTGGATTCGCCGAAGCAGCGGTTATCGGGCTCGTCACGTTCGCTGGGATCGTCGGCGGCATGCCGCCGTGGCTGGTGCTCCTATCCAGCGTGCTGGTGTTCGTGATCAGCCATCTGACGCTGCTGGTGGTGCGGTACCGACGCCTGATCTATCGGGGTAACCGCCGGATGGCACAGGTGATGGGGCGGCCGCTCATGGATCAGGCGCTCGCGGCCGACGCCGTTCGGCGGGCGAATAGCCGAGGCGTCCAACGCCTCTGGATCGACCTGTGCATTCCGAACGAGACCCGGCGGGCGATGAACCTGGGTGCTCCCCCGCGTCTTCGCCGCGTTCCACGGTTCAGCCGAGCATCGAAGAAACCCAACTACTGGCTCTCAGCGGACCAGCGCCGTCGGCTACCCCCAAGTGCCTCCTCGCCTCGAAAGAACCAACCGGTCTTCAAAGATTCGGAACGATAATCATTACCTCCCCCAAGAACTGTGGGCTTGTAATGGATATACGAACTCTTATAAGGGCGTAGTTCGAAATCGGCAGTGGCGGAACAAATTACCCCCGAATTGGGGGTTATGTGACGCAGGTCACATAACGTTCTTCTGTCGCAAATTCATAGGATCGATTCTAATGATTCCAGCCGGAACTAGGGAAAGTTACATGCTCATAGGGGGTCATGATATGTCTACTATTTCCGCTTCGCGCATTCACGCGTTATCGCGGTTACGACCGTCGGATCCGTAGCTCAGGGTCCGCTCGCTTGACCAGCGTCGATACCGACCGCACCCCGCGCTGACGTCGACCTCGAGCAGTCGAGGCCGCCCGCCGCGCATTTCCCGGAAAGCGCGATCACCATCCGCGATCACACTTTCCGCAAATATCCAGCACCGGGTGTATTACCGAATTCCAGACCCGGTGAGATCTCTCTGTACGAAAGTCTCGGGCGACCCCCGAGACCGTGAGGCTGATTGTGGACGAATACGCTCTGGCATGCCCGTCGGTCATCGGCGAACGATTTACGCTGCTGGCAAAACAGCACCCCGAACGGGTGGCTGTGATCGGCGACGGTGGACAACTCACCTATGCCGAACTCGACCGTAGATCCGACGGTCTGGCCCGGCATCTGCAGGACTGCGGCGTACGCCCGGGCGACATCGTGGCATTGGCTGCGCGCCGCCGGATCGCCACCATCGTCGGCTTACTCGCCATCCTGAAAACGGGTGCCGGATACCTCGCGCTCGACGAGCGATCGCCGAGGCAGCGCCGCGAGCTCGTCCTGCGCCGATCGGCCGTGCGAATCGTGTTGGTACACGAGGATTCAGCACCACAACTGCCCGCGAATTGTCGAGCGGTATCGCTGGACGCGGACCGCCCCGCCCAGTCGCCCACGCCGGTCACCATTACCGATCTGCACCCGGCTTACCTGGCCTACACCTCGGGCTCCACTGGCACGCCCAAGGGTGTGTGCGTGCCGCACCGAGCGGTGTCGCGACTGGTGGTCGACCCCGATTTCCTTTCCGTCACAACGGATGACGTCTTTCTGCAATTCGCGCCGATCGCCTTCGACGCCTCGACCCTGGAAATCTGGGGAGCGCTGCTCAACGGCGCGCAACTAGTCCTCGCGCCCGACACCGAGCTCTCGCTCAGCGATCTGACCAAACTCGTCGGTCACCATAGGGTGACCGTGCTCTGGTTGACCGCGGGCCTGTTCCAACAGGTCACCGAGGGCGGCCTCGACGAACTGCGCAGCCTGCGCTATCTGCTCGCCGGCGGCGACGTGCTGTCCCCCGCACACGTCCACCGGGCCGTGACCACACTGACCGACACGACGGTGATCAACGGCTACGGGCCGACGGAGAACACAACTTTCACCTGCTGCCACGCCGTGACCGGTACACCGGCCGGGCCGGTGCCGATCGGCCACCCGATCCGCGGCACCGGCGTGCGCGTACTCGATGCCCGGCTCGCCCCGGTACCGGACGATGCGGCCGGTGAGCTGTATGCGACGGGAACCGGTCTGGCGCACGGGTATTGGGGCGACCCCGGCCTGACCGCGGCAACCTTCGTCGCCGACCCGGTCGCCCACACGCCGGGCGAACGCATGTATCGCACAGGCGATCTCGTCCGTCGGCAACAGAGCGGCGCCCTGGACTATCTGGGCCGGATCGACCACCAGGTGAAGATCCGCGGGTTCCGCATCGAGATCGGCGAGGTAGAAGCCGCGATCGCCGCCCTGCCCGGCGTCGCGACCCTCGCGGTCGTCCCGCAAGACCAGCGCGGCGGCGGAAAACGCTTGGCTGCTTGGCTTGTCGGCGAATCGAACGCTGAACTGTCCACCCTGGACGTCCGCCGAACGCTCGCCGAAACCTTGCCCTCATATGCGGTACCCACGCTGATCCGCATCGTCGACGCCCTGCCGTTGACCGCCAACGGCAAAATCGACCGGCGCGCACTCGCCGCCGACCAGCCCACCGAACGCCCCCACCTGACCAGTGCCTACCGCGAGCCGTCCACCGCGCTGGAGACAGCCGTAACCACCTTGTGGACCGACTATTTCGGCATCGCGGGCATCGGCGCCGACGACGACTTCTTCGAACTCGGCGGGCATTCGCTGCTCGGCGTGCGCATCACCGCCGACCTCGAGCGCGAGTACGGCGTGGCCGTCTCGCCGGTCACCTTTTACCTCGACCCGACCCCGGCAGGCCTGGCGGCCGCCGTCGAACAAGGGCAGCGGAGCGCGTGAAGATCAGCACCGACGTCCGTGCGGCCACCGAACTGGACGGGATCGACCTCTTCGATCCACACTTCTTCGCCACCGGCGACCCGCATCCGGTGTGGGCGGCCATGCGCGCCGACGCTCCGCTGCATCGCCAAATACTGTCCGACGGAAGATCTTTCCGATCGGTCACCCGGCACGCGGACGCCTGCCGGGTGCTCGGCGACCATCGCGCCTTCACCTCCGAACGCGGCAGCGTGCTCACCCAACTCGGGCACGGCGACATCTCCGCGGGCAAGATGCTCGTATCCACTGATCCGCCGCGACATTCCGAGCTTCGGCGCCCGATCCAACCGCAACTTTCGGTACGGACGGTCGCCGCGTGGCAGGAGTCCATTCGCACTGCGGTGCAACGGTTTCTGGCTCCGGCACGCGACGGCGGCAGCTGGGATGTCGCACAGCAGGCGTATGAACTCCCGATGACGGTGGCCGGTGCGCTACTGGGCATCCCGGAGGCCGACTGGGACAACCTGATCCGGTGGACGGCCATGGCCGCCGCACCCGAGGATCCCGAGTTCCGGGTCCGCAGCGGGTCGGCCACCCTGGCGATCGCCCATCATCAGCTGTTCGACTACTTCGGCGCGCTGGTCAAACGCCACCGCGGCGATCAGCCCCGCGCCGACCTCATCGGACATCTGATGAGCATGCAGGCCGGCGGCGCGCCGCTCACCGACGACGAGGTCGTCTACAACTGCTACAGCCTGCTGCTGGGCGCCAATGCCACCACACCGCACACCGTCAGCGGCACCATGCTCGCGCTCGCCGAACACGAAGACCAATGGCGCGCTGTGCGTGCCGATCCCGCATTGGTTCCCCGGCTGGTCGAGGAGGGGCTGCGCTGGACCTCGCCCGCCAACAGCTTCCTGCGGTACGCGAGCGCCGACACAGAGCTGAGCGGCGGGCTGGTCGAGGCGGGTGAGGCCGTCGCGGTCTGGATCGGCTCGGCCAACCGGGACGAATCGGTTTTCGCCGACCCGTACCGGTTCGACGTCACCCGAACCGACAACCGGCACATCGCGTTCGGCCACGGACCGCACTATTGTCTCGGCGCACCGTTGGCACGGTTGACGTTCCGCGTGCTGTTCGAAGAACTGGCCGGGCGGTTCACCACTATCGAGCCGATGGCGCCACCGCAGCATCTGGCGTCGGTTTTCATCGCCGGTATGACGCATTTCCTGATCCGGACCGGATGAGCGGTCCGGCGAAAACCGCAGCGCCACAACACAATCCTCAGTGCCACGACGAAGGGATGTAACTCAGTGACGTCCGAGACCACCCTGCACGATGCCGCACCCATGACCCGCTGGCTGCTCCGCCTACCCGACCAGGACGCGTCCGCGCGGATCTTCTGCTTCCCGTATTCGGGGGTCGGCGGATCCATGTTCAACCAGTGGCCGCGGCGCATCGGTGGCATCGAGATCTGCGCCATCCAGCTACCGGGCCGGGAAAACCGGCTGCGCGAAGGGCATTACGGCACCTATGCGGCGCTGGCCGAGGCGCTCGCGGAATCGCTACTGCCCCATCTGGATCGACCGTTCGCCTTCTTCGGGCATTGCGCCGGGGCGTTGCCCGCCTTCGAAACCGCGCGGCTGCTCGCCGAGCGCGGCCTGCCGATTCCGCAGCGGCTGTTCGTCTCCGCCCAGGTGGCGCCGCACGACTGCCCGCACGATCGTTTCCTGGACATGTCCGATGACGAACTGCGCGCGGAACTGGAGTTTCTCACCATCACCCGCGGCGGACAGGTGCAGCCGCAGTTGATCGAACTCGGTTTGGCCATTCTGCGCGAGGATCTGGCGGCCAACCGGGTCTATCGCAGACTCGCGCCGATCGAGGTGCCGTTCCCCATCACCGTGCTGCACTGGTCCGACGACCCTGAGGTCACCCCGGACGAGCTGCGCGGTTGGCAGCACTACGGCACCGATGTCCGGTTCCCGCTGGTCGCGGGCGGCCACTACGACTTCCTCAGCGCACCGGAGCCGTTGCTACGGCACCTTTCCGAGCCGTTCGCGCCGCAGCGCGGGGCGTGCGAATGAGGAAGACCATGGCGCAGGTACCCGGCTTCGGCCGGTTGCTGCTCGGGCGCACGCTGTCGTTCCTGGCCACCGCGCTGGTGCCGATGGCGCTCACCCTCGCGGTACTCGACGCCACCGGCCGGGCGGGCGACCTCGGCCTCGTGCTCGCCGCCGAGTTGGCGCCGCAGTTGCTGCTGCTGCCGATCGGCGGCGTGCTCGCCGACCGGTTCGCGCCGCAGAAGGTGGCGTTCGCCGCGGACATGACGCGTGGGCTCGCCCAACTCGTCATCGGCATCGAATTGCTGTGCGGGATCGTCCGAATCACCGATCTGGTGATCCTCTCGGCGATCACCGGCGTCGGCGTCGCCTTCGGCACCCCGACGATGTCGCCGCTGGTCATCGCGACGGTTCCGCCGGAACATCGGTTGCGCGCCAACGGCTACCTCGGCGTGGTGCGCGGCGTCACCCTGGTCGCGGGGCCCGGCGTGGCCGGCGTACTCGCGGTAACCGTCGGTCCCGGTTGGACATTCGTCGTCACCGCCGTGTTATTCGTGGTGGCCGCTTGCACTCTCGGCAGGCTCCGGATCGCACCGCGTCCGGTGGTAGAGCATCCGGTGACCTTCTTCCGGCAGCTCGCCGACGGCTGGCTCGAGGTGCGCAGCCGACCGTGGTTCTGGTCCAACCTGATCGGGCACGGCGTCTCGAATCTCACTGCGGGCGTACTCATGACGCTCGGCCCGCTGATCGCCGTGCAGTCACTGGGCGGCGAGCTGTCCTGGGTGCTGATCTACCAGGCAGGCATGGCCGGGCTGGTGATCGGTGCGCTGGTCGCGCCGCGGCTGCGGGTGCGGCGTCCGCTGGTGGTGACCTCGGCGTGCGGCGCGCTGTTCGCCTTGCCGATGATCAGTTTCGCGGCGCTGGCGCCGGGTTGGGTCGACGCGCTCGCCTACGGTGCCGCCATGCTCGGGGTCGGGCTGCTGAACACGCTGTGGCAGACCACGATGCAGCAACAGTTCCCGCCGGAAGCCCTGGCCCGCGCCGATTCCTACGACGCCCTGCTGTCCTTCGCCGCCCGCCCGCTCGGCATGGCCGTCGCCGCCCCGATCGCCGCGGTGACCGGCAACGCCGTACCCCTGCTGACCATGGCCGTCCTGGTCGCGGTGGTGAACCTGGCGATTATCGCGCTGCCCGATGTCCGGGCGATGACCACGGAGAAAGAGGTGACACGGCTATGAGAACCGGCGAGGATACCCCGGCGGTCGCCGTCATCGGCGTCGCCTTCGAGCTACCCGGCTGCGCCGACTGGGAGTCGCTCACCGCGCTGCTGCGGCACGGTCGCGACGCCATGCGCCGCTTCCCGGCGACGCGGGCGGCTGCCACCGGTGTGACCCGGTCGGCGACCGACCGCGACGGCGGCTGGCTCGACGACATCACCGGATTCGACTACCGGTACTTCGGGCTGTCCAAGGCCGAAGCCGAACTGATCGATCCGAGGCAGCGGCGCATGCTTCAGCTGGCGTGCCGCGCCATCGGGCATGCGGGTTACGCGCAGGCCGAGCTGGCCGGGACGAATACCGCAGTAGTGGTCGGCGGTTACGGCGGGCCGCATCCGAGCCTGTCCGATCTGCTGCCCGCCGCGGACCGCAGGCTCGGTCCTGCTACCACGGGAAGCCTGCACGCCTACGCCGCCGGGCGGATCGCCTATCACCTGGATCTGCGCGGCGCAGCGCAGGTGGTGGACACCGCCTGCTCGTCGTTCCTGGTGGCACTGCACGAAGCACGCTGGAAAGTCGCACGGGCCGAATGTGATTCGGCCCTGGTCGGCGGGTATGAACTGGTGCTGGGCGCACTCCCGCAGCACGGCAGCGACGGTATGGGCGTGCTGTCCGCAGTGGATCGGTGCCGACCGTTCGACGCGAACGCCGATGGCACCACTTACGGCGAAGGCGGCGGGTTCGTTCTGCTCAAACGGCTCGACGCCGCGCTGCGCGACGGGGACACCGTGTACGCGGTGCTGCGCGGTAGCGCGGTCAACCAGGACGCGCGGCGCGGTGCGGGACTCACCGCGCCGAGCCCGCAGGCGCAGACCGAGGTCATCACCGCGGCACTGCGTGATGCCGGAATCGCCGCTGGCGCAATCGGTTACGTCGAGGCACACGGCACCGGCACGAAGATCGGGGATCCGATCGAGATCCAGGGGCTGATCGACGCGTACGCCGGGATCGAGGGCCGCGGTCCTGCGGTCTCCTCGGTCAAGGCGAACCTCGGTCACCTCGGTTGTATGGCCGGGTTCGCGGGACTGGTCCGCGTCATCGCGCAGTTCCGGGCCGAGGAGATATTCCCGACAGCGCACTTCGAGCAGCCGAATCCATTGCTGGACTTGACTTCAGCGCCGTTACGCCTCGCCGATCGTCGTGAACCGTGGCCGTCGACTAGCACGCGTTACGCCGCCGTCAGCAGTTTCGGGCTGAGCGGCACCAACGCGCACGTCATCGTCGCGGCACCGGACCCGTTGCCGGACACGGACCTTGCGGCACCTGGAGCTCAGGTCGTCGTGCTGTCGGCACGCGACAGCGCCGGCCTACGCGCCCAGGTACAGCGTCTGCACGATCAGGTGGTTGCGGATCCGGCCGGCTTCGATCTGGCTGCCGCCGCTGAGGTGTTGTCGGTCGGGCGTGCGCATTTCATGCACCGGCACGCCTGGGTGGTGCACGATGCGAAGGAACTGCTCGATCGGCTCACGGACAGCTTGGCCGCGCCACCCGAGGACCGGTCGGCATCGCCGGATCCGGCTCCGGTGGTCGTCGCGCTCGGCGACCCAGGTGACGTGACGGCCGAGGACCTACTGACCGTCGCCGGCGCTTTCCCCGGATTCGCCGACGTCGTCGCCGAGGCCGAACGCTTTGTGGCAAGGGAATATTGGACGCCCGCGCAGCGGGGGCTCGTCTGGCTGCTCGGAGCGCATCGAGTCCTCACCGATGCCGGGATCACGGTTGAGCTGCTACTGTCCCACGGCGTCGGTGCGACGGCAGCTCGGGTACTCCGCGGTGACGACAACCTGCCTGCTGCGCTGGCCGCCGACCCCGGCACACCGACGCCGCCGAACGCCGAGACGTTGCGTACGGTCTTGGCCGGGCTGGCCGATCCGGTGATCATCGATCTCGCGCCGGGTAGCGCGTTGTCGGCGTTGCTGGCCGCCGAACCCGCCGCCACGGTCGCTTCGACCCCAGCGCACGCGCTCTGTCGACTGTATCTAGCCGGACACCAGATAGCTTGGCGCCGAGTGCTCGGGCGACCGCCGCGCCGTCGGCTCGAGCTCCCTGTCGCACCGCTGGCCGAGGTCCATTGCTGGCCTACCGTCGCGGAAGCGCTCGCCGCCGCCGCACCGATCGGCGCGGCCACCGCCCCATCGGTCGCTGCGACCACTGCCCCATCGCTGGTCGCAGCATCCGGCGCGCCGACGACCGCAGCATCAGGCGTAACCACGACCGCACCGCCCGGCCCGACGACGATCCCAGCTTCCGGCGCACAGATAGCCCCGACGGCCGCCGCATCAACAACGCCGACCACCACCGGCGCACCAGCGACCCCGACCACCGCCGCCGCAGCGATGCCCCTGCCCCCCGCCTCGACCGAATCCGTCGCCGACATCGTGCTCGCCCTGGCCAGGGAGGTCCTCAAAGAGCCGGAAGTGGTTCCGTCGGACGACTTCTTCGACATCGGCGGCACCTCGCTCAACGGGGCACAGCTGGTAGCTCGGATCAACGAACGGTTCGGCACGGATCTCGGTGTGCTCGACCTCTACGACTACCCGGATCTGGCCGGTACCGCAGCCGCTGTCGCGGAGCTGGTGGGTGAGACTGCCTCCACCCCAACGGATGACGAGCCGACGACAGACCACTTCCCCAGCATTCCGCTCAGCGGCAATGCTCCGCCGCCCGACGAAGGACCATTGTCCGGACAGCAGCTGGCGATCTGGGCCGCCGATCAGCTCGACCCCGACACCGGCGCCTACAACGTGCCCGCCGCCCTACTACTCGACGGAGCAGTCGACGTCGAAGCGCTGACCGCGCGCCTACAGGCCGTCGTGGCACGGCATCCGATGCTGCGCGCCCGGATCGTCAACTCCCCCAATGGCCCACGTCAGGTAGTCACTCCTGCGGACGAAACCCGCGTGGCGCTCACCGAGACGGTGCTCGAACTGACCGTTCACACCGCGGCCGACGCCCGGGAAGATCTGCTGGACCACCTACGAGAGCTGGTCGCCGAACCGTTGCCACCCGATGGCCCACCGGGCCGATACCAGCTGGTGCGAGCCCGGTTCCGGGACGGCGACCAACAGATCCTGCTCCTCACCTTCCATCATCTGTTCGTCGACGGCTGGTCGTGGGGCCTGCTGTTCGCCGAATTGGCCAGCGACCCAGGCACATTGCCCGTGCCGGAGCGCCGCTACCTCGATTACGTCACCGATCAGCAAGCGCTCCTGGACGGCCCGGCCGGAGCCGAGCTCGCCACCTTCTGGTCGGAGTATCTGTCCGGCACGCGCTACGTACCCCTGCCGGTGGATCAAGATGCCGGCGAAACGCCGAGTGGCACAAAAGAATCAGCCCTGCCCATCGACAGCGATCGCGCCACAAGACTGCGTGAACTCGCCCGACGCGAGCGCTGCACCCTGCACACGGTGCTACTGACAGCTTGGATGACACTGCTCCGCCAGCTCACCGGCGAGCAGGAGGTCTGCGTGGCGGTGCCCGCGGCCGGGCGTAAACCGATCGATGAGCAGGTGGTGGGCAACTATGCCACCACGCTCGTCGTGCGGGCGACGGTGCAGCCCGAACAGTCGATCACCGCCTTGCTCACCGCGGTCCGCACGGCCTCACTGCAAGCCCTCGACCACCAGGACCTGCCCACCGACCGGCTCCGGCGAATCGCGCGCCCGAACTCGGCGGACCCGCTCGCGGCCACCATGTTCACCGTCACCAGCGGCGTCGAGCCATTGCGACAGTTGGGTCCCGAGGGCCCGGCGGTAGAGCTGCTCGATGTCGGGCAGGGCGGCGCGGCCTTCCCCCTCGCGGTCACCGTGCTGGAATACGGCAGCCAGCTGCGCTGCCGGGTGCAGTACGACCCGACGATGTTCCGCCCCGACACGATCCACGCCTGGTTCGACTCGTACCACACACTGCTGGACCGCTTGGCGGCGCTGGATCCGAACACGCCGGCGCACACGCTGTCGATCGGCATCGCACCAGCAGCACAACAGGTTCCTGCCGAAGTGCAGGACATCGACACGTCGACGGCCGCCGCACACGTCGCGCCGAATAATGCTCTGCAAGAACAGCTCTGCGAGCTGTGGTCACGCTACCTACGGCGCGACCGAGTCGGCATCGAGGACGACTTCTTCGATCTCGGCGGCGACTCGATCTCCGCGATCGCCATCGCCGCCGAGGCAGGCACCCGCGGAATCGCCCTGCGGCCCCGGGCCATTCTCCGGCTCCGGACGGTCGCCGCCGTTGCCGAGACCATCCCCGAGCGTGAAACCGATTCCGCCACAACCGCACCGGCACCGGTCGAAGCGGAAGCACCCACGACAGTCGACCCGACCCCACCGCAGCTGGAGTTCCTCGGCCGCGGCGTGCCCAACCCGGACTACTGGAACCACGGCGTGCGCTACACGTTGCGCCGCGACATCGACACCGCCACCGTCGAGCGCGCAGTGCAGGCCCTCGCGGACCGACACCCCGTCCTGCATGCCCAACTGCGCTCGATCGAGGCCAGCTGGCAACTACTGACCACGGGGGCACCTCCGGCAGTCACCGAATTCGACCTCACCGCAGCCGATCCCGTCGATCTCGAACACCAGATCCACAACGCGGCCACCGAGCTGCACAGCACCTTGAGCCTGTCCGACGGCCCGGTCTGCCGAGCGGGCATGTTCCACACCCCGGCGGGACACGACGACCAGCTCGTGCTGGTGATCCACCACACGATGGTCGACCTCTACTCGTGGAACGTACTGACCGAAGACCTTTCGGCCCTCCTCACCGGAGCGGGCACCGCCGAACTGCCCACACCCAGCGCGAGCTACTTCGAGTGGGCCCGCCGACTCGCCGACCTGATCCGCACCCGCCCGGACACCCTGGATGCCGGCTACTGGCTGGATCGCTCCTGGGGCGACGGCATGCAACGGCGTCTCGTGGCCGGCGACTCGTTCGGCATCGAGGGCAACACCGCCGAGCTGGTCACCGAATTCCCCGCCCCCGCATTGGTTTCCGGCCTCAGCCGCTCGGAACAGCTGCTGGCCGCACTGGGCGCCGCGATGCAGCACTGGCTCGACATGCGCGGCGGCGAGGTCGCCATCCAGCTGGTCGGCCACGGCCGCGAAGACCTCTTCGACGATCTCGATCTCGGCCGCACCGTCGGCTTCTTCAACACGACCTATCCCTTCGCGCTCGGCCTGCCTGGCCGGCGCACCCCGGCCGACCACGCCGCCTTCGTGGCGGCACAGCTGCGATCGGTGCCCGGACGCGGTTTCGACTTCGAACCCCTGCGCAGGTTCCACCCCGATGCCGCCGTGCGCACCGCACTGGATCAGATCCGGACACCGGACGTGCTGTTCTCCTTCTGGGGCACACCAGCTTTCCTGTCCGACGAACGCGACGGCGCGCTGACCGGTGCCGACAACGAACTCGTCGGCCGCGACCGGCCCGCCGACATGCCGAGACCCTGCGCGCTCGAGGTCTATCCGAGACTCGTCGCCGACCGGATCCGGGTGCAGTGGCGCTACAGCGGCGAATTGTTCACCCCCGAGCGCATTCTCGCGCTCGCGGAAGCATTCGGCGCGGCCTCGGCCGTGCCTGTCTCACCGAGTCACCAGAACACAGGAGTTGCCAGATGATAAAACCGTCCCGCCGACTTTCCATGCGGCGCAAGCCCTTTGCGCTGACCGGCGCGGTGTTACTGGCAGCCGCGGCCGTCCTGGCCGGACACACGGGGGCAGCCTCCGCCGACACCGGTGCCAACGCCCTGGCCGACCGTCTTGCGGCCGAGGTCACCGGCGACGGCGCGTGGCCACACCTCGCCGCCCTCGCCAACCTCACCACGACCTTCGGCGGACACCGGGTATCCGGCTCGCCCGGCTACGAGGCGACCGCCCAGTACTTCACCGCGGCCCTGACCGCCGCCGGTTACCAGGTCACACGGCAGCAATTCAGCTTCCCCGACTACGACATTCGCGCCGAGACCGGCTCGGTGACCGCACCGCAGGCCCGCCCGCTGCACCCGGTGATCGCCCGATTCTCCCGCTCCACCCCGGACGGTGGTTTCAACGCCGCGGTGAGTCTGCCGACGGGCAAGGACACCGGCTGCACCGTCGACGACTACGCGAACAGCGATGTGCGCGGCAAGATCGTGCTGGTCCGGGTGGGCGACTGTTTCATCACCCAGAAGCAGCTGGTGGCCGCCGAGGTCGGCGCCGCCGCCATGCTGATGAATGGCGACGCGCCGGACCCGACGCTCAATCTGCGCTACCGGATGGTGCCGCCCGCCGACGCCCGCATCCCCACCGCGACGCTGCCGCGGGGCGAAGCCGAGCAGTTGCAGGCCGATGTCGCCGCCGGGCCGGTGCAGGTCACCCTCGACCTGCGCGGCAACGAGATTCTGACCAACACCTACAACCTGATCGCCGACACCCCCACCGGCCGTGCGGACAACATGATCGTGATGGGCGCGCACCTGGACTCGGTCGACACCGGCCCCGGCGTCAACGACAACGGCACCTCCGCCGTGATGACGCTGGAGACCGCGCTGCGCATGGCTCCGTACCGCGATCAGGTCCGCAACAAGGTGCGGTTCGCCTGGTGGGCGGCGGAGGAGAAGGGGCTCGCGGGAGCGCAGTTCTACATCGATCAGCTCACGCCCGAGCAGCGCAAGAACACCGCCCTCTATCTGAACGCGGAAATGATCGGCTCGGACAACTTCGCGCGCCAGGTGTACAACGGCAAAACCGCGAACGGTCCGGCACCGGTCGGCTCCGATCAGATCTCCACCCTGATCAACGGGTACTTCGCCGGGCAAAATCTGCCGACGGTCGGATTGGTCCTGGACGGGCGCTCCGACCACGCCCCGTTCATCACGGCGGGCATTCCCGCGGGCGGCGTCAACGGCGGCTCGGACACCCTCAAATCGGCGGAGTGGGTGCGGCTGTTCGGCGGCATCGAGGGCCAGATGCTCGACCGCTGCTACCACCAGGGCTGCGACAACCTCGCCAATATCAATCGCACCAGCTTCGACCAGTTCGGGCGCGCGATGGCGTGGTCGGCAGGCCGGTTCGCCGTCACCACCGAGGACGTCAACGGCGTGCGCTAGCCACACCGAAGGGGACGACGAATGTCATTGGGCATCATGGGGATCGGGTACGCCCTCGGCGCACCCGTCACCATCGACGAACTGGCCGGCGACGACCAGAAGGTGCGGCAGTGGGGCTACCGCCGCCTGCACCGCGCACCGGCGGAGGTCGGCCTGACCGATCTGGCCGTGCGCGCCGGGGAGGCCGCGCTGCGGCGCGCCGGAATCACGGCGGACGAGGTCGATCTGGTGATCCTGGCGATCACCGATATCGCCGAATACCTGTACTGGGATCCCGCCGCCGCGGTAGCGGGTCGCCTCGACACCCGCCAGGCGGAGGCGATCCTGCTGAGTCAGGCCTGCGGTGGCGGCGTGGCGGCGTTCGACATCGTCGCCGGAAAGTTCGCCACCCACCCCCGATACCGGACCGCACTGGTCATCGCGGCCAACCGAATCTGTGAAACCTATTGGGACCGTGTCGAAACGAGCACCTCGTTGAGCTCGGACGGTGCGACGGCCGCGGTCTTGCGCCGCGACCACCCGGCGTGCCGCTGGCTGGCGACCGAGGTCGTCACCGACGGCCGCTACGCGGACTTCATGCGGATGGAGATCGGCGGCGCCGCTCGCCCGTTCGCTCCGGGCGCCGGGCGGCCCGCCATCGCCGGACTGATCGACCGCATGGACACCTACTTCGACGGGGACGGCCGCGCCGCACTCGCCTTCGTCGAGCAACTGCACGCACGCAACCGCGAGGTCGTCGAACGCGCCTGCGCGAGTGCGGATGTCACACTCGGCGAGATCGAGCGGGTGCTGTATCTGCACGACAATGCCGGCGCCTTCGCCGATCTGGCCAAGGCGCTCGGCCTGCCGCTGGATCGCACCAATGTCGAGATCGCCTGCGACCACGGGCATTTCGGCCCGGCCGATCAACTACTGAGCCTGGAGCGGCTGCTGGCCACCGGCGAACTCGTCACCGGCGACATCGTCGCCCTGCTGAGCATGGGCACCGGCATGCACTGGGCCTGCACCCTGCTCCGCATCTGACCGACAACGAAAGAGAGGAGGGTCGTGGACGACCTACTCGACCGCGTCCGGCGGCTCACTGAGCCGGGCGCCGAGCCCGATCCCGCACTGCCAGCCGCGCTGGCGCAGACCCCCGATATCGGCACCGCCCGCGAGGCGGGCAGGCTGCTCGCGCGCATAGATTCCGCGCTGGTGCGCAGGCCGGGCACCACATCGCATCCGCTGCGAGTGGCCGTGGCCGGTTCCTTCACCGCCGACAATCTGGTTCCGCTGCTACGCATTTCGCTGCTCGCCGTGGGCATCGACCCCGAGTTCCACCTGACGCCACCGGATCAACTGCTCATGCAGCTGAGCGATCCGGACTCCGCCTTGACGCGATTCGCACCCGATCTCACGGTATGCCCGATCCACGAGGAGCTGTTCCTCCCCCGCGACGCCGATCCCACCGACCTCGACACCGTGCGCGACCTCCTCGCGCAGCGCCTCGACCTGTTCGGTACGGCGGTGTCGGCCTTCGCGGCGCGCACCTCCGGCACCGTGCTCGCGCACACCGTGCCGCTGCCGCAGATCCGATGGCGGACCGTCAACGCCTACCGGTCGCGCGCGCGGCTGGGCCGGGCCTGGCGCGAACTCAACAGCGGCCTAATCGAATTCGCCGATCGCATCGACAACGTCGACGTAGTGGACCTGGAGCTGCTGCTCACCGACGCCGCCGTCGCGTTGCGCGACGATCGGCTGTACCGCTTCGGCAGCATGGCCTGGTCGCCCGCGGTCGAGCAGCTGTACGCCGGGCAGGTCGCCGGGTACGCCCGCGCGCTGACCGGCCGCGCCAAGAAGTGCCTGGTGCTGGACCTGGACAACACCCTGTGGGGCGGCGTGCTCGGCGACGACGGGCCGGAGAACATCGAGCTCGGCTCGATGTACCCGGGCAATGCCTACACCGAGTTGCAGCGGGCGGTGCTGGCGCTGCGTGATCAGGGCGTGCTGCTCGCGGTCGCGAGCAAGAACGATCCGGACCTGGTGACACAGGTGCTCACCGAGCATCCCGAAATGCTCATTCGCACAGATGATTTCGTCGCCGTCAAGGCGAACTGGGAACCCAAGGACGGCAGTCTGGCGGCGATCGCGGCCGAGCTGAATCTCGGGCTGGACAGCCTGGTCTTCGCCGACGACTCGGCGTTCGAATGCGAGCTCGTCGGTCGCGCGCTGCCGCAGGTCACCGTCGTGCCGCTGGCAGGCGACCCGGCCGGGCACCTCGGCGCGCTGCTGTCCGGCGACCACTTCACCGTGCTCACCACCACCGACACCGACCGGCAGCGCACCGACCTGTATCGAGCCAGGGTGCGTAGGCAGGAGTGGACGAGCAGCCGTTCCGCGCTCGACGGCTACCTGACCGATCTCGGCATCGAGGTAACCATCCGCCGAGCCGACGAGTACCTGCTGCCGCGCATCGTGCAGCTCGGCGGGCGCACCAATCAGTTCAATCTCACCGGGCGCGCGCATTCGGCGCAGCAGACGCGCCGGATGGCCGGCTCCGCCGAGCACGCCGTGCTCGGGTTCGAGGTCAGCGATCGGTTCGGCCGCGAGGGCATCGTGGGGGCGTTGTGGATCGCCGAGCACACCGACCACTGGCTCATCGAGAACGCCGTGATGAGCTGCCGGGTCTTCGCGCGCGGCATCGAGTTCGCGGTGCTGCAAACGGTGATCGACGAGGCCGTCGCGACGGGTGTGGTGCGGCTGGAGGCGGCCTTCCGCAGCAGCGGCCGCAACGGACCGGCCGAGAAGTTCCTGGCCGACGCCGGTTTCGTCACGGCCGACCGCGACCCGGATCCCGACGGCAGCACGCGGCGGATTCTCCCGCTCGACCCGCGTCCGGCCCTGGCCCCCGCGTGGATCTCGGTCCACACCGACGAATGGACGAAACCCCATGTCTGATACGAAAACCACGCTTGCCCAATTGATTTCCACGGTCACCGATCTGCCGCCCGAGCAGATCACCGACGAGCGGCGGTTCGACGAGCTGGACAACTGGACCAGTCACACCGCGCTGCGCCTGTTCACCGCGCTGGAAGACCGCTTCGCGATCCGGCTGGATCTCAAGACCTACTTCCAGACCCCGACCGTCGCGGCGTTGGCCGACCTGATCGCCACCGCCCGTCCGGCGTCCCTACCCCGTCTCCGCTGACTTACCCCGATCGAATCGAGTTCTCCATGTCGACCCTGTCTGCGACGCTGCGACAGTCCCCGACCGCGGCGCACACCTTCGCCTATCTCGCCACGGAACTACCTGATCGTCCGGCCCTGCGGCAGGGCGATATTCAGCTCACCTACCGCGAACTCGCCGGCCGCGCAGGCGCGGTGGCCGCCTGGTTGCGCGGCCAGGGCATCGGCCGCGGCGATGTCGTTGCCACACTGATGGATCGGTCCGTCCGCTGCCTCGCCGGAGTACTCGGCGCGTGGTCGGTCGGCGCGGCGTACGTCCACCTCGAGGCGGCCGATCCGGACCCGCGGCTGCGCGCGTTGCTCGAAACCACCGGTGCCAGAGCCGTACTCACCGATACGCGGAACCGATCGCGGCTTTCCGAGGACGGCTTGCCGGTGCACGTGCTCACCGACGCGGCCAAGGGGGCGCCCGTCGACCTCGCCCTCGGCCTGCACCGCGACGACGTCGCCTATCTGGTGTGCACGTCCGGATCGACCGGCACCCCGAAGGCCGTTCAGGTATCCCATCGTGCCTTGCTCAACTACTGCGCGGCTTTCTGGGAGCGGGTTGCCGTGCCCATCGACAGCTTCGGTCTCACCACGACCTTCGCCGCCGACCTCGGCAAGGTGTCGGTGTACGGTGCGCTGCTGTCCGGTGCCCGGCTGGATGTGTATCCGCGCGAAACAACTCTCGATCCGGTCGCACTGGCCGCGGATCTGGCGGCGCACCCCGCCGACTGCCTCACCTACACGCCGTCCCAACTCGAAGCGCTGGCCGCCGAGGGCGATCTCGCCGTGCTACTGCCGCAACGCCTGCTCGTGGTCGCGGGCGAGGCCTTTCCGCCGCGACTGGCCGCCGCGATCCTGCGCGCCCGGCCGAACCTGGAGGTGCACAACGGTTACGGCCCGTCCGAGGCCACCATTCTGGCGACCATGCACCGGGTGACCGCCGCGGACGCGCATCGCCCGCGGGTTCCGGTCGGCACCGCGCTGAGCGGCGTGCGCGCCGTGGTGCTCGACGACGATCTGGCTCCGGTACCGGACGGAACACCTGGCACGCTGTACCTCGGTGGCGAATGCGTGGCACTGGGATATCTCGGCGACACCACGCGCACCGAGGCCAAGTTCGTGCGGCTCGACGCCTCGGACACCCGGTTCTACTGCACCGACGACCTGGTGATCCGCGAGCCCGGCGGCTCGCTCGACTATCTGGGCCGGGCCGACCGGCAGATCAAGATCCGCGGCAATCGGGTCGAGCCGGGGGAAGTCGAAGCAGCGCTGCTGGTTTCGCCCGGTGTGCGGCAGGCCGTGGTGACCGGTGAGCGCGCACGCCCGGACCAGCCGCTCGAGCTGGTGGCCTACGTAGTGGGAACCGCGGAACCGGCGGAGCTGATCCGGTCGCTGCGCGACGAGCTGCCGTCCGCGCTGGTGCCGAGTCGGATCATGCCGGTCCCGCATATTCCGGTCACCCCGAACGGCAAGGCCGACTTCGCCGCTCTGCGCGCCCTCGCCGACAGCGGGCCTACCCTCATCCGACTGACCGATCCGCCGCGCACCCCGACCGAGCAACTGGTGGCAGGGATTTGGTGCGAGGTGCTCGGCCGGGCCGAGATCGGGCGGGACGAGCGGTTCATGGAGATCGGCGGAGATTCCTTCAAAGCGCTGACGGTGTTCGCGCGGCTGCGGCGGCACTATCGGGCACTGGTCATCGCCCAGATCTACGCGCACGCCTCGATCGCCGAGCTGGCCGCCGCGCTGGATGGCCCGGCCGCCCCGGTCCCGACCTCCGGCCGGGCCGTCACGGTCGTCGAGCTGTGAATCGGCTCCGGTGGAAAGGCAGGTTGTCATGAGCGAACGCCCGACCCTGGTGGTCGTCTATGACGACGGCGCCGCGCATCCGGGTGATATCGCCGTCGGATTGGCGGGGTGGGCGAACTGTGTCTTCGTTCTCGAACCGAACGAGCACACCCGCACGATGGAACCCTTACTGTCCCAATTCGGTTCGGTGCTGTGGGCGGAGTCGCCCGCGCTCGCTGCCGACGCGGTGCGCGCGCACCGGCCCGGCGGCGTGGTCACCTACACCGAGCGCGGTCTCGGTCTGGCGGTCGAGCTGGCGCATGAGCTCGGGCTGCCGTTCCACGATCGGCGGACCCTCGGGGTGCTGACCGACAAGTGGCAGCAGCGGGCCGCGCTGCGCGACGCAGGCGTCGACGCCGTGCGCTGTCACCGCGTCGACGTCGAGTCCGACTGGCCCGCCGCCGTCGCCGCGACCGGACTGCCCGCCGTGCTGAAACCGGCACACGGCGGCGGCAGCCGGAACACCTTCTACATCGACGACGCGACCGCCGGCCTCGAACTCACGCGAACGCTGCTCGCGCAGGACCGGCCCGGCCTGATGGCCGGGGGCACCCTCGTCCTCGAGGAGTACCTGACCGGGCGCGACTGCGGTCCGTTCGGTGACTACGTCTCCATCGAAAGCGTGGTGCAGCACGGGCACATTCACGATCTGGCCGTCACCGGCAAATTCCCGATGGTGCCGCCGTTTCGGGAGACGGGCCGGTTCTGGCCCTCGCCGCTCGGCCCGGACGAGGACGAGCAGGTGCGCACGCTGGCGCGGCAGGCGGTCGAGGCGCTCGGTGTCGTCGCGGGGCTCACCCACACCGAGGTCAAACTCACCCCGCAGGGGCCACGGTTGATCGAGGTCAACGGACGACTCGGCGGCGGCATCAACGAACTCGCCAGGCGCGCACTGGGACTGGATCTGATCGAGCTGGCCGGGCACATCGCGCTCGGCGAATCGGTAAGTACCCCAACGGTTTACCAAGGGACGGCCTATTTCCAGCTGTTCCATCCCGCGCCGCGCCTGCCCGCCACGCTGGTCGCCGTCGACGGCGTGGACGCCGTCAAGCAGCTTCCCGGCGTCACCCTGCATCGACCATACGCCCGGCCCGGCACGCTGTTTCCCGGCGGAGTGGAGACCCGGGAGATGGACATCGTGATGGGCAAGGCCCGCGATATCGGCGAATTGGCCGTCCTCGCAGCGAAAGTCGAGTCGACCCTGCGCTACCGATTCGACTTCCCGGCTTCGCCGGACGCTCCGGCGCACACCCGCACGGTCACCGCCGCAGAACTGGGCCAGTTGTGACCTCGCTACGGAAGGAACTCTCGATGAACGACAACACCGCGGCGCCCGAGGACGTGTTCGCCGCCATCTGGCAGGAAGTACTGCGCGTCGACCAGGTCGGCCCCGACGACGACTTCTTCTCCCTCGGCGGCGATTCTCTGCTCGCGCTGAAGGTGCTCGGGGCGGCGCAGGAGCAAGGCCTGGCGCTCACCCTGCTCGACCTGTTCCGCAATCCGACCCCGCGCGGCGCCTGCGCGGCCCTGTCCAGGTCCGCCGACCGGGCCGCGGCCGACACCGACGACCTACTGTCCCTGCTGGATCAGGCACGGATACCCGACGATGTCGACCAGGCGTATCCGGCGGCGCGCCTGCAACTCGGGCTCATTCACGAGAGCCTGATCAGCGACGGCGCTTTCTATCTCGATGTCGTCTCGCGGACCGTGCACCGCCCATTGGAGCCCACGGTGTTGCGACAGGCCCTGGACCTGCTGTCGGCGCGACATCCCGTGCTGCGCAGCCGTTTCGACCTTGCTACCTTCAGCGAGCCGATGCAGTTGGTGCAGCGGTCCGCGCCGATCCCACTGTCCACCGACGACCATCGCGGACTCGACGACACGGTGAAAACCCAACGGTACGAGCAGATCATGGCGGAGCTCGCGCAACCGTTCGATCCGGAGACCGCGCCGTTGGTGCGAGTTCACGCCACCACCACCGATACTCGCGCTTTCACGCTGTCCTACTCGTTCCATCACGCGATACTCGACGGGTGGAGCGAGGCGGTGTTCTGCAACGAGCTGGTGCGTACCTACGCGGGCCTGCTCGACGGGCAACCGCCCCAATTCCCGGAGCCCGTGCCGTATTCGGAGTTCATCCGCCTCGAACGCGAAGCCATGCGGGCGGCCGACTCCGCGGATCTGTTCCGGGAACTGGCCGGCACTGTGCCCGACCCGGGGCACGAAGTTCCGGTGCATCGCAAAGTAAGTGCCGCGGTGCCCGAAGCCGACACCCGGCGCCTCGAAGAATTGTCCGCGCAGTGGGGTCTGCCACTGAAAAGCCTGCTGTTGGCGGCGAACTGCGCTGCGGTGGGCGAGGTATGGAACACCGAAGCACCGGTGGTCGGGCTGCTGCTCAACGGACGGCCGGAGCGCACCGGCTCCGATGTCACCCTCGGTCTGTTCCTCAATCAACTGCCGCTGCGCCTGGAACTGAGCGACGGCGACTGGCAGGACACGGCCCGGCGGGCCTTCGAGGCGGAGAACCGGCTACTGGCCCACCGCCGCTTCCCGCATTCCGAGGTACGCAAACTGCTCGGCGGCGACCCCTACCACGTCATGTTCAACTACGTCCGCTTCCACCCGCGCGACGAACTACTCGCCGCGGGCCTGATCGCGGCCGAGGAGGATATGCGCGACCACACCAGCCTGCCCGTCCGCGTCGAACTCCTCGACGACCGCCGCGGACACGGCCTCAGCGTGCACGTCACCGCCGACACCGCACGCTTCGGCGAAGACCTGCCCGCACGCCTGCTGAAGGCGCTACTGCACGACATCCACGAGTTGTCCCGACCGCGCTAGGCAGGGTTGGCCTCGGGCGACCACCCGAGGCCAGCGCCGTTCAGCCCCCGCTACTCGCTGCGCCGGCGCCGGTCGCGCACGGTCACCGCGATCACCGAGCGCGCCAGTGCGCGCAGGTCATCGGGGATGAGCAGCGGCTCGACCGCGCCCTCGAAGCCTTCCAGGATTCCCCCGTCGGGCCAGCGCACTTCGTAGCGGTACCAGCAGCGGACCTCGCTCGGATGGTAGGGCAGCTCGAGTTCCAAGCGCACCGCCATCTCTACCAGAGCCGCCGCCACCTGCGCTGCGCCACCCGTGTTGCTCACCTGCCACCAGAGCGGGCTCGAGCGGTCGGCTTCGGAGATTTCGACCAGGTACATCAGCTTGCCCCTGTCGCTGAACTCGGTCACATCTGACACCATGCCAGAACAAACCGGTCAGGCGCGCCAAAAACGCTGCGCGGCGGCGCATCTCGCGCCGATCATGATCAATGTTTCAACAAACTGAGCGTGGCCCGCCGCGCCTCGGTCCCGCTGCTGGTAATGGCCACCGACTCGACGGAGACAGCGGTCGGCACAATGCCCTTGAACAAACCGATCACGTCGAGGACGAAACCGGTTCGAGTGACGCCCAATCGGCGCAGCGCGGGTCCGTGGTCGGCGGCGACCACCACGGTCGCGCCGATCAGCACGATCCACCACAGCAGCACCGGGATGACCCGGGCCGGACCCGAGGCCGTTGCGAACGCGAGCCGCAGACGGTGGCAGTGGAACGGCACGTGCCGCAGTTCGTCGTTCAGGATCAGCCCGGCGACCTGGGCGGTCAGCGCGTCGTCGGTGCCGTCGCGCAACGCACGGTAATACCGCAGCGCGACCACCTCGGCGACCATCAGCACCATCAACTCCAGCCGCAAACCCAGCGCCCGCCGCAGCTGCACGAACACCGCGTCACTCCAGTGTCCGCGAATGGTCTGCGCCCCACCGGCCTTCAGCAGCAACTCCAGCATCCGGGCATGATTGACCTCCTCGGCGACGAACAATCGCACCGCGGCGGCGTACACCGGGTCGCCCGCGGCTTCGGCCTTCGCAATCAGATTCGCCCCGTCCCCGCTCTCGCCGACCTGAAACCGCTGCACGCTGCGCGCGACCGCCGGATCGAGGTGCGCTCCCCGATTCCAGTCCGGCTCCCCCGCCGCCGCCCTGGCCACCACCTTCGCCTCGAACTCCGTTGCCCACCGGGAAAACTCACCCTGCACAAGACCTCCATACGCGTCGGCCCGCCGCCACCGGCGGCGAGCTTCTCCGGATACCTGCAGGCCAACCTAGACAACGATTGTGCAGGTCTTCGGTGCCGAACGTGGAGATCCTGTGCAGAGAACCCACTGGCACAATAAGTTCGTGAAGCTCCAGGACCTGACGATCCCCGACTCCGCGAGTTGCCGCGCCGCCACCGAGGTGGCGGCCGCCTACTGCACGCCTGCCCTGTACAACCACTCGGTCCGCTCGTACCTGTGGGCCGCAGGCCATGCGCGGCTCGACGGCATCGCCTTCGACGCGGAACTGCTGTATGTCGCGGCGCTGCTGCACGATCTCGGCCTGGTCGAGGAGTTCGACAACCACGGTCTCTCGTTCGAGGTCGCGGGCGGTCACCTGGCCTGGGTCTTCGGCGCCGCCGCCGGCTGGCCCGTGCCGCGGCGCGTGCGGGTTTCCGAGGTGATCGTCGCCCATATGGCGGACAGTGTCGACGTCACCGTCGACACCGAAGGGCATCTCCTGGCATACGGGACCTCAGTGGACATCTCTGGTCGCGACTGTACGGCGCTCCCCGCCGAGTTCCGCCGCAGCGTCCTGGAGAGCCACCCCCGCGCCGGCCTCCCCGAAGAATTCCGCACCTGCTTCCAGAACCAAGCCGAACGGAAACCGCACAGTTCCCCCGCCGCTGCGCTGCGCAGCGGTATCGCCACCCGCATCGCGACAAACCCGCTCGATCGCTGACCACACGTCGGGCAGCCCCCTTCCACGGCGGTACTGGCCCAGATCAACGCGCAGGTGGCCGCCCGACTGAGCGACACGAGATGACTACATGTCGCGCAACGTCTGCACGGCAAGGGCGATCTGCTCGCCATCCACCGCCGCGGCAGCGGCCGGTGCGGTCAGATGCGTCATCGCCAGTCCCTGGAACAACAGGAAGTACAGCGTCCCGACGGCTCGCGCCTGCTCCACGGACAGCTCGGGATGCACCTCGCGCAACGTAGTCGCGAGATCGTCGAACGCACTCTGGATGGCCGCTGCCATGTACTCCTGCGACTCCGGCGACCGCGCGATGAGCAGGGCATTCTCCGCACTCAGCAACAGCGCCTCATGGCTGCTGTCGAGCACCTCGAGCAGACCGGTCCAGGTGGGCCCCAACGCATCCCACAGCGATTTGCCCGCGCCTCCGGCCCGGATCGCCGCCTCCATGCTGTCACCCACCCCGCCGCCGACCGACTCGGCGATCGCCTCGGTGACCAGCCGGTCCTTCGACCCGAAGTGATACCCGATGGCCGCGAGACTCACGCCGGCGGCTCCGGCGATATCACGCGCGGTGGTCTTGGCGAGGCCACGCTCGAGCACGGCCTTGCGCGCTCCGGCCAGCAGGTCTTCGCGATTTCCCATCTTGCGAGGCTATCAGCGTCTTAGACATTTGTCGTAGACGGATGTCTTACCTCAGGTGGTCAGGCGCCATATGCGGTGAATCCGGCCCAGATGAAGGAGTTGTCGCCGCGGGCGTACGACGCCGAGATGACGGACCGCAGCGCGACGTGCCCTTCCTCGCCCGCTCGCAGTCCGCGATGGAGATCTTCCAGAAAGGTGATCGTCGCGCGGGAATCGACCACCGGTATCGCGGAGGCGATCACGGTGCGCGCCCCCGCCGACAGGAAGACGGCGGGGAAGCCGAGCAGTTCGTTCGGCAGACTCGTCACGACCCCGCCCACGTAGCAGGCCGACAGGACGACCACCCCGCCCGGCGCCACCGGCCGAATGAGGAACTCACTGAGGGATATCGGATTCTCGCCGAGCAGCAGCACCGAGTTGAACACCGGCTCCTCGACCAGTACGCCGTGGCACGCGAGGTGCACGATGGCGGCGCGCTCGATGCCGTCCAGGATGCCGCCGTCCGGGTGCGGCGCGGCAGGGTAAAGAACTAGATCATCCGCGATCTCGCGTTGCCTGCTCGGTGCCATGGTCCGGACGCGGATCGGTTCGTCGTCGTCCGGTATAGGCGTCCTGCTCGGTCGCAGATTCACCGAATGTGTCTGGTGTATCGCGGCTATCGCGTCACCCTCCGGCCCGACCTTCGGCAAGAAATCATCGCCTGTCGACGGATCCACGGCAACCACCGCCGCGCGGGAAACCGGTCTGGCATGCAGAGTGGCGGTGAGAAAGATGCTGGCGTTGGGTACGACGGTCATGTCGAAGTGCAGTTGCGCGGGTCGCCCGTCCACCAATGCACCGCCGAGTGGCAGCGTGGCCGCTGCACCGACCGGCGCGAGCGCAAAGGCATGTAGGTCCGGCCAATGCATGCCGATCCCCGCCAAGGTGGCCGCGCCGAGTTCGGACAGGATCTCGCTGAGTTCGTTGTGCAGCGCCACCGCGCCCAGACCGTCGTACTCTCGCCGCCGATAGAGCTCGACGATGCGCACCTGCCACGCTTGCACCTGCTGACTCGTGAACCCAGGCAGGTCGACGCTGACTGTCCGGCCGATACGCGCGGTGTCGCCGAAGGTACGAAACGCGACACCGCCGAGCGGAGTCGCGACGACGTAAACGATGTCGCGGCCCGAGCGGACGGCCGCCAGCTCGGTGACGCAGTGCCGCACATCGGCTTCGAGCGTGATGCGGTGGGGCGGTGCGGCTTCGACGAGTTTCACCTGGCGGGCACGGAACTCCTCGAGCCGCCGATTGATCACTCGGGTATCACGGTCCCGGTGATCCCAGAATTCCTCCGACTGGATATCGGCGACCCACCGCTGGTTTTCTTGCGCGAGGTCGAACAGACGCTGCGGGTCGGGGTCGACAGCGCGGATCGCCGTCATCACCTGAGTAGCCAGATACAAACTGCCCGAGACGTTTTCCAGCAGCAGCGGCGCGAACGCGGGCATCGAACACCGGTGGTTGGCATAGGCGCCGAGCTCGAAGACGAGCTGATTGGCCGCCCGCAACGGCATCTGGGTCTCGTCGTTCTGCCAGAACTGCGCCACCGCGTGTGCGTAGGCGCCGGAATGCATCGTCGCCATCATCGCCACCCGGAACCAATTACACTCCGGTAGTCGCGTTTCCAGGATGATCGCCCAGCGCAGCACCTCGGTGCCGATCAACGCCTTCCGCAGATCGGTACCCATCGTCGGCACGAATTCCAAGACGAACAGATTCAATTCGGCAAGCGTCGCGCGAACCTGCTCCAGCGAATCCGATCCTTCAGCGAGGGTGAACTGCTGCCTCAGCTGCTCCACCCGCCGCACCAACACCGGATCGATCCGGCTCTTCTTCCGCTTGAACACCTGCCGAGCCAATCCGTTCGAGTAAGACTTGCTGAATACCAGATCGCTCAGCGCGACCTGATCCATTGCGCCCCAGGGCAGCTGCGGACTCATCTGACCCACAGCCAGCCGTCCTTGTCGTAGTTCTTCGTTTGCACCCGGCGGCGCTCGAATCGAAAGGACTCGAGGAGTGGGTATTCGGGTTCGACAACCACCTCGTGCAGCCAGCCCGAGATCATGAACTCCAAGTCCGAATCCGGGTTGTCGGCCAGAGCCTGATACAGCGGTTGGCTGTCGAGGAGTCGGATGATCTCGATAACCGTCTCGCCGGTGAACCCGATGTCACCGGGGCCGAACATGCCGACGGCGGCCGAGGCGCGCAACCGCATGCGATCCGGTGAGCGCCGATTGTCGATGACGATCAACTCATGCCATGCACGCATCAAAGTCGGTAGTGCGTTGGGGATTTCGGTCGTCAGCGGAAGGAACACCTTCATTCCGTCGCCTGTGCCTTCCCGATCGGTCTCCGCCAGTTCGAGTCCGAGCGCCCGCACCACCTCGCGGACCAGGGCGGCCAGTCTGCGTTGGACGTCGTTCTGCGCCGGGGCGGACCGGCGGCTGTAGCCTGCTATGTCCACGGCGAAGCCGAGGCGCAGTTCGGTCCGGCCGCGCGGTGGTGTCGCGGCCGGAACCGGAACCGGTTCTGTCAGCACTGATTCCGGCGCAGCCGGGGCGCCCTGAGGTCCGATGCGCCTTGCCGCCAACAGCTCTCGCATGTGCCGCACCCGCTCCAGCGCGGTGTGCAAGTAGTCAGACGCGTCGCTGACCCGTTGTGGCAGCAGCTCGGCCAGAGCGTGGTCCGCGGGACACGGCGCCGGCATGGATAGCCGCATGTTGTGCTCGGCGATCTCGATCGTGTGCCGTATGTCCTGCAAGTCGCCCAGTGTCGCAACCAAGTTCGCCTCATCGGCGGCCAAGGCCCGGATCTGCTCCGTGGCCGCCGGCACCGCACCCGAGGCTGTCAGGACCGGAGCGAGCCCGATGACTCGGTCTTTGGCCCGCCGCTGCAGCTGCCGAAGCCGTGTCCCGTCACCGAGGACGCGGGCTTGGTATCGAAGTTTGGCTGCGTGCATGAGGTAACGAGCCAGCGGCGGCATCGCTACCCCGCCGTCACTCCAGGTCCACGCACTCAGCTCGTCATCGCGCCCACGGGGTGCGCCGACGACGAGAATGCGGTTCGGGTCGGTATCAACCGAGCCGAACTCCCATGCCACCAGGTCCGATCCGCCCGGGGTCGGCTGCGGCAGCCAGGGTTCCGTGGTCAAGCGGAACGGCAAGGCCCACTGCGCGGCCCGCGGCATGGCGACGCTATTTTCATCCGGAATCTGCGCCTGGTACAGCACAGCGGTGCCGAGAAAGGCATCGACGCCCGCGATAGAGAGCTGCCGCCACCACCGGTCGAATTCGCGCCAGCCCGGTGGCACCGCCGATCCGATGCGCAGCCGACGGCCTTCGGTATCCAGCGGAGCGGCGAACACCAGGGAGAAGTTCAGGATGTCGTGGTCACGCCGGGCGATCATTTGATAATCCCCAGTGCGGTCCTCCGCAACCGCGAGTGGCGCGCCCGTTCCGCTGTGCAGTCTGCCCTCCGGTAACCACGACGGCAGACCGAATGCACCCACCGAGCGGTCGATTCCGAGTTGCTCGCTGCTACGTGTCCAGATCGCGCGCAGTTGCTGTTCCGCAGCCTCCGCCCACGGGCCGTCGAGCGGCGCGAACACGTGCACGACCAACTCTTGGTCGTCCAAGCCGTCCTCGACCATCGCCACGCCTACTCGTGCTCGTCGGTCGCGATCGAGGTGGCCGATGCCGGATCCCCACCCAGCGTGTGCACCAGAGTGTTCACCCGATCCATCACCCGGCTCGGCGCAGACGAGCGGTCGCCGGCGCCGATGCGGGTGGCCCTGACCGGACCCATCAGCTCGACCTCGTCGATGGCTGCCCGGACGGCGAGCGCGTCACCATTCATCAACGGCTCGACAAGGGCGTCAACTGCTTGCGCCACGTGTTCCCACCGTGGCGGTGGCAGCCGCCACTCAGCGAGATCGCTCAGCACATCGAGGAGGTCGTCCCGCGTTTCATCATCGAGCGGCGGTACGCCCGGCGTGGGCACCGGCCCATCGACAGGTTCACTCATATGTCTCACCTCAGTTATCCGGTCGCCGCTACTGGCCATGCACGTGCGCTGCCTGCCACGTCGCGAGCGCGATGCACACCGCGCACAACAGCAGAGCTATCCCGAAGGTGCGCAGCGCCTTTCTGAATGCCACGTACTTTCTTCCGGCGATACCGGCGAGAGCATGATTCTGCGACCATGCCTCGTCCAGCGTCGATCGGTGCTCCAGATTCCACGGAGGCCGCCCTTCCGCAACAACGCTCGGCCACGCAAACCGGTTGCTACCCATAGACGTCATACGCGGAACGAGCGCCACATACAGGTATCCGGCGGTAACCACGATGGCACCCAATAGCAGCAACAAGGCCATGATCAACGTCCACTTGCAGTCGAACTCGGGATTAGCGAGCGCCTTCTGAAAAGAATCAGCTTTCGACGCGACGGCGGCCATCACGATGCCGAGGGCAGCCGCCAGTACGGTCAGCTTGGTGTCGGCATTCTTGATCCAGTTGCCGAACTCCGTCATGGTCAACTTGGCATCCTCCCAGGGCGGAACCGTGTCTCTGTCGACCTCCCCGAGAGCGGAAAGACTCTCCCGCACAAGCTCATTCCGACTATCTGGCCGCGCCTTGCGACCAAGTCCGGCCAGTACTCTCGCGAGCAACGTCAATTTCCGAATCACCATCCCCCGTGCATCACGAAAGGTTCTGCGTAGCAACAGTTTATCGATGGACGACCGAATGCGATGTCCCCCAAACGTCCTACAGCGGCCGCCGATCCCCCGTTGCCGGATTCCTATACGCCCTGATGGAGATGGGCGGCCCAGCGCGTGGGAATCATCGGATTGTCGTCGCGCAGTCGGCGAACCGCCTCGGCAAGCGCGTACGCGGCGTCTTCGGTCCGCGGTGGCTGGGTGCCGTTCCTGGTGAGCCGAGTGTAGAAATCGACAGCGATACGTATGGCGGCCGCATCGTTGATCGGCCACAGCGTGCCGATGACGTGCCGGTAGCCCGCGAGATGAATTGCGGCAGTGAGGTGAATGGCCTCATCGACCAGAGCCGCGGTGGTGTGCGTGGTGCTGCACACCGACAGGTAAGCCAGATCAGCGGAGGTCAAGTCGAGTCGCGCCAAAGCGGTGACGGTGAGCGGCGCGCTCGCATGGTCGTAGAGCAACAGGCGGCTGTCCGCCGGACGGGCTTGGTCGGATACGCCGTGACAAGCGAAGTGCGCGATCGAGTGCCCTGCCAGCGCGGTAGCGACCGCATCATGCGTGGCGTTGGGGCCATCGAGGATCAACGGGCCGGCCAGTAGACGGGTCAGCCGCCGAGTCTCTCGATGCACACCCGGCAATGGCATCCCGCCGGGCACGCCGGGCGTGCTGGGCATAGCAACGATCATCGCGGTCGACGCGGCGGTCAGCGTACGGCCGCGTGCCCGTTCGAGCAGCCGAATCGTGGTGATGTAGGACGACACGGTGCGATCCAGGACCGTACGACGACCGGGCACGGTGTGGTGACCCGCGGCGTGGAGCGGAAAGTATGCCAGCACGCCCACCGGGCACCACCTGATCCGCGGTCGGGGATTGACCATCAGGGTGATGCCGAGCCGATCGAGCACACTGCTCGCGATCGTGTCCCACAGCCAACCGAGGATCTCGTGGATATCCCGTTGCGCGGCATCCTGGTCGGCGGGCGACTCGTCCGCTGCGGCCAACGCCGCGGTCAACCGGTCTACTTGCTTCTTGGCGGTCTTCAGGGTGAGGTCCGGCAATGGCACGGACTCCACGTTTTCGCCCGGGACGTCCCGCAGAATGAGCGCCCCGCATCCCCCGTTGTCCGCGTAGACCATGACTATCGCGCCGTCGTCGGCTTGCCGCCGCAATCGAGAAGCGCTGGGTGGCAGCAGGAATTCGGCAAATCCGGGCACCGCTCTGATGCGCTCCAACAACGAAGTCCATTGCTGGAGCGCACGTTTGCGCTGCTCGCCGACCTCGCTCGCGCGCCTGGCGCCACCGCTGCCGCCATCGGGCTGCGTCGACACCAGAGCGACTTCTTCCATCGTGGTGAATTGCGCTCGCAGACTATCGAATTCGGCGGCGAGTTCCGGTGCTGCCCGATTCAGGGCGGTCAGGTCGGTGCGGTCTTCGATTGTCTCGTTGAGCAGCAAACCGCGGGTTTGCTCGAGCAGTTCCACCGCACGCCCGGGCCGCCCGGCAGCGACCGCTATCGCACAGACTTCCGACGCCAGTCCGGCCAGCCGGCCGAGCCCCTGTTCGCGATCGTGGCGCGACCACGCCCGAGGAGCGATCTGCGGTATCGACGCCACGACGGCCTCGATAGCGCCGAGCGCGGCGTCGGGTGCCATGAGTGTCATTTCGATACCCGCCAACATTCGACCGGCGGCGATGCGCTTGGTGATCGGTGATGTCGGTGATGTCGCGGCTGCCCCGGCTACGTCACGCGCTTCGAACTGGTAAGCCACATCCTTGGTACGCACGAACATTCGCTGCAAGGCCAGCGCCAGGTTCGTCAGGTACCCGGCACGGGCTGGGTCGTCGACCGGGGTCGCCGCGACCGCATCGCGGCCCACCTGCACCGCCTCCACCAACACGGATAGTTCACCGGTCCGCTCGAACGCTCGCTGCAAGATGCCACCGAAGTTGGACAGGTACATCCGCCGATCGGGGTCATCGGCCGCAGTGGCCGCGATGCCCGCACGAGCCAGCTGCACGGCTTCCGCTATCACGGCGGGATCACCCGTTCGCTCGTGCAGCGTCCGCAGGATGACGCCGAGACTCGACAGACGTCCGCTCCGGTGCCGATGGTCAGCTTCGGTGGCCGCCAAGGCTGCCCGACTGACGCACGCCGCTTCTTCCAGTATCGGCAGTTCCTTCGTACGCTGGTACAACCGCTGCAGCGTGATCTCCAGATTGCCGAGGCACACCGTTCGGTCCGGGTGATCTACGGGAGCGCTGGCGACCGCGCGCCGACCCGCATGCACCGCCTCTTCGAGCGCTGCAGCCTCACCCGTGCGTTCGTACATCGATTTGAGCGCGAGGCCGAGGCTCGACCAGCGCCTTGCCATGGCGGGATGGTCCGGCGGCGTTGCGTCGACCGCCGAGCGACCAGCGCGCACCGCCTCCTCGATGACCGAAACCTCGCCGGTGCGGTCGAACTGAGCGTGCAGCGCGATCTCCAGGTTGCTCGCGAGCGCCGCTCGATAGGCATCGTCGGCCCCGACGGCTGCCACTGCAGATCGGCTGACCCGCACGGCCTCCTCGATCACGCCCAGATCACCAGTCCGCTCGAACAACCCGGTCAGGGTGAACCCCAGGTTGGACCGCAGCCTGGCCTCTAGGAAGTGCCCATCCGGCACTATCGAGACTGCCTCTCGACCAACCCGCGCGGCCTCCTGGACAGCCGCCACATCACCCGTCCGCTCGAACAGTTCCCGCAGGATCATCCCGAAGTCGTTCAAGCATCCGGGCCGAATCGGGTCGTCTACCGCGATCGCGGCTACGGCGCTCCGGCCGATCTGCACTGCTTCCTCGAGTACCGCGACATCACCGGTGCGCTCGAACAGTCCCCGCAGGATCATCGCAAGATTCGACAGCGACCCGCCGTGGGCGAAGTGATCCTCCGGCGCAGCGGCTACTGCGTCCCGTCCGGCCTGCACCGCTTCCAGCAGCAGCGCCATGTCACCTGTTTCCTCGAACAACGAACGTAGCGCGGATCCCAGGTTCGTCAGGCACACCGCGATGCGGGGGTCCGCTGGGGGCATGGTCGCCACCGCGCTCCGGCCTGCTCGCACGGCCTCGCGCAGCATCGCCACATCGCCGGTCAGTTCGAACAATTGACGGGCTGCGAGACTCAGGTTCGACAGCGCCATGACCTCGTCGTCGTGCCCATTCAGCGCCGCGGCTCCGTCGCGGAGCATGGTAACCATCGCGCGCAAAACCGAAACATCTCCGGTTCGGTCGAACTCCGCATACAGTGCCAGCGCCCGGTCGTTGATTGTCGCGGCATCCACAGAGGAAGCGTATTGATGCACACGCGAAAGCGGTGTCCCCCAAACGGCTTACAGCGCTGTCTACACCTCGACGCGCTCCCCCATGATCACCGTTCGCTGGCCCGGTAAACCGAAATACTCCGCGGCGTCGGCGGTGATGTAAGAGGTGGCGATGAACAAGCGCTTGCGCCACTGCGCCATGGTGGGTGCTGGACCGCGTTTCAACTCGATCTTGGACAGGAAGTAGGACGCATCCGCCACCGAGATACGCCCTTCGGTATGCGCGGGGTCGAGCAGGCGCAGCGTGGCCGGGATGTTCGGGGTTTCCATGTAGCCGAAATGTGCTGTCACATGGATGATTCCGTCTTCGGCGTAGCCGAGCGCGTCGATCTCGGTGCGCGATACGTCGGGCACGCGCGGTACCGGAAGTGTGTCGATCGACATGATCACCACGTGCTCGTGCAGCACGCGATTGTGTTCGACATTGGCCCGCATCGCCAGCGGCGCGGTCTCTTTGCCGCGGTTGAGGAAGACCGCGGTGCCGGGGACGCGCAGCAAAGGTGGTTCGTGGTGCTGCAATTCGTCCACGAAGGCGCGCAGTGGGCCTTCCTTCTCCTCCCGCGCACGGGTGACGACGTCGCGACCGCGCGCCCAGGTGCTCATCACGGTGAACGCGGTGAGCCCGATCAGCAGCGGCAGCCAGGCGCCGTGCACGAGCTTGGTCATGTTCGCCGACAGGAACATCGCGTCGACCGCGAGCAGCGGGACCGCGCCGAGCAGGACGAGCCACAGCGGGGTGTGCCATTTGATCCGGGCGAGGTAGAAGAACACCAGGGTGGTGATGGAGATCGTCGCGGTCACCGCCATGCCGAACGCGTAGGCCAGCGCCGCCGAACTGCGGAAGGCGAACACCAGCGTCAACACCGAGATCATCAGCACCCAGTTGATCCACGGCACATAGATCTGACCGATGGTCGACTCCGAAGTGTGCGCTATCCGCAACCTTGGCAGGTAACCGAGTTGCGCCGCTTGGGAAGCCACCGAGTAGGCGCCGGTGATCACGGCCTGCGAGGCGATCACCGTGGCGGCGGTCGCCAGCAGCACCAGCGGCAGCCGCGCCCAGCCGGGGGCGAGCAGAAAGAACGGACTGCCCACGGTGCTCTCGTCACCGAGGATCAGCGCACCTTGACCGAGATAGCTGAGGGCACAGGCGGGTAGCACGAGCCCCAGCCAGCCCCGGGTGATCGCCTTCCGGCCGAAGTGGCCCATGTCGGCGTAGAGGGCCTCGGCGCCGGTGACCGCGAGCACGATCGCGGCCAACGCGAAGAAGGCGATACCGAAGTGCCCGACCATGAAGCTCAGCGCATAGGCCGGCGACAACGCCTTCAGGATCTCCGGATGGCGCACGATGCCGGACACACCGAGGATCCCGATCGTCGCGAACCACAGGATCATCACCGGTCCGAACAGCCGGCCCACCGCCGCGGTGCCGCGCCGCTGCACCGAGAAGAGCCCGATGATGATCACCGCCGTGATCGGCACGATCAGCTCTTCCAGGCCGGGCTGCACGATCTTCAGGCCCTCCACCGCGGACAACACCGAGATCGCCGGAGTGATCATGCTGTCACCGAAAAACAATGCGGCACCGAAGATTCCGAGACCCGCCAGCAGCGTGGCGGTCCGGCCGCCGCGCTTACCGCCCAGTCGTCGCAGCAGGGTGATGAGCGCCATGATCCCGCCCTCACCATCGTTGTCCGCGCGCATCACCAGCGTGATGTAGGTGAGCGTGACGATGATCATCACCGACCAGAAGATCAGGGATACAACGCCGTACACGTTGTCCGGGCTGATCGGCACCGGATGCGGATCGCCCGGGTTGAAGACCGTCTGAATGGTGTAGATCGGGCTGGTTCCGATGTCGCCGAACACCACCCCGAGGGCCCCGACCACGATCGCCGCCCCCGCTGTCCGGCCACCGGTGGGACGCAACGACGGACCGACCTCGACCCCTGTGCCCATGACGCCTCCTCGCTGCGCGGCTCCAACCCATCGTGCCGTGGTTCGCCGCCACGTCACCGTAGCCACGCGGCGAGTCGACGAACCGGCTCGAGCGCTCTGCGGCGCGGCACCGTGCTGGGCCGGTAATCCGAGAGATCCGACCGGTCAGGCATCCGGCGCATCGATCGCCCGCACACCAGAAGTATGGGCACGACGCTCCCCCACCCGGCGATTAGCATCGGGGCACGCTTTGCCGCAAATCGCTGTGTAGTACCGGATGAGGGGCATCCATCGATGACCGAGGTGCTTGCTGGTCGGCCCGCGGACTCGGCCGTCACGGCGGGCTATCGGTCGATCGCGATGGCGGTGCTGGCGGAGTCGACCGCGGGCATCCGGTGGCGGTTGTGCGTCGATGAAACCTGGTGCACGGTAACCCCGCCGAGGCATCGGCCGCGGTCACAAGGCTGGAAGTTGCACGTCTCCGCCACTCCGGTGTCCGCGCCAGCGGTGCTGGCCAACGCGGCGCGGGTGCTCGCGGCGCACGAGTGCGCATTCAAATTCGCCGCGACTCCGCGAATCATCGCCGAGCTCAACGGGGTTCGGGCCGACCGAGCGCAGTCGGGCAAGTTCCTCACCGTGTACCCGGTCGACGACGATCAGCTGCGGATACTCGCGGAGCAACTGCACGAGGCCACCGTCGGACTCACCGGCCCGGCGATTCTGTCCGATCGCCGCTATCGGCCGGACAGCCTGGTGCACTACCGGTTCGGGTGTTTCGCGGGTCCCAGCGAACTGGACGACACGGGTTTCTACGAGGGACAACTGCGCGCACCGGACGGCACCTCGACCGCGGACGCGCGGAACCCGTGGTTCTCGCCGCCATCCTGGGCCAGCCCGCCGTTCGACCCGCCTGCGAAGAATGGTCCGCCGCGCAAGCGCGGCGACCCGGTGCTCATCGCGGGCCGCTATCTCGTCACCGCGGCGATCCGGCACTCCAATCGCGGCGGCGTCTACCGCGCCCGCGACCAGCACACCGGCGACCAGGTGCTGCTCAAGGAGGCCCGTCCGCACATCGCGGCGGACCCCACCGGGCAGGATGCCCGAGACCGGTTGCGGCACGAGGCAGCGATCCTGCGGCGGCTCGGCCCGACCGGGATCACCCCCGCACTGCGCGACGTCGTGACGGTCGCCGGGCACGTGTTCCTCGTCGAGGATCTGATCGAGGGTACCAGCCTGCAACGCTGGCCCGCCGGGCGCGAGCGGCAGGTCCCGGTGGCCGAGGTCTGGCAATTGGCCCGCGAGCTCACCGAGCGGATCGCCACGGTGCACGAAATGGGTTATGTGCTGCGCGATCTCGCGCCGAGCAATGTCATGGTGACGCCGGACAACATCCCGGTGCTGATCGATATGGAATGCACGGTGCGCACCGATCAGTCGGCGTATATCGCGGGCACACCAGGATTCGGCGCGCCGGAATACTTCGGTGCGACCGGGCGCGACACCGCTGAGCCGCTGCCCGCGCCGGGTCCGGAAGTCGATTGCTTCAGCCTCGGCGCCACCCTCCTCTTCGTCGCCGCCGGTATCAACCCGGTACTGGCGGCCGACGCACGGCCGACCGGTGCGCGCCTCGCGGCGATCGT
>NZ_BJXA01000012.1 GCF_007990755.1 Nocardia ninae NBRC 108245 | reverse complement strand
GTTCCAGCCTAAACGGCTTCTCGCACGGAGTCAAGTCCGCGTGATCGCCCTAGACGTCTTGCTGATGGCCAGGCGCACCCCGTACTACCTCGTTTCCCGGTCCATCCGCTCAGCGTTTCCGCTGGGCTTCTCGGCTCCGGGTCGGTGTCCGTGTCGCTCTGACTTGGATAAAGTTACGCGGCGGATAACGCAGAGTCAAATCCGCTGTTCGCGCCGGTGTTTCCCCAGGTCAGAGCCGCAGACTCGGGCCGAACGCGGGCTTGAATCACACGGATGTGACTCAAGCCACCGCGATCTTCATGCACCTGCCCGCAGTACGCCGGCGAGGTTCTTCTTTCCGCGCCGCAGCACCAGCCACCGTCCGTGCAGGTAGTCGCTGTCGGAGGGGGTCCACTCGAGGTCGGAGACGCGCTCGTTGTTCACCGATGCCCCGCCTTCGTTCACCGCACGCCGGGCGGCGCCGCGACTTTCGCTCAACCCGGTGGCGACGAGCAGATCGACGATCGTGCTCGGCTCCCCCGCCGCCAGCTCGGCCACCGCGGCTTCGCGCAATGCGGCACCCAAGGTCGGCTCATCCAGTTCGCGCAGTTCGCCGCGACCGAACAGCGCCTGACTGGCCAGCTGCACCGCGCGGGTGTTCGCCTCGCCGTGCACCAGCGTGGTCATCTCCGCCGCCAGCTTGCGCTGCGCTTCCCGCGCATGCGGGCGCTCGGCCGTGGCGACTTCGAGTTCGGCCAGTTCTTCGCGCGAGAGGAAGGTGAACCAGCGCAGGTACCGCAGCACATCGGCGTCGGCGGTGTTCACGAAGTACTGGTACCAGGCGTACGGGCTGGTCATCTCGGGATCGAGCCACAGGCTGCCGCCGCCGGTCGACTTGCCGAACTTCTTGCCGTCGGCCGAGGTCACCAGCGGAACGGTGAGCGCGTGCACCGCGGCACCGTCGACGCGGCGGTTCAGTTCGACGCCGGCGATGATGTTGCCCCACTGGTCGGAGCCGCCGACCTGCAATGTGCAGTCGTAGTTGCGACGCAGCTGCAAGTAGTCGTTCGCCTGCAGCAGCATGTAGCTGAACTCGGTGTAGGAGATGCCCTCACCGTCCAGGCGCCGTTTGATGGTGTCGCGGGCCAGCATGACGTTCACCGAGAAGTGCTTGCCGATGTCGCGCAGGAAGTCGATGGTGGACAGCTGCCCGGTCCACTCCATGTTGTTCGCGAGCACCGCGCCCGTCGGCGAATCGTCCAGGTCGACGAACCGTTCCAGCTGCGAACGGATCCGGGTGGCCCACTCCTGCACGGTGTCGGTGGAGTTCATGGTGCGCTCGCCGACGTCGCGCGGGTCGCCGATGAGTCCGGTGGCGCCGCCGGCCAGCACGATCGGCCGGTTGCCCGCGCGCTGGAACCGCTTCAGCGCGAGCAACGGCACCAGATGTCCGGCGTGCAGGCTGGGCCCGGTGGGATCGAAACCGGCATAGACGGTCAACCGTCCCGCGTCCAGGGCCGCACGCAGCGCGTCCAGGTCGGTGGATTGCGCGATCAGTCCGCGCCAGGTCAATTCGTCGATGATGTCGCCGCTCACGCTGTCCCATCTTTCCGCACGGGTAATTGGTGGCTCGAGTGCGCCTCAGTGTGTCGGCTGTACCCGCCGCTGGTCGAGCGAATTACGCGCCTGGCAAAACCTCAGGACGCCTCGGCACGCGGCGCTCGGGGACTGCGCCGGTAGGTGGAGACCGCGGGCGAGGACGGTAGCCAGAACCGCCACGGCAGATCCGCGGCAGTGCTCACGCCGACCCGGGGACCGCTGGCGATTTCCTCGTCGAGGGCATCGACGAGTTCCAGCCGAATCGGCGAGGACGGTTCGAACAGCGGAGTTCCGTAGTCGTTCAGAGTGATGCCCAGCGCGCTGCCGAGATTGCCCGGCCCCTTCGCCAAATCGGCATCGGTCCGCGCGGGCAGCCGCCGAGCGCGGGCCTCCTCGAGCCCGGCGACCACCTCACCCGACCTGATCAGCACCGCGCTCGCCGACCCGTCCGGACCGCTGGTCACGTTGATGCACATGTGCATGCCGTAGCTCAGGTACACGTACAGCACCCCCGCCGGACCGAACATCACCGTGTTGCGCTTGGTCCGCCCGCGCCCGGAATGCGACGCCGGGTCCGGCCACGGTCCGGCCGGATCACCCCCATAGGCCTCGACTTCGACGATCCGGACCCCAACCGATCCGGACCAGAGAGTGGCGCCCAGGACACGGCGGGCGGCGGCGGGCGGATCGACGTTCAGCTCATCGGCACACACGACCACCATTGTCCAAGACGGCACCGACAGCTTTCGGTCAGCCACCGCGCCGTCCCGGTGAGCTACAGGTAGGAGCTGTGCTGCCCACTCCGCAAGGTGATCAGGTCGTCGGCGATCACCGCGAGATAGCCGACCGCGACCAGCGTCGCCAGCTGCGCCCACGACACCCACACGACGCCGATCGGCGTTGTCGCCGCGACGGCGGCGGCCGCGATCAACCGGATCCACGGCCGCGGCAACTTCAAGGCCAGGCGGAAGAAGAACTGCCCGAGGAAATACAGGGCGACACCACCGGACAGCGCAGCCGCGGCGGCCAGGCTGACGGATTCGTTGCCGTGCCCGATGCTCATCTGCAGGCCCGCCGAGGTCACGGTGATGCCGATGAGCAGCGGATACAACGCGTAACCGTAGGCAAGGACCGCGGGCCGGGAGCGCTCCCGATCAGGTGTCGCGGCCAGCGCGTGCTCGCCGCGTTCGTCGTCGAAGCCGAAGTATGCCCACCACAGCACGTAAGCAAGACACAGCGCGAGCGACACGGTGACGATCAGCTGCGGCGTGATTTTCACCCCGGCCAGTCCGGCGCCGATCGCGACGATGGACTCACCGATCGCGACGATCACGACCAAGCCGTGCCGCTCGCAGAAATGGCTCGCCCGGATGACGAAATCACCGGTATCGATCAGGTAGGGGCTGGCGACCTGAACCGCGAACCCCAGGCCCCAACAGGCGTATTGCGGCCAACCGTGCAGAAACCCGCCGGCCAGCACCAACCCCGCGGCCAGGAAGTTGAACGGCGCGATGTGCTTGATGGCCCGCGCGGCGGACGCACCGCCGCCGGAGGCGAACAGCGCGGTGTGCACGGCGGTCACCAGGACGTAGCCGAAGCCGAAGGCGAGCCCGGTGCCGTGGAACGCATCCGGAATGGCCAGTGCGAGCACGAAGAAGGAGAACATCCCGATCAGCAACCAGGTTCGCCGAGTCGAGCTGTTCGGTGCCACCTCGTTGGTGAGCCACACATACCCGCTGTACATCCACCAGATGAGGCCGAACAGCAGCGCCACCTGGCCCAGGGCCTGCCAGCCCGGATGGTGGGTGAAGACGTGGGTCAGCTGGGTGATCGTGAAAACGAAGACGAGATCGAAGAAGAGCTCCAGTGTCGAAGCCCGCAGCTGGCCGCCTTCGGCGGATAGCTCTGCGCTCTGGTTGGTCACCGCAGGAGCCTAGAACGATCACCGACGACAACCGCCGACCTCGGTGCGGGCGCGCCGGGTCAACCGACGAGGTCGGGACCGAGCGAAAGGCCTTTGAGCTTGCCCGGATTCACCTGGAGCCGCAGGTTCTGGATGCGGCCATCGACTATGTCGTAGGTGAAGGCGGCGACCGGGTGCCCACCGATCCGCGCCACTGCGCCGAGTTCACCGTTGAGGTAGGTGGGCTCGAGCTCGTAACCCGCGACGATCGGCTTGGCGAACACGCCGAGGGTCCAGCGGGCCACATGATCCGGGCCGTGCAGCGGGCGTCGGGCCGCGGTCACCACACCGCCACCGTCCGACCAGCAGGTCACGTCCGGGGCGAGTAGATCCATCAGGGCGTTGAGGTCACCGCCGGAACAGGCCGCCATGAACCGCGCGGTGATGTGATCGCGCTGATCCTTGTCGGTGTCGAAGCGCGGGCGGCGGGCCTGCACGTGCGCGCGCGCCCGGTGCGCGATCTGGCGGATGGTCGGTTCGGGCCGGTCGAGGGTGTCGGCGATCTCGGCATGGGTGTAGCCGAACACCTCACGCAGCACCAGGACCGCGCGCTCGATCGGGCTCAGGGTTTCCAGCACCACCAGCATCGCGGTGGAGACGGTGTCGACCAATTCGGTCTCCTCGGCGATGTTCGGTGTGGTGAGTAGCGGCTCGGGGAGCCAGGGGCCGACGTAGCTTTCGCGGGTGGCCCGGGCGGAGGTGAGTCGGTTCAGCGCCAGGTTGGTGACGGTGCGGACCAGGTAGGACTTGGGGTGCCGCACCGTCGCCTGATCGGTGTCGTGCCATTTGAGCCAGGTGTCCTGGAGGATGTCCTCCGCGTCGGTGACGGTGCCCAGCATCCGATACGCGGTGGCGAACAGGAGTCGCCGGTGTTCGAGAAACGGATCTTGCGCGGGCGTCGGATTCACCATCGGGTCATGCTCCTCAATCATGTTCGGGTTTGCCAAGCACCACCCGGTCCTGGGTGAGGGCCTGGCGGCCTGCCCTCAGCTTGACCGGGGCATTCATTCGCCTGCTGAGCCGGAACATCGGCAGTGGGCTGGCGCTGACCGACTCCTTGTAGGCGGCCGCCAGGCGTCCGGTCAGGTAGAACCGTCCGGGGGTGTCGTCCGAGCGGGTGAACTGGATGACGCCGTCACGACGGCCGAGGCTGACCGGCTGGTGAAAGTAGCCGAAGCAGAACGGTTTCGGCTGCTTGCCGCGCAGCTGCCTGGCGATTGCCGCGGCGGTGTAGGCGGCCGTCGGCATGCCGCTCTGGCAGGTGCCGTGAATCTGCCCCCAGGGCAAGCGGATCGAGGCGGCGTCGCCGATGGCGTGGATGTTCGGATGCGAGACCGAGCGCAGGGTCTTGTCGACCACGATGAGGCCGCGCGCGTCGGTGTCGATGCCGGCCTGGGCTGCCAGTGGTGAGACGCGGACGCCGGTGGTCCACAGCGTCAGATCGGCGGGAAGCAGTGTGCCGTCGGCCAATTCGACGGCGTCGGGCAGCACCTTGGTGACGGCCTGGCCGATTTCACGGGTGACGCCGAGGCGGTCCAGTGCACGGTGCAGGTAGGCGCGGGCCCTGTCGCCCATCATGGCGCCGGGTTCGGCGTTGCTGATCAGCGTGACGCGCAATCCCGGATGGTCGGCGGCGATTTCGGCCGCGGCCTCGATGCCGGTCAAGCCTGCGCCGCAGACCGCGACTGTGCCGCCTTGGGCTGCAACGACATTCAGAAGTTCTGCGAAGCGGTGTGCGGTTTTCGGATCGTTGAGGGTCCAGGCGTGGTCGGCGGCGCCGGGGACGATGCTGGTGTCGGTATTGCTGCCTAGGGCGTAGACCAATTCGTCGTAGGGCAGCGTCATCGTGTCGTCGACCATGACCTGTTGGGCGGTCGGATCGATGGAAGTGGCCCAGCCCTGGACGAATTCGACGCCGGTGCCGGCGAGGATGTCGGTGATGCGGTGGTCGGGCAGCTCCTGGCCGGCGGCGATCTGGTGCATGCGGAGGCGTTCGGTGAACCGCGCCGACGGGTTGACCAGCGTGATCTGCACATTCAGCGCGCGGGTGCGACGGGCCAGCGTCACGGCGGTCAACAGGCCCGTGTAGCCGGCGCCGAGAATGACGATCCGGTGTTCGGTGTTCATGGGGTTGCTCCAATGATCGGGTCACCCGGGTTGGTGACGACCATGGGACAAACAACCCCGTGCCGACGTGACAGATAGTTGTTGTGACCCGAGTCACACTAGCCGTCAGCTCTTTCCCAGCGCCTCGGTGCGGATCAATTGGAGCAGGCTGGGGTTGTCCGCTGTCGTCGCCACGCTGACGATCTTCCGCACGAACTTGTCGTCATCGAGCAGTCGGAGCATGGCGGCCGCCAAGTCGACGCGGGCGGTGTAGCGCTTGTCGGCGTGGCCCTCGACCAGCAGATAGTCGGTGACGGCGGGCAGTTCGTACAACCCGCCCGAACGCACGATGGTCCAGTCGAGATCGGTTGCGGCGAGCAGGGATTCCATCCGGCGCATGTCGTCGTACAAAGTCTTGCCCATAACCCGCGCGATGTAGGGCTGCAGCACGCGATTGAACAGGAAGCCGGCGTCGGTGAACGGCTGCGGATCCACGGCGCTCGAGGACACCACCGCGATGCGTCGAATGTCGTTGTGGCGCATGGCGGCGAGGATATTGGCGACGCCGACCGAGTAGGTGTCGATCGGCTCCTTGCCGTACGGCACACCTAGCGTGGAGAGCACCGCGTCGGCGCCCGCGACGGCGATGCGTACCGAGTCCGCTTCCCGCACATCGCCACCGAAGACGGTCAGCCGGTCGTGGTCGATCGGGAACCCTTCCGGCCGGCGCGTGACCGCGACGACCTCATGACCTGCGGCAAGTGCCTGATCGGTGAGCAGGCGGCCGGTGGGTCCATTGGCTCCGAAAACGGTGATGCGCATGGTGATCCTTCTCGGGAGATCGGGTGCGACGCCCATTCGTCCGAGCGCCGTATCATATGAGGACCATATCAACTAATATGAGTTACATACAATATGAAAGAGGTAACAATGGTGGACGCTCGCCGTCGTCGGCGCTCGGCCAACGCGGTCAAGGAGTCGCTGCGCGACCTGAACACCCAGCTGTCGCTGCTCAACAGGCAGTTCGGCGGCAAGGTCGAACTCAAGGACGTCGATTGGACCTGCCTCGAACTGGTCGATCGGCACGGGCCGCTCAGCGCAAGCGCGCTGGCCAAGCTCGCCGGGCTGCATCCCGCGACGATGACCGGCGTGCTCGACCGTCTGCAGCGCGGCGGCTGGATCACCCGCGAACGCGACCCGGCCGCGACCGACCGCCGCGCGGTCACCATTCGGGCCACCCGTGAGCGCAACACCGAGCTCTACCAGGTGCTTTCGGGCATGAACGGTCGGATGGACGAGCTGTGCGAGCGATACACCGAGTCCGAGCTCGAACTGATCGCGGACTTTCTGCGGCGCACCGCCGCGGCCGGACACGAGGCGGCCGCCGAACTCAGCGGCGCGTGACCCTGGTGCGGCGGGGCGGAAGTCAAGGGTCGAAATAGGGACGCTTCCGGATGTGACGGGATGGGCTCGATTCCTACCGTCAGGAGATGGTTTCGGTTTCCCGGCCGCGCAGGTGGCGGCGGTTGTTCCTCATTCTCGCCGGGCTCGTCGCGCTGCTCGGGCTTGCGATCGGTGGCTGCGTCCGCGTGGTGTACGTCAACGCGGTGGTGAACACTGTCGGCCGCGCGGAATTCGGCAACGCGCTCGCGATTCCGCCGTTGGCGCCGTCGACGATACGGCCGGATGGCACGCGCGAATTCGACCTCGAAATGCGAACGGGGGTTACGGAATTCCGGCCAGGGCAGGCGACGGAGACTTGGGGCTTCAACGGCGACTACCTCGGGCCGACGCTGCGGGCCCGGCGTGGCGAGCAGGTCGCGGTCACCGTTCGTAACCAGCTACCCGAGGCGTCGACGGTGCACTGGCACGGCATGCATCTGCCCGCGGCGATGGATGGTGGGCCGCATCAGATGGTGCAGGCAGGTGCGACGTGGACACCGCAGTGGACCATCGATCAACCCGCCGCCACGCTCTGGTATCACCCGCATCCGCACGGCGAGACCGAAAAGCATGTGCGGCGTGGGCTCGCGGGGATGTTCTTGCTCGACGACGAGGTATCCGAAAGTCTGCCGCTACCAAGCAATTACGGCGTCGACGACCTGCCGGTCATTGTGCAGGATGTGAAATTCCGTCGGGCCGAGCTCGATATGTCGCATGCGATGTTCCGTGACGTCGGGTTTCTCGGCGATCAGACGATGGTCAACGGGACGCTGACGCCGTACCGCGAGGTCGGCGACGAGCTGATCCGGCTGCGCCTGCTGAATGCGTCCACGGCGCGGGTCTACACCTTCGGATTCGACGACGAGCGTCAGTTCTCGCTCATCGCGACCGATGGTGGATTGCTGGAAAGCCCGCTGGCGCTTGATCGTTTGCAGCTTTCACCGGGCGAGCGGGCCGAGATCGTGGTACGCGTCCGACCCGGTGAACGAACAATGTTGCGCAGCAACAAACTCGACGCCGGGCTGAGCTTCTGGACCCAGCGTTTCGCCGGCGGTGACGACACTTTCGACATTCTCGAGCTTCGCGCCGCCGGCGCACTGCGCCCGTCACCGGAATTGCCTGCGGCCCTTGCTCGCCCGTCGACCCCGGACGGTTCGGACTCGGTCCAGGAACGCCGCTTCGACATCAATATGGCGGGGATCAACGGCAAGCCGATGGCCATGGACCGCATCGACCTGGCCGTCACCCGGGGCACGGCCGAGACGTGGATCGTGCACAACAACGATGGCATGCCGCACAACTTCCACATTCACGACGTGCAGTTCCGCGTACTCGGCCGAAACGACGGCCCGCCGCCCGCCGAACTCACCGGCCCGAAGGACACCGTTTTCATCCCGCCGAACAGCACCGTCCGGTTGGCTATGCGCTTCGACGGTCCCGCCGATCCGGACACGCCGTACATGTATCACTGCCATCTGCTGTGGCATGAGGATCAGGGGATGATGGGCCAATTCGTGGTGGTCGAGGCGGGTGGATCGGTGGGTGAACCGCCGCGGCACGGGCATTGAGCGGATCAGCCGGATCATTCACGAGCTACACGGCACACTCGCTAGCGCCCGCGCCAGACACCAGCGCCAGGCAGTCGGCGGGCCCACACGCCTGCCGCCCTGCGGCCCGCGCCAGTGCCCGCACGATCGGGTATTCATCGAAGCCATCGGCGCTGGGCATACCGCAACCGAACACGCAGGTCTTGCCCTCGCCGCGCGCTCGCGCTAAATTCATCACACAGTGAATTCAACACTCGATGAATTGAGGCGACCATGTCGCAACCCACCTCATCAACCGCCGTCGAGGTCCGGAACCTGACGGTGCGGCGCGGCGGGCGGGAAGTTCTGCACGATGTCTCGTTGACGATTCCGCGCGGGTCGATCACCGGATTGCTCGGTCCGTCGGGGTGTGGGAAGACGACGCTGATGCGGAGCATCGTCGGCACCCAGATCGTGCACTCTGGAGAGATCTCGGCGCTGGGCCGTCCGGCGGGGGCGGCGGAGCTCAGGCGGCGCATCGGCTATGTCACGCAGGCGCCGAGCATCTACTCCGACCTCAGCGTGCACGAGAACGTGGCGTATTTCGCCGCGCTCTACGGGCGTGAGCGCAGCGCCGTCGACGAGGCGATCAATGCCGTCGGGCTCACCGAGCACGCACCTCAACGCGGCGATGAACTGTCCGGTGGACAGAAGACCCGTGCCTCGCTGGCCTGTGCACTGGTCGCACAACCCGAGCTCTTGGTCCTCGACGAGCCGACGGTTGGCCTCGATCCCGTTCTGCGCGTGGATCTTTGGAAGCAGTTCCACGAATTGGCCGCCGGTGGCACCACTTTGGTGGTGTCCAGCCATGTGATGGACGAGGCCGAGCACTGCGACCGGCTGCTGCTGATGCGCGACGGTCATCTCCTCGCCCAGCTCAGCCCCGACGAACTGCGCGCCGAAACCGGTGAGGAGAACCTCGAGCGGGCCTTCCTCACGCTGATCACCACGGGGCGCGCGGCATGAGCGCCGACCCGTCCCGCGACCGCAACGCATCGTCGAACACCAGGCAGGAACCATGACCAGCACACTCGCGCCCGCGACTCGGCGGACGCCTACCCTTCGCACCTATCTCGCGACGACCATCCGCATTCTTCGCCAGCTGCGCAACGACCACCGCACCGTCGCGATGATCCTGGTGGTCCCCGCGCTGCTGATGACGTTGCTGTACTTCATCTATCGGGACACCCCGACCAACCCGCTGAACCCGGTATCGCTGTTCGACCGCGTCGGCATCAGCATGCTCGGCATCCTGCCGTTCATCGTGATGTTCCTGATCACCGCCATCGCCATGCAGCGCGAACGCACCTCGGGCACGCTGGAGCGGTTGCTCACCACGCCACTGGCGAAACTCGACCTGCTCGGCGGTTACGGCACCGCCTTCTCGTTGGCCGCGGCGGCGCAGGCGGTGGTCGCCTGCCTGGTGTCGTTCGGCCTGCTCGGGCTCGACTCGGCCGGTAACCCCGGCTGGGTGGTGTTGATCGCGGTGATCGACGCGGTGTGCGGCGTCGCGCTCGGTCTGCTGGCAAGTGCGTTCGCGCGCACCGAGTTTCAAGCGGTGCAGTTCATGCCGGTGGTGGTGGCGCCGCAGATCTTCCTGTGCGGCTTGCTCGTTCCACGCGGCGAGCTGCCCGGTTGGTTGGAGGCCATCAGCAACGTGCTGCCGTTGAGCTACGCCGTCGATGCGCTGCAACAGGTTTCGGTGCATCCGAATGCCACCGGCGCGATGTGGCGCGACCTGGCCGTCGTCGCCGGATTCGCGATTGTGGCACTGTGCCTGGGCGCGGCGACGCTACGGCGGCGCACCCCGTGACGGCGACCAACGGATCACCCGGCGAGGATCGTCCCGCCCGCTCCGGACGCAGGCCAGGACAGTCCGGCGCGCGCGAGGCGATCCTGGCGGCGGCGCGGGCGCGGTTCTCGGAGGCTGGCTTCGACAAGACCTCCATCCGCGCCGTCGCCTCCGACGCGGGAGTCGATCCCGCCTTGGTGCACCACTACTTCGGCACCAAACAGGAACTGTTCGGCGCGGTCGTGCAGTTACCGGTCAGCCCCGAACTCACCCTGTCCGCCGTCGACGCCGCCCCACTCGACCAACTCGGCGAAACCATCCTGCGCTCGGTACTCGGCGTCTGGGACTCCCCCGCCGGGCCCGGCATCGTCGCGATGGTCCGCAGCATCATCGCCGGCGGAGACGTCTCGCTGGCACGCTCGTTCATCCTCGAGGTCGTCCTGGAACGCGTCCGCCAACGCATCGCCACCCCCCACGACGACGGCCGCCTACGAGTAGCCCTGGTCGGCTCCCAAATGATCGGCGTCCTGATGGCCCGCAAAATCGTCGCCATCGAACCCATGGCCTCCTCCCCCGCCGAAGACCTCATCACCGCCGTAGCCCCCACCCTCCAGCGCTACCTCACCGGCGAAATAACGACGCCCCCAACGGAACAGCCGGACCCAGCCTGACCTGGACAGGGTGGCGACAACGTCGAGTGGATCCGCCACCATGTCCCGCGCGCCAACGCCCACCCCGGACGTCTGCGCCAAACGGGACACGAAGGCGGCAAACGTCGAGTACGCCCGCCACCATGCCCCGCCAGACAACTCCGCATGCGCCGGGCGGGACATGGTGGCAAGAAACGCCGAAGGAGGCCGCCCTCACGTCCCGCTCGGCAGTTGTCTCCGGCCTGCGCTGGCGGCGTGGCTCGCTGTGCCGCGGACGAAACCTGCTGCGGCGACTAGGGGGTAGCGCTGGCGGCCGTCGCGCTCGACCGCCGACAGAGGGCGCGAATGAGACCTAGCGGCAAACCATCGAGCGGTCCTGTCGGTACAGCCGCTCAACAGCGCTCTGGCCGAATGTTCGGCTGTACACGAGACGTCAGGCGGGAAGCGCCGGGTAACGGCCGTCCCATTCGGCAACACCTCAACCTTGCTGGTGCACTGAACGGGGCAGAGTGGCGAGAAACGCCGAGCGGGCCTGGCCTCATGTCCCGCTCGAGGACGCTCCACCCTGGATGTCCGCGCTTGGCGGAAATGGGGCGGCTGGTGGGTCGCCGTTATGTCCTGCTAGGGGTCAGGCTTCTACTGGCTGTTCGATGAAGTCGGCGTGTTCGGCGTCGGTGGCGTCGCGGGCCTCGTCGATGAGCAGCACGGGGATGCCGTTGTCGATGGGGTAGGCGCGGCGTAGGCGGGGGTTGTAGAGGACGGGGCCCTCGGGGGCGCGGACCAGCAGTAGCGGGCCCTTGTCCTGGGGGCAGGCGAGCAGGCTCAGCAGGGTGGCGTCCAAGGTGTGCTCCGGCATGACCGAAAACCTACCCGACGGCGTGGTCTGCTTCGACCTGCGGTCGGCGGCGGAACGAGATGTGGCGATGGCCGAAGTAGCTGGCGATGGCGACCAGGCCCATCACCACGACGGCGGCGGGCTTGTCGGGGAAGTGCCAGACCGAGACGGCGAGCTCGAGCAGCGCCATATTCAGCAGCAGGCCACCGGAATTGACCGCGACGAACCGTAGGAAATCGCGCAGCAGGTGGCCGCGCACCCGGAATACCAGGGTGCGATGCAGCACGAACGCGATGACGATGCTGACGGCGTAGGCGGCCGCCACCGCGACAGACGGCGGCACGTTGTCGCCGAGCACCGCAAGCCAGACCACGGTCAGTCCGATGCCCAACGCGGTATTGAACCCGCCGACCGCCGCGAACGCCACCTCCTGCCGCTGCACCAAACGCAGCAGCGGCCCAGGTTTCGCCTGCTCGGCGGTGCTGAGATCGACGGCAATCGGGTCGCTGCTCAGCACAGCACGCCCGCTCTGCCCGTCGCAGTCGTCCAACGAACGACCGCCGCGAGTCGCCGTCGGCGCGACCCCGTCGGCGCCCGCGGACACCTCACTTCGCTCATCGTTGAATTCCATCAGGTGCCCACCTCCAGTCGCGCCAGGCACTCTATCGCCCCGCCCCTTCGGGCGATCGACGGGCGCACCCAACGCGCCCCAGAATCTGCTCGCACCGGCCATTCCGCAGCCGGTGTCGACGCACCGCGCCCGCCGAATTTCGCCCCGAAGCAGTGCATTCGCCCGGCATCAACCATTCGAGCCCACGAGGCGTCAACGATGAAGCTGCGACGTCAACACTCCACGTCCACCGGGTCCAACTGCGCCGTCAGCTCTTCACGTCCACCAGATCAGCCTCTGGCGCGGTGGGCTCCCCCGGATCGGCGTCAGCCGACGCATCCACCCCGTCATCCCGACGCCTGTTCCGCACAAACACCCACTGCAACACACCGACACCGAGCAGCCCGAGCAACGCGGCCGCCGCACCGATCTGCCAACCGGGCGGCTGCCAGCTCAATTCCAGGTCACCGTTCTTCGTCCCGGCCGGGATATCCACCGCGACAAACGTTTTCGCGACGAGCCGGGTGGGGATCTCGTGACCGTTCAGGGTGGCGCGGTACCCGGGCCAGCCGAGGCGGGCGAAGACGACTTGGCCGCCGTTCTCGGAATTCACCCGGACCTGGCTGGTCGTATCCGATTCCGACACAGCGGTCGCCGTGCTGCCTGTGGTGGCGGCGATGCGACCGTTGCGGGTGGAGATCAATCCGTCCACTCGTTCCAGCACGGAGATGGTTTGTTCGTGCCCGGGGTAGTCGACCCATTTCCAGCCGCCGGGGGCAGGCTGGTTGCGGGCATCGGGGTAGAGCCTGCGCTGCAACACCACTCGGTCGACCTTCATCAGGTCGACAATGGTCTGCCCGGTGGTCGGTTCGACCGCGAAGGCCCGGCGGTAGGCGTCGGGGCACACGCTGGTGTCCCAGAGCATGCACAGCATCTCGCCGAACCAGAAGTGTCCGTTGGGGGTGTAGCCGCTGACGTAGGTCAGCTCGAGATCCTTGGCGTAGTTGCCGAAGACGAGCGACCCGTAGGCGCCCTGCAAGTTCTTCTCGGCGGGCGGGATGGGACCGCGGTCGGCGAGTTGCAGTGTGGTGCCGGGGAAGTCGGGGAAGGCGGCCTTCATGTCCGAGCGCTTCTCCGGCAGGTTCCAGCTCATCGGCGTCGGCTGCACGGCTCGCACCTGGATGTAGGCGATCGGGGAAACCGCGACCAGCGTGAGCACGCAAGCCGCGACCATCCCCCGGGTCCGGCCGAGCCACACCACCGCGGCACCGAGCGCAGCCACCGAAAGTGCCGCCAGTACATGCCAACCCAGCTCGCGGGGCGCCGCGGAGAACGAGCGCACGAACAACAATCCGATCAGCACCCCGGCGGCGATCCCGCGCCGCCGCCAGCCGTCGAAGGTCGCGTACCGACCCAGCAGCACGCAGACCAGCACCAGCAGCCCGAGTGCCACCATCGGCAGCACCCGCGCGGGCCAGCGCAGCGGGCCGATGGTCCCCGGCCCGGCGGTCCACATCAGCGCCATGATCGCGAACAGCGCGATCGCGGTGAATTCCCGCCAGTTCTCCCGCGCCTTACGCCAATCGATGAACGCCAACGCCGGAATCAGGAACCAAGCGATGTAGACGACCGGCATCGGCTGCACATAACCCCACCAGGAGTTGTAGGCAGGCAACGTGCTCGGCAGACTCGCGTTGAGCGACTCCGACCACGGCACGGTCAGGAACTGGTCGTTGTTGATCTGCGCGGTGCCGCGCCAGGTCACCTTCGCCGACAGCATGCTCGGCAGATAGGTCGCCAGACCGGCCAGCGCCGCACCGGCGGCCGCGGCGAGCAACCGCAGCGACGGCGCCCACTTGCGTTGGTAGACAACCTCTCCAACGGCCACCGCGCCGATCATCAGCCCGGCCTCGACCGCCGGAAAGATGTACTGCACCGAGATCGCCAGGTACAGGAAAATAAAGGTCGGGATCGGCCCGCTACGCCCGCGCGCATAACGGACACCGGAGGCCCACGCGTGCGCCAGCCACGCGGTCCCGACGAACGCGGTGTACCAACTGGCTTCGTCGAAGAACAGCAGCCAGCCGGTGAACGGAATCGAGATGCCTGCCACGGCGGCCCACGGCGCGGACGCCCCGTATTCCAGGCAGATCCGGTACACCCCGAGCCCGAGGACGATCGCGAAGATCAGCTTGACGACGGTGGCATACAGCGCGACGTTGTCCACCGACGGCGCGATCAGATCGATCAGCAGCTGCGGCGGATTCAGCAGACCCGCCTCTTCGATGGTGTAGTTACCCGCCATCCAGTGCTCGGGGATCATCGCCGGGAACTTCCCGTCCCGCAGGCGATTTCCGAGCATCACCCACAGCGGGGCGTACTGCGACTCGGTGTCGTCGGTGTAGAAGTGCCGGGCGTTGGCCAGCAGCACGGCCACATATCCGGCCAGCACACCGAGCGCGGTTATGCAGCCCCACTTGTACACGTCCCGCCGCGCGAGGGCGTTGCTTTCCACCACGAGTCCCAGACCCTACCCGGCGGCGGGCTGCGCCTTGGCACGCCGCCGCGACCGCACGTACAGCCATTGCAGCACGCCGGTGCCCACGACTCCGGCCGCCAGCGCGGCGATGCCGATCTTCCAGCCGGGCGGACGCCAGGTCAGCACCAACTCGGCGTTCTGTGTACCAGCGGGAACGTCAACGGCGACAAAGGATTTCGCCACCGTGGTGATCGGCACCTGCTTGCCGTCGATGGTGACGCGGTAGCCGGGCCAGCCGAGCCGGGCGAACACCACCCGCCCGCCGTTCGGCGAGCTGACCCGCACCCGGCTGGTGGTGTCGGTCTCCGAGATCGACGTCGCGGTCACGTTCTTGGCGTCCGCGACTCGACCGTTCACCGTGGAGATCGGCCCGTCCGCCCGTTCCAGCACCGAGATGTACTTCTCGTGGCCCGGGTAGTCGACCCACTTCCAGCCGTCCGGCGCGGGCTGATTGCGCGCGTCCGGGAACAGGGCGCGTTGCAGCACCACCCGATCCAGCTTCATCAGATCGGCCAGGGTGCGCCCGGTGCTCGGTTCGGGGGCGAACATGCGCCGGAACGCGTCCGGGCAGACGCTGCTGTCCCACCGCATGCACAGCAACTCCCCGAAGTAGAAGTGCCCGGTCGGGGTGTAGCCATTGACGTAAGACAGCTCCAATGACTTGGCGTAGTTGCCGAAAACCAGCGAACCGTACGCGCCTTCGAGACTGTTGTCCCCCGGTTGCAGCAGTCCGCGTTCGGCGAGTTGCAGCGTGGTGCCCGGGAAATCCGGGAACGCCGCCTTGGCCTCGGAGCGGTTGGTCGGCAGGTTCCACGTCATCGGCGTCGGCTGCGCGGCCTGCACCTGGAAGAACGCGATCGGGAACATCGCCACGATCACCAGCACACAGGCCGCCGCAATCCCCTTGATCCGGTCCACCCACAACACCGCGACACCGAGCGCGACGATCGCCGCGGCCGCCAGTACATGCCAGACCACATCATGCGGATCGGCGGAGAACGACCGAACCCACAGCAGCAGCACCAGCACCCCCGCGGCGATACCGCGATTCTTCAGGTCCCTGGTCGTGCCGTAGCGCCCGAGCAACACGCACACCAGCACCAGCAGCCCGATGGCCAGCATCGGCAGCACCCGCACCGGCCAGCGCAGCGGACCGATCGAACCCGGCCCGGCCGCCCACATCAGCATCATCGTCGCGAAGAACGCGACACCCGACAGTTCCCGCCAGCTGTCCTTGGCCCGGCCCCAATCGATGAAGGCGAGCGCCGGAATCAGGAACCAGGCGATGTAGGTCACCGGCATCGGCTGCACATACCCCCACCAGGAGGTGAACGCGGGCAGCGAGCTCGGCAGGCTGGCATTCAGCGATTCCGACCACGGCACGGTGAGGAACTGGTCATTGTTGATCTCCATGGTGCCGCGCCAGGTCACCTTCGCCGACAGCATGCTCGGCAGGAAGGTCAGCAGCCCCGCGAGCCCGGCACAGGCCCCGACCACCGCCAGCCGCGCGACCGGCCACCATTTACGTTGGTAGACAAGCTCACCCACCGCGACCGCGAGCAGCATCAACGCCGCCTCGACCGCCGGGAAGATGTACTGGGTGGAGATCGTCAGATAGAGGAAGACGAAGACCGGGATCGGCCCGCCCTGACCGCGTGTGTAGCGCACCGACGACGCCCACGCGTGCACCAGCCACGCGGTGCCGGTGAGCGCGGTCATCCAGCTGGCCTCGTCGAAGAACAGGAAGAACCCGGACAGCGGGAACGCGACACCGGCCACCGCCGACCACGCGGGCCGGCCACCGTAGGCGAGGCAGATCCGGTAGACGCCCAGTGCGGCGATGATCGCGAAGATCAGTTTGACGACGGTGGCGTACAGCGCCATGTTGTCGACGGACGGCGCGATCAGATCGATCAGCAGCTGCGGCGGGTTGAACAGGCCCGCGTCGTCCATCGTGTTGTTGCCCGACATCCACCGCTCGGGCACCAGCACCGGGAAGGTGCCGTCGCGCAGGGCGTCGCCGAGGCCGACCCACAATCCGGTGTACTGCGACTCGGTGTCGTCGGTGTAGAAGTGCCTGGCGTTGGCGAGCAGCACCGCGAGGTAGCCGAACACCACGCCGACGGCGGTGACGAGTCCCCAGCGGTAGACGTCCCGGCGGGCCGCGCGGTCCCCCTCGGGCGCATCCGGACGGGCGGCCCCGGCAGGCGACGCCTCGGCGACCTCGCTCGAGTCACCCCTCGTGACCTCGGCGGACCCCGGTCGCGTCACCCTCGACACTGCACTATCCGTCACGAGTTCCAAACCCTACACAGCAGTGTGGCGCTTGGCATCCGGCCGCCGACGCGTCGATGATGGGGGGATGCGCCGACCCGGAATCCGAAACCCGCACCATGCTAGAGTTCTGGGCGGCTCGGGCCCTGCTGTCCAGCGGGGGGTACCGGCACGCACCGTCATCGAAAGTCGATCCAGCTGATGCCGATTCCCTCCACCCGCACGCCCCGCCCCGCCGCGGTCACCTCGAACGGCGGGCCGGCCCGGCCGCATGCCGTGTCTGTGGTCGTGCCGATCTATCGTGGCGAGGACACCATCGGCGGGCTCGTCGCCGAACTGCACGAGTTCACCCGCCCCACCGAGACGCCGGGCGGCGCCACCTTCCAGATCGACGAGATCATCCTGGTGCACGACCGCGGCCCGGACCGCTCCGATGTGGTGTTGCAGGAACTCGAGCGGACCTACCCCGAGGTGCGCACCATCTGGTTGAGCCGCAACTTCGGCCAGGACGCCGCGACGATCGCGGGCATGTCGGCGGCGGGCGGCGACTGGATCGTCACCATGGACGAGGACGGCCAGCACGATCCCCGGTTCATCGGCAGCTTCCTCGACGCCGCGCTGACCGAGCGCGCCGAGCTGGTCTACTCCAAGCCGAGCAACACCCGCCCACACGGCTTCCTGCGCAACCTCACCTCGCGCGGCGCGAAGCTGGTGCTCGCGACGGTGTTCGCGTTCCCCGACTCCACCCGCTTCGAGAGCTACCGGCTGATCCGCGGCGCCATCGGGCGTCAGCTCGCCGACGTCGCCTCCAACGGCGTGTATCTCGACGTCGCGCTGACCTGGGTGGTGGGTTCGGTCGCGCAGGTGCCGGTGGTGCTGCGCGCCGAGGGCCGCGAGGACTCCGGCTACAACTACCGCCGCCTGTTCTCGCTGTTCTGGAAGATGGTGCTGTGCAGCGGAACTCGCGGCCTGCGCCTGGTCAGCCTGCTGGGTGTGACGCTGGCGCTCTGCGGCGTCGTGATGGCGGGCGTCATCGTGTACGAGGCGCTCACCACCGACAATTGGGCGCCCGAAGGCTGGGCCTCGATGATCGTGGTGCTGCTGCTGGTGGCCGGGGCTATCTTGTTCTCACTCGGTCTGATCGCCGAATACCTCGGGGTGGCGTTGCATATCCTCGTGGGTAAGCCGCTTTATCTGACCGTCGATTCACCGACGCCGCGCCCGATGGCAGCGGCGGGCCCGGTGCAAGACCGGGAACTGACCACCACGACCAAGGGGAACGACCGGGTTGAGCACTGACCGCATCATCTTCAGCCGTCCGTTCCGGTCGCCGCGCGAACTGGCCAACCTCGGCGCCGTGCTCGGCTCCGACCACAGCCACGGCGACGGACCGTTCACCGCGGCGGCCACCGCGAAGCTGAAGATGATCACCGGCGCACCGCACGCACTGCTGACCACCTCGTGCACCTCCGCCCTGGAGATGGCGGGCCTGCTGCTGGAACTGGGCCCCGACGACGAGGTGATCGTCCCCAGCTTCGCGTTCACCTCCACCGCGACCGCCATGGCGTTGCGCGGGGCTACCTGCGTCTTCGCCGACATCGATCTCGACACCGGCAACCTGGACCCCGAGTCGGTCGCGGCCGCCGTCACGTCACGGACCAAAGCCGTGGTGGTCATCCACTACGGTGGCGTCGCCGCCGACATGGAACAGCTACTGGCCCTGGCCAATACGCACGGCTTCGCCATCGTGGAGGACAATGCGCACGGCCTCGGCGGCCGATGGCGCGGACGCCCGCTCGGCACCCTGGGCAGCCTCGGCACGCTCAGCTTCCACGACACCAAGAACGTGCACTGCGGCGAGGGCGGCGCGCTGCTGCTCACCGACGAGATCCTGATGGCGCGCGCGGAGATCATCCGGGAGAAGGGCACCGACCGGGCCCGCTTCCTGCGCGGCGCGGTGGACAAGTACTCCTGGCAGGACATCGGCTCCAGCTACCTGCCCAGCGAGTTGAACGCGGCGGTGCTCGACGCGCAACTCGACGAGTTCGACACGATCCAGGCCGGTCGGCACCGGGTGTGGGACGCCTACGCCGCCGGACTGCCGGAATGGGCCGCCCGCAACGACGTTCGACTGATGACGGTGCCCGCCGACCGCGAGCACACCGCGCACCTGTACTACCTGCGCACGCCCACCGAGGAACGCCGCGACGACCTGATCGCGCACCTGCGGGCGCGCAACATCGTGGCGCCGTTCCACTATGTGCCGCTGGATTCCAGCCCGGCCGGGTTGAAGCTGGGCCGTACGCCGCATCCGTGCGTGCGCAGCGCCGAGTTCTCGGGAACCGTTGTGCGCCTGCCGTTGTGGCCGGATCTGACCGACGAGCAGATCGCTCGTGTCGTGGAAGCGGTCACCGACTTCACCGTCTGAGGGTCAGGCGTCGAGTACGTACAACTTTTCTCGGCCGCCCGCGATCAACGACTGCCGCACCACCCGCGACTCGTACCCGCGGAACAACTCGTCCAGCGTCTCCTCGGTGAACCGGTGCGCCTGTGCGCCGTCCCCCGCGTTGGTGAACCGCTGGCCGATCGCGGCGAGCACCCGGTTGTCGCTGCTGGCGATATTGCGCACCGGTTCGGCGATGATCACCTGTTTGCGAGCGGCCTTCAGCATCCGATCGAGCACCGGCGCGGGCTCGGGCAGGAAGTGGTAGAGGCTGGCCTGCATCACCAGGTAGTCGGCCTCGGGCAGCGGGGTGTCGGAGTTCAGGTTCCAGACCATGCCGCGCCCGCCCGCCTCGGTGAGCTGGGCGACGAACTTGTCGTTGCGATCCAGTCCCGTGTAATCGACGGACTTGTCGCGCAGATAGCGGGTGTACAAAGTCGCCGGCCCGCAGCACAAATCGACCACACTGGCGCCGTCGGGCACCAGCGCCTCGATCGCGCGGTACCGCGCCGTGTAGTGCCGGCCGTACAGCGCGCGGATAAGCAGCTCGTACACGGTGGCGTTGCGGTAGATAAGGCTCGTACGCACCAAGGACCCCTGAAAATCGGACAGCAACGTCAGCGCTGGATGCTACGGCGCGGGCGCTCGGCGCGCGCGACCGGGTCGAGCCGCCGCACCCGGTGAATGCGGCGGCTCGACAACTGGATTCGTCGTCTCAGCTGTCGCCGAGGACGGTGGGCGCGTCGTCCTCGGTGAGAATTTCGTAGGCGTCGGAGGCCCGGTTGTACCACCAGGTATCGGGGCCCGGCTGCGGACGACCCGCCGCCTGCACCGCCCGGGTGGACGGCCGGTAGGAGGAGCTGCGCGGAATCTCCTCCACCACGTAGACCAGATCGGGCCGCTGGGCCGGGTCGAGCGCGCGCAGCGCCTCGGTCACGTCCTTGGGCTCCAACCGGAAACCCTTGCGCACGCTGATCGCGGCGACGGCAATGCAGTGCTCACCGACTTCCAAGCCGTAGGCGACTTCCATGTCGACCGCGGTGATGTCGTTGAGAACATCGACGATCGGCTGCCCGAACACCGGTCCACGCGGTGTGCGGATCACGGTGTCCTTGCGGTCGATCAGCCAGTAGTCGCCGTCGCTGTCGCGGCGGAACAAGTTCTCCGTCGGCATCCACGAGTCGCCCGGCGCGAACACCCCGCGCAACCCGCCCGCCGAGATGTCCACTCCGTCGGACGCCTTGCCGAGCAGCAGCCCGACCTCGTTGTCCGCGCAACGCCGGGCGTAACCCGAGTCGTCGACCAGGATCTGCTCGGTGATCGGGTCGTAGCCGACCAGCTCCACCCTGGCGGTGCCCGGCACCGGCCTGCCCTTGCAGCCGCGCTTGACGCCCTTCACGTTGGCCAGCACCACGTCGCCCTCGATGGAGGCGTAGAACTCCAGCACCCTGGCCGGATCGAACTGCTCGGTGGTGCGCCGCCACAGCCCTGCGGGCATGCCGGAGCCGATGAACAGCCGGATCGGGTGCCGGTGCCCGACCGGGAACACCTCGGCGTCGAGGATGTCGCGCAGCATCGTCCAGGTGTAGGTGACCACGGTGACCCCGTAGCGGTGCACCTCCTCGGCGAACTGCGCCGGATCCAGCGAACGCGCCAGCGCGATCCGGCTGCCGCCCGCGATCGCGCCGCCGAGACTCACCAGCAGGCCGGACGAATGATGCAGCGGCGCAAGGCAATACACCGTATCCCTGCGGTTCAGGTCGGCGGTGGTGGCGGTACCGAAGGCGGACAGCGCCCAGCGGTGGTTGGTGATGTATTTGGTTTCCAGCCGGTCACCGGTGCCGGTGACGAGCACGAACGCCAGCTCGCGCGCCAGGCCGGGATCGGGCCGGTACCAGGCAGGCAGTTTCACCTGCGCCGGATCGATCTGCTCGAGGTCGATCACCTGATCGCTCAACGGAATATCGAGCCGGCGGGTGTCGCCGCCGCCGAGCACCAGCACCCGCGCGCCGACGGTCGAGGCGTGCCGCAGGTTCTCCGGATCCGTGACGACCGTGTCGACGCCGGTGATCTCCAGCGCGCGGGCGAGCTCGCTGCCCGGGGCGAGCAGCACCGCCACCGCGCCGAGCCGGGACAGCGCGGCGACCGTGGCCAGCGCGCTCGGCCGGGTCTCCATGATCACGCCGACGCGCATCGCGGGCCGGATGCCGACCGAGATGAGCCCGCGCACCACATTGTCGATGCGGACATTGACCGCCGCGTTGGTGTGCACCCGATCCTCGAACAGGAACAGGTCCTTCAGTGGAGCGCGCCTGCCCTGTTCGGCGATCAACCGGCCCAGCGAAATTCGCGTGTGCGGCTGAATCATGCCGAGCCGGGTCAGTCGCGGCAACGCCCGCGCCGCCTCACCGGCCAGCTCGACCGAACCGCGAACGGTGTTGCTGGCAATGCCTTCCAACGCCTTGCCGACGCCAGCGCCCGCCTCGGCCAGCGTCGCCGCGGTGTGCACCACTCGGGTGGCCGCCGACCGCGGCCGGTTGCTGTCGACGTGCTCGGCCATCGGGTGGATCTCCGGCGGCAGCGGCTTGTCTCGGTCGAGCCAGTCGACCCACTGGCGCACCAGCGGCCAGGTGTGGTTGGTCGCCGTGCTGCCCGCCACCAGGCCGAAATGCCCGGCGACCAGGGTCGCCTCGTACACCTCCGCGTTCGGCGCGGCCCGCACGATGCCGCGCACCGCGGCGGGCTGGCCGATGTCGTCGACCTCGCCGACGAACGCAAGGATCGGGCACTTCAGCTCGGCGAGGGAGACCGGCTGATCGCGAATCACGAAGCCGCCCAGCATCAATCGGTTGTGCGCGACGAACTGCTTGAGCAGATCCGCGGCGGCCGGACCCGCGTAGCCGACCCAGCCGTCACTGTTGAGGAACCGGCGCTGACGCTCCTTGGGCAGCAACGCCTCCCGGTCGTGCAGCTGCCGCAGGAAGTCGAACCTGGCCTTGGCGGTCTTCATCGGGTCGAGCAGCTGAAAGCCGATGCGCACCATGGAATCGGTGATCGGCAGCCGGGTGACCACGTGATCGGCCAGGAAGTCGGCGACCTCGGACACCATCCCGTAGGGCAGGCCGAACGGCATGCCCGCGACCACGTCGACCGGGCTGCCGAACGTCACGATGCTCTGCACGCCCTTGCCGAACCGGTAGGCGGCGACCTGGTAGGCGAACATGCCGCCCTGCGAATAACCCATCAGGTGCACGGCGCTGCCGGTCGCCTCGGTCACCGCGTCGATCGCGCTGCTGACCGCTAGGACATGGTCGGCGAGGTCACGCTCCCAGCCGCCCTCTTCGCTGGCGGGTGAGCCGAAATCGACGACCCAGCAATCGATTCCGCCGCGCTGCAGGATGCCGACGGCGCCGTCCTCGACGTTCACGTCCCAGATGTCGGCGTTCACCATGAGCGGCGGCACGAGCAGCGCGACCGGACGGCCCTGGGTGGGGTCGTCGGGGAAGTAGTGCCGCAGCCGGTACATCCGCCTTCTCTCGACCACCTCGAACGGGGACGACTCGACGTCATGGGTCAACCCGCCGAAACGGATGACCTCCAGGCCGTTCTGCGCGGTTGCCATCAACCGCTGCGCCGATCCGACCAAATCCTTCGCACTGAACTTCAAGATCGCTCCTGGCCCTACCCTAGAACGTTGACCCTCATCATTCGCGTACCCGACCGAGGGGATAGCCCACCGGCCCCCGGCAAGTACGCCGATGTGTTTGGAAGAGCTTCCCACACCGTGTGTCCATTATGTGTCCGCTGTGACACGATCCATGCACGTTGGCCGGGGTCAGCGCCCGATTCCGCACAGATTTCCGACGCCGCGAACGAACTCGAATAAGCGGCGGAATGACCGGTCCGCGGAATTTCGGGTCACCGTCGAGCAGCCCATGGCGGTGCCGCCACGCAAAATAGCTATCCGGCAGCGAGCTGTCCGCTGTTCTGCGATTCCGGGCCGAAAGTTATGCCCCGGCTATTCGATCGGCGGCATGTCGTAACCATCCGCTCCGGCATCTCGTCGTTTCGCTGCACGCGACCCGCCACCCGTCCTACCATCGGTGCCAGCTCCGAACATGCTGTCGCGTAGACCATTTCGCCGGGTTCCGCGGGTTTCTCGCCCGTGTCGTTTTGTGCAGAAGTAACAGACGCCGAATAAGTATCGACCTTTGTCGAGGTCCGGTCGGTCTCGCCTGCCGACCGCTGCGTGGATCGCCGGAAAACAGACACTGCCCGCTTTGAGAGAGGGTGTATCCGACATGACCGTTCTCGAGCACGTGACCGACCTCACCGCAACCACCGTCCCGCACCGCGCGCAGCGCCCGAAAGCCGAGCTGGCGCGGGGTGCCGAGCGACCGTTCCGGACCGTGGACCAGGAGGGTTGCCGCAGCTACCCGCTGATCGCCGCCGATAAGGTGGGGAGGTGACCGAGACACTGGAGCACCCGATCACCGACCGCGAGGCCCTGCCCGTCGAACTCGTCGACGACGCCGGACACGCGATCGGCACGTGCCCGGTGTCGCAGGCCCACCAGGCGCCCGGACAGCTGCATCGAGCGTTCTCGGTGCTGCTGTTCGACGACACCGGACGCGTGCTGTTGCAGCAGCGGGCCGCGGTGAAAACACGCTTCCCGTCGCAGTGGGCCAACACCTGCTGCGGCCATCCCGCGCCCGGCGAGCCCGTCGCGGCGGCGGCCGCGGTCCGCCTCGCCGAGGAGATGGGGCTCGCCACGACCCTCGCCGAGGTCGGTGTGTACCGCTACCACGCCGAGGACGCGACGACCGGGCGCGTCGAGTTCGAATGGGACCACGTGCTGGTCGGGCTGCTCAGTGCCGGTTCGCCGCACCCGAATCCGGACGAGGTCGCCGACTACGCCTGGATCCAGCCGGAGGCGCTGCGCGACGCGATGGCCGACGACCCGGACGCGTACACGCCGTGGCTGGCCGGCGTGCTCGAGGTCGCCGAACGGGCGCTCACAGAGCGGTAGTGGCGCTGAGCCGTCCGACCCCGGTGCGCACACCGGGTCCGAGGCAGTCGCCGATCATCGCCGGGGTCATCATCTCGTAGTGGGCGGTGATCCGGACGCGACTCCCCTGCCCGAGGCCGTCGACGACGTCCAGCGTTCCGATCGTCGGCTGTTGCATGGTCACCGGCCACGGTCCCGACAGCCTGCTCGTCGCGCCGTTGGACCAGAGGACGTCGACGGTGATCGGGCCGTCGGCCGGGCGCAGGCAGTCGGCGGTGGCGATGTGGGTGCCGGTGAAGGTGCCGCCGGCGATGCCCTCGGGGCCGCCCGTGCAGTCGCGGAGCACGCCGACGGAGGTGAAGGTGAGCACGTGCGGGGTCATGTCGATCGCGCCGTCCACCGCGGTCCAGCGGAAGTCACCGTTATCGCACCGGCCCGAGGGCGGTAGCGCGGACGCGGCCGGGGTTTCGAAGGGGACGAGCAATACGACGGACAGCACCGCTGTGCTGGCGATTTTCCCGAGCATCGACACCTTTTCTCGCGGACGGTTTTCCGAGCGACCGGTGCGCCGACGTCGGAATGCGGACGTGCAGGAACAGGTGGAGCAGGATGAGAATCCCATCCCGCCCTTGCTGTTTTGTGCCGACACGCTCGGGACCGAAGATCGCACGATCAAGGCGATCACATATTTAGATGCGCATATCTAAGTAAGGCAATGTGGCGCAAAGACTGAGAATAATCAAAGGAAGGGCACAGGCTATGACCAGGTCCGCCTTGCATTGTGGGAGACGTCAGAGGTTCTCTCCCGACGTGAGGTGCGCGATGGTCGAAATCGAGGTCACGGGTACGACCGTGACGATCCAGGTGGTCGGCGGACATCAGGTCCTCGCCCTGCGTGAGCACATCACCTTCGATCTAGCGAACATCACCGCGGTCACCAAGGCCGAGGTCGATCGGCGTCCGCCGTGGGTACGCGCACCCGGCACCTTCTTCCCCGGCGTGATCGCCGCGGGGACGTTCCGCGGCAAGGGACGTAAAGAGTTCTGGGACACCAGGTTCGACGGACGCGCACTGCGCATCGAGCTCTCCGGCGCCGACTTCACCAGGGTCGTCGTCGATGTCGACGATCCGGATGCCGTGCTGCAGACGCTGCACACCGCCGTCGCCGCGTGAGTTCGCACTCATAGCCCGAACGAACGCAGCGGCCCCGAATACGGCTTGGGCGGCGGCGCCGCGAACTCTCCCCCACCCGACTTGCGCAGTCCCAGGGTGATCAGCGACTGCACGGTCAGCGTCGCCGCCGCCACCCCGTCGATCACCGGTACCCCGATCTCGGCGCGGATGTGCGCGCACAGGTCCGCCATGCCCGCGCAGCCGAGCACGATCGCGTCGGAGCCGTCCGCGTCCACCGCCGTCCGGCAGGCCTCGGTGACGACCTTGCGGGCGTCCGGGTCCGTGGCCAGTGCGAGTACCGGGAGCTCACAGGCGTGGATGCCGCGGCAGAACCGTTGCCGCCCATACCGTTCCACCAGGTCGGACGCGCGTCCGATGGTCCGGTGCAATGTCGTGACGACGCTGAACCCACGACCCAGATGACTGGCCGCCTGCATGCCCGCCTCGGCGATACCGATCACCGGTCCGCCGGCCAGTTCCCGCGCGGCGTCCAAGCCCGGATCACCGAAGCAGGCGATCACATAGCCGTCGACACCTGCTTCCTCGCCGCGTCTGATGGCGGCGAGAACGCCTGGGACGCTGAGGGCTTCGTCATAATGACTCTCGATCGACGCGGGCCCCATCTCGGCGGTCACCGCATCGAGGAGGGTGCCGGGATCGGCGACGGCCCTGGCACATTCCTCGATGGTGTCGGTCATCGCCCGCGTCGTGTTCGGGTTGATCAACCGGATCCGCATCAGGCCGGTACTCCGCGTACGGCCCACCGCGTTCTGGTGGCGACCACGTAGTACACCGCGAAGCCGAGGCCGCAACCGATGAACCAGCTGTACTGCGCCGCCGTGTACATGCCGGGAAGGTCCTTGGCCAGCACCGGGATCACCGCGACCAGCGCGCCGACCGCCGTCGCGAGCACGGCCGCTGGGTTGTATCCCTTGCGGTACCAATAACTTCCGGTCTTGGACATGGTGAACAGGTCGTCGACCACCACGTGCTGTTTACGCACCAGGTAGTAATCGGCGATGAGCACGCCGAACAGCGGGCCGATGAACGCGCCGAGCACCTCGAGGGTGTAGTGGATCACCTCGGGGTTGTTGTACAGGTTCCACGGGGTGATCAGCACCGAGCCGACCGCGGCGATCATGCCGCCCGCGCGCCAGCTGATCCGCTGCGGGTCCACGTGCGAGAAGTCGAAGGCCGGGGAGATGAAGTTCGCCACGATATTGATGCCGATGGTGGCGACAGTGAAGGTCAACGCGCCCAGCACGATCGCGAAAGTGCTGTCGATGCGCGCGACCGTCGCTACCGGGTCGGTGACCAATTCGCCGTAGACCGGGACCGTCAGCGAGGCGGTGATCACCACCAGCAGCGAGAAGAGCAGGAAGTTGACCGGCAGGCCGAGCAGGTTGCCGCGGCGCACGGCGGCGAAAGTCTTTCCGTAGCGGGAGAAGTCACCGAAGTTCAGCATCGGGCCGGAGAAGTAGGACACCACCAGCGCGATCGCGCCGAGCATTACCGGAACCGCGTCCCAGCCGGTGTACTTCACGTCGCCGAGGTTCAGATCCATGGCGCCCCAACCGGCTTTCGCGATCAGGTAGCCGCAGAGCAGGAACATCACCACGTAGACCGCGGGCCCGCAGAAATCGATGAACTTGCGAATGGCTTCCATGCCGCGCCAGAACACGCAGGCTTGCACGACCCACAGCGTCAGGTAGCTGCCCCAGCCGAGCAGCGAAAGTCCCAGGAAGCCATAGTCGTCGGCCACCGCGTACGGAGCGAGTCCCGGAAAGAGTTTCACCAGAACGACATCCAGCGCCGCAGAGGCCAGAAAGGTCTGAATCCCGTACCAGGCCACCGCGATCAAGCCTCTGATGATGGCCGGAATGTTGGCTCCCAGCACCCCGAAAGCGCTGCGGCACATGACCGGATACGGCACGCCGGTCACCTGGCTCGGCTTCGCCACCAGGTTGCAGAAGAAAAAGACGATGGTGATGCCGATCAGCAAGGCCGCCAACACCTGCCAGCTGGCCAGGCCCAGCGCGAACAGGCTGCCCGCGGTGACATAGCCGCCGACGCTGTGCACGTCCGACATCCAGAAGGCGAAGAAGTTGTACGAGCCCCAGCTCTGCGTGCGTAACGGCGCGAGATCGGCGTTGGTGAGGCGTGGGTCGTAGGCCGCACCGACGGTGCGCGCCGGCGGCGCAATGCTCGGTGCCGCAATTGTTTCGGTCATGGTTCTGCCCGTCCGAGAGGTGGAACTGTGCTCGAAACGACCGTATGGATGCGGCATTGCCCGACCATTGCCTCGTTATTTCCCGGCTATTGCGCGGCCGATATATCTTCCGGCGCGAGCAACCCGGTGTCCGTCGGCAAGGTCGCGATGACGGATTCCAGTCTGCGGTGATGGCGTTCGGCGGTGAGCAGCAAGCGATCCACGTCGCGCGCGAGAAACGCGTCCATCATGAGTGCGTGGTCGGTGTGCAAGCGCACCCGGTCGCCGCGGCCGATATGGACCATGGACTGCACCGGCTCGGTGACGTTCCACGCCGACTCCAACATGTGTAGCAGCCGGAACAGGCGCGACGGCCTGGTCAGCGCGGCGTGGAAGTCGCGGGAACGGCGGTGGTAAGCGACCGGATCGTCGTCCCGGATCGCCTGTTCGAGCAGCGCGTTCACCGCGATCAGGTCCGCGCGGTCCGCGGCGCTCGCGTTGATCGCGGCCGCGGCCAAGGCGGCGTTCTCCAGGGTCTCCCGGACGATGTACATCTCGCGCAGTTCGGCGGCGGTCAGCTGGGCCACCACGTAATCGCCGTGCGGTTCGTGGGTGACCAGGCCCTCCCCGATCAGCGTCTTCAACGCCTCACGGACCGGGATGTGGCTCACCCCGAACAGTACGGCCACCTCGCGCAGCGGTATGACGGTGCACGGCGGCACCGCCCCGTCCAGGATCACCCGGCGCAGTTCGCCGAGGATCACTTGCGGTCGGCCGGGTGTGTCGACGACCAACCTCGCGAGGAGCGCCGAACGTCGTCTCGGGGGCATGCGGACACGCTAGGCCAGGCGTGTTGCGATCGAGGTCGGCTGTGTGACGCTCAGGAAACGTTCACCGAACCGACCGGTCGCGGGCTAGGGGGTGCGCGTGCGGCCGCAGCGGCTCGTGCAATTCTGGAATGCGGACACGTACTACAGAGAGTTTCCGATGACGGTTTCGGCAACACAGTTCGTAGATCGCCGGTTCGCGACCCTGGTCGCCGAGTTCGACCGGCTGTTCCGGCGACCCCTCGACGGCGGCGGGGCGCTCGCGGTCTATCTGCACGGCGAGCCGGTGGTCGACGTCTGGGCCGGCTACGCGCGACCGGAGGTGCCGTGGGCACACGACACCGTGGCCATGGCGTATTCGACCGGCAAGGGTGTGGCCAGCACGGTGCTGCACCGGCTCGCCGAGCGTGGTGAGCTCGACTACGACGAGCCGGTCGCGACGTACTGGCCCGACTTCGGCGCCGCGGGCAAGGAGCGCATCACGGTGCGTGCATTGCTCAGTCACCGAGCAGGTTTGCACCGGTTGCGTGGGCTGCTGCCCGGTTCGTTCGATCGCTTCTTCGACGACGCGGCGGTGACGGCCGCCCTGGCCGCGGCGGCGCCGGACCCGCGCCACCTCGACACCAGCGGCTATCACGGAATCACCTTCGGGCACTTGGTCGCCGAGCTGGTGCGGCAGGTCACCGGCACGGAGTTCCCCGAGGTGCTGCGCACCGAGATCGCCGAACCGCTTGCCGCCGAGGAACTCTGGTTCGGGGTGCCGCAGGCGCAGCGCGACCGGGTCGCGACCAACTTTCCCCGGCTGACCGTCGCGGGCATGAGCTGGGAGAACAGCTCCCGACTGCTCGGCAGGACCAGGTTCTCGGCGGCGATGGACACCACGCCCAAGGGCTTCGCCGACCTGGTTGCCGATCCGCGGCTGCATGATTCGGTGATGCCCGGCGTCAACGGGGTGTTCTCGGCCCGCGCGCTGGCCCGGGTCTACGGTGCCCTCGCCAACGGTGGCGAGCTCGACGGATTCCAGCTGCTCCGCCCCGACACCATCGCGGAGGTCAGTCGCCGTCAGATCTTCACCCCCGATTACGTTCTCGCCCTGCGGATTCCGTGGGCGCTCGGTTACCACGGCGTGCCCATGCGCCCGTCGAAGGCGGATCCGATCTCCGCCTTCGGTCATTTCGGCCTGGGCGGCTCCGGCGCCTTCGCCGACCCGGCCACCGGCATGTCGCTGGGCTTCGTGACCAACCGGCTCGGCGGGCGGCTCACGCCCCTGGGCGACGCTCGGTTGGCACGCCTCGGCGCGCTCGCGCACAACCTCGCCAAGGCGGCCTGACCGCAGGTCCGGGCGCCTGCGGTGTGGCGTCGGCCGGAATCGTCGGACGTATTGCGGGCGGGATGGCAGCATGGGCGCCATGGAGTTGGTCGGTATGGAGCGAATCACGGCGGCGGCGGAATTACTGGCGCCGGTGATTCGGAAAACGCCCATCGTCGCTTCCCGGGTGCTGTCCGAGCGTGCGGGCACCGAAGTGTGGCTGAAGTGCGAGAACCTGCAGCGGACCGGGTCGTTCAAGCCGCGCGGCGCCTATAACCGGATTGCTAACCTGCCCGCCGAGGACCGGGCGCGCGGCGTGGTCGCCGCGAGTGCCGGTAACCATGCGCAGGGCGTGGCCTGGGCGGCGACCTCGCTGGATATCACCTCGACCGTATTCATGCCGGTCGGCGCCTCGCTGCCGAAGCTGGCCGCCACCAAGGCCTACGGTGCCGAGGTGCGCCAGGTGGGCGAGACCATCGAAGACGCGTTGGACGCCGCCGTCGAGTTCGCCGACCGTACCGGTGCGACGCTGATCCATCCGTTCGACCACCCCGACGTCGTGGCCGGGCAGGCGACGGTGGCGCTGGAAATCCTGGAACAGATCCCCGACGTCGGCACCGTGCTCGTGCCGACCGGTGGCGGCGGCTTGATCGCGGGCATCGCGGTGGCGCTGCATCATTTGGCACCGCAGGTGCGGGTGATCGGGGTGCAGGCGAAAGAGGCGGCCGCCTGGCCGGGTTCGCTGGCGGCGGGCAAGCCGGTGCGGGTCGGGCGAATGTCGACCATGGCCGACGGTATCGCCGTCGGGCAGCCGGGTCAGGTGCCGTTCGTCCATGTGGCCGAGCATGTCTCGGCCATGGTGACCGTCGACGAGGATTCACTGTCCAAGGCGCTGCTGCTGTGTCTGGAACGGGCCAAGCTGATCGTCGAGCCCGCGGGTGCGGCGGCGGTCGCGGCCCTGATGAGTTGTGCTGCAGCGGATCTCGAACTGAAGGGTCCGGTGTGCGCGATCCTCTCGGGTGGCAATATCGATCCGCTGCTGCTGACCCGGTTGATCGGCCACGGCTTGAGCGCGGCGGGCCGCTATCTCGCTGTCCGCGTGACGATCTCGGATCAACCAGGCGGATTGAGCGCGCTGCTTGCGGTGGTCGGTAAGACCGGGGCCAGCGTGGTCGACGTGTGGCACGCCCGCACCGGAACCTGGCTGGCGCTCGACGAGGTCGAGGTTTCCCTCACCCTGGAAACCCGCGGCCCCAACCATCGCGAAGACGTCCTCAACGCCCTCACCAACGCTGGTTACGCAGTTCGCGCGGCGGATTAACGGCGGCGCCGAGTAGCCGCGCCATCAAGTCCGGCTCGAAGGCGGGCCGCCGGGATGTGCCGACCGGGCGCTGAAGCGCACCCGGTCGGCCCCTCATCCGAGCGTCAGCACTTGCGCTTGTAGAAGTACTTCGAGTTGGCGTCCATGTCGGCCTGGGTGATCGCGATCATGTCGGTCTCGATCTTTCGGGTGACCGGTTTGCCCTCGATCGCCGCGGCGGCCTGGTCGACGCCTTTGGCGCCGATGCCCGCCGGATCCTGGGCGATAAGTGCTTGCACGGTACCGGCTTTCAGGTCCTCGACCTGTTTGGGACTGGCGTCGAAGCCGACCAGTTTCACCTGGCCGAGCTTGTTCGCGTTGCGCAGGCCGGTCGCCGCGCCCTCGGCCGAGCTGAGGTTGGTGGCGAAGATGCCGGCGAGGTCGGGGTGCGCGGCCAGCGTCGCGGTGACGATCGACGCCGCCTGGGCCGCTTCGTTGTTGTTGTATTGCACGCCGAGTGAGGTAATACCGGGGAAGCTCTTGATCGCGTCCTCGAAGCCCTGCGCCCGCGCGTCGGTGGTGGACGTGCCCGCCTTGGTGTTGATCACCAGCACCGGGCCCTTGTCCCCCACCAGCTTGGCCAGAGTTTGCGCGGCGAGCGCGCCGCCCTTCTTGTTGTCGGACGAAATCGAAGACAGCGCGATGGAAGTGTCGTCCAGGGCGGTGTCCACCTCGACAATCTTGATGCCCGAATCCTTGGCCTGCTTGATCGGATTGGCCATCGCGGTGGCGTGCGTCGGCGCGATCAGGATGCCGCCTGGCTTGTTCGCCACCACGCCGGTCAGCACCGGCGTCTGCGATCCCGCGTCGAACTTCGTCGGTGCCTGGGTGTCCAGCTTGTAGCCGAGCTTGGTGGCCTGCTCCTGTGCGCCGCACTGCATCGAGATGTAGAACGGCTCGTCCGCGACGCCCGGAATCAGCACCAGCTTCTTGCTGTCGGTGCCACCCGAATCGCCCACCTGCCCACTACAGGACACCAGCAGCGCGCCGACCGACACCATCGCGCCGATCAGCACCGCCGTCCGCTTCGCCACCGTCATTCGGCTACCTCCGCCATCTTGTTTGTCACTGTCGACTCCTATTTCCGATCGCGGGCCCGGCGGCGGAGCTGGTCGAACCAGACCGCCGCGACGAGCACCACACTCACCGCGATCGGCTGCCAGAACACCGGCACCTGCGCGATGACGAACCCCTTCTTCAGCACCGACGGAATGAACACGCCGATCACGGTGCCGACGATCGAGCCGACGCCACCGAAAAGGCTGGTGCCGCCGATCACTACGCCCGCGATGGCATCCAGGTTGTCGGTGGTGTGCCCGCCGATGGTGGTGGTGCCGAAGTAGGCCAGGTTCATGAAACCCGCCAGGCCCGCGAGCACGCCGGTGAGCAGATACACCAGCACGAGATGCCGGGTGACCGCGATGCCGGACCGCCGGGCGGCCTCCTCGTTGGAGCCGATGGCGTAGGTGTAGCGGCCGAAACGGGTGGTGTGCAGCACCCACGCGGCGACCACGGTGACCACGGTGGCGACCAGCACCAGGTTGGGGATGCCGCCGAAGGTGGTGCCGAAACCCAATGTGTTACGCAGCTTTTCGGGCACCGTCCGAGTGTCGACGCCGCCGGTGATCAGCTGGGCCGCGCCGAGGGCGGCGCCGAACGAACCGAGCGTGACGATCAGTGGCGGAATCTTGGCCTTGGCCACCAGTAATCCGTTGATGAGGCCCCAAATACCGCCGCCTACAACGGAAAGCAGGAAACCGATGCCGATGATGCCCCAGCCCGCGCCGGTCGCATCCTGGTCCGGGCTCAGCGCCTCCATTGATTTGGCGCCGATCACGCCGGCGAAGATCAGCACCATGCCGACGGACAGGTCGATGCCCGAGGTGATGATCACGAACGTCATGCCCACCGAAAGCACCAGCAGCACCGATGTTTCGATCAGCAGCGTCTGAAAGGTGAAGCGGGTGGGGAACGCATCGGGCCGCAGGACGCTGAACACGATGCACAGCGCAACCAGCACCACGCCGATCCAGACCGTGCTCGCGCCGAGGAGTCGTTGCAGGACAGTGCGTTCGGGCAACTCGGGGCCGCCGTTGCCGTCGACAGTTTTGACCTCGGTCATGCCCGCACCTCGCTGACGCTCTGCTCCGGCATTGCTGGCGTGCTCATGCCGCACCCTCCTGTGACAGCGCGCCGGTCATCGCGCCGACCAACTGTTCGAGGGTGGCCTCGGCCGCGGTGAACCGAGCCACCCGCCGTCCGAGCCGCAGCACCTCGATGCGGTCAGCGACGGCCAGCACCTCCGGCATGTTGTGGCTGATCAGCACCACCGCGATGCCCTCGTCGCGGACCCGGCGGATCACTTCGAGCACCCGCTCGCGCTGCACCACGCCGAGCGCGGCGGTCGGCTCATCCATGAACACCACCTTGCTCGCCCACATCACCGCCCTGGCCACCGCGACGCTCTGCCGCTGTCCGCCCGACAGCGAGCCGATCGGCACGTCCGCGCTCTGCAGAGTGACGCCCAGGCGCCGAAAGTGTTCGACCGCTTGGGCTCTCATCGCGGTGCGATCCAGCATGCCGAGCTTGCCCGCCAAGCCCTTGCGCACCAGCTCGCGGCCGAGGAAGAGGTTCGCCGCCGGGTCGAGGTCGGGGGCCACCGCGAGGTCCTGATACACCGTCTCCACGCCGAGTTTGCGTGCCGCCGTGGGCGTATTCAGCACCACCTGCTTGCCGTCCAGCAAAATCCGCCCGGAATCCGGCTGCTCGGCGCCCGAAAGGCATTTCACCAGAGTCGATTTACCCGCACCGTTGTCGCCGATCAAGGCGACCACTTCGCCTGCGCTCACCTGAAAGTTCGCGCCGCGCAACGCCTCCACCCCGCCGTAGCGCTTCACCAGTCCCTCGGCCCGCAACGCGACGGCGGATTCGCCGGCCGGTTCGGCCTGTTTCGCGGCATCGTCCGAGGTCATCGGCCACATCCGTGCACGCACAGCTGAGCAAACGTCCAATCCATCGCCCGATGCTACGTTCGGGCTGAGGTCTCATGGGACGTATTCGGCAAAATGCGGGAGGCGCAACGGAATCCGGGTATTTAGGGTGAGAAAACAATGCACTGAACGCCCTCGGCGGCGGCTCGGCGAGTAGTGGATCGCCAGCACCCAGTTTCAGCACTGAAAGTCGCGGAGTTTTGCGGGAACCATTGAGCTGCGTCGCACGTCAAAGGAAATGCACAACGATCCCGTCGTCGAGTAGAAGGAGTTGCAGAGTGGAACGTAGCAGCCCGCGATCGAACCCGGTCTCCACATGAGCCCGCCGACCGCAGCGCGACACCTGCTGTTGGACGACCAGCGGACCGAACTCGCGCCACCTAGTTATCCTGGGGATATGAGCAGCATGGACGCCGATGTGACCCTCGCGGAGTTCGAGGTGCTGGAGCGCGCATCGTCCGAGGAAGTCGACGTCGAGCTGATCAATGGAAGGATCTACGTGGTTCCGGCGCCCGATGGCCAACACGACGCCTACGCGGTGCGTATCGGTGTCCAGATTCAATCTCACCATCCAAACCTCCACCTGTTTCACGAGCGCGGGTTGAAGATCCCCGCCTACCGCGAGGGGCGAGCGCGCGTCGATGGCGCCGTCGCGACGCTCGACTACCTCGAGGACCAGCCCTCCTGGGCCGATCCGGCCGGTGTCGTAATGGTGGTCGAGATAACCTCGGGCCGGGACCGGGACGCGGACGTAGACCGCTTCGAGAAACGCGATGCCTACGCTCAGGCGTCGATCCCAACCTATCTACTGGTCGATCGCCACCGGGCAGAAGTCACGGTCTATTGGGAGCCGGCGGACGGCAAGTATCTACACACTGCCACGGCACAGTTCGGTGCCCCGTTGACGTTGCCCGCCCCGCTCGATTTCGACCTGGATACCAGTAAGTTCCGTCGATAGAACGATGTGCGGCTGTGTCGAGCGTCGTGCTCGGCACACCCACTCAGTGCGCGTCGTAGAACGTCGAACTCGGCGCAGCCGTCTCAGTGTGCGCCGCCGAGTTCCAGGGCGAGTACGCCGATGATCACCAGGGCGATGCCGCCTACTTGGATGAGGGTCAGGCGCTCGTCCAGGAAGAGGACGCCGATGATGGCGATGGCGGCTACGCCGACGGCGGACCAGATGCCGTAGGCGACGCCGATCTGCATGCCGCGCTTTAGGGCTTGGGAGAGGAACCAGAAGGCGCTGGCGTAGCCGATGACGACGATGATCGACGGAATGACCTTGCTGAATCCGTCGGAGAGTTTCAGGGAAACGGTTGCGGTCACCTCGGACGCGATGGCAATGGCGAGAAACAGCAGGGTCATGGCGGCAGCGTAACGAGTGCCGGAGAATGACGGGGCAGCGCGCCGTGGGTGGTGCGGTGGCCGGGGGGAACTCGGCGCGGGTGCGGCGCGGCGGCGTCCGGCGACGAGGAACTGAGGATCGGGATGGATGTGGTGATGCTCGTCGGCGCGGCGGGGGCGTCGGTGGTTGTCGCGTTGATCGTGTTGCTCGTTGTCGCGGTCCAGCGGTCGATGCGTGCCGAGCGGGCGCGCAAAACTCAGCTGTGGGAATGGTCGCGGGCGCACGGGTGGTCGTATACCGAGCGTGCCCGCGCGGAGTGGACGTCGCGGCTACCCGGCCGAAATCCGCGCGGCCTCGGCGTGATGATGACCGGGCACCTCGGCGGCCGGTGGGTGACCGTGGCGGACTACAAGCACGAGACGTCGTCGTCGGACGGTAGTTCGACGACGCACCACTACATCGTCATTATCGTGCGGCTGGCGCAGCCGCACCTGCCGGTCAGTGTGCTGTCGCGGGGCTCGCTCTCCCAATTAGGCCGCAGCCTGTTCGGCGATAAACCGACCGCCACCGGCAATCCGACGTTCGACTACCGCTACCGCGTCGTCGCACCCGACCCGCACTATGCCCGCAGGCTGATCGGCCCTCAACTGATCACCGCGCACCTCTACAACGCGGTCCCGCACTGGAGCCTCGCCGGACAAGACCTGCTCACCTATCACAAAGGTCAGCTACGGCATCCCAAGGCAATCCCCGCCCTGGCCGCTCCCCTACTCCACGTTGCGGAACTACTTCCCCCGTGAGTGGCACACCATCGCGAGGCCTACTCGGCGTTTGCCACCACCATGTGCCACTCGCCGAGGCTCAGCCCAACCAGCTGCGGAGCTGGGTTGTGGCACCTGCGATTTCGTCGAGTTGGCGGGCGACCTGGGTGCCCGCGGTGCCGCCGCGAGCGTTGCGGGAGGCGATGGAACCCTGAACGGTGAGCACCTCGCGGACGTTCGGCGTGAGGGCGGGGTCGATGGCAGCGAATTCCTCGTCGGTGAGCTCGGCCAGGCCGACACCGCGGGATTCGGCGACCCGGACACAAGCGCCGGCCGCCTCGTGCGCAACCCGGAACGGAACACCCTGACGGACAAGCCATTCGGCGATGTCCGTGGCGAGGGTGAAGCCGGCGGGGGCGAGTTCGGCCATCCGGTCGGTGTGGAAGGTGAGCGTCGAGACCAGGCCCGCGATGGCAGGCAGCAGCAGTTCCAGTTGCGCGACCGAGTCGAACAGAGGTTCCTTGTCCTCCTGCAGGTCTCGGTTATAGGCCAGCGGCTGCGCCTTCAGGGTGGCCAGCAGCCCGGTGAGGTTGCCGATCAGCCTGCCCGCCTTGCCGCGGGTGAGTTCGGAAACGTCCGGGTTCTTCTTCTGCGGCATGATCGAGGAGCCGGTGGACCAGGCGTCGGCCAAGGTGATGTAGCCGAATTCCGGTGTGCTCCAGAGGATTACCTCTTCGGCCATCCGGCTGAGATCGACGCCGATCATGGCGAGCACGAACGCGGCCTCGGCGGCGAAGTCCCGCGAAGAGGTGGCGTCGATCGAATTGGCCGCGGACCCGTCGAAATCGAGCTCGGCGGCGATCGCCTCGGGATCGAGCCCGAGCGACGATCCGGCCAGCGCGCCGGAACCATACGGCGACACCGCCGCCCGCTTGTCGAAGTCACGCAGCCGATCGATGTCGCGCAGCAGCGGATGCGCGTGCGCGAGCAGGTGATGGGCCAGCAGCACCGGTTGCGCGGCCTGCAGGTGCGTCTTGCCCGGCATCACCGCGTCGGGATGCGCGGCCGCCTGCGCCACCAGCGCGTCGACCACGTCGAGCACACCGGCCGCGACCCGGCGCACACCGTCGCGCAACCACATCCGGAACAGCGTGGCCACCTGATCATTCCGCGACCGCCCCGCACGCAGCCGACCGCCGAGCTCGGCGCCGACCCGCTCGATCAGCCCGCGCTCCAGCGCACCGTGCACGTCCTCATCGGACTCGGCGGGACCGAACGCGCCCGAATCCACGTCCGCGGCAAGCTGATCCAGCCCGGTGAGCATCCCGGCGAGATCGCTCTCCGAGAGCAGCCCGGCCTTGTGCAACACCCGCGCATGCGCCTTCGAAGCGCGAACGTCGTACGGCGCCAGGACCCAATCGAACTGCGTCGACTTGCTCAGGGCCGCCATCGCCTCGGCCGGTCCGGACGCGAAACGCCCGCCCCAGAGCGCACCGGTGTTCGTGCTGCCGCTCTGCGTCATGGTGTCCTGTCTCCTCGGGTTGCGGTCATCAGTGGGTGATGTCTGTGCCGTGCCGCCGAACTCGAGCACCGACCGGCCGCACCTTGCGCCACCTGCCTGCCGGCGGGCCGAGAGCTCCCCGGCCCGCCACTTCAGCGCACGCGCTTACTTCTGGTTCAGATCCCGACGCGCCGCGACCTTCGAGGACAGCCCGTGGATCTGCACGAAACCCTTGGCCAGCGACTGGTCGAAGGTGTCGCCCTCGTCGTAGGTGGCGAGGTTGAAGTCGTAGAGGGACTGCTCGGAGCGGCGGCCGTTGACGACCGCGTTGCCGCCGTGCAGCACCATCCGGATGTCGCCGGAGACGTGCTCCTGGGTTTCGCCGACGAACGCGTCCAGCGCGCGCTTGAGCGGGGAGTACCACAGGCCGTCGTAGACCAGCTCGCCCCAGCGCTGCTCGACCTGTCGCTTGTACCGGCCGAGCTCGCGCTCGACGGTGACGGCCTCGAGCTCCTGGTGCGCGGTGATCAGCGCGATGGCGCCGGGCGCCTCGTAGATCTCGCGGCTCTTGATGCCGACGAGCCGGTCCTCGACCATGTCGAGGCGGCCGACGCCCTGCCGTCCGGCGCGGTGGTTCAGCTCGACGATGGCTTCCAGCACGCTCACCTGGCGGCCGTCGATGGCGACCGGGACACCCTTCTCGAAGGTGATGATGAGCTCGTCGGGGGCCTCGAAGTTGACCGTCGCGTCGGCGGTGTAGTCGTAGACGTCCTTGGTCGGCGCGTTCCAGAGGTCCTCGAGGAAGCCGGTTTCCACCGCGCGGCCCCACACGTTCTGGTCGATGGAGAACGGGGACTTCTTGGTGACGTTGATCGGCAGCGCGTTCTCCTCGGCGAAGGCGATGGCCTTCTCCCGGGTCCACGCGTAGTCCCGGACCGGGGCGATGACGTTCAGGTCCGGCGCGAGCGCACCGATGCCGACCTCGAAACGCACCTGGTCGTTGCCCTTGCCGGTGCAGCCGTGCGCGACGGTGCTCGCGCCGTGGAACTTGGCCGCCTCGACGAGGTGCTTGACGATGAGCGGCCTGCTGATCGCGGAGACCAGCGGGTAGCGGCCCATGTACATGGCGTTGGCCTGGATGGTCGGCAGGCAGTAGTCGTTGGCGAACTCGTCGCGCGCGTCCACCACGATGGCCTCGACCGCGCCGCAGTCCAGCGCTCGCTGGCGCACCACGTTCATGTCCTCGCCGCCCTGGCCGAGGTCGATGGCCACGGCCACCACCTCGGAGCCGGTCTCCTTGGCGATCCAGCTGATCGCCACGGAGGTGTCCAGCCCACCTGAGTAGGCGAGTACGACGCGTTCGGACATGGTCTGTGTGCTCCTCGGTTTCGATGCTTGTGTTCGAAGTACGGACCGGCTTCCCGCCACAGCGGCCCGCACGTCCTGCAAATGATTATGCACGATGATGCAAGCCCATTCACAACGGGGGTCCGGGAAACGCTCCCGCAGCCCCGGATCGTTCGCGAAAGTCACTGCCCATCAAGCGAATCACGTCCTTGGCGTGCCGTTCTCCGGTGTGCGACCCTGGAAACGGAATCGTCGGGCGGGTAGTAAGGACGGACGTCATGAACGCACTGCTACACCTCGTCGCGGGAGAGTTCAGCACCCTCGGCCACGGTGTCCTGGACGTCGGCCGCGCGGTCGTCGACCTCATTCAGGACATCATCGACGTGGCAACGCCGGACAATCGCACACCGCGTGGTGGCGGCGGGCAATACCCGTTCTCCTGACCTACGTCAGGCGATCTCCTCGATCTTCGCGGCCAGTTCGGCGCCGGTCAGCGGCTCGCGGGCGATGACGGCGATGGTGTCGTCGCCTGCGATGGTGCCGACGATATAAGGCAGCGCGGCGCGGTCCAGTGCGCTCGCCAGGTAGTGCGCGGCACCGGGCGGGGTGCGCAGGACCGCGATATTGCCGCTGTGATCGGTGGAGACCAGCAGGTCGCCGAGGAGCTTCGCGAGACGATCGGTGCCGCCGATGACGCCACGGATGGGATTGCCGTCCTCGGGAACCACGTAGACGCCGGCGCCACCGTCGGCGGCGCGCAGCTTCACCGCCCCGAGTTCGTCGAGGTCACGCGAGAGCGTTGCCTGCGTGGTCTCGATGCCTTCGGCGGCCAGCAACGCCGCCAGTTCGGTCTGGCTGCGCACCGCATGTGCGGTCAGCAGTTCGACAATGCGCGACTGGCGCCCGGCACGAGTGCGCGCGATTTCTGGTCCGGCCTTGCCCTGCTCCGGATGTGCGACGCTCACGACAGCACCTCGTCAACGCGCGCCATACCCGCAGCCGCTGCGCGCACCGTTCGCTTACGCACGACCGCACCTCGCCCACGCGCAACCGTCATGCCCGCAGCCGCTGCGCGCACCGTTCGCTCACTCACGACTACACCTCGCCAGCGCGCGCAACCGCCACAGCCGCCGCGTATGACTCGCTCACGCACGACTGGTCGTCGCGGACGCTCACCTCTCATGCCACACCATCGCTTCGCTTGGCCAGTAACCACACCAGCAGCGCCTTCTGCGCGTGCAGCCGGTTCTCCGCCTCGTCCCACACCACGCTGTGCGGACCGTCGAGCACCTCGTCGGTGACCTCCTCGCCACGGTGGGCGGGTAGGCAGTGCAGCACCACGGCGTCGGGCTGGGCGTGCGCGAGCAGCGCGCTGTTCACCTGGAACGGGCGGAACGGGCCGACGCGGTCGAGGCCGTCGTTCTCCTGGCCCATCGAGGTCCAGGTGTCGGTGACCAACGCGTCGGCGCCGTCGGCTGCGGCGATCGGGTCGGCGGTCAGGGTGATGGTGGCGCCGGTGTCGGCGGCCCGCTTCCGGGCGGCCTCCAGGATCCACGGCAGCGGCTCGAAACCCGTCGGCGCGGCGATGGTGACGTTGAGACCCGCGGTGACACCGCCGAGCAGCAGCGAGTGCGCCATGTTGTTGGCGCCGTCACCGAAGTAGGTGAGGTTGCGCCCCACCAGGTTTCCCTTGCGCTCGGCAAGCGTCTGCAGGTCGGCGAGCACCTGGCACGGATGGAACTCGTTGGACAGTGCGTTCACCACCGGAACCGTTGCGGTGGCCGACATTTCGTCGAGCCGGTACTGCTCGAAGGTGCGCCACACGATCGCGTCGACGTAGCGGGAGAGCACCCGGCCGGTGTCGCCGAGGGTTTCCTCGCGGCCGAGCTGGGTGTCGCGCCCGTCCACCACCACCGCGTGCCCGCCGAGCTGAGCGATGCCCATCTCGAAGGAGAACCGGGTGCGGGTGGAGTTCTTCTCGAAGATCACGCCGACCCCGCGCGGGCCCTCCAGCGGACGCTGCGAGAACGGCGCGTGCTTGAGTTCGGCGGCCAGGGTGAGGATTTCGGCCTGTTCGGCCGGGCTCACATCGTCGTCGCGGAGGAAATGCCGTACCTGCTGTGCTGAAGTCATTGCGCCGCAGCCTCCTTCGCATCTTGGGTGGCCGAGTCCAGGATCTCGGGCAGATCGGCGACGAAATTGTCGGCCTGGGTCTCGGTGAGGATCAGCGGCGGGGCAAGCCGAATAACGTTGGGCTTGGCCGGATTAACCAGATATCCGGCGGCCCGGGCCCGCGCTTCGACGTGCGCGGAGACGTCGTCGGTGAGCACGATGCCGAGCAGCAGCCCGGCCCCGCGCACATGGTCGATCAGCGGATGCTCCAGCAGTTCGATGCCGTCGGCGAGTCGCTTGCCGACCGACTCCACATGCGCGAGCAGGTCTTGTTCGTCGATGGTGCGCAGCACGGCGAGCGCGGCCGCCGCGCACACCGGATTGCCGCCGAAGGTCGTGCCGTGCAGGCCGGGGGTGAGCAGCTCGGCGGCCGCGCCGGTGGCCAGCACCGCGCCGATCGGCAGCCCGCCGCCCAGCCCCTTGGCCAGGGTGATCGCGTCGGGCACGATGCCCGCGGCGTGGTGCGCGTAGAACTTTCCGGTCCGGCCGATGCCGGTCTGTACCTCATCGAGGATGAGCAGCGCACCGTGGCGCGCGGTGATCTCGCGGGCCTTGACCAGATAGTCGACCGGCGGCACGACGACGCCGCTCTCCCCCATCATCGGCTCCAGGAACACCGCGGCGGTGTCCGCGTCGACCACGGCTTCCAGCGCGGCGGCGTCGCCGTAGGGCACGTGCACGACGCCCGCGGGCAGCGGCTCGAACGGCGTGCGCTTCGCGGCCTGTCCGGTGAGCGCGAGCGCGCCCATGGTCCGGCCGTGGAAAGCCTCTTCGCAGGCGATGATCTTGCGGCGTCCGGTGAGCCGCGCGATCTTGAACGCGGCCTCGTTGGCCTCGGTGCCCGAGTTGCAGAAGAAGGCCCGCCCGCGGTGACCCGTCTCCGAGGCGCCGTCACCGAAGTGCGCGAGCAGGCGCTCGGCCAGTTCGATCACCGGTTCGTTGGCGTAGATGTTCGAGACGTGCCCGAGCGTGCCGAGTTGCTCGGTAACCGCGGCCAGGATCGCCGGATGGGCGTGGCCGAGGCTGTTCACCGCGATGCCGCCGAGGAAGTCGACGTAGCGATTGCCGTCCGCGTCGTAGACCACCGCGCCCGCACCGCGCACCAGCGCGATCTTCGGCGTGCCGTAGTTGTTCATCATCGCGGCGGACCACCGCGCCTGAAGTTCTTGGTCTGTGCTCATTTTCTCGTTCCGTCCGGCGAGCCCGCCCCGTTCGAGGACGAGTCGGGCGTCACCATCGTTCCGATTCCTTCTCCGGTGAACAGTTCCAGCAGCACGGCGTGCGGCACGCGACCGTCGATCACGTGCGCCGTCGGCACCCCGCCCTGCACGGCGCGCAGGCAGGCTTCCATCTTCGGCACCATGCCCGCATCCAGGCGAGGCAGCAACTCCGCGAGCGCCGCCGTATCGATGCGGGTGATCAGCGAGGACCGGTCCGGCCAGTCGGTGTAGAGGCCTTCGACGTCGGTCAGCACCACCAGTTTCTCGGCGCCGATGCCCTCGGCGAGCGCGGCGGCGGCGGTGTCGGCGTTGATGTTGTGCACCACCCCGTCCGCGTCCGGCGCGATGGTGGACACCACCGGGATGCGGCCCGCGTAGATCAGGTCGAGCACCGCATCCGGATTCACCGAGGTGACGTCGCCGACCAGCCCGATGTCGGTGGGCTCGCCGTCGACCTCGACGGTGCGGCGAGTCGCGGTGAACAGTTGCGCGTCCTCACCGGAGATGCCGACGGCGTACGGGCCGTGCGCGTTGATCAAGCCGACCAGTTCGCGACCGACCTGCCCGAACAACACCATCCGCACCACGTCCATCACCTCCGGCGTGGTCACCCGGAAGCCGCCGCGGAACTCGCCCTCCAGGCCGAGCTTCTTCAGCATCGCGCTGATCTGCGGGCCGCCGCCGTGCACCACCACCGGGTGCACGCCGACGGTGCGCAGGAACGCCATGTCGGCGGCGAACGCCCGCTCGAGTTCCGGGTCGACCATGGCGTTGCCGCCGAACTTCACCACCACGATCTTGTCCCGGAACTTCTGCAGCCAGGGCAGCGCGTCGGCCAGGATGTGCGCCTTGTCCAGCGCCGAAAGCTCGTGGCGGAGTTGGCTTGTCATGAGCTGTACGCCGAATTCTCTTCGACGTAGCCGTGCGAGAGGTCGGTGGTGCGGATGGTGGCCGCGGCGGTACCGACATTCAGCTCGATCAGCACCTCGATGTCGCCACCGGACAGGTCGACGTCGCGGGCGCCCGGTGCGCCGACGCCGTCGATACAGACCGGATTTCCGTTGAACGACACCGAGATCCGGTTCGGATCGAGGGTGACCGGCGCCATGCCGACCGCGGCGAGCACCCGACCCCAGTTCGGGTCGGAGCCGAAAAGCGCTGTCTTGACCAGACTGTCGCGGGCGACGGTGCGCGCGGCGGCCACCGCCTCGTCCTCGCTGACCGCGCTCGCGACGGTGACCAACACCCGCTTGGTGACGCCCTCCGCGTCGGCCATCAGCTGGGCGGCCAGGTCGTCGCAGACCGCGAGCACGGCGGCGTCGAGGTCCTCTTGGCTCGGGGTGACCTCGCTGGCGCCGTTGGCGAGCAGCAGCACGGTGTCGTTGGTCGAGCAGGAGCCGTCGACGTCGAGCCGGTCGAAGGTGCGTTTGGTGGCATTGCGCAGCGCCTGGTCCAGCTGGTCGGGGGTGGCGGCGGCGTCGGTGGTCAGCACCACCAGCATGGTGGCCAGCGAGGGGGCGAGCATGCCCGCGCCCTTGGCCATGCCGCCGACGTTCCATTTGTCGCGATGGTGGAACGCGGCTTCCTTGGGCACCGTGTCGGTGGTCATGATCGCGTGGGCCGCGTCGAGTCCGCCGGAGAGCCCGCCGCCCATCTCGTGCACGATCTCGGTGATCGCGGGGACGAGCTTGTCCATCGGCAGCCGGTCGCCGATCAACCCCGTCGAGCAGACGGCGATCTCACCGGCGCCGGTCTCGGAACCCCAATTGCTCAGTGCCGCAGCGAGTTCCTCGGCGGTCTTGTGCGTGTCCTGGAAGCCGCCGGGGCCGGTGCAGGCGTTGGCGCCGCCGGAGTTCAGGATCACCGCGCGCAGTCGCCCGCCGGAGAGCACCTGCTGCGACCACAGCACCGGGGCGGCCTTCACCTTGTTGCGGGTGAAGACGCCCGCCGCCGCGTACTCCGGGCCCTCGTTGAAAACCAGTGCCAGGTCCGGCTTTCCGCTGGCCTTGATGCCGGCGGCGATACCGGCGGCACGGAAGCCGAGCGGGCCGGTGACGCCCTGGTTGCGCACCAGCTTGCCGTTGGCGGTCTGCGTCGCAGCGGATGTCGTCACGGTGCCACTCCTACGGTGGAAAGTCCTGCGGTCTCGTCGAATCCGACGGCCAGGTTCATCGATTGCACCGCGGCGCCCGCGGTGCCCTTGGTCAAGTTGTCGATCGCGCCGATCACCACGAGCAAGCCCGCGGCGGCATCCACCGCCACCTGCAGGGTGACGGCGTTGGAGCCGAGCACCGCGCCGGTCTGCGGCAGAACGCCTTCCGGCAGCAGGTGCACGAATGGTTCGTCGGCATAGGCTTTTTCATAGACAGCGCGTGCCTGCGCGGCATCCACCGAGGTCGGTGCCGTGCAGGTCGCCAGGATGCCGCGCGGCATCGGTGCCAGCACCGGCGTGAACGACACGGCGACGTCGATGCCGCCGGCCGCCTTCAGGTTCTGCGCGATCTCCGGGGTGTGCCGGTGCGCGCCCGCGATGCTGTAGGCCCGCACCGAACCCATCACCTCGGAGCCGAGCAGGCCGACGTCGAGCTTGCGCCCGGCGCCCGAAGTACCGCTCACCGCAACGACATTCACGTTCGGCGCGACGATGCCTGCGGCGACCGCCGGTGCCATCGCCAGACTGGCCACGGTCGGGTAGCAGCCCGGCACCGCGATCCGGCGCGCGCCACGCAGCTGCTCACGCCCGCCCGGCAGCTCGGGCAGGCCGTAAGGCCAGCTGCCCGCGTGCGCGGTGCCGTAATACTTCTCCCACGCCTGCGCGTCGGTCAGCCGGAAGTCGGCGCCGCAGTCGATGATCACCGTCGAGGCGGGCAGCTGCTCGGCGATCGCTGCCGACTGCCCGTGCGGCAGGCCGAGGAACACCACATCGTGCCCCGCCAGCTCCTCGACAGTCGTCGGCGCGAGCACCCGGTCCGCCAGTGGCAACAGGTGCGGCTGCAGCCCGCCGAGCGGAGTTCCGGCGTTCGATCCCGCCGTCAACGCGCCGATCACCAGGCGGCCCTCGCGGTACGCCGGATGACCGAGCAGCAGTCGCAATACTTCCCCGCCCGCGTAACCACTCGCCCCGGCCACCGCAACCCGCAACGCGGGCCCTGCTGGCTCCGGCGCGTGCACCGAATCAACCATGTGATGATTATGCACGACTATGCAAGCTCATTCACCAGCTGGTCCCCTCTTGCCTGGATCCTGCTGGAAGAGTCAGAGGTTTCGCAGGGTTGGTACCCGGCTCGGCGGGGTGCAAACGCTGGCCGGGCGGCGGTCGCGCCGGGGGGCTCGGATGCCACACGAGGCGATCTTGATCAGCAGGCATACCGCGCGGATTCGGTGGTAGTTCCCACGCGAAGGGCGCAGGCGGGTACCGCCGCGCCACCGGAATTATCGACCAAGGAGGATCATCATGCCGTTCACCAACCGCCGCATCGGCTCCGACCTGCGCCGACTGACCGTCGGCGCGGCGCTGACCGTCGCGTTGATCGGTGGTGGCAGCGCACTGGCCACCGCGGAACCCGTGAGTGAGCAGGAAGCTCTCGACGCGGCACGGCAGGCGTTGATGGGCGCGACCGTCGAATCCGTCGAGTTGGACACCGCGGACGGCGCCCCCAAGTGGGAGGTCGACGTCAAAACCCGCGACGGCAATGGGTACGAGGTGACGGTCGACGCGCGCACCGGGACGATTGTCTCGATCGACCAAGACAACGACTGACCCGCACCCGTTCACAGACCCGGCCCTCGCTTACCCCAGGGCCGGGTAGCCTCTTCGTATTACATTGCTGGACAAGTGATCACGTGGAAATGGTGCAGCGGGCTTCTCGGCCGATGCCAGCATCAGTTCCACGTGATCACTTGTCCAGCGGCCTTGCCCGCACCACCCCAGATTCTCTGCTGCCGCGTCGTCGTTCCCGACGGATACGGCCCACTACGCGGTTGATAACGGCGGTCGCAAGTCCGGCCGGCTCCGAACAATGACGACGAACAAGCCGTCGATCTGCACCGCCGACCACATAAATGCATTCGGCATTCCCAAGGAGCAGCTGCGCCCGTCAGGAACGTTTCGAGTAACAAGTGCGACTTGTCAGCGATGTGTTCCAGACAACAACTATTTCAGGAGGTTCGCAATGGTATCCACGAAAAGGCTTGCCGCCAGCGCCGTCGTTGCCACCGCCGCCGCAGCCACCGTGCTCGCCGGTGCCGGCGTCGCCCAGGCCGACGTCCCGGTATGGCAGGCCAACTGTCACGTTTACAACATCTTCAACACCGGCGGAATGGCCAATTGCGAGCTGCCCACCTGGCACCAGGTAAAGCTCACCTGCGTCGCCTGGCCCGTCCCCTTCACCTACTGGAAATACGGCCCGGTGCAATACGGCCAAAACCAGTCCTGGGCCAGCTGCGACTCACTGAACGCCCTGGTAGGCATCGAGGTAATCCAAGCGTAGGTCCCGACCACCGAATTCCCGGACGACTCCTTGGCGGTCACCGGAATTAGGCCAGTTCCCTGGTAAGAACGACGCGATCCAGACCCGGCCCGTGGTAGTCCTCGACTACCTGGGCCTCGAAACCGAGGCTCTGGTGAAATGCGATCGAGCCCTTGTTATTCGGCGAGGTGATGGCCTTGATTTGCGTGGCACCCTGCGCCCGTGCCGCCATAACGAATGCATCGTATAGGCGACGGCCGAGCCCAGCGCCTCGCATGTCGTCCCGTGTGGCGATCAGATGTACGTAGGCCACACGGTGCGGAGTGACGAATCCGAAGACATAGCCCCGGATTTCGGCATCGGCCACTGCCACCAAGCTGGTTTTCGGGAACTCGTGCACCAGGGCAGCGAGGTGAAGGGACCGCAGGTCACGTCCGCCCCAATAGCGAGCATGATTCTCGACCACTTCGCGAAAATCGCGCATGGTCGCGGGCACGATCGTCTCGGTCGTCAGCCGACGTTCCATCACGCCACGATCTTGACATCAGGGGCGATCCCCTACGAACCGGTCAGGATCTTGGCTTCCGGTGCGGCCGAAACTGCGTCTGTGACTGCGGATTGCGCGGTGGCTGCGTCAGTGGCCGGTGCGTGGGCGGGGTAATAGTCGGCGGTTCTGGTGCCGGTGAAGAAATCGGTGGTCCAGCCGACTGCGAGGGTTTGCAGGGTGGCGATATTGACGGACTTCGGGTTGCCGCACAACAGGTTTCCCATCATGTCGCCGCTGTCACCTTCGGCGTCGGTGTGCACGCCGGTGCCGATGCGGACGCCGAGGTAGCTACGGTGCAGCAGGCGTTGGGCGGCTGCGGTGCCGACACCGAAGAGATTGCATTGCGAGGGTTTCGCGGCGATATCGAGAATCGGCAGGTCGGTGTGGTCGAGGTCGGTGAGGGCTTGATCGGTGTTGTCGCCGAGGAATGATTTCACGGGGTCGAGCAGGACGAGTCCGTGTAAGTCGGCGAAGGCGGCGGGGTGGTCGGCGTGCAGTCGGTGGGCGACATATTCGACGGCCTCGGCGCCGGCGGAGTGTCCGACGAACACGGTCTGTTGTGGCAGTCGCAGATCGGGACGGTGCGCAGCCGACGTGGCCGCGGCGAAGCTGCGGGCCAGCGGACTGGCAGGGTCGGCGGCGTTGGCGAACAGTCCGGCGATGTTGTCGAGGAAGCCGGTGTTGTCGCCGAGGTTCTGCAGGGTGCACCCTGCCGGATCGAGGAACGGCAAGGAGGGTGCGAAGACGACGTAGCCGGCGGCGGCGAAATGCTCGGCGAGACTTGCCACGTTCGCATTGCTTCGCGCGAAACCGTGTTGCAGCCAGACCAGACCATTGGCGGACCCCTCGGGCAGATACCAGTCGGCGTTGCGGTGCCGGATGGCACCCGCGCAGGCAATGTCGACGGATTCCGGCACTCGGTCGGGTTCGGCATGCGCGATCGGTGTCGCAACGGTCGCCACGGCGCAGGCGGCGGCGAACGTGGCTGTGAGCACGAGGCTCCGTAGGTTCATCTTCACTCCTGTGCGGAAACGCGCTGCTCCGAAGGGAGAGCCGGGGTTAACTGGTCACTTGACCAATTGAGACCCGCCGGTCGGGAGCTGTCAAACGGTGGGCCACAGATCACACGGTGAACGCCGTGATTGCGGCTTTTGCCTGATCACGCGGCACTTAGGCGCCCTCGACCGGCTTCCCCGACGGGTGCTCGGAACAGCAAAGAAGACCCGGCCCAACAGGTTCCGGGTCTTCCGAGCAGCCGACGATCAGCCCGCGTTGGCGGTGCAGATCACCTCGCTGATCTCCGTCCCCGACCTGTCCGCGGAACCGACATTGGCCAGGAAGGCCGGCGGGTAATGCCGGGCCAGGCTGGCGTGGGCGGCGAACAGTGCGGCCGAGCGGTTGAAGCCCGCGCCGGTGGCGACCGCGCCGTCGGTGTAGACGAGCGCGCCGCAGCCGTCCGCCCAGTCCACCAAGACGATGCAGTCGGCGATGCCGCACGCGTCGAGCGCCTCGGCGATCGCCTCCTCGCGGCTCGGCGCATCGATACTGGTGCCGTAGCTCCAGTCATCACCACTGAATGCGATCGCACCGTGGAGACTGGCCGCGTTCGCCGTGCCGGCACCGATTACCGACCCGGCCGCAAGACCCATCGTCGCGATCGCGACTGCGGCCTTACTCATGAACCTCATCAAGCACTTTCCTTTGTGAGCACGTGCGTTGAACGTTGACCCGACGAATCATGGCGGATCGCTGTCCGATTCGCCCAATTCATTTCGAGAGGTCATCCTGCCGCCGATGGCTGCCGTCGAGCTGTCCATCCGAACCGGAGCAGGCGGCTGCGGGAGTTCGAAACACGCGGCACAGTGGATATATGGACGTATTGCGTGACCATGCGATGCTCGCTCTACGGGTCGATCGGCTCGTGACCCAACACCCCACGGGAAGTTGGATTCTCGACTATCGAGGGCCTGCGCGGTGGCTGGACGAGGTGGCGAACGAGCCCTTGCCGAATCCGGCGGATCTGGTCCGGGCCGCGCAGGATATGGCGGCGGCCGTCGCCGACAACGATCCCGCCCTGGCGGAACAGGTGCGGGCGCTACATACCATCGCCCGACGGCTGACCGGAGAGCAGCTGCCGTTTCCCGAACAGGTGCGAGGCATGCTGGGAATCGACGCCGAATGGATTCCCGACGAAGTATTCGACGAGGCCTACCAACTGCTGGACGAGGCCCTACCTGAGGCGAAAGGCACGCTCGCACAACGGCTGCACGCCTGGCGCGCCGCACACAGCCTGCCGCCGGGCCGACCAGAGCGGTTGTCCGAGCTGATTCACCTGGCGCTGACGGAAACCCGGCGACGAACCGAGGCGCTACTTCCGCTGCCGAAAAAGCTGGAGGTGACAGTGGAATTCGCCCCCGGACCATTTCGTGGACTGCATCGAGGCGGAACCGCAGGCAGCGTGTTCGTCGATCCGAACCTGCCGTTCAACCTGGCCGACCTGTTCTATGTCGTTGCCCACGAAGCGGTTCCGGGACACATCTGCGAATTCATGATGAAGGAAATGCATCAGGGCCACCGCCCCGACATCCAGGTGCGGTTCATGCCGTCACCGGCCTACGTGGTGTCCGAGGGCCTCGGCCTGCACGCCCCGCGGGTACTGTTCCCCGACGACGAAGCCCAGCACTGGCTACTCGACAATGTCGAAGAGCTCCAACCCGATTCGAGCAACTACGCGAAGATCCAGCACGCCCGTAACATCCTCTGGGGCGCATACTGCAACGCCTCGCTGCTGCTCGCCGAGGCGACACCATGGCCGAAGGTCCGCGACTACCTCGCCGACACCGCACTGGTATCCGACGACGAACTGACGTTCCTACAAGGCTTTCTCAGCACCCCCTTCACCGAGCCCTACATCTTCACCTACTACCACGGCTGGCGCCTACTCCAACCACACCTGAACGATCCGAACTTCCTGCGGCGAGCACTCACCGAACAACTCGCCGTCTCGTCACTGCGGGTCGGATAGATCCGAATCCTGCCGCGCGGCGCGTCACATCCAGACCCGCTACGAAACCTCGATCTGTGACGGGTCGGGCAGCGACTTCGGGCGCTCGTCGGTGTACCAGGTGTACTCGATTCCGCCAAGTCTCCCGTCCTCGACCCACAGAATGACTTCGCCGATCGGTGCCCCGTTGCGGTCGGTGACACCTCCATCGATGAAGATTCCGTTGGTTGACCCGGATACTGCTGCCACATCAGGGGGAACCATGAGATCGACGCTCGGGGAACCATCACCCCACGTGGCAATGACCCGTGCGAACGGGACCTGCGCCAGATAGTCACCAGCACCGGCTTTGCCCGAGGAGGACAGCAGTGTGGTCACGACGCTCGCTTCGAGCTCCGTCAGTGCCCTCGGCTCTATCGGTGTGGTACCCATCGCCTTCTCCTGGTTCTGGCGGTACGTCACGGAATGTACGCGGTGCCGATCTTGGAGACACCGTTGATCATGGCGCGACCGGTGATTCTGTCAGTCGGATGGCGGGCTGCTCCCCTGGACAATCCGGACCATCGGCGGCGAAGATGGCTCCATGTTCCGACGCGCCGGTGTCGACCCCGCGGTCGAACGAATCCGACAGCTGGCGATTTCGCTCGAGGTGCCGCGGCCGTGGGATCTGGCGACCTTCGTCGCGCACGTGGCCGAACGGGTCGGTAAGCCGATTTTGATTGTTCCGCAACAGGATCTGACCACGGGTGGGTTTCCGTGCGGGCTCGTCGTGGAACGCGCCGACGACATCGTCATCGCCTACGACGCGGCCAGCACCGGATATCACACCGACCACATCGTGATGCACGAGATCGCTCATTTGTTGCTCGACCACGCCGGATTCGTTTCGCCGGGCGCGCAGCGCCGCACGCTCGCAGCACTGTTCCCCGACCTGGACATCGACAGCGTGCTGCGCGTGCTGGCCCGCAGCAATTACGACGATGTCGACGAGAACCAGGCCGAGCTGTTCGCCTCGATGCTCATGTCCGACGTCGACCTCGAGGTTCAGCGACCACGTTCGGTGCTCGGCCGCTTGGTCTTTCAGCGCTGAGCGATGTTGACCTCGACGCTACCGACAGCGGTAACGCTGCCCACCGTGATCGCCGCCTGCCTGTTGCTGGCCGGTCGCCTCGTCGGCTTGCTCAACACCGAGCTCGACCGGCACGTCACCATCGCCTTCGGCTGTGTGGTCGCCACGGCGACAACCCGGGAACCGACGGTGCGCCGCCTCATCACCGAGCTCTCCGGCGGTTGGCTCTCCGAAGAGCTGATCCTCGAACTCGGGGCGATCGGTTTCAATGTCGGCTATGCGGCCGGGCTGCTGATCGGTGCGGCGCTGCTGTATCGCTTTCGCTCGCCGCGCGTCAGCTACGGGCTGGCCGCCGTATTCAGTGTCGCGGCACTGTGTTTCAGCACGTTCGGCGGTGGCAACGGCACGATCTTCGAACGCACCGGATGGGCACAGTTCGGATATTGGCTGTGCACGGCGCCGATCGGTGTCGCGATGGCGGTCCTCGTCATCCAGGCTGCCGGTGCCGAACTCCGCAACCGAGTCGGTCGCGGCGAAGCGGCGATGTACGTGGCGACACTCCTCACGGGCGTCGCGGTGCTCGGACGCATCAGCGCCACCATGGTGGCGTCTGCCTTCCGGATCACCGGGCAGCACAATGCTTTCATCGCCGTCCAGGCCGAAATCGATCGCAACGGAGTCTTTTTCGATCTCGTGCTGTGCATGGGGCTGACGTTGATCGCCATAGTCAACCGAATGGGCGTAGACGATCTGACGCGCCACCGAAAAGCGCTGCGGCCCCTCTGGTCCGAGCTGACCGCCGCCTGCCCGGAGATCGTGCACCACAGCCCCGTACCGGACGGGGCTCAGCCCAACCGATATCTCCTGCACCGCACCGTCATCGAGATCCGCGACAGCATTCTGGACCTGGGCCGCTACGCGACACCGCACCCGCCCGACATCGTGACGGCGATCTCCCGAGCCGCCCCGGCCGGCCCCGCCTACGACGCACTGGACCGCGCCGTCCTGCTCGTTCGCGCCCGAGATGCCAAGGCGCACGGCAACCCTCCGTCCGGTAGCCGCTACTTCGCGCTCCCCGCCGCCGACAGCCTGCTCGGCGAGGTCACCGAATTGACCGCCATCGGCGCCCAATGGCCGCTCGCCAAGGCCATCGCGGCCCGGGCCGGACAACGCACCAAGCGGTAACTCGTCAATGGTAAGGCCCAGCTGAGGCGGCCGGAGGGCGAGATCAGCGCCAGGTACCGTTGGGCGGTGAATCCAGCTGATGCGCGAAGCCTCAAAGACGGTGCTCTGGAGACCCGCGTGGACAATTTGCGGCTCCTGCTCGATCAGGCTGCTGATGGCGACGCCTCCGCCCAGGAAGCACTACGCGCGCTCGTCCGCGACTATTCCGACTACCACCGGTCGCTGTACACCCGGGCGTTGAACCTGGCGGCGATCTTCGGCGACGACACGCTGCGAGAACCGCTGCTGGCGTCGCTCGCCGACACTCAGTACAACTGCCAGGCGTGGGCGGCGATGGGTTGCGCGGCACTCGGCTTCCGTGAGGCAGTTCCCGGCTTGGTCGCGATGCTGGATCACCCCCAGGAAATGGCGCGAGAGCAGGCGGTGATCGCACTGGGCACGCTCGGTGACGAATCCGTCGTCCCGGCGCTCACCCCCGTGCTGCGGGACCCGATCGCCGGAATGCGCGAACGTGCCGCCGAAGCCCTCGGCCTGATCGGCGGCGAGGCGGCCCTCGCCGCGCTGTGGGACGAATTCGACAACCGCCGGTACTACCGCATCGGCTATATCGCCAGCGCGCTCGCCAAATTCGCACCGGACATCATCCCGAGACTGTGCGAGGCGGCCGACAGCGACGACCCGGACCAGCGCTACTGGGCCGCCGTCGCGCTCGGTTCGACCGGCGACGATCGTGCCGTGCCGACGCTGGAAAGGTTGATGGCCAACGATCGCGGTGCAACGGTCTTCGACGGCATGGTGAGCGTCGCCGCGAAGAAAGGTCTCCGCACACTACGCCGGATCCAAGCCGCGATCGCGGCTCGCGAATCCTGAGATACGGCTGTATCTTTCGGCCGCCGGGCGCGGTCTCGTCAGGGTACGAGGCTGATACCACGGGTGGCCAGCCACGGCAGTGGGTCCACCTTGTGCTCACCATCCAGCCAAACCTCGAAATGACAATGCGGGGTGGTAGTGAATCCTCTCTTGCCGAGAGTCGCGATCTGCTCGCCGGCCAGCACCCGTTGCTCCGCCGATACCGTTGCGGTGTCGATGTGGCCGTAAATGGTGACAGTGCCGTCGTCGTGCAACAGCCGCACCCACATACCGAATCCGGCGGCCGGGCCCGCCTCGAGCACGGTGCCGTCGGCAACGGCCAGGATCGGAGTGCCGATCTCACCTTCGATATCGACACCGAAGTGCTGTACTCCCCAGTGGGTGCCGACGCCGTAGGTGAAGGTTCCCGAGGCGAATTTGCTGTACTGCGGGCGCGGTTGCTCCGAGTCGGCGTCGCGTGCGACGAACAGGATCCCGCCCGGGACGATGAAGGCCAATCCCAGTAGTAGGTAGAGAGGGCGGCGGGCGATCCGCCACCGTGATCGCTGCTCAACCGCTGGTGGTACATCAGGTTCCACTGACATCTCTTGCGGGAGTGCCTCGTTCGGTTCATCGTCGGTGGGCGAAGGCACAGCGTGGATCTCCATCATTCGAAAGGCCCGGCAACTCGCGCCGGCGGTAACCGCCCACGCCTGCAGCCTCCGTGAAGCGGTGTAGTTCAAAGGAAGTAGTGCAAACCAAACACCATCGGCGACGTTGCTGGGTACTGGGGACACGTCTGCGTCAACGACGCAGACGCGCCGCCGTCGGTGTCCGCTCCGTGTCCGGGACCAGGACGATGTTCATGCCCTGGGCGAGTACTTCGGTCGCGGTGAGGCCGAACAAAGTTCGGAAGGTGTCGCTGAAATGGCTGGCCGAAGCGAATCCCGCGTCGGCTGCGGCGCGGGTCAGGTCGATGCCGTCGGCGACGGCGCCTGCGACCGACAACAGGCGGGCCCACAAGCGATAGCGCCGCAAGCTGGTGCCGGCGTTGGCCGAAAACAGGTGCAGGAAACGGGAAGTGGAGATGCCGAGGTCGGCGGCCAGCTCCGCGGCGGTGGTTCGCCCAGCGGGATCGTTGACTATCGTGTTCATTACCGCTCGGATCCGTTCGTCGATCGTCGCTGGTGTCTCAGGGCCGGCGATGATCCGGCGCAGTTCCCGGGGATCTGGCTGGCCGGGCTGATTCAGATGGGCGGTCAGTGCCGCCTCGTCCCGGTGTCCCGTCGCGACGGGTATTGTCGGCTCTCGCATCGACGCTCGTAAACGGGCAGCGGCCGCCGAGCGAGGATCGAGATAGTAAAACAGCACCCGTCCGCTGGATTCGAGTTTATGGGCCGTGCGCGCCGGAATCAGCACGCTGCGCCGCTGCCACCGTCCACCATCCGGGGTGCGGACGGTGATCTTCTCGTCCACACCGAGTACGAAGCACTGCACCGGCGTCGAATGGGTGTCGAGCTGGAACGACAGGCCAAGGTACGCCGCCTGGCCCTGCCAGAGCCACAGCGTGCGCTCGCCCACGCGGCGGTTGCCCGAGTCGACCGTCATAGTCGTGATCATTGCAGTAGACAGATCGTGAACGGCATGTCAGGCGACACCGAGCACCAGTGCCGCGCCGACGAGTTCAACCAAGCAGTAGAACCAGATCGGATAGAAACGCACCCCGCTGTCGATCAGCCGCGAGATGATGCGGCCGCCCGCCATCCCGGCCAACGCGAACCCGACTGTCAGCGCCGCCCCGGTCCGCAGTTCACCGGCACCGAACGCCGACCACCACAGCATGCCTGCGACGGCCAGACCGAAACCGCCGTACACCGCGCGAATCTCTGCGCGGCTCACCGCCGTTGGCACCGACAACCCGAACGGCCGCGCCAGCGCAGCAGGGGCGGCCAGCGCGTACGTTCCCATCCCCGCGAACAGCACACCGACAAGGCACAGCACAACGGTTCTCATCCCCTTCCCCCAACCAAGCGCCCCTGCTCGACCGCACGCTCACCCCGCAGCAGCGCGACGCCGACGCCGAGCGCCGCCAATCCTGCGACGTCGACGGCCGCCACGCGTACCAATCCCGGGCCGACCGGACCCCCGGCGATCACCAGGACGAGAAAGCTACCCATGCTGATCGCATTGGCGCGCACCGCGATCGGCCGCAGCGCGGGACGAAAGATTGCCACCAGCAACCCGACCCCGAGGACGGCGAACAGCACGGCCCGATGTCGCAGCACCACCTCGAGATCGCGCCCGGCCGGAGCAATGCCATAGGCGGCGTACATCCCCTGCGGTGCGACCACACCGACAGCAGGTGCGGTATTGAGCAACCCCGCGGCGGCCAACAAGGCCAGCCCGACATGTCGTCGCATGATTTTCTCCTCGGATCGACGTCTGGCGATCGTCACAGCCCGATGCACCCGCACGCTTCCGAAAACCTGCTATCGCGGCGAATCGCCCTGGGATGCGTAGCCGCAGCGAAGAGCGGAGGCATGCTCGTGCTGCGGCGCGCGGTGCTGTATCGGGTTTGTCAGTTCCAGCGTCGGCGCATCGATCGGTACAGCAGCCACAGTGCCAACGCGACCGGTGTCAGGATCGCCGTGAACAGGATTCCGGCGAACATTCCGTAGCCGTGCGGGTCGGCGGACACTCCAGTGACGCTGAGCACCACCTCGGCGACGAACAGCACGATCAAGACGGCGGTACCGGCGAATGCGCCCAGGACGAGACGCCGCACCGTTGTCCGCAGCGCGCTTGTGCGGCGAGTGCTGTTCGGCGTGTCCATCTTCTGCTCCGCAGGTTCGATTGTGCGGCAACTACTTCGGGTCGGGAGTGCAGACGGTCAGGAACGATTTCCGATTCTCGCGCTGGACCTCCGACGCGTCCAGCCAACCGCGCTCGCCGAAAAGGTAACTCCCGGACGGGTGCTGGGCCGACTCGCGCAAGACTCGAGCGACGTCGGCCCTGGCACCGTACGCCTCCGGGCCGTCAACGGAGAAGGAGAGCGAACCCGCCTTGGTCCAGTCGTAGTCTGCGGGCAGCGATTTCTGGACCTGGAGAGGTCCGCCGGTGTCGGGAGCGGATCCCTTGGCGGTCCGCAGCAGGTCCATGCGCTCCACCGGCACCCCCGGCCGCGGCGCGGTCCACACCTGGTCCGTGCTCTCCGAGGTGCCGGAGTCGAAGATCAACGTCAGGCCGGTGACGCCCTCGCACGGAGTGCCCGTCCACAGTTTCAGGACACCGTCGTCGACGCGGAACCCGGCCGCAGGCGGCAGCGACGGCGCGAACTGCGCTTGGCTGTCGCACGCCCCGGTCACCGCCGCCACGAACACGGCAGCGCAGGCGACCCGCGGCCACCTAATAACCGCCATCGGAAAGCCCCGCTTCTTCCTCGGTCTCGTTGCCGCCGGTGACTTGCTCCCACGCGTAGGACGCGAGGAAGCCGGCATAACCTTCCTCGGCCCACTGCTGAGAGTGACGCTCCTCGTGGTGCAAAAAGCGGTCCAGGTCGAGTTTGCCCCGGTACGGACCGTTGTCGTTTTCGTACCACGCGTGACCCGACCTCGCGACCTCTCGAAGCTGTTGCGCCGGATCTTTCGAGTCGTCGACGTTCAGCATGAACGTATCGCCCCAGGTCGTTCCGCCGTTTTGGCTGAACTGGTCCTGAACGAGGTTCCCGCCCAAACCCATCATCATGCCGTTCGGCGTGGTCACCAAACGTCCACCGTTGCCGTGCACGAATCCCACATCGTCGTTGTAGCTCCAGGAGTTGTCCCGTTGCCGCTCGGTGATTCGGCGTAGTTCCGCAGATCCGTATGGGGTCGGTGCGAAGTCGGTTTTCTCGCCTTCGGTGCCGTAGTCGGTGCCCGCGTTCAAGATGTAGGTCATCCGCACCGCCTTGGCGGCGTCGTCCCCGCTCATGTTGTTCGGCATCAGGAAGTACGACTTGAAGATCCCGTCGCCGTCCTCGTCCTCGCGGATCTCTTCCATTCGATCCAGGATCTTGAAATCCTCCGGCGTGATCTTGTGTTCGGAGACCATCTGCTTGATCGTGTCGATCGATACGCCCCGGCGCACGGCGTTCTCGAGCCACTGCCGGTAATAACCGGTCACCGGCGGACCGGTCAGCAGCCCGGCGTCGCGCAGTGCCTGCTCCATCTCGGCCACGTTGGCGTCGATCTCCCCGCCTTTTCTGGCGCCGTCGAGGGTGGTCGCGCCGTGGTCGCTGATCTTGCGGTCCTGCGCGAGTTGCAGCACCAGGGCAACGGCGGTGTCGATGTTCTTCGCCGTGGTGAGTATCGCCTTGGTTTCCTTTTCCAGCTGCGCCCTGATGGTTTCGCGATGCCGTGCGCTCTCCGCGCGGTCTTCGGCCTCGAATCGCGACTTCGGCGGCGGGTCCGGGGGCTTGTTGTCCACGATCGCGCCATCGGCGGCGATGCCGAACTGGTAAGTGTCGGCGAGGGCGTCGTTATTGGCGACCCGGGTTTTCAGGGCGGACACGTCGTCCGATGCGTTCTGCATGGCGCGGTCGACCGCGGACAGCTCCGCGATCAAGATTTCGGCGTTGTTCCGCGTGGTACCCAGCGAACCGCGTGCGCGCTCGCTCGCGGGACCGTGCCACTGGGGCAATCTCCTGGCGTCGTCGAGTTCGTCCTGCAGCCCGATGAGTTTGTCCCGCCGCCCACGCAAGTTGGTGGCCGACGTATCGAGCGCCTGCGAGTCCCACTTTCGGACGTCGTGATAGCCGACGGCCATTATCCGAAAGCCCTTTCCGCCTCGACCTCGTTCTCGGCGTACAACTTCGCGGCCGCGGTCACCAAATCGCCCCAGCCGCCGATCTCGTCTGCCCAGCCCTTCGCGCGGTCATTGAACGTCGTCACCAACGTCGGCGCCTTCTTCGCCGCCTCCCCACCCGGCAATGCCGCCGCGAGCCCGGTCAAGCCGTTACCCGGGTCCACCGCCCTGGCCTGGGTCGCGGCGGATCCCGCCGCTTTGGCCGCCTCTTTCAGCTGACTGATCTCAACCTCGAACCCGCTCACAGTTCGTGACCTCTATCCCTGAATCCGATTGCTCTGAGGATCTTGCGCATCGCGTGGACCGCCATCGTGTCACCGGCGTCGTGGTCAGCCGAGGGTTGCCGGAAATTGCAGTCTGCGCCGTCTACTACGGCTGCTGAGGTTGTCATCGGCGATCGAATTCGCGATTGACCTGCGCCGCGGAACCCAGGAGGTCGGCCTGCACAGCTTCGTCGTCTGCCCGAAGTGTTTCTTCTGGCATCGAATTCCCCTCTGGCGCACCGTCAATTGAGTTGGCGCAGTGCGTGGCACCGATGCTATCGGTCATCGAGATCCGCATCTTGCCCCTGGTTTCGGGGGCTAGATGGCTGGAGCCCGAGTTCCCGCTGCTGCACGGTCGTGCCGCTGCACAACCCGGTCCAAATAGATTGGGAAACTCATGCGCCGTGGATGTCGAGAACGCTCGGGCGGCTCCGTCCCAGGGGCACGAGCAGCCGAACGGGCCGCGCAACGAACCTGAGGAGAACATTATGACGATCCGCCGGATGGATCACGTCGGCATTGTGGTCGAGGACCTCGCGGCTGCTGTCGCGTTCTTCATAGAACTGGGCCTGGAACTGGAGGGCGAAGCGACAGTCGGTGGTCAATGGGCCGACGACCTGCTCGGGCTGGACGGCGTGCAAGCAGACATGGCCGTCGTCCGAACGCCGGATGGCCATGGCCGGGTGGAACTTTCGACGTTCCGTTCGCCCGCCACCAACCCCGCGCCAAAGGCACCAGTGAACACCCTTGGCATCCCCCGCCTGACGTTCGTGACCGACGACATCGACGACGTCATCGACCGCCTGCGCGCCCACGGTGGCGAACTCGTGGGCACGGTAGCCCGTTACGAAGACATGCTCCGCTACGGATATGTCCGCGGGCCCGAGGGCATCATCATCGGGTTGGTCGAGGAACTCCACTGACGACACTCGTCGGCCGTAGTCGGGCGCAGAAAACTGTGTCTTGCGTCAGCCCGGTGGCCGGGTCGATTCGTCGAAGGCAGGGCTAGCGGCACGACGGCTGGTACCGGGCCAGGCGATGTCGTCGACAGCCAGCCAGGATTCGCCGGCCACGGCCGCCGGCGTCACGCCGGTGAACGCGACGATATCGCGGTGCAGGTGGGATTGGTCAGCGTAGCCGTTGTCGGCGGCAACCCGGGCCGGGTCGGCACCGGCGGCGAGTCCGTGGACGGCACGGTCGAAGCGGACCAGTGTCGCCGCCCGCTTGGGCGGCACACCGAATTGCGCTCGGAACCGGGACCACAGGCGTTTGCGGCTCCAACCGACCTCGTCGGCCAGGCCATCGATCCGGACCAAACCGCGCCCGGCCCGAATACGCCGCCAGGCCCAGATCACTTCCGGCTCGGCCGAAGGTTCGGCCACGCAGCGGCGAGCCAGCAACACCTCGATGAGAGCGAAACGCTCTGTCCACGAAGGGGTCTCGGCCAGCTGCTCGCGGATCCGTGCCGCCTCCTGGCCCCATAGGTCGTCCAGATGCACAACGGCGTCGGTCAATTCGGCGGGGGAGGCGCTCAGCACGGCGCCCGCGATCAGCGGCGACAACCGCACTTGCACGCATTCGATCTGCTCGCCGCGTACGCGTCGCGTACTGGTTCCCAGACCGGCGGCGAGACTGCCCCGACACTGTCCGGCGGCGTCGTCCACGACCGGCGAACGCGCGCCGAACTCCAGCAGCATTGTCACGGCAGGATGCGGAAGCGCCCGCTGGTCAACAGGTTTCGCACCATGATCGCGGAATCCAGCCATGCGGACACCGGGTATCCGGCTCGGCCGGGGCGGACAAACGACATCCCAGACAGGTTCCGGCCCAGTGAAGCGCACCCTCATATGCTGGAGGTCGGGGAACATTTGTTCAAGCCATCGGTCCCCACCGGCGGCGACAGTGAGGGCGTGACTTCACCCGTAATCGACAACCATTCGCACGGAACCCGGCTGGACCAGCGGCGCGCGGGAAAACGCCGCAAGCACCGCCTCCTCGCTGTGGCCATCGTCAGCGCGATTGTCGTGCTGCTGCTGGGAAACTCGGTGGTGACCGCTCACCACAGCGCCGCGGCCACCGTCGAATCGACACTCACCATCGACGGTCAGAACATCCATGTCAGCCAGGACGGCCTCGGCGGCGGCCCTGCCCTGGTCTTGATCCATGGGCTCGGCGCATCCACCCACTGGTGGGACCGGCTGGTGCCGCTGCTGGCCGACTCCTACCACGTTATCCGCCTCGACCTGCTCGGGCACGGCAGCTCGGACAAACCCGACGGCGCCGGCTACTCGATCCCGGAGCAAGGCAAGCGGGTCGCCGGAGCACTGGACCAGCTCGGTGTCCGGCACGCGATCGCGGTCGGCCACTCCACCGGAGGCGCGGTGGCCACCTCGCTCGCCGAGCAACGCCCCGACCTGGTGACCGCGCTGGTGCTCGTCGACACCGGCCCCACCCTCGGTGCCGATACTTCCGAAAGTCCCGCCGGCCGGCTGCTCACGACTCCGGTCCTCGGGGAAGCGATGTGGCAGTTACGCACCGACGACCTCCTCCGCCAGGCTCTGAGCAGTGCGTTCGCCACCGACAGCTACCCGATCCCGCAACAGTTCGTCGGCGACTTGCGTGGCATGACCCATCATGCCCTCACCGCGACCTCGGCGGCCAGTCGCGACTATCTGAACCAGCGCGCCCTTCCGGACCGGCTGACCGTCCTGGGCAAACCCCTGCTGGTGATCTTCGGTGAACAAGACCGCCGGTGGCGCTGCTCCACCTCCACCGCCGAATATCGCACCGTTCCCGACGCGACGGTGGTGACCGTGCCGGGCGTCGGCCACTCACCCCAGGTCGAGAATCCCACCCGATCCGCCGAAATCCTGTTGTCCTTCATCGGCATCCACGCCCACTGAGCCGGACCGACCTCCTGAGAATGCTGCGTTGGATGCGATGTGCTGGGTGCGGACATCCCGAGTCCGGTCCGCGCGTTCTGCGCCCGGATAGAGATTGCCACCAGACGTGGTCATCAGGGTGTGGGGCGTACGGGCCTGCTTCGTCGCAGCGTTCGCGACGAGCACGTGCTGTGGACCAGAACTGCTATCATTAGAACATGCGTTCGAACGAATCCTTTGAGGAGCAGGTCAGGGCGCTGGAGGGTGCGGTGGCTGGGGTGCGGGGGGTGGATGTTTCGCGGGCTACCGAGGATGAGTTGGTGGAGTTGCTGGAGCGGTTGGAGTCGGGGGCCAGGATGTTGGCGGGGGTTGTTTCGCGGGTGGCTTATCGGCTGCGGCAGTTGCGGGATGCGGTGTAGGGGGTTGCAGGGCGGAAAGGTCGAGGGCCAGCGAAGTTTGCAGGGCGGATTCGCCTTTCGGGGTGAGGCGGATGGCGCGGCCGGTGCCGATTCGGGTGATCCAGTGGAGTTCGTGGAGGCGGCGGCAGAGGTGGGCGCCTGCGGCGCCGCCCAGGTGGGTGCGGCGTTCGGTCCAGTCGAGGCAGGGGCGGGCGAGGGGGCGGCGGGTGGCGTGCAGGGTGGCGGGGTCGATGCCGAGCGGGCCGGTCAGCCAGGTGAGACCGGCTTCGGTGAGGGCGAAACCGTTGTCCTGATCGAGGAAGGCCTGGGTGGACATGGCATCGGTGATGGCGACGCCCAAGCGTCCGGCCAGGTGGTCGTAGCAGGTGCGACCGTTTGCCAAAGCTGCTGCGGCAGTGGCGGTTCGGAGATTGGTCACCGTCGGACGGGGTGGGTCCAGGTGGGTGACCATGGACTCCAGTAGGTCGGCGACCTGCGGTCCCGCCAATTGGACGTAGCGATGCCTGCCTTGGCGGCGTTCGATGAGCAGCCCGCCCGCGAGGAGACGATTGAGGTGTTCGGTCGCGGTGGACGCGGCCACTCCGGCGTGACGGGCGAGCTCACCTGCGGTCCAGGCGCGGCCGTCGACCAAGGCGAGACACATGTCGGCGCGGGTGCGGTCGGCGAGCAACGCGGCGAGACCTGCCAGTTCGGCTCCTCTGGATGACACCACCCCATGATGGTGCGCGAACGTTTCGGCGGCCACCGAAATGATCCGGGGATACGGTCACGGCATGACAGCCCCTTCGATCACCAACCCTGAGCAGGTGCGCGCCACATTGATCAACGCACCGGTGCCCGCCGTGCCCCGGGTGGATGCGCCGATCGGCCTCGCGTGGCTGCGCTCCCACGTGCCGCGCTTCGCCGAGGGCGCCGAGCATCAGCGGTTGCGGGCATTGGTCACTGCGGAACTCGACCGGCTCTCCCCCGCCGATCTGCGCGAGCGGGTCAGCACCACCGCCGGACCACTGCCCCATGTCCGCGTTTTGGCGGAAGCCCTTGGCCTGCAGAACATTTCCGTCGACGCAGTAGCACTGGTCGCCGCACACTATCAACCATACGAGCCGGACAACCCCGCGGCCGACGAAGCCGTCGCCGAGTTGGTAACGGCAATCAGCGGCGTCGCCGACGACACCACGGCCGCCCGAATCTGCCTGCTGGTGCAAGCTTGTGCCGCAACCAGCGCACTGATCGCCAACACTCGGCAGCTGACCACCGAAGGCACCGCCGAGCAGATCATCGAGCGGACCATGATCGAGAACCCGCCGCTTCGCTCGACCAGACGGTTCGTCGACGGAGCGGTCGTCGAGCTCGACATGCGGCACCCTGGACTGGGATTCGGGGCGGGCCCACACGCCTGCCCCGGCCGAGCGCACGCCATCGCCATCGCCGCCGGAATCATCGAGGGGTCCGCATGAACAAGACGAAGATCTTCCACGAACTGCACCACGGCGACCGGCCGCTGGTCCTGCCGAACGCCTGGGACTTCGGTTCCGCGGCAATCCTTGCGGCCGAAGGGTTCCCGGCGATCGGGACCACCAGCCTCGGCGTCGCCGTCGCGACAGGTCTGCCGGACGGCACCGGGGTCACCGCCGACGCGACGATGGCACTGGCCCGGTTACTCGTCCGGCTGCCGGTGCCGGTCACGGTCGACATCGAAGGGGGCTTCAGCGAAAACCCCAGCGCTGTCGCCGAATACGTCGCGCAACTAGCGGGATTGGGTATCGCCGGAGTCAATCTGGAGGACGGCCGTGCGGAAACCACACTGGCCGAACCGGATCACCAGTCCGAGTTGATCGCGGCGATCAAGGCCCGTTCCCCCGAGCTGTTCGTCAACGCCCGCGTCGACACCTACTGGCTGAAACTCGACACCGACACCACCCGCCCCCGCGTCGACCAGTACACGGCCGCGGGCGCCGACGGCATCTTCGTCCCCGGTCTCACCGACCCCGACGAAATCAGCCGGATCGTCGCCGCTACCCCACTGCCCCTCAACGTCCTCTACTCGCCGACCGGCCCTTCGCTCACCACGCTCGCCGACCTCGGTGTCCGCCGGGTGAGCACCGGTTCGCTGCTGTACCGCACGGCATTGGCCGCCGCCGTCGACGCCGCCCGCGCGGTCCGCGACGACAACCCCACCACCAGCGAAGCCCCGAGCTACGGTCGAGTCCAAGCCCTCACCGATCCCGCCTGAAAAAGTTCACCGGAGGTGTCGATTCGATGGGTGCCCGATCGTGTAGTCGGTGAAGCCGGCACCAGGCCGGCCTGTCCGAAGGAGCATTTCGATGAAGCAATATCTGCTGAGCATCTACCAACCCGACGGTGACGGCGTACCCGACAATATCGACGAGATCATGCGTGATGTCGACGCGGTAAACGACGATCTGAAGTCCTCGGGCGCGTGGGTCTTCGCCGCCGGTCTGCATCCCCCGAGCACCGCAACCGTGGTGCGCGTCAAGGACGACGAAGCGCTGGTCACCGACGGCCCGTACGTCGAGGGCAAGGAACACATCGGCGGCTTTACCATCATCCAGTCCGCCGATCTCGACGAAGCCCTGGAGTGGGGTCGCAGGCTGGCCGCGGCGATCACGCTGCCGATCGAGGTCCGGCCACTGCACGACAGTTAGATGAACGCACCCGTGACCACCGCGGCGATCGAGCGAGTGTTCGCCGAACATTACGGCCGCGCGGTCGCGAGCCTGACCCGCGTCTTCGGCGATATCGGTGTCGCCGAGGACGCGGTGCAGGACGCGTTCACCGCGGCGGTCCGGCGCTGGCCGTCGGACGGGCTGCCGCCGAGCCCGCCCGGCTGGATCATCACGACCGCACGCCACCGAGCGATCGATCGACTCCGCAGGGAAGCCGCCCGCGCGGACAAGTATGCCCAGGCCGCACTGTTGCAGGCTGACTGCGAACCGGCCGAGGAGGGTGCGGTGCACGACGACCGTCTACGGCTGATCTTCACCTGCTGCCACCCCGCGCTGTCCCGCACCGCCCAGGTGGCGCTCACCTTACGACTGCTCGGCGGGCTCACCACCGCGGAGATCGCCCACGCCTTCCTGACTTCGGAATCGACTATGGCGCAACGACTTGTCCGCGCCAAAGGCAAGATCCGCGACGCCCGCATCCCCTATCGCGTGCCCGCCGTCGCCGACCTGCCGGCCCGGCTGGACGCCGTCCTCGCGATCATCTATCTGATCTTCACCGAGGGGCACACGGCCACCGCCGGGGACAGTCTCACCCGCGCCGAGCTCTGCGCCGAAGCGATCCGCCTCGGCCGCTTGCTCACCGAACTCATGCCCGACGAACCGGAAGCCGCCGGGCTGCTCGCCCTCATGCTGTTGACCGACGCACGCCGAGCGGCCCGCACCGCCGCCGACGGATCACTGATCCCGCTGCCGGAACAAGACCGCGACAACTGGGACCGCGAACGCATCGCGGATGGTCACGCGATCGTGCGAGAGTGCCTGCGCCGCAACCAACCTGGGCCGTATCAGATCCAAGCGGCGATCAACGCCGTGCACACCGACGCCCCGACCGCAGCCGCCACCGACTGGCCACAGATCATCCAGCTCTACGACCAGTTGACCGCGCTGACGCCGAGTCCGATCGTCGCGCTCAATCGGGCGGTAGCGGTCGCCGAAGTCGACGACCCCGCCGTCGCGCTCGCGCTGCTCGACGATCTCGACCTCGCGAAGTACTACCTGTACCACGCGATTCGGGCCGACCTCCTCGAACGACTCGGTCGCACAAGCGAAGCCGTGGTCGCTGTCGACGCGGCGCTCGCCCGCACCGAGAATTCGGCCGAGCGAGCCTTTCTCACCCGTCGCCTCCGAGCCTTGACCGAGAGCGACTGAATGCCGAGCGCCCGATCTGCCGCGCCGTAGTCGCGTCCGGCACCCGACACCGCTGATATCGACCAGCGGCTCCGGATGTTGACTACCATCGATAGCAGCGGCCAATGGCCGAAAGGGGGTCGCTATGTTCGAGAGATTCTCCGATCAGGCCCGTCGGGTGATCGTGCTGACACAAGAAGAGGCACGAGAACACGGCCACGACTACATCGGCCCGGAGCACATGCTGCTCGCCATCCTCCGCGCCTGCGAGATCGGTTCCGCGGCCACCACCGCGCGTGCGCTGGCGGAGCTGGGCATCGAGCCCGCCGCGGCCAGGGTGCAGATCGCGCTGACGCCGGGGACGGCCGACTACAGCGTGTCCGGGAACATTCCCTTCACCAAGCAAGCCAGGAAAGCGCTGGAGAACAGCCTGCGGGAGGCGCGGGCGCTCAATCACGCGCACATCGAGGCGAGCGACCTGTTGCTCGCACTGACCAGCACGGCCGACGACGAGCCCGATACCCCGATCGCCGCTGCGGTCGATGCGCTGGGACTCGGACACGAGAAGCTCCGGCGAGCCTTGGCGGCCGTCGCGACCCACCCTGCTTCCGCGCCGGTCAACCCGCGCTTCACCCCGCTGGTGCTGCGCGCATTGGCCCGCGCCGACACCGAAGCCCACAAGACCAGCAACAGCAGAGCCGACACCGGGCACCTGATGCTCGGACTGCTCGCCCATGAGGACGAGGTCGTGCATCCCGCGCTGCGCGCACTCGGCATCGATCCGCAACAGCTCGCCACCGAAGTCCTCAACCGGTTGCCCCGCAAGGACTGACCCGAGCGCATCAGCGCTTTTGCACTACCCGCTCGCCTTCGCCGGGCTTCCAAATGGTGATATCCAGGTGATCCTCAGCCGCTTCGACGGTCGAGGCACTGGTCAAGTCGGCGACGTAGAAGTGGTCGAACTCCTGGCCCCGAATATCGAACCCGCTCTCCTCGAACAGGTCCTGCGCGAAACGAACGTGCACCTCCTTGTCCTGGACATCCACCACGGTGCCGAACAGCTTCGCGTCACCGTCGCTGACGTTCGTGTCCATGGTGGCGGTGTGCAGACAGAAGCGCGGATCGCGGGCGAGATCGCGGAACTTGGTGGTGCCGGGCATCCCCGCGATCACCAACATGTCCTCGAACAGCCGCGGCTCGATCGGACTGATTCGCGGAAATCCGTCCGAGCGCAGGGTGCCGAGCATGCACAGGTTGCCTGCGGCAGCGTGTCGGCGAACGAAGATCTCGGCGATGCGCGGTGCTTCTGCGGTGAATTCACTCCAAGTGGCCATATCGAGGACAATACGAGCCATCCTTGACATCTCCTGTCCAGTTTTCTGACTAATCTCAACTGATGCGAGCAAGTCGACTGGTGCAGCTGCTGCTGATCCTGCAAACCCGCGGCCGAACCACGGCGGGCGAGCTCGCCAAGGAACTCGAGGTGTCGGTGCGCACCGTGTACCGGGACGTCGAGGCGCTGTCCGCCGCCGGCGTGCCGGTCTACAGCGAGCCGGGCCGCGCGGGCGGCGTGCGCCTGGTCGACGGCTACCGCACTCGGCTGACCGGCTTGACGACCGACGAAGCCGACGCCGTGCTGCTCGCCGGATTACCCGGTGCGGCAGCCGATCTCGGCCTCGGCACCGTACTCGCCACCGCTCAGCTCAAAGTGCTGGCCGCCCTGCCGCCCGAATTACGCGGCCGCGCAACCAGAATCGCCGAGCGCGTGCACATCGACGCGCCCGGCTGGTTCCACCGACCCGACGAGACGCCCACCCTGAACACCGTCGCCGACGGACTCTGGCACGACCGCACGCTGCGGGTGCGCTACGGCCGCAAGGACAAGGTCGTCGACCGCACGCTCGACCCCCTCGGCCTGGTCATGAAGGCGGGCACTTGGTATTTGGTCGCGCGCGACGGCACGGCGATCCGCTCCTACCGGGTCAGCAGAATCATCTCCGCCGAGCCGACCGGCGAATCCTTCGACCGGCCAGCGGATTTCGATCTGCCCGCCCATTGGTCCACGGCCGCCGACGATTTCGCGCAATCGATGCTGCGGGTCCGCGCCCGCTGCCGGATCGCCGCCACGCATCTACGGCTGCTGCGGTTGATGAACGAGCCGGCCGCGATCGCCGAGGCAATGGCCACGGCGTCCGAGCCCGACGCGGCAGGCTGGGTCGAACTGACCTTGCCCTCGGAGTCGTACGAGGTGCTCGCCCACGGCCTGCTGCCACTCGGCGAATACGCCGAGGTGCTCGATCCGCCGGAATTGCGGGCCCGAGTGGCCGAGACGGCAGCTCGAATGCACGCACTCTACAGCGACTAGCGATCGCCACTTAGGACAGTCCTGTTCCTAACACTCTGCCATGCTGGATGGCATGTTGGAGACGTCGGCACGCCTGCTCAGACTGCTCGCTCTGCTACAGGCCCACCGCGACTGGACCGGGGCCGAGCTGGCCGAACGACTGCACGTCACCAGCCGCACGGTGCGCCGCGATGTCGACCGGCTCCGCGAACTCGGCTATCCGGTGCACGCCACCCAGGGCACCGGCGGCTACCGCCTCGGCGCGGGTGCGGCCCTTCCCCCGCTGCTGCTCGACGACGACGAGGCGGTCGCGGTGGCGGTCGGCCTGCGCAGCGCGTCCGACGGAACGGTGGCGGGCATCGAAGAGTCGTCGCTGCGCGCGCTGACCAAACTCGAGCAGGTGCTGCCGCCGCGCCTGCGCCACCGCGTCCGTACCTTGCGCGGCGCCACCGTACGAGTCGGTACCCCTGGCGAGGCGGTCGCACCGGACACCTTGATGGCCGTCGCCGAGGCCTGCCAACGCCACGAGCGCCTCCGCTTCGACTACCGCGCCCACAACGGAGCTACCACCGTCCGCACGGTGGAACCACACACTCTCGTCCACTTCAGCCGCCACTGGTACCTGGTGGCCTGGGACGTCGACCGCGCCGACTGGCGCACCTTCCGCGCCGACCGACTCACCCCGCGCATCCCCACCGGCCCGCGCTTCACCCCGCGCGAACCGCCGGAAGGCGATGTCGCCACCTATCTTTCGCACCAACTGTCCACCCGCGCCTGGCCGTATCAGGCCACCGTCCTGCTGCATACCTTCGCCGAGGCCGCCACTCCGAACATCTGGCCGGGCATGGGCGTCCTCGAACCCGTCGACGCGCAAACCTGCCGCCTCCAGGTAGGTGCGGAGACCCCCGACGCCCTCGTCTGGATGATCACCTCGGTCGACATCGACTTCACGCTGCTGTCCGGCCCGCCGGAACTGGTCACCGCCCTGCGCGCCCAGGCCACTCGCTGCCACCGCGCGCTGCGCGATTTTCCTGCGCAGGAACATAATTGAGCGCCGCGAGGGTGGGACCGACCGGAGCCGGCGGCCCGAACGTCAGCAGGTCCAGTCGAGCACCGGCGCAAGGGATTTGGCCTGCGCCGAGGTGGGAACCAGACGCAGCGCCGCATTACGGATCGCGACGAGCGGCGGCGACGACAACTGCGCGATCGTGCCCATGTGGCGAGAGCGGGCGACGATCATTTGGGTCCGGGGTTTGCGCTCCCGGTCGTATCTGGTCAGGTCGGCGTCCTCGGTGGCCACCCGAGCGAGGATGACGGCGTCTTCGATCGCCTGACAGGCCCCCTGCCCCAGGTTGGGCGTCATCGCGTGGGCGGCGTCGCCGACGAGGGCGATGTGTTCGGCGACATAGGTTTTCAGGTCGGGAAGATCGTAGAGGTCGTGTTTGAGGACGGCGGACTCCTCGGCCGCCGCGAGCAGCGACGGGATCGGCTCGTGCCAGGTACCGAAGCGGCGGCGCAACTCGGCCAGGCCGCCACCGGGCCTGCCCTCGGGCATGTTGGCGACCGCGAAGCAGTAGACCCGACCATCGGAGAGCCCGCCGAGGCCGAAACGTTCACCGCGGCCCCAGGTTTCGCCCAAACCGTTGATCGGCTCGGCGGGAGTGGTCACCAGCCGCCAAGCGGTGTAACCGCTGTAGCGCGGGGTAACGTCGCCGCAGACCGCACTACGCACGACACTGCGAATACCGTCGGCGCCGACGACCAGGTCACCGGTGGACGTACCCGCGGAGTGCACGACGGTGCCATCGGTCCGTGCCTCGGACACCGCGACGCCTGCGCGCAGCACCGCTTCCGGGAGCGCCGCGAGCAGGATGTCCAGCAGATCGGCGCGGTGCATCATGATCGGGCTGCCGTACCGCGCGCGAATCCCTTCGACATCCATGCGCGACAGCCACCGCCCCGAGCTGTCCCGGATCCCCGACGAGCCTTCCTCGATGGCCCGCGCACGCACCTGATCACCGAGACCGATGGCATCGAGTGCGCGAAGCGCGTTCGGCCACAGCGAAATTCCCGCACCGACCTCGCTGATCTCGGGAGCCCGCTCCAGCACCTCCACCGTCCAGCCGCGCCGGATCAATGCGACGGCGGTGGTCAGCCCGCCGATTCCGCCGCCGACGATGATCGCCTCAGCCATCGTGACTCCTCCCTCTCGGATCGTCACGAGCGTAGGCCGCGGCCCACCGACCCCACCCACCGAGGACCTCGCGCGGTCGCCGCGGCGGCCTCGCGGGTATCGGGCACGCGCTTGTGTGGAGTTTGATGGCGTCTAGCTCGTTTACTCAGGCAGTTCGGTAATCTTCACCGGATTTTCTGGTTTCCCGTTGAAGTACTCTTGCGAGGTTTGGACCGCTACCTGTTCCTTCCTTGCGGCAGTGTTGGCCAACTGTGGATTCTTGGCATCGATGCGCGTCAACCGAACAGCATGTGCAACGGCTCTCGCGGTGGCAGCGGCGGCACGGATGGCAGTGTCCTCGTTTTGGGGCGCACCGTCCGAATCGGGGAGGTCGATCCCGGTCGCAAGGTTGACCGCAGTGGCGGCATAGTTGGCCGCATCTGAAGCGGCGGCCGCGGCGTCCTCGGCGGTGCTGGCCTCGATCGCCGCTTCCGCCGCAGCCGAGGCATTTCCATCAGCCTCCCCTCCAGCACGGCCACGGCCATCGTTGCCTTCGGTCGCCGCAGCCACGGTCACCTCGCCCGCTATATGGGCACGTTGGGCGGCGCTGGACGCGAGCAGGCAGTAGTGGACGATGAACGGTTTGTCGTCGGCATTCCGGGCCTTGTCGCCTGTACACCTGGAGGCGTCGGGCGGGTCTGCGTGGACCGAGGTGGCGAGGCCGGTCCCGATACACAGCAGAGCTGTGACGGTAGCGATGATCGACCCTGATGTGCGTATAGCAGGCACTGTTACTCCTGAGTATTGAGAAATGATCAAAACTGTGGATGACGGGAAGACCGCACGGGCCCGGCAAGTATTCGGTGCCACCCGCACCACGGATCGGTGACCGCCCGACACCCCGAATAGCTTGTCTGCGCAGGCACAACCCGCCTCGCAGGGGATGTCGGCGAGGTGGCGACCGTTGTCGGTCTCCACTCGCATCAGCTGGCCTGCTCCGCTCGGCTGAGTCTCTTGGTCCAGACATCGCCGTCGCGGTCGAAGATCTCGGTGCCGACTCGTGCTGAACTGGCCCCGTTACGTCGAGCTACCAGACTCGGAAGCCGTGGTGCGCGGCGGCAGCGCTCCGGTGAAACGCCGAAGCGGGGCCGGACTCGGCGGCACCGCTCGTCGCTTCCGACGGGCGGCCGTGCCACCAGTTGTCCGGCCCCGCAACGGAGCTCGACACCGCGGACCGGATGGTCCGCGCGATTCAGCTGACGATCGCGAACAAGATCGCCGCGACCGCGAAACTCACCACGGACAGGATTGTTTCGAGCACGGTCCAGGTCTGCAGGGTCTGCTTGACGGTCAGGTTGAAGTACTTCGCGATGATCCAGAAACCGCCGTCGTTGACGTGGCTGAGGATGATCGAGCCCGCGGCGATGGCCATGGCGATCAACGCGATCGACATCTGCGAGTAGTTGTGGCTGGCCACCAGCGGGGCGACGATGCCGCCCGTGGTGACGATCGCGACGGTCGCCGAGCCCTGGGCGATGCGCAGCCCGCAGCTGATGATGTAGGCGAGCACGATCACCGGCAGCCCGGCCGCGGACATCGTGTCCGCCAAGGCGGTGCCGATGCCGGTGGCGGAGATGACCTTTCCGAAGAAGGCGCCCGCGCCGACCACCAGCAGCAGCATGCCCACCGGCCGCAACGATTCCGCGGTCAGCTCGCTGAGCTCCTGCACCGTGGATCCGCGCCGTACGCCGAGCACGTAGAACGCGATCAGCACCGCGATGAGCAGCGCCACCGCGGGCGTGCCGAAGAAGGTCAGCACCTGAAGCAGCTGGGAGTCCTTGTCCAGCAGCTGGGTTCCGAAGGTGGCGCCCAGGATCAGCACCAGCGGGATGGCGATGATGGCGCCGATCAGCCCGACCGAAGGCGGGGTGACCGTGACGGTCTTGGTCGCGACACCACCGGAACCGCCGGAGACGCGCTCCCCCTCATCGGGAGCGGTCTGCTCGTCTTCCTTGCGCACCAGGAACTCGTCGGGCACCTCGACATGTATCCGCTTGCCGATGTAGCTGCCCCACACGAGGCCCGCGGCCACGAATCCCGGCAGGCCACAGACGAATCCCATCAGGATCAACCAGCCGAGGCTGACGCCGAGCAGCCCGCCCAGGGCCACCGGGCCCGGGTGCGGCGGCAGGAAGGCGTGCGTCATCGACAGACCCGCGAGCATCGGCATCGCGTACAGCACCAGCGAACGGCCACCGCGCTTGGCGGCCACATAGATCAGCGGCGCGAGCACGAAAATGCCGATGTCGAAGAACACCGGGATGCCGAAGATGAGCCCGAGCAGGCCCATGGCGAACGGAGCGCCCTTCTCGCCGAACAGGTTCAGCAGCTTGCCGGTCAAGACGTCGGCGCCGCCGGAGCGTTCGAGTATCGCGCCGAGCACCGTGCCGAGCCCGATGATCACCGCGATGTGCCCGAGGATGCCGCCGAAGCCGGTCTCCAGCAGTGAATCACCGGCCTTGATCGCGGTGCCGACGATCTTCGACACCGGCAGCCCGGCGGCAAGGGCAAGCCCGAGCCCGGTGAGCAGCAGCGCGATGAACGGCTCCAGCTTGACCTTGATGATGGCGAACAGCAACACGGCGATCGCCAACCCGCAGAGCACAAGCAGCCCCGGGGTTGTGGTGCGCAGCCAATCAACGGCGCCCATGTGGACCTCTCAATTCATGGATCGAACGAACGATGCCGCACGAGTAGCGATTTCGGACCAGCGGCCCGCGGCGACATCGGAAGGGGAAACAACGTCGGTACCCGCCGTGACGGCAATCGCGCCCGCGGCAAGGAATTCGGCGGCGTTTCCCGCATTGACGCCCCCGGAAGGGATGAGCGCCACGTCAGGGAACGGACCACGCAGGTCCTTCAGGTAGCCAGGGCCGAGCGCCCTGGCGGGGAAGATCTTCACCGCGGCCGCACCGAGATCGAGGGCGGTGAGCACCTCGCTCGGCGTGAAAGCGCCCATCACGACCGGGATGTCGTGCTGTGCGGCGACTTCCGCGACATCCGTGCGCAGTCCCGGGGTGACCAGGAACCGCGCGCCACTGTCGATGGCGGCCTTGGCTTGTTCGCCGGTGAGCACGGTGCCGACACCGAGCACCGCGCCCTCGGCCGCGGTGGCCGCGGCGAGATAACCGAGCACACCCGGTGTGGTGAAGGTGAGCTCCAGCGCTCGAATCCCGGCCGAGGCAAGCGCTTCGGCGAGCGCGACCGGATCGGGGATCTCCGGTGCGCGTACCACGCTCAGCACGCGGTCGGCGCGGATGACCTCGATGGCCGAGGTAGTCACGATGTCTCCTTTCGCGAGGCGTCCATACGCAGCGCGCGTCCGGCGAGAGTGCCGGTGGGTGCGCCGTTCTCGATGGCGAACTCGCCGTTGACGAGCACGTGCCGGATGCCGCGCGCCTGCTGTTTCGGATTGTCGAAGGTCGCGGTGTCCACCACGGTGGCGGGGTCGAACACCACGAGATCCGCGGCGTAGCCGGTCCGGACGAGCCCACGGTCACGCAGCCGTAGCCGCTCTGCGGGCCGGCCGGTCAGATGGTGCACACAGTCTTCGAGCTCGAGCACACCGAGTTCGCGAACGTAGTGGCCCAGGTAGCGCGGGAAGGTACCCCAGGCGCGCGGGTGCGGCCGAGCCGGGGCGAGCAGCGCGTCACTGCCGCCCATGTGCCCGGGGTGCACCATGATCGCGCGCACGTTCTCCTCGTGCCCGACGTGCTGCAGGATGCTCGTGGCCAGCTGGTCCCGGCGCAGCAGGTCGAAGAACACCTCGACCGGCGCCATGCCGCGTTCTGCGGCGATCTCGTCCAGCCGTTTGCCGACGTAGCCCTCGAGCTCCCCGTTGGCCACACCGCTGATCTGGATGGTCTCCCACTCGACGGTCACGCCGTGGCAGCCGTCGGAGCCGTTCACGTTCACGTCCAAGGCAATTCGCGCCCGCGTCTCGGGATCGTCGAGGCGAGCTAAAGCCGCGTCCGGGCCGCCGGACATCGCCCAGCTCGGCAGCAGCGCCGAAAGTGTAGTCGCGCCAGGAAGGTACGGGTACGTGTCCAAGGTGATGTCGCAGCCCTCGGCTCGCGCGGCATCGATCAGCGCCAGGAACTCCGGTGCGCGGCCACGATTCACGTGGAAGTTCATGGTGGCGTGAGTCAGGTGCAGCGCGCAGCCGGTCGTCTTGGCCAGGTCGATCATCTCCGCGTACGCCTCCAGCGCGCCCGCGCCGTAGGACCGGGTATGCGGCGCGTAGAACCCGCCGAACTCGGCGACCACCGCGCACAGCGCCGCCAATTCGCCGGTGTCGGCGTACATTCCGGGCGTGTAGGTGAGCCCGCTGGACATGCCGACCGCGCCCTCGCGCAACCCCTGCGCGAGCAGCTCCTGCATGCGGCCGATCTCCGCCGCCGTCGCCGGACGCTGGTCGGCGCCGACCACGAGCAATCGCAGTGTGCCCTGTGGCACCAAATAGGCTGCGTTGGGCGTGATCCCGCGATCGAGCCGGTCCAGGTACTCACCAACGGTGCGCCAGGAGAAATCGAGCTCGGCGGGATTGCCGTTCCACCCGGCGATTTGGCGCCGCACCACCGCGAGGGTGGCGTCGTCGATCGGGGCGTAGGACAGCCCGTCCTGCCCGATCACCTCGGTGGTGATGCCCTGACTGACCTTCGGGAAGTGCCCGGGTTCGGTCAGTAGATGCAGATCGGAGTGCGCGTGCATGTCGATGAAGCCCGGGCACAGCGCGGCGCCCGGTCCGGCATCGATGACCCGGTCGGCACCGGAGATACTGCCCGGCTCGGCGATGCGTGAAATCCGCCCCTGCTCGACGAGCACGTCGCCGCGAAATCGCGGTGCGCCGGTGCCATCGATGATGTCGATGTCGCGAAAGAGTAAGTCCGTCATGATCCGCGGCTCAGAAGAAGGTGTGCAGGAAGTCGACGACCCGCGGCGACGGCGCGTCGGCGTCGTCGATGACCGGGATGAGCCGCCACTTGTCGAAGGCGGTACAGGGATGCGACAGACCGAGCCGCACCACCGCGCCGACCGGTAGCTCGGTGCCCGCGGGCAGCCGCAGGAAGGTGTGCTGATCGTTCAGCGCGGATACCGTCGCGGCCGGGTCCAGCGCCGAACCTTCCGGTCCCGCAACGCGTTGCGGGACCGGAAGCCCCTCATCGAAGGGCAGGTCGCGCCTGCCCGCGTCCAGCAGCGCCAGTTCCGGCTCCGGCCGCGACAGCGTGCGCGCCCAGCCGTGCATAGCCGAACGGAGCGGCTTCTCGCTGCGCGTCGCGGCGAACGGGGAGATGCCCGCGTAGAAACCGTCGTCGTGGATGATGTAAGCGCCGGAACGCAGCACCACCGAGGTCGGAACACCCTGTGCGCCTTGCTCGTCCGCGAGACCGGCGAGGCGCTCGACGACCAGGTCCGGGTAGGCACTGCCGCCCGCGGTCACGATCGCACCGTCCGGATACTGCCCGGCGGCGGCGATTTCACGGTGCAGGCGGGCGAGTTCGTCGAGATAGTGCCGCACCGTGTCGGTGGCCCCCGGCGTGCGGTCGTGTGCGAGCGCGCCTTCGTAGCCACCGACACCGGCCAGCGTGAGCCGCTCGGCGTCGGTGATCGCCGCCGCGACCTCCCGCGCCTGCTCGACCGTGCGTGCGCCGGTACGGCCGTGTGGCCCACCGAGTTCCACCAGTACCCGGACCTGAGCCGTACCCGGCGCGGTCCGCAGATGCTCGTCCATCAGCACGACGGTTTCGACGCTGTCCGCCCAGCAGACGAACTCGAAGGAAGGATCCGTCGCCGATTCCGCAGCGACCCAGTGCAACCCGACCGGATCGACGAGTGCGTTGGCCAGCAGGATCCGGCCGACCCCGAACGAGCGCGCCACCTGCACCTGCCAGATGGTGGCCAGCGTGATGCCCCAGCAACCCGCGGCCAGCTGCTGCGCCCAGAGTTGCGGCGACATAGTGGTTTTGCCGTGCGGCGCGAGTTGCACGCCCGCGGCAGCCGCCCAGTCGGCCATGACGGCGATGTTCGCCGCGACGGCCGACCGGTCGATGGTCAGCAGCGGCGTCTCGAACTGCGCGAGCTCCGGTGTGGTGGCGAGGAATTCGCGCGCGGTGCGACCCCAGGCAGTGGGCGGCAGCCCTTTGTGCTCGGGACCCAACGTCCGGTCTCCGAGTCCTGCTACGACGTCTTCGTCGATCGCCACGGCATTCCTTCCCAGCTGATTCACATCTTCTTGCATAGCATATCGCTATTGCATATTTTGCAATGCTTGTTGCGCATCGTGTTTCGTGTGGTTATTCTGCACGGGATGGCCGGTGGCCGCAAGCACAGGAAGGAGATCGGTGTGACGTGGCCTACGTCGACCCGCCCACGGGCGGTAACCGTCGGCGAGGGACTTGCCGTGCTGGTCGCACAGCCGGGACCCCTGGAGGAGTCGGAGATCTTCGAGCGGACGGCGGGCGGTGCGGAGGCGAACGTGGCCACCGTGCTGCCGCAGCTGGGGGTCGCCACGGCCTGGTTGTCGCGGGTGGGCGACGACGGATTCGGCCGGTACCTGCTCACCCACCTCACCGAACGCGGCGTCGACGTATCGGCGGTCGTCACCGACCCCGGCAGGCCGACGGCGGTGTACGTCAAGGAACGCGGGAGCGGCTCGGGCAAGGCCACCGACCTGGCCGAGCGGGCGAGCCGGATGCTGTACTACCGGACCGGCTCCGCGGCCAGCGCGCTGTCCCCGGCCGACCTCGCGGCGACCCCGGCCGCCCGGCTGCTCTCGGGCTGCGACCTGGTCCACTTCACCGGGATCACCACCGCGCTCTCGGCGTCGGCGACCGCGCTCACCGAGGCCCTGCTCGCCCTCCCCCGCGACGGCAGGCTGGTCAGTTTCGACCTGAACTTCCGGCCCGCGCTCTGGGCCGGGCGTGCCGAGAAAGCCGCCGAGGTGCTCGCCCGGCACGTGCGCGGCTGCGACGTGGTCTTCCTCGGCGCGGACGAGGCCGGTGCGGTGTTCGGCACCGGCGACGCCGACGAATTGCGGGCGATGTTCCCCGAACCCGCACAGCTGATCGTCAAGAACGACGCGCACACGGTCACCGGATTCGACGGCACGCACCGCGTCGAGGTGCCCGCGCTCGGGCTGGAGGTCACCGAACGGATCGGCGCGGGTGACGCTTTCGCCGGCGGGTACCTCGCCGCGCTGCTGCACGACCGGCCGCCTGCGCAGCGACTGCGCTTCGGGCACCTCTGTGCCGCCGCGGCGCTCACCGGAACCGGCGACGGCGCGCAGCTGCCCGCACCGGCGATACTGGAACGGTTGGCCGCGGTGGACGAAACCACCTGGGCCGAACTGCATTACAACGACACCGTCATCGAGAATGTGGCCTCATGAGTGAGCTTCCCATGAGTCACCCTGAAGTCAGCGAGTCACAGTCATGAGTCAGAGTTTGTCGCGTGCGTTGACCATTCTTGTTGCCCTCGGCGAGGATTCGCGATCGCTGGACCAGCTGGCGACCCAGCTCGGCGTGCACAAATCGACGGTGCTGCGGCTGCTGCAGACGATGGAGGCGCAGCGCTTCGTCACCCACGACAGCCAGCACCGGTATGTGCTCGGGTCGCGGCTGTTCGAACTGGCCAACCGCACACTGGAGCAGCGCGATGTGCGCACCCTCGCGCGGCCGCACCTGAGCGCGTTGAACGCCGACACCAGGCAGACGATCCACCTCGCCACCTACGAGTCCGGCGATGTCATCTACATCGACAAGCTCGACGCCACCCAGAGCGTGCGGATGTACTCGCGGGTGGGCCGACCGGCCCCGTTGCACTGCACCGCCGTCGGGAAGGTGCTCATCTCCGCGCTGCCCCGCGCGGAATGGCGGGTCATCGCCGAGAAGATCGACTTCCACCCGTTCACCGAACGGACCATCCGCACGCCCGAGCGCTACCTGATCGAGCTGGAAAAGGTTGCCGCCCTCGGTTATGCGGAGGACCACGAGGAGCACGAGAGCTTCGTCAACTGCATCGGCGTCCCGGTCCGCAACGGCACCGGCGCGGTGGTCGCCGCGGTCTCCATGTCGGTGCCGGACATGCTGCTCGACCACGACCAGGTACTGGCCCAACTGCCGCGGGTTCGCGCGGCGGCCGACGCCATCTCCGCCGAGCTCGGCTGGATTCCCGGCCGAGCCACCACCGCCACGAAAGGCTGACCATGAGTGAGAAGATCGCCGTCCGCACCACCGACGCGCCCGCACCCGCGCACACGTTCTCCCAGGGCGTGCGCAAGGGACCGTTCGTGCAGGTCTCTGGACAGGGTCCGGTGGACCCGATCACCAACGAGTACCTGTACCCGGGCGACGTTGCGGCGCAGACCATCCGCACGTTGCAGAACGTGAAGGCGATCATCGACGCGAGCGGCGCGACGTTCGACGACGTGGTGATGCTGCGCGTCTACCTGACCACCCGCGACGACTTCGCCGCGATGAACGAGGCCTACGGCGAGTTCGTCAGCGCGAACACCACCGGCGACGTATTGCCCAGCCGTACCACCGTTTTCACGGGACTGCCGCGTGCGGAGATGCTCGTCGAGATCGACGCGATCGCGATCGTCACCGAGTAACGCGCCACCGCGCACCAGCACGAAACAAGCCGCCCCGACCCACGAATGGGTCGGGGCGGCTTTGCCGCGTCGCGTAGTCAGCCGCGACGCGGAGCCTCGATTCGGCTGCCGCCGTCAGACTTTGGCAGCCAGTTCTTTGTCGATGGAATCGACGTCCGCGTCTTCGTCGGCGGCCGCGGGCACCACGTGCTCCGGCAATTCGCGGCCGACCATGCCCGCGCCGGGGATCGCGTCCAGCAGTTGGCGAGTGTACGGGTCGGCCGGTGCGGTCAGCACCTCCTCGACCGGGCCCTGCTCCACCACCCGGCCGTCACGCATCACCACGACCTCGTGGGCCAGCGCGCGCACCACCGCCAGGTCGTGCGAGATGAACAGGTAGCTGACGCCCAACCGCTCCTGCAGCGACGCAAGCAGCGTCAGGATCTGGTCCTGCACCAGCACATCCAGGGCCGACACCGCCTCGTCACACACCACCAGCCGCGGCTCGATGGCGAGTGCGCGAGCGATCGCGACACGCTGCCGCTGACCACCGGAGAGCTCGTTCGGGTACCGGTGCGCCATCGCCGCGGGCAGTGCGACCTGCTCCAGCAGTTCGGAGACCCGCGCCCGGCGCGACTCGCGATCACCGATGCCGAAGGCGCGCAACGGTTCGGCGATCAACCGCTCCACCGTCCACATCGGATCCAGCGACGCGTACGGATCCTGGAACACCGGCTGCATCGACAGCCGCGCCGCGCGCAGCTGCGGACCGCGCAGCCCGACCATGTCGACACCGTTCAACTTGATGGAGCCGGAGGTGACGGGCACCAAGCCGAGCACCATCCGCGCCGTCGTGGTCTTACCCGAACCCGACTCGCCGACGATCGCCGTGGTGCGGCCACGGGCGATGGTGAACGACACATTGTCGACCGCGCGCAGCACCCCACCGCGGCCGCGGATCCGGTACTCCTTGCTGATGCCGGAGACTTCGAGGATCGGAGAATCCTTGAGGGACTTGGTAACTGCGGTCTCGGTGGCGGGCTTCTCGACGGAGACCGTCGTGTCGGCCGTCGTGTCGGCAGAAACCGCTTCGTCGGCCGTCTTGTCGGCAGCGGCCTTGATGACGGAAACCTTTTCGTCGGAAGGCTTCTCGTCAGCGGGCTTCGCGACAGCGGCTTCCCCGTCGACGGCCTTCTCGTCGGCTACCGTCTCGTCGGCAGCCTTCGCGTCAGCGGCTTCGTCTGCTACGGCTTTGTCGCCAGCAGCCTTCTCGTCCGACGGCTTGTCGTCAGCCACCGTCTCGTCAGCGATCTTCGCTACGGCGGCTTCCTCATCGACGACTGTCTCGTCGGCTACCGTCTCGTCGGCAGTCTTCGCCTCAGCCGCTTCGTCTTCAGCGGCCTTGTGGTCGGCCACCTTGCCATCGGCGATCTTTTGGTCGATGGCGTCTTCGTCGGCAGCCTTGTCGCCAGCGGCCTTGTCGGCGGCAGCTTTCTCGTCAGCAGCCTTCTCTTCCGCGGCCGTGCCGACAGTTGTCTTCTCCTCGGCAACCTCTTCGGCCACCTTCGCAGCGGCAACCTTGCCGTTGGCGGACTTCTTCGCGGCACCCTTCTTACCGGCGCCCTTGCCTTCGACGATCTTCGTGTCGGCGGCTTCGGCAACGGCCTTGTCCTCGACCGACTTTGCGTCATCGAGCTCGTCGGCAGCCGCCTCGTCGCCAGCGGTGTCACCAGCGACCGCGTCATCGGCGACCGTCTCCGTCGCCACAACGTCTTCGCTACCGGCAGCGGCCTTCTCGTCGCCGTCCTTCACGCCGCCATCGGCAACCGAGCTGTCGACAGCCGCGTCGCCACTCTCCGCGACCACACCTTCAGCAGCCTCGACCGCCTGATCCGCCACCACCGGATCGGCCCGCCGCGGCGCGATCAACGCAGGCGCCGCCGCGACCAACCGCCGCGTGTACTCCTCCTGCGGATCGGTCAAAACCTGTCGCGCAGGCCCGGATTCGACGATCTTGCCGTCGGACATCACGACAACCCGGTCCGCCCGCTCGGCGGCGAGACCCAGATCGTGCGTCACCAGCAGCAGCGCGGTGCCGAGCTCCTGGGTCAGCTTCTCCAGGTGGTCCAGGATCTGCCGCTGCACTGTCACGTCCAACGCCGAGGTCGGCTCGTCGGCGATCAGCAGGTCCGGCCGGCAGGCCAGGCCGATGGCGATCAGCGCGCGCTGGCGCATACCGCCGGAGAACTCGTGCGGGTACTGCCGCGCCCGCCGGGCGGGTTCGGGCAGGCCCGCCTGCCCGAGCAGCTCGATGGCCCGCTCCTTTGCCTCGCGGCGTGAGCAGATCTTGTGCGCGAGAAGGGTTTCCGAGACCTGGCGGCCCACCCGCGAGACCGGGTTCAGGTTGGACATCGGGTCCTGCGGGACCAGCCCGATCTCCTTGCCGCGCAGTCCGCGCAGCACCTTCTCGTCGGCGTGGGTGATGTCCGCGCCGCGCCACCGGATGGTGCCGCCGGTGATCCGGCCGGAGCCGGGCAGCAGACCCATGATCGCGTGTGCCAGTGTCGATTTGCCGGATCCGGAGGCGCCGACGATGGCGACCCGCTCCCCCGGCTGGACCACCAGGTCGGCGCTCTGCACGGCGGTCACGTCGCCGAACGACACCCGCAGATCACTGATCTCCAAGAGTGGTTCTGTCATTGCGGGCTCCTTCAGCGCCGTGTCTTCGGGTCGAGAGCGTCCCGCAGGGCGTCGCCGAAGAGGTTGAATCCCAAGCAGATGATCGCGAGCGCCACACCGGGGAAGATGCCCGGCCACGGCGTGCGGAGCAGGTATTGCTGTGCGTCGGACAGCATGATGCCCAGGCTGGGCGCGGGCGGTTTGATGCCGAGGCCGAGGAAGGACAGGATCGCCTCGCCGAGCACCGCCGTCGGCATGATCACCGTGGCCTGCACGATGATCGGGGCCAGCGAGTTGGGCAGGATGTGCTCACCGAGGATGCGCCAGGACGGCACGTCCATGGTGTTCGCCGCCAGCACGAAGTCGGTTTCCTTGAGCCGCAACGTTTCCGCGCGCACCACCCGCATCATGATCGGCACCTGGGCGATGCCGAGCGCGATGGCGGCGTCGGCGAGGCCGCCGCCGTTGATCGCGGTCAGCCCGACCGCCAGGATGATGAAGGGGAACGCGAGCAGCACGTCGGACAGCCGCGACAGCACCATGTCCGCGGCGCGCCAGTAGCCCGACAGCAGGCCGAGCGGCACACCGAGCAGCACCGCGCACAGCACCGAGAGCACGCCGACCTCGAGCGAGGCCCGGGTGCCGTAGAGCACCCTGGATAAGATGTCGCGGCCCAGATCGTCGGTGCCCAACAGGAATCCGACGGTGCCCGGCTGCTGGAACGGCGTCGAGAAGTGCACTTCGCTCGGCGAGTACGGCGCGAGCAACGGCGCGAAGACGCCTACGAAGATCACGATCAGCAGCAGCACCGCGCCGACCATGCCGAGCGGGTTGTGCCACAGCTGGCGCAGCACGCGGCCGCGCACCGCGGCCAGCGGCGGGGTCTGCAGGACCGGGTTCGGTTCGGCGGTGGTGGTCGTCTCGACGACCGGGGTGTCGGTGACTGTCATTGCGCCCTCCCGGACACTCGCACGCGGGGGTCGATCACCGTGTACAGCACATCGACCAGCAGGTTGATCACGATGTAGGACGCGGCGATCACCAGGATGACCGCCTGGATCACCGGGTAGTCGCGGGTGAACACCGAGTCGAGGGTGAGCTTGCCCATGCCGGGCAGGCTGAAGATGCGCTCGGTGACCACCGCGCCCGCGATGAGCCCGCCGAGCTGCAGGCCGACGATCGTGGTGACCACGATCAGGCTGTTGCGCAAGCCGAATCGGAAGATGACCGCGCCGCGGCTGAGGCCCTTGGCCCGGGCCGTGCGGACGAAGTCGGCGGTCAGCGTCTCCACCATCGACGAGCGGGTCTGGCGCTGCACGACCGCCGCGTGCGCGAGGCCGAGGATGATCGCGGGCAGCGTGAGGAAGTAGAGGCCGCGCAGCGGATGCTCGAACGGCGAGACGTACCCCGAGGCCGGGAACCAGTTCAGCTGCACCGACAGGTAGAGCACCGCGAGGATGCCGACCCAGAAGGTGGGCACCGACAGCGCCATCAGCGAGAACCCGTTGGCCGCCCACTCCGGCCAGCGGCCGCGGTACACCGCCGCGAGCACGCCGCCGATCACGCCGGCCAGCACCGCGATGATCATGGCGTACAGCGCGAGCTGCATGGTCACCGGCAGCGTGGTGCCGATCATGTCGATCACCGGCGTGCCGGTGCGGATCGACTTGCCGAAGTCACCGGTCAGCGCGTGCGTGACGAACTCGAAGTACTGCACCGGCAGCGACCGGTCCATCCCCAATTCGGCACGCACCGCGGCGAGGGCGGCTTCGTCGGCCTGCTCGCCCGCCAGCGTCGTCGCCGGATCACCGGGCAGTGCGCGCACCCCGATGAAGACCACGATCGAGGCGAGCACCAGCGTGACAGCGGACTGCCACAGACGGTGGAACACATACTGCAACATGGATTTTCAGCCCTTCCGATCCGCGACGAACGCGGCCTTGCCGAGCCGGACAGCGCCGTCGGCGTACACCTCGATGCCCGTCACCCATGTCGAGTGCACGGTCAAGTTACGCAGACGGTAGGTGTAGATATACGGGTTCTCCCGCTGAATGAATCGCACCGCCTGCTCGTATAGCGCGCCGCGTTGCGCGGCGTTCGTACTGTGTGCGGCCCAGCCCAGAAGATCGTCCAGGATGGGCGAGTTGTATCCGCTGTAGTTACCGTTGGAACCGGTGGTGAGGAACCGGGCGGTGTTGCCGTCCGGGTCGATTCGGCCGGACCAACCCAGCAGCAGGGCCTCATAAGTACCGCGCTTCTGCGCGTCCAGCATCGTCGAGTACTCGGCGGGCACGAGCCGCAGATCGAATCCACCCTCGGCGACGCTGTCCCGCAACGCCTGTGCGTACCGGAGATGGTCGGGCACGTTCATCACCTGCAACGTGATCGGGTACGGCAGCTGCACGCCCGCCTCTTTCAGCAGCTCCTTGGACCGCGCCGGATCGAAGGCCGGGCACGCCGTACTGGCACGGGTGGCGTACGAGGTGCGTGGCGCGATCGGCGTGCAGGCGGGCTCGTACCAGTTGTTGAACGCCTTCTCGACCAGTTTCTGCCGGTCGATACTCAGCGACAACGCGAGCCGGACGCGGGCGTCCTTGGCGATCGCGGTATCAATCGGCTTGACCGGTTTGCCCGCGCCGTCGACATTGCCGATATTGATGTACATCCCCTGGAAACCGAACGATCCCGAGGTCAGCACGCGCAGCTGCGGCAACTTGGCCAGCGTGTCCACGTCCTGCGGCGACATGGTGTCGGCCACCTGGATGTCACCGGAGCGCAGGTTCGACTCGCGCATCTTCGGATCGGTCATGATCCGGTAGGTGATCGAGTCGAAGTGCACGTTCTTCGCGTCGTAGTACAGCGGGTCGCGTTCCACCTCGATCGAGGTCTGCGGGACCCGCTTGACGAACTTGAACGGGCCGACGCACACCGGGTGATCGCCGAAGTTCTTGTCCTTCTCCTTCAGCGCGGTGGGCGACATGATCATCCCGGCGCGGTCCGCGAGCGCGGCGGTGATCGGCGCGAACGGCTGGTTGTACCGGATCACCACGTGCGTCGAGTCGGCCGCCTCGATCTCGCTGATCGCACCCATCTCACCGGTGCGCTGGGAGCCTTCCATCTTCCAGTGCCTGGTCAGGCTGGTCTCGACCGCGTCGGCGTTGAACGTGGTGCCGTCGGCGAACTGGATCCCGCTGCGCAGCGGGATGGTCACCGTCAGGCCGTCCGAGGAGATATCCGGCAGGGCGGTGGCCAGCTGCGGCACCAGGTTGCCGGACGCGTCGTTGTCGTAGAGCTTCTCGCAGACCGTGCTCATGACATAGCGCATATAGAGCGAGCTGGATGTGGTCGGGTCGAGCTTGTCGGGTTCGTTCGACAGGCCCATCACCAGATCACCGCCCTCACGCACCGGCTGCGTGCCTACGGGTGTGCCGTAATCGTCGACGTGCGTTGCGGTCTCGGTGGTGTGTTGCGTCGGTGCGCAGGCAGCGAGGACGGCGGCGACGACACCGAGCACCGCCATCCGAGTGGAGCGAACGAGCATGCGCTACAACATACTTCAACACGCTGCATTTTTCGCCACCACCGTTTCTTTTTGTACATTGTTCTCTTAGCAGCCATCATCGGAAATCGTGGCCGGCGGAAATCGATACGGAAAATAGCGGTCCGGCGATTCCGGACCGCTAATTCCTGTTCTGTAGATGGCTACCGTTGCGCGAGGCGCATTCTCAGCTCTTCGGCTCCGTGAAGGCGGCCTTGCCGAGTCGCACGACACCGTCGGCGTAAACCTCGATGCCGGTCACGGCCGTAGTGTGCACGGTCAGCAACCGCTTCCGGTAGGTATAGAGGTACGGGTTCTCCCGCTGAATGATCTTCGTGGCCTGTCCGTACAGATCAGCGCGCTGCGCGGTATCACTGGTGCGAGCGGCCCGTGCCAGGAGGTCGTCGAGTTCAGGTGAGCTGAATCCGCCGTAGTTTCCGCCGGAGCCGGTAGTCAGGAACCGAGTGATATTGGCGTCCGGGTCGAGCCGGCCCGACCAACCCAGGAAAATCGCCTCGTAAGTGCCGCGCTTCTGTACATCCAACAGGGTGGCGTATTCGGTGGGCACGATCTTCAGGTCGAAACCGCCCTCGGCGACGTTGGCCTGCAGCGCTTGGGCGTACCGGAGTTCGTCCTGCGTGTTCATCACCTGGATCGTGATCGGGTACGGCAGCTGCACGCCCGCCTCGGTAAGCAATTGCTTCGACCGCTCGGGATCATAAGGAGGGCACTCGACTCCGGCCGGTGTGGCGAAGGTGCTCTTCGGGACAATCCCCGAGCACGCGGGCTCGAACCAATTGTTGAACACGGTATCGACCAAGGCCTGCCGGTCGATACTCAGCGAGAACGCCTGCCGGATCCGTGCGTTCTTCGCGAGCGGGGTGTCGATCGGCTTGGCTGGTTTGCCGACGCCGTCGACATTTCCGATATTGAGGTAAATGCCTTGGTAGCCGAGCGATCCCGTCTGCAGCAGGCGCAGGTCCGGATCTTTGACCAGCGCATCGACGTCCTGCGGCGAGATCGTGTCGGCGACCTGGATATCACCGGAGCGCAGGTTGGATGCGCGAATGTTGGCATCGGCCATGATCCGGTAGGTGACGGAGTCGAGGTGCACGTTCTTCGCGTCGTAGTACAGCGGGTCACGCTCGACGACGATCGAGGTCTGCGGGATTCGCTTGACGAATTTGAACGGGCCGATGCACACCGGGTTATCGCTGAAGTTCTTGCCCTCGTCCTTCGCGAGCGCGGCCGGCGACATGATCATCCCGGCCCGGTCCGCGAGCGCCGCGGTGATCGGCGCGAAGGGCTTTTTGTAGCGAATCACAACGTGGGTCGGATCGACCGTCTCGATGGACGCGATGGGACCCATTTCGCTGGTTCGCTGCGAGCTTTTCATGGTGAAGTGTCGCTGCAGGCTGGTCTGCACCGCGGCGGCATCGAACGCGGCGCCGTCGGCGAACTTGATGCCGGTGCGGACCGGGATGGTCACCGTGAGCCCGTCCGGCGACACGGTGGGCATCGCGGTTGCCAACTGCGGCACCAGGTTTCCGGACGCGTCGTTGTCGTAGAGCTTCTCGCAGATCGAGTTCATGACATAACGCGTGTAGAGCGAGCTGGAGGTGGTCGGATCGAGCTTGTCGGGTTCGGCGGAAAGGCCCATCACCAGGTCGCCGCCCTCACGTACCGGCTGCGATCCCACGGGTGTGCCGTAATCATCTGTGTGCGTTGCCGTTCCAGCGGGGTGCTGAACCGGTGCGCAGGAAGCGATGGCGGCGGCGGTAACGCCGAGCACCAGCATCCGTGTGAAGCGAGCGAGCATGCGCTACAAGATACTTCAAGGTTTCGTACTTTTCTCGCCGGGTATTCCTTTTCGTAGATTGTTCTCGTTTTTGTCATCGGACGAATCCGAGCACCTCTGCAAATGACACGACAAATAGCGGTCCGGCGTTCCCGGACCGCTATTTGTTCGAAAGTTCAGTTATCGTCCCGCGGCGTAGCCCTGCATGCCCCGGGGATTGGCTCCAGCTGAAAGTACACCGTTCTCCCGGTCGCGGGCCACCGCGCACAACCGGCCCTCCGACCACGGACCGCCCACCGTCACCCGGTGGCCACGGCGTTCGAGGTCGTCGATGACCTCGCTGCCGATCCGCGACTCCACCACCACCGAGCCGGGGCTCATCGCCCGCGGATAGAACGAGCCGGGGAAGCTCTCCTGATGCCAGTTCGGTGCGTCGATCGCGCCTTGCAGATCGAGTCCGCCACGCACTTTTTCGCGCATGGCGACGGCCAGGAAGAAATGCAGGCTCCACTGATCCTGCTGATCGCCGCCCGGGGTGCCGAACGCCATGACGGCCTCGCCGTCGCGCAGCGCCAGCGACGGGCTGAGCGTGGTGCGCGGACGACGGCTCGGCGCAAGCGAATTGGGCAGGCCCGGTTCCAGCCAGGCCATCTGTAGTCGGGTGCCGAGCGGGAAGCCGAGCTCGGGCACCACCGGATTGGATTGCAGCCAGCCACCACTGGGCGTCGCCGCGATCATATTGCCCCAGCGGTCCACGATGTCGAGCTGACAGGTGTCGCCGCGAGTAGCACCGGAGGCGGCCACCGTCGGCTCGCCCGCACCGCGCGGAACATCGACGGCCCCAACGGAATTGGTCTGCACGTAACCACTCAGCCTGGGGCGCTGGCCATCCGGGCTGCCCGGCCGCAGTTCATAGGACGCCTGCGGCCCGATCAGCGCGCTGCGCTGCGCGTTGTACCAGGGGGAAAGCAGCGTCGCGAGCGACACCTGGGTGCTGTCGCCGTACCAGGCCTCGCGGTCGGCCATCGCGAGCTTCGAGCCCTCGATCAACGTGTGGTAGTACTCCGGCGTGCCGTACTCCAGGCGTTCCGGCAGCAGCGCGAGTTGTTGCAGCATCACCGGGCCCTGGCTCCACAGGCCCGGCTTCGCTACGGTCCAGCCGTTCCAGGTGTAGGTGACCGGATTCTCGTACGTGGCACTGAAATTCGCGAGATCGTCACCGGTCAGCGTGCCGATGTTGCGCTCGCCGGAGGTGTCCATGGTCGGCCGCGCGGCGGCGGCGACCAGTGCCTCGGCGATGAAGCCCTCCCGCCAGATGCGGCGCGCGGCCTCGATCTGGGTCTCCCGATCGGTGCCCGCGGCCTCGGCCTCGGCGATCAGCCTGCGCCAGGTCGCGCCCAGCGCGGGGTTACGCAGCAATGCGCCTGCGGCGGGCGGCTTTCCGTCGCGCAGGTAGATCTCCGCGGAGGTGGTCCACTCGTTCTCGAACAGGTCGGCCACCGTCTCGACGGTCTCGCCGATCCGGTCGACCGCAGGATGGCCGCGCTCGGCATTGCCGATCGCGTAGGACAGTACGTCGGCGAGCCGCATCGTGCCGTGGTCGCGCAGCAGCACCATCCAGGCATCGAAGGCGCCGGGCACCGCGGCGGCCAGCGGACCGGTGCCGGGCACCAGATCCAGGCCGAGCGCGTTGTAGCGGGCGATCGTCGCGCCGGCCGGGGCCGGGCCCTGACCGCACAGCACGCGCGGCGGCAGGCCGGCAGGTGCGAGAATGATCGGCACCTCACCGGCCGGGCCGTTCAGATGCGGCTCGACCACGTGCAAGACGAACCCCGCGGCGACCGCCGCGTCGAACGCATTGCCGTCGTTCTCGAGTACCGCCATCGCGGCGGCCGAGGCGAGCCAGTGGGTGGACGACACCATCCCGAAGGTGCCCTGCAAGGTAGGACGCGTGGTGAACACCTGGTGAGTATCTCCCCGGAGCGGTACGTACGTCCAAGACATCTATGGCACCAAACCGATAGCCTACGGTTATGGAACGCAGGCAACTCGAGTACTTCGTCGCGATCGTCGAGCACGGCGGGTTCACCCACGCTGCGCGGGCTTTACGAGTAGCCCAGCCGTCGCTGTCGCGCGCGATCGGCAAGCTGGAGCGCGAACTCGGGGTGGCGCTGTTCCATCGGGTCGGCCGCAATGCCGTGCTGAGCAATGCCGGGGAATTCATGGCCGACCGGGCGCGCCAGGTGCTGCGCGACCTGGATGCGCTGCGGGCCGCCGCGCAGGCCGTCGGCGCGGGCGTGGTCGGTCGCGTCGATGTCGCGGCCACCTCGTCCTCGACGCTGGAACCGGTGATCAGCACCATCGCCGAACTGCGTGAGCATCACCCCGGCCTGACGGTGGGCACCTGGTCGGCGCTGTCCGCGGCGGAGGTGGTCGCCATGGTGTTGCGCGGGCGCTGCGAGGCGGGGGTGTGCGGCAGCGCGGAACGGCCCGCAGGCCGCGGTCTGGTGGCCCATCACCTGCGCGACGAACAGTTCCTGCTGGTGGCGCCGCCGGGCACCAAGATCGGCACCGATGGCACAGTGACGCCAGAAGACCTGCGCGGCATGAGCTTCGTGATCACCCAGCCGGCCACCGCCGTCCGGGCCCGGTTCGACCGGCTCGCCGCCACGGTCGGCGATCTGCGCATCGCCGCCGAGGTCGGTGACCGCAGCGTGGTGCTGCCGATGGTGCTGCGCGGCATCGGCGCGGGGCTGATGCCCGACGGGTGGCACGACCTGGCCTGCCGGGCGGGGGCCGAGGTGTACCGGTTCGACCCGCCGGAGAAGCTGCCGCAATGGCTGGTGCACCGCGGCGGGCCGCTCACCGCCGCGGCGCAGGCGTTCATCGACACCACGCTGAGCCACGCGGCCCGGGCGCGGGATGCGGTGTAGCGAAGTCGCCTGACTGCGCACGGAGCCACGCTTGGCGGAGCCGCTTGCAGTAGTGGCGCACACCTGCTGATTTCCCGCACACCGACTCGCCGCCCTGACACGCGTGCGGATGTCGAAGGGTGTGCGACGACAGGCACGGTGCCACCGCTGCCACGTAACCGGACGTGGCGCTAGCCCGAGTTGCGCAGGGCGGTGGCGAGACCGTTCATGGTGAGCAGGATGCCGCGCTTCACCAACTCGCTGTCGTCACCCCCGCGGAGCCTGCGCAGCAGCTCCACCTGCATCTGGTTCAGCGGCTCCAGGTATGGGAAGCGGTTGTGGATCGACTCGGCCAGCGACGGGTTGTCGGCGAGCAGGTGATCGTTGCCGGTGATCGCGGCGTGCATCCGGATGGTCCTGGCGTGCTCGTCGCGGATCATGCCGAAGATCTTCTCCCGCAACGCCGCATCCTCGACCAGCTCGGCGTAGCGGGCGGCGATATCGAGGTCGCTCTTGGCCATCACCTGCGCCAGGTTCGACAGCACGGTGCGCAGAAACGGCCACCGGCGGTACAGGTCGGTCAGCGTCGCGAGCCGTTCGGGATCGCCACCGATCCACTCCTCCAACGCGGTTCCGGTGCCGTACCAGCCGGGCAGCATCACCCTGGCCTGGCTCCAGGACATCACCCACGGGATGGCGCGCAGATCCCCTACCGAGTTGGTCGGTTTACGGGAGGCGGGCCTGCTGCCGATATTCAGGTCGCCGACCTCGGCCACCGGGGTGGACTGCCGGAAATACTCGACGAAGCCCGGAGTTTCGTGCACCAGCCGGGAATACGCCGCGCGGGCCCGGTCGGCCAGCTCGTCCATCAGCTCGTAGGACGGCTCCGCGTCCGGCCCGAGTCCCTCCACGTCGAGCAGCGTCGACTCCAGCGTGCCCGCGATGAGCGACTCCAGATTGCGGTGTGCGGCACCGGGTTCGGCGTACTTGGCGGCGATCACCTCACCCTGCTCGGTCAGCCGCAGCGAGCCGTGCACCGCGCCGGCGGGCTGAGCCAGGATGGCGTCGTAGCTGCGGCCACCGCCACGACCGACGGTGCCGCCGCGACCGTGGAAGAGCCGCAAACGAATTCCGGCCTTGCGCGCCACGTCGACCAGGTCGAGTTCGGCGCGGTACAGCGCCCAGTTCGCGGCCAGGTATCCGCCGTCTTTATTGGAGTCGGAGTACCCGAGCATCACCTCCTGCCGCATCCCGCGCGCCGCGACCAGGTCGCGGTACACCGGAACATCCAGTGCGGCAGCCAACGTCGCCGCGCCCGCACCGAGGTCCTCGATCGTCTCGAAGAGCGGGACGATGCCCACCGAGCAGTGCGGCGGGCCGTCCGGCTCACCGGGATCGAGCAGGCCGCCCTCCTTCAGCAGCAACGCCGCCTCCAGCATGTCGCTGACCGAGGTACACATGCTGATGATGTAGTTGGGCACCGCCTCGGTGCCGAAGGTGTCCACCACATCGCGTGCGGCGCAGACGATGTCGACTTCCTTGCGGGCCAGCTCGCTCAGCCTGGCGTACGGGCCGAGCAGCGGGCGCCGGGTGCGCAGCTCGTCCGCGAGCAGTTCGACCCGCTCGTGTTCGGACAGGCTCGCGTAGTCCGGATGCACACCGGCCCAAGCCAGTAGCTCGGCCACGACCTGTTCGTGCACCTCCGAGTTCTGCCGCATGTCCAGGCCCTGGAGGTGGAAGCCGAAGGTCTCGATGGCATGTCGCAGCGCGGCGAGCTTGTCGTCGGCGAGCAGCCCGTCACCGCTGGCGCGCAGCGAGGCGTCCACGGCGTCGAGATCGTCGAGCACCGCCTGCGGCGTCGGATACGGTTCGGCGCCGGCATCCAGTCCGTTCGGCGGTACGTCGCCGAGGGCGCGGCGCGTGGTCGCCGTCAGCCGGGCCCGGATGCTGTGCACCGCACGGCGATACGGTTCATCGGCATGGGTCGACGGGTCGGGGTATCCGGCTTCGGCGAGCGCCGCGACCGCAGGCGTCACCGGGACCAAGCGCGCCGACAACGCCAGCGCCTTCTCCAGTTCGACCAGGTCACGCAGGTATCGCGAGAAGGCGACGGTCGCTGCCTGGTGTCCGGCCTGTCGCACGACATCCGCTGTCACATAGGGGTTTCCGTCTCGGTCGCCGCCGATCCACGAGCCGGGCCGCAGGATCGGCCGGGGCAGCAGCTCGACGCCGGGAAAGCGCGAGCGCAGCGCGGCGCGCACTTCGGCGTTGATCGCCGGGATCACGTCGAACAGGGTGATGTCGTAGTAGCGCAGACCCACCGAGATCTCGTCCTGGATCCGCAGGCGCGCCAACCTGATCAGCGCGGTGCGCCACAGCCCGAGCACCTGCCTGCGAATCTGCTGCTCGTAATCGACGCGCTCGCGCTCGGTGTCGGCGTAGCGCTGACGCAGCCGCATCAGCTCGGTGATCCTGGTCTGCCCGTCGAAGACCGTGCGGCGGCGGGTCTCGGTGGGGTGCGCCGTGATCACCGGCGACACCAGCGCGTCGGCCAGCAGGTCGGCGACCTCGGCACCGTCCAGCGCCGCCGCGTCGAGCTTGCGATAGGTGGCGGCCAGCGACGAATCCTGCGGCGGCTCACCGGCCGCCTCGTGCGCCTTGCGGCGGCGGTCACGCTGAATGTCCTCGGCCAGGTTGGCCAGCAGCACGAAATAGCTGAACGCACGGATCAGCGGGAGCGCCACCGCGATGTCGACACCGTCGAGCATCTCGGCGACCGCACTGCGCTCGACCTCCGCGCGGCGCACCCGGAAGGCCTCGATGCGCACCCGCTCGATCAGATCGAACACCTCGGGGCCTTCGTGGTCCCGGATGGTGTCGCCCAGGACGCCACCGAGAAACCGGATGTCGTCGCGCAGCGGCCGGATGGCGTCCTGTTGCGTCTCGCTCGTCGATTCGCCCATGATCAGACAGTATTGCCGTCGACGCCGCAGTGGTATGCGACGGATCCCACACCGTGTCGCCGGGCGGTCGCCGAGCCGGGCCGGTCTCGGTATCGACCGCGCCGGGTGACCCCCGGGAAACCCGGGGAGTCAACGAGTTTCGTCCGGCTCAGCCGAGCACCTGGGAGAACCGCAGGTGGTTGCCCCAGGGGTCGCGGAAGCCGCAGTCGCGCATGCCGTACGGCTGGGTGATCGGCTCCTGGGTGACCTCGACCCCCGCGTCCCGCAGGCGAGCGAAGGTGTCGTCGGCCGATTCGGTGGTGAAGATGAGCATGCCCGCCGCGCCGTTGTTCAGGCGGGACTCGGCCGCCGCGCGCGCCGCGTCGTCGGGCACCATCGCGGGGGTCTCCAGCAGGAACTCGATGGTGGGCTGACCGGCCGGGCCGACCGTCAGCCAGCGACCGCCGGGGAACGGCATGTCCTGGCGGAGCTCGAGGCCGAGCAGGTCGCGGTAGAACTCGAGGGCCTTGTCCTGGTCGCCGACGAGCACGCCGACGTGGGTGAGGGCGAGGTCTTTGCCGTTGCTCATGGTGTGTGTTCTCCTTCGGTAAAGCGGGACAACATTATCGACGGCGCTGCCGAGCGGAATTCATCGGAGGTCGTCATCACAGCCCACGAGGCCTACCGTTTCGGCCAGTACCAGGGCGGCTGATCCAACATGCCCTGGCCCGCGATGGTGGTTGCGCCGTTCTCCTTGACCAGCTCGATGGTCTGCAACTCCGGTGTGCTCTGCGCCAGCGCGGCGACCAGCGGGCGGGCGTGCGTGACGACGACGACCTGGGTGTCCTCGGCAACGGTGGCGATGAGCTCGGCGAGCGGCACGAGCAGTTCGGGGTGCAGGCTCGTCTCGGGTTCGTTGAGGACCAGGAGTTCGGGGGGACGCGGGGTCAGCAGCGCCGCGACCAGCAGCAGGTAGCGCAGGGTGCCGTCGGACAGTTCGGCGCCGCCGAGCGGGCGCAGCAGACCGCGCTGATAGAGCGCGAGCTCGAATCTGCCGTCGTAGTCGACGATCTCGACCTCGCTGCCGGGGAACGCGCGATCTATCGCCTTGTCGAGCAGGTGCGCGTCGCCGATCTCGCGGATGGTCTGCAAGGCCGCCGCCAGGTCGGCGCCGTCGTGGCCGAGGACGGTGGTGCGGGTGCCGATCTGCGGCGACCTGGCGGGCGCGTCGGCGTCGGTGCGCAGGTGGTCGTAGAACCGCCAGGACCGGATGCGCTCGCGGAGCACCAGCAGATCCGGCGCGCTTTGCGGATCCGCCAGCTCGCTGAGCATGCTGTCGAACGGTTGCAGCGCGTGCGGCACCATCGCCCAGCCGCCGTCGTCGGCGCGCAGGCGCACCACCGGGCCGCCGCGATCCGCGAGCAGGGTCGAGGGGCGCAGCACCGGCCCGGCCCAGACCGCCTCGGCCTTGATCACCGGGTCGAGATTGAACTTCGATTCGCGGTCGGGGGTCGGCGTGCCGAGCTCGGCCGCGTACCCGAAGTCTTCGCCGGCGAAGCCGACCCGCAGCGCGGCATCACCGCTGGGCGTGCTGCCCTGCCCCGCCCACCGCGCCGACGCCACGCCGCCTTCGCGGGCCAGCGCGGCGATGGCTCCGTTGCGCGAGAAGTCCGCCAGCAGCCGCAACGTCCGATAGAGACTCGACTTCCCACTGCCATTGGCCCCGGTCACCACGTTGAGCCGCCCCAGCGGCATCGCCAGCTGTCGCAACGACCGGTAGTTCTCGACAGCCAACGTCCGCAACATGCCCCCAGGCTAACTATCCGCTACGACATGCGGCGCGCTACAGCTGCCGGATCACCCGCGCCGGATTGCCTGCCGCGAACACCCGCGACGGCAGGTCCCGGGTGACCACGCTGCCCGCGCCGACCACGGTGTCGTCGCCGACCGTGACGCCAGGGCACACGATGACCCCGCCGCCGAACCACACATTGTTGCCGATCCGGATCGGCGCCGCGGTCTCCCACCGCTGCCTGCGCAGCTCGTGATCTTCCATCGGGTGCAGCGCCGTCAGCAGCTGACATCGCGGCCCGATCGACACATCGTCGCCGATGACTATCGGCGCGCAATCGAGCAGGATCGCATCGTAATTCAGGAAACTGTTCGTCCCGATCTCGATGAGATACCCGTAGTCGCACTGGAATCGCGGCATGATCCACGACCCCTCCCCCAGCTTCCCGAGCAGTTCGCGCAGCACGGCGTCGCGCCCCTCGCCCGCCTCGGACCGGTTGAACTCCGCGCAGAGCGCCTGCGCCCGCTGCCGCTCCGCCACCAACTCGGCGTCGTTGTCCCGGTACAACTCCCCGCGGAGCATCCGCTCCTTCATCTCACCCACCCCGCCACCCTAGACACCGAACGGGACATGACGGCGACAGTTGTCGCGGTCATGTCCCGTTCGGCGGAGAGTGGTCAGGCAGGCATTCCCTGCACGGATAGTCGATGGAAGAGGACCTGCTCGAGCAGCGCCACGAGCACCTCTTTCACCGATTCCCGGTCGCGCGCATCGCATTCCAGCACCGGGATCCAGTCGTCGAGTTCCAGCGCCTCGCGCACCTCGCCGAGGTCGAAATGCATGCCGTTGTCGAAGCGGTTGACCACCACCACGAACGGCGTCTGCTTCTCCTCGAAGTAGTCCAGCACCGGGTAGCAGTCGCCGATCCGGCTGGTGTCCACCATGATCACCGCGCCGAGCGCGCCGTCGACCAGGTCGTCCCACAGGAAGACGAATCGGTCCTGGCCCGGCGTACCGAACAGGTACAGGATCAGCGAGCGGTCCAAGGTGATTCGGCCGAAGTCGAGCGCGACCGTGGTCTGCGTCTTCTCCGCGCGCCGGCCCGGATCGTCGACGCCGATCGCGACCTCGGTCATCGCGGCCTCGGTGACCAGCGGCTCGATCTCGGAGATGGCGCCGATGAACGTGGTTTTGCCGACGCCGAATCCACCGCTGATCACGATCTTGACCGAGGACGGCATCGTCGGGGCGGGCGGCGGGTTGTCAGAGTGCCCGTACAAGGTCCCTGATCCTCTCGATGGCAGCGGTGGACAGTTGATCGGCCTCACGCACCGTCGCGTAGCCCCCGGCGACGAGGTCGCTCACGACGACCTTCGCGACACCGACCGGAACGCGCAGCGCGGTACCGATTTCCGCGATGGAGTGCGGCTGCTGACAGAGCTGCACCACGGTGCGCTGCTCGAACTGCAGCGGTGCGGACAGCGCCGAAGGCGGTGCCTGCACCAGGGTTTCGATGCGCAAACCGTCCATCAACGGCGTGGTGCGCCCCGCGGTGACGACAAAGGGACGCACAAACTGTTCATCACTGTCGACAAGCTCTTCGGCCGGGGCTTCTTTTTGGCCTGGACGATCCGGATCGAACCATCCGAACATCTGGTTCATCGGGATCATCCGCGGGTCCGGCAGCCTCGGCCGGTCAGGATCTCTCATCTTCGCAACGTCTCTCGCAATTCGGAAATCAACGTCGGGTCAAGGAGCGACCCGGCGCGTTCGGCCAGCACGGCCATTTCGTAGCCGACCAGACCGACATCGCAGTTACCGTCGGCGATGACGCCCAGGCAACTGCCGTCACCCATGGCCGAGACGAGCAGGAAGCCCCGCTTCATCTCGATCATGATCAGTTTGAGCCCATCGAACGAGTAACTGCGCGATGCGCTCTTGGCGAGGCTGGCCAGACCGGACACCATGGCGGAGAGCCGGTCGGCTGAGGTGCGGTCCAGACCATCGGACATCGCGATGAGCAATCCGTCCGAGGAGACCGCCACGGTGTCGCGGACGCCGTCGGTTTCCCGGACGAAGTTGGCGAGCATCCAGTTGAACGTGTGCGGGTCGGCGCTCGGCAAGTGAGTGGTCACCGGTTCTCCTCTGCGATGGTCTGAGCCTGATCGTCGGCGCGGGCGTCGTGGTCGCGGGCACCGACATACGGACGGGTCGTCGACGGCGGCGGCGGTACACCGCGCTCGTGTCCGGCCCGGAACGACGAAAGCATGCTACGGGTTTCCTCCGGCGAGCGTTCCGGAATCGGCGCCCGATCGCGACGTTCGTTGGCGCCGTTGGTTTCCCGGCGCGGTTCGGTGCCCGGCGCCGTGCCCGCGGAACGAGACTTCTTGTTGCGCTTGACAAGTCCGTTACGCGTGGTGCGCGGTCCCGCGCCCGCAGGCGCCGCCCCGTTGACGCCGTGGTGGGGCTCCGGCGGCGCATCCGGCAGCCGCCACGTACCGGTATCGGTCAGCAACCGGTCCGCGTTGTCCGGCGGGGTGGAAACCGTTGGCGGGGACACGAATTGGGAGTACGCGGAGGTGGCGGGCCCGGAGGCGGGCGGTGCCGCGTGCTGCGGGCCGGTGTCGAACCGCTCTTCGCGCGGTATCGCCCGCTGTGCCGCGGTCCACGGACCCTCGGCCTGGCGAGGCGTGCCGTTGTGCTCGTTCGACGGCGCCGCGTGTGCGGGACCCCGCCGGGTCGGCACAGTCGGCTCCGGCGCGTTGGTCCCGCGGATCACCGCGGGCGAGGTCATCGCGCCGTTGGTGGGCGACGGTTCGAGCTCGGGCACGCTGGTCGACTCCGAGTCGGCGCCCCAGGAGCGCTCCAGCCCGGCGCCAGAGATCTTGGCCTGCACCGCGGCGGGCCGCCGATCCTGTTCCTGGACAAGGATCTCCAGCGGCAGCGACATCCGCGCGACGATGCCGCTGACCGGCGAGACGTTCAGCTCGACGTCGATACCGAGCCGCTCGGCCAGCCGGCCGACCACGTAGTGGCCCAGGTAGCGGGTGGGCGCGACGATGAAGTCCTGCTCACCGCGCAGCCTGGCGTTCGACTGAGCCAGCTGGTCCATCGGCATGCCGACACCGTGGTCGACGACCGCCAGCAGATACCCGTGCGGCACCCGGCGGCCGTAGATCTCGACCTCGAGATCCGGTGGGGAGAAGGCGAGTCCGTTCTCGATCAGCTCGGCGAGCATGTGCGCGAGCTCGCTGACCACCGCGCCGGTGATCATGACGTCGTCCACCCGGCGCAGTACCACCCGGCGGTAGTCGTCGACCTCGGACAGGCCGGCCCGGATCACGTCGCTCAACGCGATGGGCTGGGCCCAGCGCCGCGGGCTGGCCTCACCGACGAGCACCAGCAGGCTCTCGGCGTTGCGGCGCATGCGGGTGGCCAGGTGGTCGAGCTCGAACAGGTTCGACAGACCCTTGGGATCGAGTTCCTCGCGCTCGAACTCGCTGATCAGGCCGAGCTGGCGGCGAACCAGGTTCTGGTTGCGCCTGGCCAGGTTGGCCATCGACTCGGTGGTGTTGCGGCGCACCAGCGCCTGCTGCGAGGCGAGTTCGAAGGCGGTGGTCTGCACCCGGTCGAGTGCGCCTGCCACGGCGGCGATCTCGGTACTCGCCCCGGGCGGGGCCTGCACCGGCATCGGCGCCTCCGGCCGACTGTCGTCGGCCCGCGACCACGCCTCGATGACCTGAGGCAGGCGGCGCGAGGCCACATCGTCGGCCTCGCCGGCCAACGCGGCCAGCGGGCGCACGATGGCGCGCACCGAGGTGATCACCAGCACGATCATGGCGGCGATGGCGATCGCGGAGATGACGAGGAAGGCGATCAGCTTGGTGGCAGCGGCATTACGCAGGCTGTCCGCGCGCTCCTGCACGTCGTTGCCGACCGCCTGCTGCACGGTGCGCTGTTCATCGAGGACGCTGGACATCTGCGTCCACCAGGTCATCGGATCGACCTCGCGGACCAGCGGGCCCTCGCTGGAGGCGATCGCGATGTTCTCCGATTGCTCTGCCTTGGTGGCGTTCTCGCTCAACATCGCCGCGTCCAGCTTGGCCTGCTGGCTCTTGGTCGCGTAGCGGGAGAACGCGGTGAAGCCCGCGAGCTTGGTGGAGCGGATCTCCATGAACTGCACGTACTCACCGCCGTTGAACCGGCCCGCGGTGAAGACGCCGTTGAGGAAGCCTCGCTCCTTGTCGACCTCTTCCTTGGCCGCGCCGAGCGCGTACAGCGCCTGCAGTCCGCGCTGGATCTGCGGGTCGCGGGCCTGGTCGAGGCCGAGCGCGAGGCGGTTCAGCGCGCTCACGCCGTCGGTGTAGAACTGGAAGACGACCTGCCTGCTGACGCGGCGCGAGTCGATCTGAGTGCGGGTGTTCGACAGCAGGTTCAGCTGGCCGAGCGCCGAGCGCACCTGATCGGCGCCGGGGGCGTCCCCGGCCGCGTCGGCGGTCAGCGAGGCGAGTGCCGCGTCGACCTTGCCCCGCTGGTCGATCAGGGGCTGCTGCAGACGGTTGTCACCACCGAGCAGACCATTGCTGAGCCCGAGCTCGCGCTGGATCTGGTTGGTGAGGTCCTGCACGCTCAGCGCCAGCGAGACGGCCTTCACCGTGTCGTTGGACTCGCGATAGTCCGAGATCTCCCGGAAGACAGTGACTCCCAGCAGGGCGAGCACCAAAATCAGCGCGAGCGCGAGAATTCGGGTGAGCTGACCACCGATGGTGCGGGGCCGGACGATGGCCGCCATTCTGCCGCTGGGTATCCCGGGGGAAACCGCAGATATGAGATCCGGTGTGTCCCCGGGCTTTGGTTGCCGTAGACGCGAACGCACCAACCTGCTACTCCTCCGAAAAGCCGGCCGTGACAGCTCCACGACGAGCGCACGGAAAGTCTCCGAGCAAAATCCCATATGCCCGGTCCGGCGTCAACTCGAGAACCCCGGATGGGGAACTTTGTTCATACTTTTCAACCCGAGCTGCAACCTGTTGCTACTAACTGTCCAGTTGCGGTCAGTTAATCTTGTACAAGGTTGAAGCAGAACTAATAACCCACCCGGTCGGGGGGATCAACAGGAAGAACCGTCGACACTCCGGGCGCCGACCCGAAATGCCCTCGGATAGTAGCGGAGTCGGCGACCTGCTCGCACCTCGTGCCGGCACGGCACACACCACTTGGCGGCACCGAGAGTTACGTCTACTCGGCGCCGATCAGCAACGCGCCAGCAAGTGGCGGTGGAACTACGCGCCGCCGAGGATCGCGAGGACCTGCTCGGAGGTGTAGAACGGCTCGAGCCGCTCCCGAATCAGCTTGGACAGCACGCCGTTTCGCTTCGCGCCGTCTATGACGGCGGGGCCGTAGCGCAGGATTTCGGTGGTGATGTCGGCACCGGAGAGGCCGAGCTCGGGCAGCATGGCCGCGAGCGTGTAATCGCCGTACTTCGTGAAGAACACCTCGACGCATTCCTCGACAAGCAGACCGAAGTATTCCTTCTCCCTGGTGGTGACCGCGATTTCATAGCAGAGCAGCACCAGTTCGTTCAGGTCCCGCTGCGACAGATAATCGCGCAGCCCACTCACCGGTTCGTCGGCGTGCAGGTCCCAGAATTCCATCGCGGCGTCGTGCACCGGTGCGTCGCGCAACATTTCCCGGATCGCGTTGTTGGTGCGCTTGAGCGCGAAAACCGCGCCCTTGCCTGCCATGTCGCCGATGAAGGTGCTCTCGGTCGCCTTCTTCGCGCTCTTGGCGGCGGACTGGCCCATCGAGATCAGCGAGGAGACACCGGGGATCTTGCCGGCGAACTGCTTATTGGCCTCCATGAAATCGGAGATCAACTTGTCTACGAACTTCGACGCGACGGTGGCGACCAGCGGGCTCTCGGTGAGCCGGTCCAGGATGCGCTCCTGCGCCTGGTGCATGCCGAAGATCTTCTCCAGCAACGCCTCCACCGGTTCGCGGTCGACCACCTGGCCGAGGGTGTAGTCGTTGTTGTTCGCGATGTGGTCGTAGATCGAATCGGCGAATACCCCGACCATGTCGGCGAGCACCGGACTGCCACCGATCAGGTCGATGATCGTCGCGACGGTCTGCTTGGCCTGATCGACCTCGACGATGTCGCGGAAGATCAGAGTGTCCGCGACACCGAGCACCGACTCGACATCGCGGGCAACGACTTCGGCGAAGCGGTCGCCACTGACCTCGGCCAGCACGAAGTCGACCTGGGCATCGAGTAGCCGTTCAGCAATCTCGCGCGGCTCGGGCATCGAGTTCCACCAATCACAGTCGTAGTACGGCGCCCGGCCAGGTTACGGCCCGTGTGTTTCGGTGTCGTTGCCGCGCAACGACTTCCGTATCTGATCCAGGCGTTCACGCGCCGCCTGCTCGCGCGCGTCCCATTGCTCGTCGGCGCTGCGGCCCGCCGGGGTCTGCTGGTCGAGCTCGCTCATCCCCTGCGCGGTGCCGTAGCGCTGCTCGACCTTATCGCGAACTGACCCCCAAGTAGGGACACCGGAGGAGGAATATCCACCCGTCTCAGTCGGTGCCGTGATACCGGTCGGCGGTACCGGTACCGCGGGTACTGCGGAGCCCCCTCCGACCTGGCCGGATACGTCGTGCAGCGGCGGAGCGTCATGCACCGACGTAGGCATCGTGGTAGGAGTCACACCTGGTGAGGCGGTCGCATCACCGGTTTCCAGGAGGCCGATCAGGGCCGCGTGCACGGTCGCGAAGCCGGGTCGTTCCGCCGTGGCGACCAGCAGCACGCCGATCAGTTCGCGGTCGGACAGTGCCGCCAGACGGGCCGCCATCTCGCTGTTTTCTGTCATGGCACCAGGCTACGCAGCACAAGGCGCGCCGCCTCACGACCGGACGATGGCACCGGCCCAGTCACGCACCAGCTCGAACCAGGCCGAGCCGCCCACCATGATCAGGTCGTTGTGGCCCGCGCCAGGAAAGATCTGCAGGCGTTTCGGTTCGCGGGCCGCGGCGTAGAGGCGTTCGGCGTGCCGCAGCGGCAGGAGTTCGTCCTGGTCGCCGTGCATGATCAGAACCGGGGAGCGCAGGGTGCGGATGCGCCGCGCGTTCGGGTACGCGTCGGGGACGAGCGGGCCGGGCAGGAACGGATAGACGGATCTGGCGGCGTCGCGCAGGCCGGAGAAGGTCGACATCAGCATCACGCCCGCGGGCGGATGCGCCTGGGCGAGTTCGAGCACGACACCGCCGCCGAGTGACTTCCCCAGGTAGAGAACATGATTCGCGTCGACACCGGGTTGCTCGAGCAGTACCCGGCGGGCCGCGCGGGCGTCCAGATAGGTGCCGTGTTCGGTGGGGCGGCCGGTGCTGCGCCCGTATCCGCGATAGTCGAACGCGAGCACATCGAACCCGGCCTCTACGAGCAGCGCGAACAGCGCGACCCGATCGCCGATATTGCCCGCGTTGCCGTGCGCGAACAGGATGTGGCCGACCGATTTCGGCGCGGGCAACCACCAGCCGTGCAGCGTTTCCCCGTCCGCCGTGCTGATCGACAGGTCGGTGTAGGCCATGCCGAGGATGGCCGGCGTCTGCAGGATCCGCCGATCCGGCAGATAGGTCAGCGCGTTCAGGATCGGACTGGCCGGATGTCGCATGATGTCGTTCTTACTCTCCCCCGACCGTTATGGTCACTCGACCCGCATGACTTTCGTGCTCTGCGGTCCGGCCGCATGGCTCGAGCCCGCGCCACCGATGATGCGCAGCAGCGTGCCGCGCAGCCGGGTGACCTCGTCCGCGCCGACGATCTCGTCCAGGTGCCGATCGAAACGCTCGACCACCGCGATGCCCGCGTCGACGACGGCCCAGCCGCGGGTGGTCAGGCGGACGAGGCGGGCGCGCCGATCGGCCGGGTCCACCTCGACCTCGACGTAGCCGTGCTGTTCGAGATGGCGAATCAGCTCGCCCATCGCCTGTTTGGTCATCCCGGCCCGCTCGGCGAGCGCAGTCTGCCGGGTGCCGTCTGGTTCGATCAGCTGGAAGACCGGCGCGTGCGCGGCACGCACGTCGGTGAAACCGGCGGCGGCGATGCCCGCGTCCAGTTCGGCCGCCAAGGTGCGTGCCGCGGCGGACAGCAGACTTCCCAGTGGTGCGGGGCGGTCGACCAACGGGTTAGTAAGGCGCTTGGCCATGCCTCTCCTTGCTTCCACCCCGGTTCTGCCACGCATGGAACTGCTGGCAACTCCATGCGCGGCAGGACGGTTCGAAGGCTATCCGCGCAGGACCGCGCCGACTGCATCGGCCGCCGCCGCTACCGCGGCGTCGCGGGCGGCGCTGGCCTCGTCCTCGGTGAGGGTGCGGTCGGTGGCCCGGAAACGCAGGGCGTAGGTGAGGGACTTGCGGCCCTCACCCGCTTGCGTGCCCTCGTAGACGTCGAACAGGGCGATGTCCTCGAGCAGGTCGCCGCCGCCGGTGCGCAGCGCCGATTCCACCGACGCGGCGGGAGTGCTCTTCTCGACACTGACCGAGACGTCCTGGAGCACCGCCGGGAACGGGGAAATCGTTGGGGCGGGGCGGGATTCGAGCAGCGGCAGTGCGTCGAGGTCGAGTTCGACGGCGCAGGTCCTCGGCGGCAGACCGGAGCGTTCCAGCACAGCGGGGTGCAGTTCGCCGGCGTGACCGACGACCGTGCCGTCCACCACCAGTTCGGCGCAGCGACCCGGATGCCAGGGCAGCTGCGCAGCCGGACGGCGTTCGATCGTGACACCCGCCGCGTCGGCCACCGCATCGGCGAGGGCGAAGGCGTCGGCGGCTTCGGCCTGACGGCCCTGCCCCCACGCACCGCGCGGCTCGCGGCGACCGGTGAGAACAGCCGCGACGTGCACCGGCTGCGCGGGCAGCGAGTCGATCAGGCCGGCGATCTGCTCGTCGGTGGGGCGACGGTCGACCGGCAGTGCCTCGACCGGGCGCACGTTGTCGCCGGGCAGCACCACCTGCGCGATGCCGTAGATGGTGAGGTCGCGGGCGCCGCGAGAGATGTTGCGGGCGGCCACTTCCAGGAGTCCGGGCAGCAGCGTGGTGGCCAGCTCGGCGCGCTCCACGTCGAGCGGGTTCAGCACCCGAGTGGTCGCGCGGCGCGGGTCGTCGGCGTCCAGACCCCAGGTGTCGAAGACGCCGGCGGGCAGGAACACCGGCGCGGGCACCTCGACGGCACCGGCGAAGGCCAGTGCGCGGCTGACCGCGCGGCGCCGCCGCTGGGTGGCGGTGAGGCCGCGACCGGCCGGCGCGGTGGGCAGCACGGACGGGATCTGCTCGAGCCCCTCCAGCCGCAGCACCTCTTCGACCAGGTCGGCGGGCTGGACCAGGTCGGGCCGCCAGCTCGGCGGGGTGACCGCGAGCTGCCCGTGGCCGGTGGTCTCGTCGACGGCGACCTCGACGGTGCAGCCGATCTGCGCGAGCCTGCGTGCGGACGTACCGGTCGGGTAGACGACACCGGCGACGCGGTCGGCCCGGTCGATGTCCATCCGGATCGGCGCCGCGGGCGGCACCGGGACGCGGACGTCGGTGAGCGCGGATTCGACAGTGCCACCGGCGATTTCGGCGAGCAGCGTAGCGGCCCGGTCGAGCGCGGCCACGTTGATCTCCGGGTCGACCACCCGCTCGTACCGCTTGCCCGCCTCGGACACCAGCTTGTGCCTGCGCGAGGTGCGGTAGACGAGCAGCGGGTTCCAGGTGGCGGCTTCCAGCACGATGTCGGTCGACTCCGCGCCGACCTCGGTGGTCGCGCCGCCCATCACGCCGGCCAGCGAGATGACGCCGGAATCGTCGGCGATCACCACGTCTTCGGCGTCCAAGGTGCGCTCGACCTCGTCGAGGGTGCGCAGCGTCTCGCCCTTGTTGGCGGTGCGCACCACCAGGCCGCCGGTCAGCTTGGCCGCGTCGAAGGCGTGCAGCGGCTGCCCCAGTTCCAGCATGACGTAGTTGGTGACGTCGACCGCGGGCGAGATCGGGCGCACACCGGACAGCAGCAGCCTGCGCTGTAACCACCAGGGGCTCACCGCATTCGGGTCGATACCGGTGACCCGGCGCACCGCGAAACGGGTGCACTGCGAGTCGGGCTCGAGCCGGACCGACCAGGCGTCCTGCTCGTCGTCCGCCAGCGTGCGCACGGCGGGATCGGCGTAGTCGAGGTCGAAGCCGCAGGCGAGTTCGCGGGCCAGGCCGCGCACCGAGAAGCAGTAACCGCGGTCGGGAGTGATGTTGAGCTCGATGACCGTATCGTCCAGGCCGAGCAGCTCGTTCGCGTCCGCGCCGGGCTCGGCGGTGCCCGGTTCCAGCACCAGGATGCCCGCATGATCCTTGCCGATACCGAGTTCGGCGACCGAGCAGATCATGCCGTTGGAGACGTGCCCGTAGGTCTTGCGCGAGGAGATGGCGAAGCCGCCGGGCAGCACACCGCCGGGCAGCACCACCACAACCAGGTCGCCGACGGCGAAGTTGGTTGCCCCGCAGACGATTTCCTGAAGGTCCGGGTTACCGACGTCGACCTTGCAGAAGCGGATCGGCTTCTTGAACTCGGTCAGCTCGGTGATCTCGGCGACGCGGCCGACGACCAGCGGCTTGTCGATATCGCCGCCGATCCGTTCGAGTTTGTCGACTTCTTCGACCTCCAACCCCACCCGGACGAAGCCCGCGTCGAGTTCCTCCGCCGTCACCGACCAGTCGGGGACGGTGCGCTGGATGATGTCGGTCAGCCAGGACTGCGCTACTCGCACTTGACGTTTCGCTCTCTCGATCGAAGGGTGGTCTCGGTGGGGGCCGGCTCAGGACCGGATGCCGAAGGGCAGCGTGAAACGCACATCGCCCTCGACGATGTCGCGCATGTCCGGGATGCCGTTGCGGAACTGCAGTGTCCGCTCCAGGCCCATGCCGAAGGCGAACCCGCTGTACACCTCGGGATCGATCCCGCTGGCGATCAGCACCTTCGGGTTCACCATGCCGCACCCGCCCCACTCGACCCAGCCCGCGCCGCCCTTCTTGTCCGGGAACCAGACGTCGACCTCGGCGGAGGGCTCGGTGAACGGAAAGTAGTTGGGGCGCATCCTGGTTCGGGTGTCCGGCCCGAACAGCGCGCGGGCGAACGCGTCCAGCGTGCCGCGCAGGTGCGCCATGGTCAGGCCCTTGTCCACGGCCAGGCCCTCCACCTGGGAGAACACCGGAGTGTGCGTGGCGTCGAGCTCGTCGGTGCGGAAGGTGCGGCCGGGGCACACCACGTAGATCGGCAGCTCGCGTTCCAGTAGCGAGCGCACCTGCACCGGGGAGGTGTGCGTGCGCAGCACCTGGCGCGAGCCCTCCGGCGCGATGTGGAAGGTGTCCTGCATGGTGCGGGCCGGGTGGTCGGGCAGGAAGTTGAGCGCGTCGAAGTTGAAGTGCTCGGTCTCCACCTCGGGACCCTCGGCGACCTCCCAGCCCATCGCGACGAACACGTCGGCGACCTGCTCGGAGATGACGGTGATCGGATGCCTGGCGCCGAACGGGTGCCTGCGGGCGGGCAGCGTCACGTCGATCGCCTCGGCCACCAGCACCGCGGCGTCCCGCTCTTCGAGCAGCGCCGCGCGGCGCGCCTCGAACGCCTCGGAGATCCGGGCGCGCGCCACGTTGACCCGCTTGCCCGCGTCGGCCTTCTCGGTCTTGGGCAGGCTGCCCAGCGCGCGCTGCGCCAGCGCCAGCGGCGCCTTGCCGCCGAGATGCTCGGTTTTCGCGACCGCGAGCGCGTCCAGGTCGGCGGCAGCGGCGAACGCCTTTTCGGCCGCCGCCGCGGCTGCGGCCAGTGCCTCCTCGGTCAGCGTCGCGTTCTGCTCGACTGCGTCGTTGTCGTCGGCCACGGTGGTTCGACTCTCCCCTGGGGATCGGTTCGCGGGCACGGCTCGTTCCCTACCCACATTGCTGCTGGTGGAATCCTATTGGATGCGTCATATCCGATTCACACGGATTCCCCGCAGCGCCTCCGGAACCCCGATTCACCACCTCGTAGCCGCGAAATTGCGACCATGGTCACAGCAGTACGGAATGTTGCCCGCGCGGGGCACGGCCCGAGAACACGGAGGTCCGGGGACATGAGGAGATCGAAGGCGGCGGTAACGGTCGGAATCACCAGCCTTGCCATGACGGTGAGCCTGCTGGTCATCACCCTGCTCGGCAGCGGGACGGCGGCCGCCAACCCGCCGGGACCGAACCCCTACGCGTGGCTACCGGCGTGGCTGCAGAACGTCATCTTCTGCGTCTTCTACGGCTTCTGCGGCTGAGCTCGCAGGAGGAAGCGCGGCCAGGCGCTCGAGCAGGGGCTTCGACGTCTTCCTGGCCGACGGGGAGATGCTGCAGGTGTTCCTGCACGGCGAGCGCGGACCCGGCGATCGGCGATGACGTGCGCGCTTCCGCAAGGTCTATCCACTGGTGTGCGGGCAATCAGACGTGTGCGGCTCAGTCTCTAGTTCGCGTAGCGCACACGGGAATTGGCGTACAGGCAAATGGCCGCCGCGGTGGCCAGGTTCAGGCTTTCGGCGCGGCCGCGGATCGGGATGCGAATGCGATGGTCGGCGCGCCGCGTCACGGCGGGATCCAAGCCGTGCGCCTCGTTGCCGAACAGCCAGGCGACCGGCCCGGCGAACAGTTCGTCGGCGTCGTCGAGATCGACCTCGCCGTCAGCGGCCGTCGCGAGGATCGTGATGCCTGCCGCCGCAATGGAATCCAGCGTTTCGCCGACGTCGCGATGCCGGGCGATCGGGACGTGGAACAGGCTGCCCGCGCTGGCCCGCACGCACTTGCCGTTGTGCGGGTCGACCGAGTCACCGGCCAGCACCACGCCGTCAGCGCCGACCGAATCGGCCACCCGGATGAGGGTTCCGGCATTGCCGGGTTCAGCCATCTCGACCGGCACGGCGAGCATGCGGGGCTGTGCCGCGAGCACGTCGGCCAGCGGCACATCGATCAGCGCACACACAGCGACGAGCCCCGGCGCGGTGACGGTTTCACCCAGCTGCTGGGCGGCCCGATCGCTGACCAGCGTGGTGCGCACCCCCATGCCCGCAGCACTGGCGACCAGTTCGTGCTCGCGGACCGCGGCACCGGCGGAGTAGAACAGCTCCTGCACCCGCCCGGTGTCCAGCGCGGCCGCCACCGAATTGGCACCCTCGGCCAGGAACAGCCGGGTCTTGCGGCGCTGCGCACCGCGGTGCAGCTTGACAGCGGAAACGACCCGTGGATTGCGCTCGGAGAGCGCGTCCACGGGTCGTTCCGAAAGGTATTCGCTTGTCACCCGGTGACTTACGCGGCGGGCGCGTTGACGTCCTGCGGGAGGGCGGCCTTGGCGATCGCGACGAGACCAGCGAACGCCTCGGCGTCGGAGACGGCGAGCTCGGCGAGGATCTTGCGGTCCACCTCGACACCCGCGGCCTTGAGGCCCTGGATGAAGCGGTTGTAGGTGATGTCGTTCAGGCGCGCCGCGGCATTGATGCGGGCGATCCACAGCTTGCGGAAGTCACCCTTGCGCGCCCGGCGGTCCCGGTAGGCGTAGGTGAGCGAGTGCAGCTGCTGTTCCTTGGCCTTGCGGTACAGCCGCGAACGCTGGCCGCGGTAGCCCTTGGAGGCCTCGAGGATGGAACGACGCTTCTTCTGAGCGTTGACGGCCCTTTTGACGCGTGCCATGGGTCAGTCCTTTGTCGATCTAGGGGGCGCATGCTGGCACCCGGAGATTGTCAGTTCGGTCGGCGTCCGGAATCCGGAACGCGGTCGCTGGCTAGGTCTCTCAGAGACCGAGCAGCCTCTTCACGCGCGGGACGTCGACGGACGCGACGGCCTCCGTGCCATCCAGACGACGAGTCCGGCGGGACGACTTGTGCTCGAGCAGGTGGCGACGGTTCGCCTGCTGGCGAAGCAGCTTGCCTCGGCCCGACACCTTGAATCGCTTCGAGGCGCCGCTGTGGCTCTTCATCTTCGGCATGGATTCCTCTAATCTGTCTCGTCCCGGCGGCCCTTGCGGACCGCCGGCTCTTATCGGTATTACTGCGGCGGGTCGGCCTGCTCGGCCGGAGCCGCGGCGGGCGCGCTGTCTGCGGTGGCGGCCTCGGCGGGCGCGGGGCTCGGCTGCGCAGCGGGCTGCTGCTGCCGCGGAGCTGCGGACTCCTGCTGTGCCTTCACTCGCGTCTTCGCACCCTTGTGGGGCGCGAGGACCATGGTCATGTTGCGACCGTCCTGCTTGGCCGAGGTCTCGACGAACCCCAGGTCCGCCACGTCCGCGGCGAGACGCTGCAGCAGCCGGTAGCCCAGTTCGGGCCTGGACTGCTCGCGTCCGCGGAACATGATGGTGACCTTGACCTTCGACCCCGCCTCGAGGAAGCGCATGACATGGCCCCTCTTGGTCGCGTAGTCGTGGTCGTCGATCTTCGGGCGGAGCTTCTGCTCCTTGATCACGGTCTGCACCTGGTTCTTCCGAGACTCGCGCGCCTTCTGCGCCGTCTCGTACTTGAACTTGCCGTAGTCCATGATCTTGCAGACCGGCGGACGTGCATCCGGAGCGACCTCGACGAGATCGAGATCTGCCTCCATGGCGACGCGTAGTGCATCTTCAACACGCACGATCCCAACCTGCTCGCCGCTGGGTCCGATCAAGCGAACCTCGGGAACACGGATGCGATCGTTGATGCGGGTCTCAGTGCTGATGGGGCCTCCTAGGTCAAGCGGTGTCGTCAAGACGACCGCACGCAATAACTGCAACCCCTTTTCAACACAAAAGCCCCGGAGCGGTATTCCGCATCGGGGCCCGAGGTCGACCGGTCAGCGCACGCCAAAGACTCGCATGCGATCTTGTCCACGCGGTTCTCGCGAGAGAACCGCTGCACAAGAAACCCGCCTCCGAGAAGGCGGGTGACCGGACCGTTTGACCTGACGATCGCTCGTCGGCAACGGTGGGAGTCGGGCTCCACTTATCAGCCCCAGGCTCGAAATCTTGGAAGAAGACACAACCAGGGGCGGTCGTCAGCGGAAAGTCTAACATTGCGTTCGGCTATCGCCGAATCGCGGTAAACCGCTTGCCCGCGCGCACGGGTGCCTGCCACGCTCCCCCGGTGTCTACTTCACGCCGTGACCTGCTCCGATGGCAGTTCGACCTCACCTGGTCGCTCACCGAACTCCATCTCGACGCGCTGCGCGTCGAGGACTTCGGCTGGGCACCCGCCGAACTCCACTGGACAGTACGCCCCGACGCCGACGGGGTGTGGCGGCCGGACTGGGCCGACACCGAGCCGGACCCTATCCCGGTGCCGACCATCGGCTGGCTCAGCTGGCATATCGACTGGTGGTGGAGCGCGGCCATCGATCATCTCGCGGGCCGGACCCCACCCGACCGCGCGGACGTGCACTGGGCGGGCGACGGCGTCGCGGCAATTGCGCAGCTGCGCTGGCTGCGCGACACCTGGGTGCGCACACTGGACGACCTGACCGAGGCCGACCTGGACCGGCCCGCAGTCTTTCCGTGGCCCGCCGACGCGGGTTTGACGGTGGCGCACCTGGCGAGCTGGGTGAACTCGGAGCTGATGAAGAACGTCGCGGAGATCGGCCAGCTCCGACTCCTCCGGGCGGCCTCGCTAGCCTCATAGCCATGACTGAAGAGCTCGACAACTCCGTGCGCGAACTGGCTGACATCCCGGCGGTGGAGGTGATCAGCCGGGCCGCGGTGATGCTGATGAGCTCGGCGGCGGAGAAGCTCGGGCTCGCGGACGACGATCCGGAGACCAGCACGCGGCGCGATCTGGACGAGGCGCGCCGGGTGATCACGGCGCTGGCCGGGCTGGTCACGGCGTCGGTGGAGTACCTCGGGCCGCACGCGGGGCCGATTCGTGAGGGGTTGCAGTCGTTGCAGCGTGCGTTCCGGGAAGCGTCGGCGCATCCGGACGAGCCGGGTAAGGGGCCGGGCGAGAAGTACACGGGGCCCGTTTACTGATTCGGCCCAGCGTCGGCGGCATCTCAGGTTCGCCGCAGTCGATAATTTTGCCCGGCGGGAAATTTTGCCCGCCGGGAAAGTTTTTGCCGTAGGCTGGTGGCATGCCCGATGAAGAAGTGCTCGGCCTGCGCGAACGCAAGAAGCTCGATACCCGGATGGCGCTCAGCGACGCGGCGCTGGAGCTCGCCTTCGAGCGCGGCCTGGACAACGTCACCCGCGAGGACATCGCAAAGCGGGCCGGTGTCTCGGTGCGCACCTTCAACAACTACTTCACCGGTAAGTACGACGCGATCATCTACCGGCAGACGGTCCGGATCCGGCGCAGCCTGGCCGCATTTCGCGAACGCCCGGCAGCCGAGCCGCTCTGGAGCGCGCTCACCGCGGCGCTGCTCGAGCCGCTCGAAGCCGAACAGGCCGAGTTCCGCGTCCCCACCGCCGCCCAGCTGGCCGAGATCCGGAAACTGTTCCGGGCGCCCGAATTACGCTCCGCGCTGTTCGCCGGGGTGTCCGAGGACTGGCTCGAACTGATCGCGGAGCGCACCGGGACCGACCCACTACGCGATGTCTATCCGCGGCTGGTGACCGGCATGATCGGCACCGTCATCGACGCGGCCATGGTGGCGTACGCACACGCGGACCCGCCGGTCCCCATCGCCCCGCTGCTGCGCCGCGCCCTCGACCAAGTCACCGCGGGGCTGCCCGAACCGCCGCACTGACCGCACCACCAGAAAACTCATCATCGAACAAGAGGTGTATTTGTCATGCCTGAAAACTCTGCCGCCGTAGTCATTTCCGGTGCCGGACCGAACGGGCTGATGCTCGCCGGCGAGCTCGCGTTGGCCGGCGTGCGGGCGATCGTGCTGGAGGAGTTGCCCGCGCCGAGTGTCGCGCCGAAGGCGAATGGCCTTGTCGGTCAGGTGATTCGGCTGCTGGACATGCGCGGGCTGTATCACGAGTTCGGCGGTGCGCCCGGTGCGCCGCAACCGCTGCCCGGGTACTTCTTCGCCGGGCTGCGGCTGTCGTTCGCCGAGCTGCCGGACAATCCGATGGCCATACTCGCCATTCCGCAGCCGAAACTCGTTCGCCTACTGGAGAAGTGGGTGCGCGGGTTGGGTGTCGAGGTCCGGTGGGGGCATCGGCTCACCGAGTCGATCCAGCAGGACGGGGGTGTCGTCGTCACGGTGGCCGGGCCCGAGGGCGAGTATCGACTCGACACCACCTTCCTGGTCGGTGCCGACGGCGGCAAGAGCCTGGTCCGTAAACAGGCCGGTATCGAATTCCCCGGGCACACCGCGACGGACAGCGTCGTGCGGATGGGGCACGTCTGGCTGCCCGACGAGCTGCGGACCGCCGACGGTGGCGTCGAGGTGCCCGGTTTCGGGCGACTTCCGTTCGGACACAACCGACTCGAACGCGGCGGGTTCGTCTTCGCCGAACTCGAACCGGGACGGCCGCTCGTCGCGAGCATGGAGTTCGGTGTCGAGCCGGTGCCCGCCGGCACGCCGATGACCATCGAGGAACTGCGCGCGGGAGTGCGACGAGTACTCGGCGTCGACCTGCCGATCGAGGCGCCGCGCGGGCCGGGGCCACATGCGTTGCGGCGCATCGACAATCAGAACACCCGGCAGGCCGAGCGGTACCGGTCGGGCAATGTGTTCCTGGTCGGCGACGCGGCACACGTGCACTCCGGAATCGGCGGGCCCGGACTCAATCTCGGACTACAGGATGCCGCCAACCTCGGCTGGAAGCTCGCCGCCGAGATCAACGGGTGGGCGCCCGACGGCCTGCTGGACACCTACCACGCCGAACGGCATCCGGTCGGGGTCCGCGTCATGATGAGTTCGCTGGCCCAAACCGCGCTCTTCGCACCGGGTCCCGAGATCACCGCGCTACGCGCACTGTTCGACGAGCTGCTGCGGGAGCCGGAGAACACCGCCCATATTGCGCGGTTGATGTCCGGGTCGGACACCCGCTACGAGGTGGGCGACAACCACCCGCTGGCCGGGCGGATGGTGCCCGATCTCGCCCTCGAAACCGCCGGTGGCACACGGCGGGTCGCGGAGGTGCTGCGGAAGGCGCGCCCCGTTTTGCTCACGCTCAACGATGCTCGTGTAGGTGGGAGTGCCGGTGCCGATAACAGCGCCGGGTTCAGAGCCCGGGACCGTCACGGGATCGGGGCTTACGCCGATGTCGCGGCAGGTTGGCGCGACCGGGTCGACCCCATGGTCGCGACGACTTCCGACGCACCCGCCGCGGCAATGCTGATCCGGCCGGACGGGTACGTGGCGTGGGCGGCCGACGGTGATGCGCAGTCCGACGCGGAACGCTTGCGCGAAGCGTTGACTCGTTGGTTCGGTTCGCCCGCGAATTGACCCCTAGCGGCAAGAACAGCGTGCCCCAAGCCGCCGACGTGCGTCAGGAGGGAGTGGGCTGGGGTGCGCGCCTTTCGAGGAGGAAATCGGCTACCGCCTCGGTCTGGCCGAGGATGGCGTGGCCGACGTCAGGGAGCACGTGCACCGTCGCGTTCGGGACGCACCGGCGCACGCGTTCGGCGGTGGCCGCGGAGTCGATCATGACGTCGCGGGCACCGACCAGCACCAGCATCGGCATGGTCAGTCCGCGCAATGCGTCGTCGGAGAAGATGGGGAGTCGCTCGGTGCGCGGCTTGAACTGGGTGAAGGTCAGCACGATCTCGTCCAGGGTTTCTTCGGTCAGCGGCGCGTCCAGGCCGGTCATGATGCGGGCGGTCCGCCGCACACCGCGGTGTCCGAAGAGGCTCAGGAACAAGGCTTTCGGTAGCCAGCCCATCTTCTGCGCGCCGATGCCGCCGGGGCACAGCAAGGCGAGCCGGGTTATCCGTTCCGGTCGGCGAATGGCGTAGTCGAGCGCCACCCAGCCGCCGAGCGACGTCGCCACGACCGAAATCGTGCTGAGCCCAAGGCCTTCCAGCACATCGTCGAGCCATTGCGCGAGCCGATCGGAGTCGAGCGGCGGGCGCGACGGCGCACTGCCGCCGGGCTCACCGATGATGTCGATCGCGTAGGTGCGGAAATGTGTTGCCCAGGACGCGATGTCGCCGCGCCACATCGTCGTGTTCGCCCCTGACCCGTGCAGCAGCAGAAGCGGTGGCGCGACCTGCGGGCCGGACGCCACGACGAAGGTCTCCCCCTCACGGGTCGGCACGCGCAGGTGCTCGGCCGGTACCGGCCAGGTCTTCAGTAGTTCCGCGTAGCGCTGCTGGATCTCGCTCGCGCCTTTCTCGGATTTGTAGATCTTTTGCTCGCTCATGATGCGAGCACCCCTTCCATGTAGTCGAACAGCCGTGCCGTATCCGCAAGTCCGCCCAGGACAATGACTTTCAGCCGCGCCCGCTCCGCGTCGTACATCGTCTCGATGCGCAGCGGCTCGTCACCAGAGGACCGGGTGTTGGCCGCGCCCATCAGCAACGTGCTCAGTCGATCGGCCATACCTGGATCGACAGCGTCGACCTGAACGATGCTCGACACCTCGACGTGCCGCTGCCGCTCGACCGTCTCCCGCAGCGGCGCGGGCACCGGACGGCCGGTGAAGGCTTCCAGATCCTCGTGCGCGATCCGGTACTGCTTACCGATGCGGACCGCGGTGAGCCGCCCGTCGCGCACGTAATTGCGGATGGTGCGGACGTGCAGGCCGAGGCGTTCGGCGACCTGTTCCACGGAGTAGAGGCGATCATTCACTCAACTACCTTAAACATCCTTATGTTTCTGCACAATAGGGGTGTTTAAGGAAAATAGGGAAGCATAGGCCGCCTCGCGGATGCCGACGCGGTAGGGCAAGGTAAGCCCATGGCTACACGGATAGTTCTTGTCCCCGGATTCTGGCTCGGCGCTTGGGCCTGGGACGAGGTCGCCGCCGACCTGAGCGGGCGCGGCAACGAAGTACGAGCACTCACCCTGCCGGGCCTGGATCCCGCCGACCCCGAACGGCTTTCGGCCACACTGGAAACGCAAGCACAGGCGATCATCGACGCCGTCCCGGCCGCGGAAACCGCCGTGCTCGTCGCGCACTCCGGCGGTGCCGCCCCCGCCTACCTCGCCACCGACCGCGCGCCGGACCGCTTCCACCGCGCGATCTACGTCGACTCCGCTCCCCTGCCCGCCGGCTTCGCCATCAACCCCGCACTCGCCGAACTCGGCCCCGAATGGTTGCTCCCCGACTGGCCGCAACTGGAAGAGACCGGCAACAGCCTCGACGGCTTGGACGAGGCCGCGCTGGATCGCTTCCGCGAACGAGCCCTCGGCGAACCGACCACCATCGCCGCCGGCCCCCTGGAACTCAGCGACTCCCCCGCGCGCCTCTCGATACCGACCACCATCATCTGCAACAGCATCACCGCCGAACTCGCCAAGAAGTTCCGCGACAGCGGCGAAGTCCCCGACTTCGCCGAACTCACCCGCATCGATGCCGAATACATCGACCTCCCCACCGGCCACTGGCCCATGTGGTCCAAGCCGAAAGAACTAGCCGACCTCCTCCACACGGTGGCCAACCGAACAGCGGAATAGCCGCACCCTCACTCGGGATCCGCACCGATCAGGGCCCCTGAAGTCAGTGCGGATCCCGAGAACTGGTGCGGGAGTCAGCAACCGGCGCGCCTACATTCAGACCCCGAGAACCGGCGCGGCGCCAGAGGATCCGCGCAACCTGCGAACCCGAGAACCGGCGCGCTTCCCCGACAACCGGCGTCTACCTGCGAACCCCGACAACCGCCACGGCACCCAAACCCGCCCGACCTGCGAACCCGAGCACGGGCGCGCGGACCGACAGCTGGTACTACGCGGGTCCCGGGAACCGGCGCGCGGGCCGACAGCTGATGCCTACCCGCAGTTCCCGAGAACGGGCGCAGGGCCCGATAGCCGGTGCCTACCTGCGGTCCCGAGAACCGGGGGCGCTTCCAGATAGCCGGTGCGGTTCAGCCGCCGAGCTGGCGTCGGAACCATTCGGTCAGGCCTGCGTCCACCGCGCGGGCCGTCGGCAGCTGGGGTGCGGGTTCGATGCCGGGCTCTTCGGCGAGTGGGTGCGCCAAACCGGGGATCGACAGCAGTTCGGCCCCGTCGCCGACCGCGTCGACGAGCTGCAACGCATCGGCACGCAACGCGGGATGATCCTCCTCGCCACTGACCACCAGCAGCGGTGCGCGGCCGGCGAGGAGACCCGCCTTGGCGATGAAATCCAAACTGTCGACGGCTTTCTCGGACTCGGCGTCGTACGGATAGTCGCCGGGGAACAGGTCCACGACGGACCGCATCCGGATGGCGGCGTTCACGACGGCGCCCGCGAAGATCGGCGTCTCGGTTTCGGCGAGGACCCGCAGCGCGACGGCGCCACCCAGGGAGCCACCGAGCACGCCGATCGGGCCGTCGCCGACCGGCAGCTGCTCCCGGATCGACGCCAGCGCGGCCGGGAACTCCTCGGTCGCCTGCTGGACGAACGCGTGCAGAAACGACATCAGCACGTCCTCGCGTATCAATGCCAGCCCGGCGTCCATGCTGCCGTCGACCATCCGTGCCCCGCACATCGGCATACCGAGATGCACCCGCCACGCGGGCAGACCGTCCATCGGCAACGCGGCGGCGAACGCCGCGTCCGACCTCGGCGCGTCCAGCATGTGCCAGGTGACGATCAGCGGCGCGGGGGCGTCGCCGGTCGGCGGCAGCGCGGTGAACGGCACGCCTGCGGCGGTGCCCGTGATCGGTGAATGCATGCCGTCACGGTAGAGCCGCACCCCCGCGGGCGGGAACCGATTTCGCCACCAGCAGAAGCGGTTAGGCCGCACTCCTCGGGACGTTGACGGTGACGGTGTCGATGTGGCAGCGGCGCCCGTCGACGGTCGGCGGGGAGATGGTGCCGCCCGTTCCGGTGTAGGTGAGTTCCGGGTTCAGGCAGCTCTGCGCGGCTTCGTCACGGAAGGTGAGCGTGGTGTCGGAGAACACCAGCCGATTGGCGAGTCGCGCGTTGTCCCACGGTTCGATCGCGAACAACGCCATATTCTGGGCTTGCTTGCGCAGATTGATCGAGTAGCGCACCGAACCCGCTTGTCCCGTAATGGTTTGCGTCCACAGGCCGGTCGACTGGTCCAGGGCGATGTCCATCTCCAGCACCTCCCCCACCTGTACCGACATCGCGCGCCCCGAGTGGCACCCGCGGTAGCGCGGATCATTCGAATACACGTTGACGTACTGCCCGGAAATCCACCACGTCGAGTACGTCGGCGGCTGCTGCACCGGCGCGCAGGCCGGACCCCACGTCAGCACCGGCTGCAGCACACCCAGCCCGATCGGGTAGTAATTCCTCCCCCCTTCCCGAGGCTCGAGCCCGGGCCACAAAAACATCGTCCCCACCCGCGCCGGTTTCGGCGGAACCGTGAACCGCGTCTGCATCCGCACGAATTCATTGGCCACCGGAATTTTGAAATACACCCGCGACTGCTGATCCGGCTCCAGCGGTACCGGTTGCGTACTCGGCGCACCCGGCGGAGCCGTCACCCCCGGCGGCCCCGGCTCCGCGAAAGAACTCGGCAACGCAACGAAACCCATTGCCACCGTAGCGATTACACCCGAAACAAGATACCGAGCCGCAGCCCGACGAATAAGATTCATACTTCCCCATGAAAACACAACAATCACCCCCAGCGAACGCCCCCAACTGGGGACTCCAAAACCCCCAGCCCACCCCTCCCCAATCCCCCTGACACAGAAAGCAATTCCCCGACAAATAGTACTGCTAAATCATTGTAGTAACTGCCATTGCGCCACAAATCGTTTCATCACACGGCGGTGTCGCTACCGGCGATCTCGTCCATCAGCATGCGCAGCGTCAGTGAATGTTTTTCTGGCGGTAGGGCATTCAAGGCCGCGCGGGCCAGGCGGACACCTTCGGGTTTGTCGCCGGCACGAACCAGCATCAAGCCGCGATGCATCGCGAGGTGGGTGGCGAAGCGGGGCAAGGTCGCGGGGAGTTCGGCGTGCGCGTCATCTTGGGCGCGTACTGCGGTGCGTTCGTCACCGAGACGCGCGGCGAGAAGGGACAGAAAGACATTCACACGCCACCAGGGCACCGCATAGTCGGATGTCTGCTCATCGGATCCGGACCGATCAAATGCTCTGCGGCCGTCCGCGATCAATCGGCGGGCGGTACCGGTGTCGCCCTGCACTGCCGCCGCGTGCGATTTGCCCCAGGTGGCATTGAGCCTGCCCAGGCTCGGCCGGTCGGTGATGCCGAGGGCCTGGTCGGCGAACATATGCGCCGTGGGTAAGGCGGCACCTTCATAGCCGAGCGCGATGGCGGCGCGACCGCGTACCCAGACGCGCATAGCCGTATCCCCCGATCGGTCGGCGGCTTCGGCAGCCATCCGATACCAGTTCACGGCCTTATTGCCATCCGAACCCGGGTAGGTCTTCGCGTAGAGCGTCATCAGCCGCGCGGCGACCGCCCAGAGGCGCGGTGTGTCCAGTTGTTGCTGCAGGACAACGAGATCGGCGGCCAACCGGCGTTGGATGTCGGCCGCGCCCATGCTCATGTAGTCGGTCCCGTAGGTGACCAGCCGGTCTTCCCATGCCTCGACATCAGGCCCGGTGGCGTGCAGCCGCGCCGAAAACCCTTGCGCCAAAAGCTCGGACGCCACCACTGGTGCGACCGCCGTCGCCCCGAGATGAGACAGGAATTCGCGCCGATCCACATCGGCCGCCAACAGTTCGGTCGGACAATCCAGCACAGCGGCCAAGTGCGCCAGCCAGAATGGCGACGGTTCGGTCGCACCAGATTCCCAACGGCGAGAAATGTATTCACGACTTATGTTGGCTCCAGAGCGGTGACATAGTTCATCGGCGAGCCTGCCTTGTGACCAGCCCTTGGCCAGACGAAGTTCCCGGATGAGATGTCCGGTACTGCTGCTCATAGATCGATCATTCCAGGGACGCGCGGCGTGCGGCGTGATCGTCGCCCTGATGCCACTACCGATGCCACTACCCCTGGCGCGGGCGAAGCGGCGGGCGGCGGCACAGGCGCGCCAGAATCCGATGCCACCACCGTTGCCACTGCGATCGGCACAGCCCGACGACCAAGCTTTACCGCAGGACACCCGCACCTGCCAAAGCCCGATCCTTGGGGCCAGCCGTGCATTCGCCAGGTGCAGGACGTGTCCCGACTCGACGACAGGGGTGGCAGCGGTGGGGTTCAACTGGTGGCGGGAGGCCGAGCCGGACGGCATGTCCGTGCAAGAGATCGTGGACCGCGTTCAGGCCGAATGGAGAGCTGAGCGTCGGCGTGTCGAGTCCCACGGCACCGGACCCGGTCCGCACGACGCGCCTGACCAGCCGCTGACCGTGTCCGATGCGCATTGGACTATGCAGCGGCATCGCGGATGCCGGATACAGGACTGCCCACGGAAGGCGGCCGCCCGGCAGGTGTTGATAGCTGCCGGGCGGATGAGCCCGGATCCGGCGCGGGAGTACTGAGAAAGCAGTTCCGGCACAACGTGATTCGCGCACGGCCGGGCCAGCGTTGCGAGCGTTTCCGGACACCGACGAGTACCGGGCGCCGACCGACGGATGGGCGTAAACAACGGTCGCGCCCCGGCTATTCGTCGGGGCGCGATCGCGGTGTACTCAGCGCAGCGCGGCCGCTTTGCGCGCCAAACGCTTGGTGGCGGTCTTCGCCGCCGCTTGTGCCTCGGTCGGCTTGTCGGCCGCTTTGGTGGCTTTCTTTGCGGGGGCCTTTTTGGCGGCCGCCTTGGTGGGCGAGGCCTTGGTGGCCGACGCCTTCTTCGCGGGCGCCTTCTTGGGGGCTTCGGCTTGTTCCAGCGCTTCGCGGAGGAACTGCCCGGTGTAGCTTTCGGCTACGGCGGCAACGTCTTCCGGGCTGCCTTCGGCGACTACCATGCCGCCGCCGGAGCCACCTTCGGGTCCCATGTCGATCACCCAGTCGGCGGTCTTGATGACGTCGAGGTTGTGTTCGATGACGATGACGGTGTTGCCCTTGTCGACGAGGCCGTTGATCACCTTGAGCAGCTTGCGGATGTCTTCGAAGTGCAGGCCGGTGGTCGGTTCGTCGAGGATGTAGACGGTGCGGCCGGTGGAGCGCTTCTGGAGTTCGGCGGACAGTTTCACGCGCTGGGCTTCGCCACCGGACAGGGTGGGGGCGCTCTGGCCGAGGCGGACGTAGCCGAGGCCGACGTCCACCAGGGTCTTGAGGTAGCGGTGGATGGAGCTGATGGGCTCGAAGAACTCCGCGCCCTCCTCGATCGACATGTCGAGGACCTCGGCGATGGTCTTGCCCTTGTAGTGCACCTCGAGGGTTTCCCGGTTGTAGCGGGCACCGTGGCAGACCTCGCACGGGACGTACACGTCCGGCAGGAAGTTCATCTCGATCTTCAGGGTGCCGTCGCCGGAGCACGCCTCGCAGCGACCGCCCTTGACGTTGAAGGAGAATCGGCCCGGCTGGTAGCCGCGCACCTTCGCCTCGGTGGTCGACGCGAACAGGGTGCGGATCTTGTCGAACACCCCGGTGTAGGTGGCCGGATTGGAGCGCGGGGTGCGGCCGATCGGCGACTGGTCCACCTGGACCAGCTTGTCCAGGTCGTCCAGCCCCTTGATCCTGGTGTGCCGGCCCGGCACCTGCCGCGCACCGTTGAGCTTGTTCGCCAGCACGGTCGCCAGAATGTCGTTGACCAGCGTCGACTTGCCGGAACCGGAGACGCCGGTGACCGCGGTGAGCACACCGAGCGGGAAGTTGACGTCGATACCGCGCAGGTTGTGCTCGGTCGCGCCGACCACGGTGAGCAGGCGCTTCTTGTCGATCGGGCGGCGAACCAGCGGCAGCTCGATCCGCTCACGGCCGGAAAGGTAAGCGCCGGTGAGGGATTCGGGCTCGGTGAGCAACTCCTGGTAGGGGCCGCTGTGCACCACGCGCCCACCGTGCTCACCGGCCAGCGGGCCGATGTCGACCACCCAGTCGGAGGCCCGGATGGTGTCCTCGTCGTGTTCGACGACGATCAGCGTGTTGCCGAGATTGCGCAGGCGGGTGAGGGTTTCGATGAGCCGCCGGTTGTCCCGCTGGTGCAGGCCGATGGACGGCTCGTCGAGCACGTAGAGCACGCCGACCAGTCCGGAGCCGATCTGGGTGGCGAGCCGGATACGTTGCGCCTCACCGCCGGACAGCGTCGCCGCGGCCCGGGAGAGCGACAGGTATTCCAGGCCGACGTCGAGCAGGAACCCGAGCCGCGCCTGCACTTCCTTGAGCACCTGCCCGGCGATCGCGGCCTCCCGCTCGCCCAGCGTGAGCGAGTTCAGGAACTTCGAGCACTCCCCGATGGACAGGTCGCTGACCTCGGCGATGGACTTGTTGTCGCCACCGGCGTTGATGGTGACCGCGAGGATCTCCGGGCGCAGCCGGGCACCGTCACAGACCGGGCACGGCACGTCGCGCATGTACCCGTCGTAGTGCTCCTTCATCTGCTCGGACTCGGTGCTCTCCATGCGCCGCTGCAGGAACGGCATCACGCCCTCGAAATCGGCGTAGTAGGAACGCTTCCGGCCGTAGCGGTTGGTGTAGGAGACGTGCACCTGGTCGGAGCTGCCCTCGAGCACGGCCTTGCGCGCCTTGAGCGGCAGCTTCTCCCACGGGGTGTCCATCGAGAAACCGACGGCCTCGGCCAAGCCGGACAGCAGCCGGGTGAAGTACTCGGCGGTCTGGCCGCGCGACCAGGGCGCGATGGCACCATCGTTCAAGCTGAGCGCCGGGTCGGGCACCACCAGATCGGGGTCGACCTCTTTGCGGATGCCGAGTCCGGTGCAGTCCGGGCAGGCGCCGTAGGGCGAGTTGAACGAGAACGACCGGGGTTCCAGATCTTCGATGTCGAGCGGGTGCCCGTTCGGGCAGGCCAGCCGCTCGGAGAAGCGACGCTCCCGGTCGTGCGCGTGCTCGTCCCGGTCGACGAAGTCGAGCACGACGATGCCGTCGGCCAGCCGCAGCGCGGTCTCGATCGAGTCGGTGAGGCGCTGTTTGGAGTTGTGCTTGACGGACAGTCGGTCGACGACCACCTCGACGTCGTGCTTCTCCTGCTTCTTCAGCTTCGGCGGATCGGTCAGCGGATACACCACGCCGTCGACCCGGACCCGGGAGTAGCCCTGGGTGTTCAGCTGGTCGAACAGGTCGACGAACTCACCCTTGCGGGTGCGCACCACCGGCGCGAGCACCTGGAATTTGATGCCCTCCTCCATGGCGAGCACCTGGTCGACGATCTGCTGCGGGGTCTGCTTGGCGATCAGCTCGCCACACACCGGGCAGTGCGGGGTGCCCGCGCGCGCATAGAGCAGGCGCAGGTAGTCGTACACCTCGGTGATGGTGCCGACGGTCGAGCGCGGGTTGCGGTTGGTCGACTTCTGGTCGATCGACACCGCGGGCGAGAGCCCCTCGATGAAGTCGACGTCGGGCTTGTCCATCTGCCCGAGGAATTGCCGCGCGTACGCCGACAGCGACTCCACGTACCGCCGCTGACCCTCGGCGAAGATCGTGTCGAACGCCAGACTCGACTTGCCGGAGCCGGACAGTCCGGTGAACACGATGAGACTGTCGCGGGGCAGGTCGAGGTCGACCCCCTTCAGGTTGTGCTCCCGAGCTCCGCGCACAGTGAGGCGTTCCGCCACCAGGTGTTTCCCTTCTCGATCGTGTTCAGATGAACCGACAAACGGCGTCCAGACGTATCCGGCCGTCATGCTAAACGCGCCCACCGACAAGTTTCGCTCGCGCGAGGTGTACCAGCTACAACGGCGCTCGCGCCGGCGATATCGCGGTGGGTTCCGCCAGGCTCAGTGCTCGGTCCGCCGCAGGTCGCCGGACAAACCGCAGACCTGCCAGCCCTCAGCGTCGACCGTGACCGACAGCACATTCGAGCCGACCCGCAGTCCGCCCACGCGTAGCGGCAGATAGCGAGCGGGGACCACCGGTGCGACCGACAGCACCCCCTCCGGAACACTCGGTTCCAGTCTCAACAGGGTACGCAAAAACAGCAACGGTGCGGCAGCCGCCCAGGCCTGCGGCGAACACGACGTCGGATAGGGCACGGGGATGTCGAACTCGGCGCGATCGAATCCGCAGAAGAGTTCGGGCAGCCGGTAGCCGAAGCGGGTCGAGGCGTCGAGCACGGCGGAGACCACCCGGTTCGCGTGGTCGGTGAAGCCGTAGCGCATCAGACCGGCGGCGCAGATCGCGTTGTCGTGCGGCCACACCGAGCCGTTGTGATAGCTGACCGGGTTGTAGGCGCCCATCGAGGTGGCGAGCGTGCGGATCCCCCAGCCGCTGAACATCTCCGGCGAGAGCAGGTGGTCGGCGACCCGCGCGGCCTTGTCGTCGTCGATGATGCCGGTCCACAGGCAGTGCCCGATATTGGAACTGAGCGCGTCGATCGGTCGCTTGTCCCGGTCCAGGCCGATCGCGTACCAGCCTTTGTCGGGCAGCCAGAACGCCTCGTTGAACGCGGTTTTCAACTGTGCGGCCTTGCCTCGCCAGCGCTCCGCGGCTTGGTGGTCGCCGCTACCCGCGGCGAGCGTGGCCCGTGCGAGATACGCCGCGTAGACGTAACCCTGCACCTCGGCCAGCGCGATGGGCGCCTCGGGCAGCGTGCCGTCGGCGAAGTTCACCCCGTCCCAGGAGTCCTTCCAGCCCTGGTTGGCCAGGCCGTGTTCGGCGGCGCACTGGTATTCGACGAAACCGTCGCCGTCCGCGTCGCCGTAGCGCTCGATCCATTCCAGCGCGCGATCGGCGTGCGGCAGCAGTTCGTCGCGGATCCGCGCGTCCAGCCCCCACCGGTACAACTCGCCGAGCAGCATGACGAACAGCGGCGTGGCGTCGGCGGTGCCGTAATAGGCGGTGCCGCCACCGAGCAGCAGCGTGGCCGCCCGGCCGAAGCGCACCTCGTGCGGGATCCGGCCCGGCTGCTCCTCGGTTGTCGCGTGCAGTTTCTTGCCCTGGAGATCGGCCAGGCTCTGCAGCGTGCCGACGGCCAGCCTGCGATCCAGCGGCAGCACCATCCAGGAGGTGAGGAGCGAGTCCCGGCCGAACAGCGCCATGAACCAGGGCGCGCCCGCGGCCACCACCGCGCGTTCGGGGTGGTCCGGGTCGAAGATGCGCAGCGCGCCGAGGTCGGTCAGGGTGCGTTGCAGCACGGAGGCGAGGGTTTCGTCCTCGGTGTGCACGGTCGGCGAGTTGGCGTACCACTCGCGCAACCGCTGTGCCGGCGCGCTGCGGTTCACCGGCGTGCCGCAGGGGTAGCGCGGCGGTGCGATATCGGTGCCGAGGGCGGGCAGGTACTCGATGCAGGTGGACCATTCCCCACGTCCGGGAAGGCTTACCTGCCAGCACAGTTCGCGGCCCGTCGCGGTGGCCGAGCTGCCACTGACGGTCACCGCCATGCCGAGCTCTTCGCGGCTGATCTGGATAGCGCCGTCCGTCGCCCGCGCCGCCGTGACCATCACCTGTTCGCGGCCGGTGCGCCCCTCCTTCACCTCGAACAGATCGGCGAAATCGGCGTCCAGTTCCAACCTGATCGTGCAGTCGAACGGCACGCTGGACAGGTTGCGCACCACCAGGTCCTCACGCATGCCGTCGCCGACATGCCTGCCGATGATCACCAGCGCGGTGCTGTCGGCGGTGCCCGCCCGCGGCGCGGTCCGGGCCAGCAACGTCGCGCTGTACGGCTCGTCGTAGCGCACGGTGAGCGGTTGCGGTTCCAGTCCGTCGACAGTGAGCCGCCAGTACGACAGCACCCTGGTGTCGCGAACGAACAAGCCCGCCGCGCGATTCGGCGTGATCGCGCCGTTGACGTCGCTGATGCAGAAGGTCGAGCCCTCGACGAGGGTGACCCCAGCGTTGATTGCCGTCGGCGCCTCCGTATCCGAGCCGTCGCCCCAGGGATGGGTCACGCGCTAGGCCCTGTGTCGAAGTCCGGCCGGATGCATCCGGTGGCTGGATCGTCGCCTGGCAAGGCGGAGGAGTTGCCGATACCGGGTTTGTATCGGCGACGACGACAACGCGGCCAGGCGGCGATCCAGCCACCGGAGGCACCGGATGGGACTTCGACACAGGGCCTCGCCCCGGGGGCGCTCGGCGAACTCACGCCACCGGAGTGGGCACCATGACCCGGGTCGTCCGCTCGGCCACGATGCGGCGGTAGAGCCGTTCGTGGTCGCGCGCCATCCGCAGCCTGCCGAACCGCTGCTCGGCCGCCGTGCGGCAAGCCCGGCGATCCAGCGTGTGCACCTTGTCCAGGGCGTCCACCATTTCGTTGACGTCGCGGCAGAGGAATCCGGTCCTGCCGTGGTCGACGATCTCCGGGGCCGCGCCGTTGGGGAACGCGAGAACCGGTGTGCCGCAAGCCAACGACTCGGCCATCACCAGCCCGAAGGGTTCGGGCCATTCGATCGGATTGATCAACGCGTCGGCGTGGCGCACCAGTTCGACCCGGCGCGCGGTCGGTTCCTCGCGCGGTTCGGGGTCGTCGGGGCCCATCAGTGGACGCACCCGCTCAGTGTAGTAGCGGCGCTCCTCGGGTTCGCGCATCTTGGTGATCATGAGCAGTTTGCGCCGGGCCAGCCGGGCGATCTGCACCGCGCGGTGCACGCCCTTCTCCTCGTTCATCCGGCCCACGAACACCACATATCCCCCGCCACCGGGGCCGTATTTGTAAGTGTTGAGGTCGATTCCGTGATGGATCACCTCGGCGATCGGCACGCTGCCCGCCATCCGCCGCTGCGACTCGGAGATCGCGACGATGTGCGCGTGGCGCGCCATCGAGCGGAACAGTTCCTGGCGCATCTCCGAGAACGGGCCGTGGTTGGTGACCACGACCGGCGGTCCGTCCTGGATGGCGCCGACGAACGGACCGAGTGAGGTGTGATCGTGGATGATGTCGACGTCGGCCAGCGTCTCGTAGGCGGCGAGCACGTGCATCAGCTCGGCCTCACCGACGCCGATCTGGCTGGTCGGCTGCTCGTACAGCGAGTAGCGGCGCACCGGGCAGGTGGATTCACCCACCGTGAAAAGGTGCACGTCGTGGCCGAGCATGTCGAGGCCGACGGAAAGATTGGCGACTACCGATTCGGTGCCGCCATAGGCGGGCGGTGGTACCGGTACCCATGGCGGAACTATCTGCCCGATTCTCATGGGAGCCTGCGTTCTTCGACGCCTCGGCCTTCCTCGGCGGAACCCCACTGCGCGCCGCAGCCACCGCAGCGCACCGAAATATCGGGTAGTTCATCAAAGGCATCGACTGCGTTGGATCCGCATCCCGGACAGGTGCGCGGCGATCCGAAGATCGCGCTGAAATCTAGTGTCGCTGAATATGTCATCTCGAGTTCCCACGTACATATGAGCCTTATGGCTCCGCTGCCCACGGCCCCTCTGGTTGACTTCATTGCAAGCTTACCCGGAACCTCGTTATCTACTCGAGGAATTCGCGCAGGCTCGTTTCGGCGAAAACGACGACAGGGAGGCCGCCGTGCTCGAGGTATTTCTCGTAGACGACCACGAAATCGTCCGGCGCGGCCTGGTCGATCTGCTGGAGGGCGACCCGGAGCTGACGGTGATCGGCGAGGCGGGTGATGTCGCGCAGGCGATGGCGCGAATCCCGGTGCTGCGCCCCGCGGTCGCGGTGCTCGACGTGCGACTGCCCGACGGCAACGGCATCGAACTGTGCCGCGATCTGCTGGCCGAGGTCGAGGGGCTGCGCTGCCTGATTCTCACCTCCTACACCGACGACCAGGCGATGCTCGACGCCATCCTGGCCGGGGCCAGCGGCTACGTCGTGAAGAACATCAAGGGCATGGAACTGGCCGCCGCGATCAAAGCGGTCGGCGCGGGCCGCTCGTTGCTGGACAACCGAGCCGCCGCCGCGTTGCGGGCCCGGCTGCGCGACGGCGCCCCCGACGACGACGGCCCGCTGGCCGGGCTCACCGAACAGGAACGGCGGCTGCTCGCTTTGCTCGGCGAGGGCCTCACCAACCGGCAGATCGCGGCGCGAATGTTCCTGGCCGAGAAGACGGTGAAGAACTACGTGTCGCGGCTGCTCGCCAAGCTCGGCATGGAGCGGCGGACCCAGGCGGCGGTGCTGGCCAGCAAGCTCGGCGAGCGCTGAACCCGCGACATGACGGACGCCGTGCCGAACTCCGTGATCGACACCCTGCGCGCCATCGTGGACACGGCCACCCGCATCGCCGTCGACCACGCCAGGCTCTACGAGTGGGCCCGCACCCGGCAGGCGTGGATCGAGGCGACCAGGGACATCGCCACCGAGTTCCTGGCCGGTACCGAATCGCAGCGGGTGCTCGCGCAGGTGGTCGAGCACGCGCGCACGTTGACCGAGTCGGCGCAGGCGATCCTCGCGGTGGTCGAGCCGGGCATCCCACCCGAAGAGGCCACCGAACTCGTTGTCGCGCAATGGTCGCGGGCGGCCGCGCCGGACGCGGAGCGCATCGTGCGGCTCACCGACACCGCCACGGGCAAGGCCTTCGCGGAGCGAACGACGGTGCACCTGGCCGATGCGCAGGGCATCGATCTGGGGGTGCCGGTCGGCGCGGCCGGGCCCGCGCTGATCCTGCCGCTGCACACGGCCGGAGTTGTGCTCGGCGTGCTCATTGTGGTGCGTGCGGCCGACGCCGCGCCGTACTCCGACGAGCTCGTCGCGCTCACCGCGGCGTTCACCGACCAGGCCGCCCTGGCCATGCAGCTCGCCGAGGCGCAGCGCCGGGCCCGTGAACTCGACGTGCTCGCCGATCGCGACCGGATCGCACGCGACCTGCACGATCACGTCATCCAGCGGGTCTTCGCGGTCGGGCTCGGACTACAGGGCCTGGCCGCGCGGGTCGACGATCCGCAAGTCCGGCAACGGCTTTCGGACGAGATCGACCGGCTACAGGAGATCGTGCACGAAATACGCACGACGATCTTCGATCTGCACGGCGGTACGGGTGCCTCGCTGCGGCGGCGCCTGGAGGATGCGATCCGGCAGCAGACCGCGGCGACCGCGATCCGGGCGCGGCTGCGCGTCGACGGGCCGCTGTCGGTGGTCGGGTCCGCGCTGGCCGACCACGCGGAAGCCGTTGTGCGCGAATCGGTCAGCAACGCCGTGCGGCATTCCGGTGGCGACGTGGTGACGATCGAGATCACCGTCGGCGACGAGTTGACCATCCTGGTGCAGGACAACGGTTCCGGCGTGCCCGGCGACGTAACCGCCAGTGGGCTGGCCAATCTCGCGCAGCGGGCCGGCGAATCGGAGGGGCGATGCAGTGTGGAGCGCGGTGCCGACGGTGGTACGCGGGTGCACTGGTCTGCCCCGCTGAGCTGACCGGGAGGCCGTGGCTGCGCCCCACCGGTAAACCGTTGACTGTCAGGCCGGTTGCTTCAGACGCCCCTCACCGTCAGACCGGTTCGTACGGACACCGGGAGCCGTCAGGCCGGTTCTACGAGGCTCAGATCGCCGTCGTAACGGCGGTACAGCAGCCGGCCGCGGCCGTCGATCGAGTCGGTGAAGAACAGGAACGGCAGGCCGTGATGACACAGAATCTGCGCGGCCCGGTCCTCGTCCAGGACGGGCGCCGGTTCCGGATCCACCGCGATCGGTAGCGAATTCACCCGGTGCGGGCTGTTCGTCACCGCATCCTGACGGGACAGCCGGACGCCGAGCGGGTCACCCCAGGCCACCACCGCGTCCACGCCGGTCTCGCTGTCGGTGAAGAGGTAAGCGTCGTAGTCCATCGCGTCCATCACCGCCGTCGCCTCGCCGGGGGTGCCGGTGAGTAGCTCGAACGGCTTGCGGCGCACGATCGGGCGCGGCTCGGTGACCTGCGCCAGCGGCGGGCGGGCCGGATCGGGCCAATCCCGGCCCTTGGTCGTCGCGAGCCGGGCCAGCTGCCGGTCCAGCCGTTCGGCGGCGAAGGTGACCGCGAACCCACCGGGGCCGGTCACCTGCACCCGGGTGGCGACGCCGCGGCAACGAATATTGGCCTGCACCACGGTCACCGCGTCGGTCTCCGGCGGCGCGGTGACCCGGACCCTGGTCGCCGCGTCGAGATGGTGGCGGCGCAGCACCCGGCCGATCGCCCGGACCGCCCGCGTCACGTCCACGTCCGGCACCGCGCCGAACGTGGTCACCGCCAAATCGAGATCACTCGCGGTCAGCCAATGTTGTGGTGCGGACGGATGCAGCAATCCCGACGACTTCATGTGACACGCCCTGACTTCGAATTCGATCCCGTCGCCCCATATCACCATCGCAATGCCCCGGCGAACAGGGCCGAAAGTCCCCCAAGGGCGAACTAGACTGGCGCGAGGCGCAGTTCACGCGCGCACCACAAGGGGAAACCGAGATGACCGAGGACCGCGGCACCGACCCCTACTCCGTGCGCGACACCCTCTCGCAACTGCGGCTGCGCGAGTTGCTCAGCGAGGTCAAGGAGCGTGTCGAACTCATTCTGGACTCGCGCGACCGGATGGACGGCCTGGTCGAGGCGATGCTCGCCGTCACCTCCGGGCTCGACCTGGACGAGACGCTGCGCACCATTGTGCGCACCGCGACCAGCCTGGTCGACGCCCGCTACGGCGCGCTCGCCGTGCGCGGCCACGACCAGCAGGTGGTGCAGTTCATCGACGAGGGCATGGACGACGAAACCCGCAGTGCCATCGGGCGTTTGCCCGCAGGCCACGGCGTACTCGGCGTCGTGTTCAACCAGTCGAAACCGCTCCGGCTCGATGAACTCACCAATCACCCTGCCTCCGTTGGCCTTCCACCGCACCACCCGCCGATGCACACCTTCCTCGGGGTGCCGGTGCGGATCCGCGGCGAGGTGTTCGGCAGCCTCTATCTGACCGAAAAGGCAGGCGGGCAACCCTTCACCGACGATGACGACGTACTCGTACAGGCCCTCGCGGCGGCCGCGGGCATCGCGGTGGACAACGCGCGGCTCTACGAATCGGCGCGCACCAGGCAGGCGTGGATCGCGGCGACCCGCGACATCGCCACCGAATTCCTGGCGGGTAACCGGTCCGCCAATGTGCTGGCGCACGTGGTCGAGCACGCCCGCACGCTGACCGGCTCGCACCAGTCCTTCCTCACCGGCCCCGACGAGGCCGGCGAGCTCGCGGTCACCCAATGGTGCGGTCCCGGTGCGGGATACGCGGACAAGGCCGTGCAGACCGAGGGCACCGCGCTCGGCGAGGCGTTCACCCGGCGCACCCCGCTGCGCTTCGACGACGCGAGCGCGATCAGCGTCGGCCTCGCGCTACCCGACGCCGGGCCGCTGCTGATCCTGCCGCTGTGTACCCCCGACAGCACGCTCGGTGTGCTCACCACGGTGCGCCCCGTCGGCGCCGCGCCGTACTCCGACGAGCTGGTCGAGCTGACCGCCGCGTTCACCGATCAGGCCGCGCTGGCCATGCAATTGGCCGACGCACAGCTGCGGATGCGCGAGATGGATCTGCTGGCCGACCGTGATCGGATCGCACGCGACCTGCACGACCACGTCATCCAGCGCCTGTTCGCGGTCGGCATCACCCTGCAGGGCGCCGTCGCCCGGGCTACCGTTCCCGAAGTGCGGCAGCGCCTTTCGACCGTGGTCAACGATCTGCAAGAGGTGGTGCAGGAGATCCGTACCTCGATCTTCGACCTGCACGGCGGCCACGGCAATCCGCTGCAGCAGCGGCTCGAGCAGGCGATCCGTCAGCAGACCACCGAAACCCCACTGCGGTCGACCTTTTCGGTGACCGGCCCACTGTCGGTGCTGGAAGCCGAACTGGCCGATCACGCCGAAGCCGTGGTGCGCGAGGCCGTCAGTAATGCGGTCCGGCACTCGGGGGCGGATACTGTCGCGGTGGAGATCAGTGTCGACGACGATCTGACCATCGCGGTGACCGACAACGGCTGGGGCATCCCGAATCACGTGGTGCGCAGCGGACTACGCAACTTGGAGCAGCGCGCGGAGAAGGCCGACGGACAGTTCAGCGTCGGCCCCGCGGGCAACACGACGGACGACGCCATGCCGGGGACCCGGCTGTGCTGGTCGGTGCCGCTGCCGTGAACCAGTGCATGCCGCGAAGACTCAGCGCACCGTCATGCGACCGAGCCGAGCATCAACGGGACGGAGTCGTGCGCCGACGCGTCGGCGCGGAACGTCGACGAGACGAGGTCGTGCGTCGACGAGGCCGAGTTGTGCCGCCAACCTCAATCGGCAGGCCCGAGCACCACGACAGAGTTGTTGCCGCCCATCCCCAGCGACAGTTTCGCGGTGATGCCACCCTCGAACGGCTGTGGTCCATCCAGCAGCCGCGGATGCGGTGCCGCGACGATCGGCGCCGCTGGCACGATGCCGCGGTCGTACCCGAGCGCGGCCACGGCCACCTCGACACCGGCTGCCGCACCCTGGCAGTGACCCGCCAGCGGTTTGAGCGCGTAGATGTGCGGCCGATCGTCGAACAGATTGGTCATCAGGTCCCGCTCCGCCATCTCGCATTGCCGCGTACCGGTGCCGTGCGCGTTGAAATAGCGCACGTCCTGCGCGGCCACCCCGGCATTGTCGAGGGCACGGCGGGTGCACTCGAAGATCTGCTCGTGGGTGGGGTCCACCGACACCACGTGATAGGCGTCGTTGGTCATCCCGCCACCGAGCATCGCCGCGTAGGGCCGATCCACCGAGCGGCTCAGCACGAACGCCACCGACGCCTCGCCGAAGCTGAAACCGCGGCTGCCCTCCTGGAACGGACGGCACCCGTCCAGCGGTTCGGTGTCGGTCACCGCGGCGCCGAGGCCGACGAAGTGCTCGACCATGTCGGGGGTGGCGGACATGTCGGTGGCGATACACACCACGTCGTCGGCGATGCCCGCGTCGAGCCAGAGCTGCGCGGTGATCAGCGCGACATTGGCCGAACTGCACGCCGCGGACACATTCATGGCGGGTCCGTGGAAGCCGTATTCCTGCATGAGCACCGAGATCGGCGTGGACGGGATCAACCGCATGTAGTCGCGGGATCGGCGATGGCCGTGATCGACGAGGTAGAAGTCACGCCAGTTGACCACGTCACCGAGCACGATCGCGTGCAGCAGACCGACCGTCCGGCCGGGCTGCCATCCCCGCGCCAGCGCATCGGTGATCGCCTCGCGGGCCGACTCGTGCATGGCTCGCCCGTACCGGCTGGTGCTGACCGCGTGGTCGCCACCGTCGGGCACCAGCGACACCCACGCATCCTGATCACGACCCGGGCCGTAGCCCGACTGCACCGAGGCGGCCGACTTCCCGCTCAGCAGGCCGTGCCACAAAGCCTCACGACCCCAGCCGTATGCCGTGACGGCACCGATCCCGGCGAACGTCATATGATCTTGATGCTGTTGTCGGTTGTTCGGGATGGTGTCCGGCATAGCATCGCTCCTTCACCGATTCCTGGGCCGATCTGCGGTCGGCCAGAAGTTTCTTACAGAACCGGTTCTGTAATGATCACCAGACAGAGCCCGATCAAGTGCTCGAACTGTGATCGAAGCAATAGCGTCGACGCTGTGATCTCCTGCACGTCGATACCAGAATAATCCCATGTTCCAATGGCCATAATCGGGTCGACGATCGGGGGTTCGAGTGGGTGAGGACAAGGTAGCCGCTGCGGTCGACGCCGCCGAGCAGCTAGCTGAGCGCTACCGTTCTCTGGTCGAGCACACGCCCGACGGCATCTGCGTGCACGAGCGCGGTGTCGTTGTCTACGTCAACCCTGCCACCGTGCGTTTACTCGCCGCCGACAGCGCCGACGACGTGATCGGCAAGCCACTCACCCAGTTCGTCCACCCCGGCTCGATCCCCGGCATGCTGGAGCGGATCAGCCACCTCACCACCAAGGGCGCCGCCTCGGTACCGACCGAGATGACGCTGGTCCGGGTGGACGGTGTCCCGGTGCCGGTGGAGACCGTGTCGGTGCTCACCGCCTGGCACGACCACCTCGCCTATCAGGTGGTCATCCACGACCTCACCGCCCAGCGCCACGCCGAAGCCGCGCAGCACCTGGCCGAGCAGCACTTCACCACGGTCGTCTCCCAGCTGGAGGAGGGCGTGGTGGTGATCGATCCGGAGGGTCGCATCGAGTCGGCCAACCCGGCGGCCATGCGCATCTTCGGCAGCGAGAACGCCCGTGACGAGCTCATCGGCAAAACCATCCAGTCCCTGCCGATGACCCTGCTCGACGCGAACGCGCAACCACTCCCGCCGACCCGCCACCCCATCGCCCGCACGCTGGCCACCGGCGAGACCATCACCGGCTACGTCTTCGGCGTCGACCGCGCCGACGGGCAGCGGCGCTGGCTCTCCGGCAGCAGCCGCCTGCTCAACCCCGACGATCCGCGCTCCTCGGCGGTGTCCTCGTTCGCCGACATCACCGAATTCCGGGCCAGCAGAAGGCAATTGGAATACCAAGCCACCCACGACTCGCTCACCGGGCTGGCGAACCGGTCGCTGATCCTGTCCCAGCTGGCGGGCGCGCTCGCCACCAGCGAGGACCTGCCGGTGTCCACCGTGCTGTTCATCGACCTGGACGGGTTCAAGGCGATCAACGACACGCTCGGGCACGCCATCGGCGACACCGTGCTGCAGATCGTCGCGCAACGGTTGCAGCGCGCGCTGCGCGGTGACGACCTGGTCGGCAGGCTCGGCGGCGACGAATTCCTGGTGCTGCTGTCCGGACGCACCCGGCGAGTCGATATCGACGCGCTGGTGGCCCGGCTGCGCTCGACGATGGCCGAGCCGATCATCGCGCGCGGGCACCGGATCGAGGTGAACGCCTCGATCGGCGTCACCCCGCTCACCGTGGGCGACCGCCGCACCCCCGAGGCCGTCCTGCACGACGCGGATCTGGCGATGTACCGGGCCAAGCCGACCGGGCACCGCGAGGGCGCGGTCAGCAAGGGACGCAGGCCGAACAGCACGCACGCGTCCTGACATGCTCCACCCATGATTCTCGAACACGCGCTGCTGCCTGTCCGGCCGGAATTGGCCGATGATTTCGAAGCCGCCTTCGCCCGCGCGCGGCCGATCATCGCGAGCATGCCCGGGTTCCGGTCGCTGTCGCTCAGCCGCTGTGTCGAGACGCCCGGCACCTACCTGCTGCTGGTGGAATGGGAGCGGCTCAGCGATCACGTCGAAGGTTTTCGCGGCTCGCCGGAATACCGGAAGTGGAAGGAGCTGTTGCATCACTTCTATGAGCCATTTCCGGTGGTCGAGCACTTCTCGCCGGTGATTGATCAACACAGCACGCCAGTGATCGACTGACACAGCATCCGTACACAACCCCACAGAGCGCGCCGACGGCCGTCGCACACCACGGCGAGCCGGCGACGCGATCACCGGTACACCAGCGGTTACGGCGAGCCCGCCGCAATCGCAGTAGACTCGACAACCTTGTTTTCCGAGCGTTCGCGTGCGCATTGCCATGCGTGTGTAGCGTTCGCTCGGCTCATCGCGGTGAAGGAGTTCAGTTTGCCCGACCTCACTCAGGATCGTGCCGCCAATGACGGCGCGCCGGAGCTGACCCGCGAGACCGAGCAGGAACAGGCGTACCTCTCGGTGCTGTACGACCGGCTCGACGAAATGCGCGAGTACGCGCGCAACCGGTTGCGCACCGTGCTGCTGGAATCCGGCGGCACCCCGCAGGCGCGTAGCGAGCGTGAATCGTTCAGCCAGCTCTACACCGAGGATCTGGCCAAATACGATGCCGCCGAACACGGTCTGTGTTTCGGCCGGATCGATCTGGCCGACGAGTACCGCTACATCGGCAGGCTCGGCATCCTCGACGAGAAGGACGACTACGAGACGCTGCTGCTGGACTGGCGCGCCCCGCTGGCCCGCCCGTTCTACCTGGCCACCACCGCCGCACCGGACGGCGTGACCCGGCGCAGGCACATCCGCTCGCGCAACCGCAGCGTCACCGCGATCAACGACGAGTACCTGGACCTGGATGCCGCCCGCCGGGCAGGCGCGACCGACGACGACGGCGGGGTCGGCAGCGAGAGCGCGCTGCTCGCCGCGCTCAACGCGGCCCGCACCGGGCACATGAACGACATCGTCGAGACCATCCAGCACGAGCAGGACGCGATCATCCGCTCGGAGCACAAGAGCGTGCTGGTCGTGCAGGGCGGGCCGGGCACCGGCAAGACGGCCGTCGCGCTGCACCGCGCCGCCTACCTGCTCTACACCTACCGCCAGCAGCTGGCCAAAAGCGGTGTGCTGATCATCGGGCCGAACGCCACCTTCCTGGACTACATCGGTCAGGTGCTGCCCTCGCTCGGTGAGACCGGCGTGCTGCTGTCCACCATCGGCGACCTCTACCCGGGTGTGAAAGCCGCCAGGGAGGATTCGTTGCGGGCCGGCGAGATCAAGGGCTCGCTGGACATGCTGGAGGTGCTCAAGCAGGCGGTCCGCGACCGGCAGGAAGTACCGGCCGAACCGATCCGGCTCAGCTTCGACGGCTACCCGGTGACGCTGGACCGCAAGATCGCCACCAAGGCCCGCGGCCGGGCGCGCTCCTCGCGCAGGCCGCACAACCTGGCCAGGCCGATCTTCACCAGCGCGGTGATCGACGCGCTCACCGATCAGCTGGCCGAGACCATGGGCGGCGACCTGTCCGGCGGACCGAGCCTGTTGAGCCGCACCGACATCGCCGAGATCCGCGACGAGATGCGGGCCGATCAGGAGATCCAGCAGGCCATCGGCACGTTGTGGCCGCTGCTGTCCCCGCAGGACGTGCTCGCCGATCTGCTCGCCGATCCCAAGCGGCTCGATCGAGTCGCGAGCACGCTGTCCGCCGAGGACCGCGCCGAGCTGGTGCGGCCGGACAACGGCGAGTTCAGCGCCGCCGACGCCCCGCTGCTCGACGAGCTGGCCGAGTTGCTCGGCGTGGACGACACCGAGGAGCGCGAACGTTCCCGGCGCCGCTGGCGGGCGCAGCTGGCCGAGGCGCAGGACGCGCTCGACATCCTGACCGGTTCGGCGCCACAGGATCTGGAAGACGACCTCGATCCGGAAATCCTGATGGCCTACGACCTGATCGACGCCAGCCAGCTGGCCGAGCGCCAGGATGTGCGCACCAGGCAGACCACCGCCGAGCGCGCCGCGGGCGACCGCACCTGGACCTACGGGCACGTCATCGTGGATGAGGCGCAGGAGCTCTCGGAGATGGCCTGGCGAATGGTGATGCGGCGCATCCCGAATCGCTGGATCACCGTGGTCGGCGATGTCGCGCAGACCGGTGACCCGGCCGGCGCCTCGTCCTGGCAGCGGGTGCTGGAACCGTATGTGGCCAAACGGTGGAAGCTCACCGAGCTGACCGTCAACTACCGGACCCCGGCCGAGATCATGGACGTCGCCGCGGACGTGCTCGCCGCGATCGATCCGGCGGCGTCGGCGCCGCGCTCGGTGCGCGACAGCGGAAATCCGCCGCGCGGATACCGAGTCGCCGCGAGCGACGTGCGCGACCAGATCGCGAAGCTGGTCGCCGGGGAGACCGGGCCGGGCACCACCGCGGTGATCGCGCCGCACGCGCTGGTCGAGGAGCTGGCCGAGCTGGCCGGTGAATCGGTGCGGGTGCTGACCGTGCACGATGTGAAGGGGCTGGAGTTCGACGCGGTGTATCTGGTGGAGCCGCAAGCGATCCTGGACGAATCACCGCGTGGGCTCAACGACCTGTACGTCGCACTGACCCGTGCGACGCAGCGGCTGGGTGTGGTGCACAGCGAGGAACTGCCGGAGGTGTTGCGCGCGCTGCGCTGAAAGGTGCGCTCTGCGTTGCGAACGGTCGTACGTCTGCCGCGCACCCTACGTCGGAAACAACTGGCTGAAACGAGAGAACTCCGCATCACACCAATGGGTGCAATGCGGAGTTCTCCGAAGTTCCGTCAGCGAACGGTGTGCACGATCAGCACATCCGAGCGCGACTTGCGGGCGACGTCCGACGGGACGGAGCCGAGCAGGCGACCGGTCAGCGTGTTCAGCCCACGGTTACCGACCACGAGCAGATCGGCGTCCACTTCCTTGGTCAGCGTGAGCAGCGACTCGACCGGCTCGCCGACCACGGCGCGCTCGACGATGTCCACCGCGCCCGCGGCCGCGGCCTTGTCCCGCGCGGTGCGCAGGATCTCGTTGGTCGGGGCAGACCCGCGCACCTGGTAGGCCTCTTCCTTGAGCACATCGGCGGCGGCGGCCACGTCGCGATCGTCGGTCGGGTAGTAGGCACACGCGATGACCAGGGTCGCGGCGGACACTCCAGCCAGCGCGGCGGCCTTCTCGACGGCGACGTATGACGAGTCCGAGCCATCAGTACCGACAACAATGGTCCGGTAGGCGGTCATTCTCTCCTCCAACTGTGCGGTTTAAGGGGTGCCCACGTCCGGGTTCCACACCAAGACGTGCCCCGGCGCAGCGACTTGGATCGACCCTAGCGGCAAACAGACCGGAAGTAACAGCAATCGCGACACATCACATCAGGGGTGTCCGGGTATTGGCGCCACACGTTCGCCAGGAAATGCGGGAAGGGCATCGGCAACCAGCGCGGACACAATTGCCCGGCCGGTAAACTGTGATCGAGCACAACCCCCGTGAACGATCTTGTCCCCCTGGGATATTCGTCACATACCTGGGTCGATCGAACAGACATCAGCCCGCCTCGGCGCGCGAATCTCGCACCGGGACGGGCCCGTCCGAGCCTGGGACTAGCGTGCCATTACGGCCACTGCCGATAGTTCGCCCAGAATAAGCCCAGAATCGCTCCGATGATGTCCATGTGTTCCTCTCCTGCAGTAAAAGGACGCGCAATATTAGCGCGGCAAGCAAGATCAGAGGTCGAAAAGCGGTCCGGTGATGGTCAATCCGAGGTCATCGACGTGGGCGAAGAACGCGAACAGCATCAACGCGGCGCCGGCGAGCGCGACGTTCTTGTTGAAGTTGACCATCTCGCCCTGCTTGGCCTGCGGATCGGTTTCCTTCCAGAACGGGTGCATCAGCACCGCGGTCACCAGCAACAGCACCGCGAGCAGCAGCGAACCGAGATCGGCCCACACGCCGAGCAGCACGCTCAGCCCGCCGAGGCCGAACAGCGCGCCCGAGCCGAGCACCGAGAGCTTCGCCATCGGCACCCCCTTGCTCGCCGCGTAACCCGCCATCGCCTCGGTCTGCATGACGTGACCGAGCGCGGAGCTCAGGAACAACACCGAGAACAACACCCGTCCGATCAACACCACGACATCCATGTCCAGCTCCCTCAATTGGCTGACAGTAGGTAGTGCAACATTCAACTAAGAGTTCCGGGAGGTATTCCCGAGCCCGTGGTCGAATGGTCGAATACGGTCGGCCCGGCAACTATGTCCTGGTCGGCAAGACCTTTGCGGTGACCTCGTTGCGCGAGCGTAGCGAATTCTTGGCGTATTCCAGTGGAGCCATTCCGACTTCCGCGGTGAACTCCCGCGAGAAGTGCGCCTGATCGAAGTATCCCAGTTCGGCGGCCAATGCGGCGAGATCTTCGGTCCGGCCGCGCGCGAGGAGTTCGGCGCCGTCTTGCAGCCGGTAACGGCGCAGCACCCACTTCGGGCCGGCGCCGACGTAGCGCCGGAACATCCGCTGCAAGGTGCGGGTGGGTATGCCGAATCGGTCGGTGATCTGATCGACCCTGGTCAGCTCCGCATCCCCGGCCATCGCGTCGATGATGCGCAGCACCGAGTGGTAGGTCGGATCGTCGGCGGCGGGCCGGGCCGCGAGGAACTCGTCGAGCATGGCGCTGCGCTGCTCGTCGGTGGGCGCGGCCAGGACGCGGTCGGTCAGTCCGCGGGCCTCGGGCATGACGTCGGTCAGGTCGACGGTGGTGTCGCGGAACGAACCGACGTCGAGTCCGGTGTAGGCGCCGAAGCCGCCCGCGCGGAAGCGCACGCCGAACACCTCGCCCGTTCCGTCGAGTTCCCGGATGAATTTCGTCGTGCACACGCCGGTGACGAAACCGCCTGTGCGGGTTGCGGATCGCTCGAAGGTGACGTTGACGCTCGGGTAGGAGAGCACCTCCGCCCGGTACGGCGGCCGGCCGCGCAGATCCCAGCGCACCGACCAATACCACTCGACGAAACGGTCCACCGCGGGGCCGGCCGGTAGTCGGGCCAGGGAGCGGTACTTGGCCTGTTCGTCCGGGTGCAGGATGCCGGTGGTGTCCGCGGGCGCGACCGGGTTCCGGGGCAGCCCCGACGCGGAATCAGTGCTGCCCGGCATGGTTTCGCTCCTGTCTGGCACCGTGTCGCTTTCTTACAAGACCGGCGCCACCCGCTCGACCAGGATTGTTGTCATGACGAACACCGTGAACCCCATCGCCGACGGCTACCACTCCATCACCTGTTTCCTCGCGGTCGGCGACGGCAACAAGGCCATTGATTTCTACTCCGCTGTCTTCGGCGCCGAGGTGATCACCCGCAGCGATCTGCCGGACGGTCAGCCCGCGCACGCCGAACTGAAGATCGGCGACTCCACTCTCCAAATGGGCATGCCCATCCCGGACAACAATGTGCTCGCCCCGAACGGCGAGTGGGTGCACACCTCGATCGTGCACTACTGCCCCGACGTCGACGCGGTGATCAAGCGCGCCATCGAACACGGCGCCCGCAGTGCCGAGGAACCCCAAACCTTCGTCACCGGAGACCGTTTCGGCGTAGTCATCGATCCGTTCGGCCACCGCTGGGCCGTCATCACCAAGGTCGAAGAGGTCTCCCGCGAGGAAGCCGAACGCCGCGTCAACGAGTGGATGGCTACTCAGGGCTGACGCGCCGCCACCGGCACTCAACTCAGTCCGGCGGCGTCCATGCCGCGCAGTTCCTTCTTCAGGTCGGCGATCTCATCGCGCAGCCGGCCTGCGAGCTCGAATTGCAGCTCGCGGGCCGCGTTCATCATCTGCGCGGTGAGTTCCTTGACCAGGTCGGCGAGTTCGGCGCGCGGCATCGACTTGATGTCGCGGCCCTCGTAGACGCCCGCACTGACCGCGCGGCCCGGCTCGCCCTGAGCACGGCGACCGCGACTGGAGTTGCGGCCGGAGCCGCCGACCTCCACCTCGGTCTCCTCGGCCTCCCGGTACACCTGGTCGAGGATGTCGGCGATCTTCTTGCGCAACGGTTTCGGGTCGATGCCCTTCTCCGTGTTGTAGGCGACCTGCTTGGCCCGGCGCCGATCGGTCTCGTCGATGGCGTGCCGCATCGAGTCGGTGATCTTGTCGGCGTACATGTGCACCTCGCCCGACACGTTGCGCGCCGCGCGGCCGATGGTCTGGATCAGGCTGGTGCTGCTGCGCAGGAAGCCTTCCTTATCCGCGTCGAGGATCGCCACCAGCGACACCTCGGGCAGGTCGAGGCCCTCGCGCAGCAGGTTGATGCCGACGAGCACGTCGTATTCGCCGAGCCGCAGCTGCCGCAGCAGTTCGACGCGGCGCAGCGTATCGATCTCCGAGTGCAGGTACCGCACCCGCACGCCGAGCCCGAGCAGATAGTCGGTGAGGTCTTCGGCCATCTTCTTGGTGAGCGTGGTGACCAGCACCCGCTCGTCCTTCTCGGTGCGCAGCCGGATCTCGTGCACCAGATCGTCGATCTGACCCTTGGTCGGCTTGACCACGACCTGCGGATCGACCAGGCCGGTCGGGCGGATGACCTGCTCGACCACCTCGCCGCCGACCTGGCCCAGCTCGTACGGGCCGGGGGTGGCCGACAGATACACCGCCTGGCCGATGCGTTCGGCGAACTCCTCCCAGGTGAGCGGCCGGTTGTCCACCGCGGACGGCAGCCGGAAACCGAACTCCACCAGGTTGCGCTTGCGCGACATGTCGCCCTCGTACATGCCGCCGATCTGCGGCACCGTCACGTGCGACTCGTCGATGACGAGCAGGAAGTCGTCGGGGAAGTAGTCGAGCAGCGTCGCGGGCGCCGAGCCGGCCGGGCGGCCGTCGATGTGGCGCGAGTAGTTCTCGATGCCGGAACAGAAGCCGACCTGCCGGATCATCTCCAGGTCGTACTGGGTGCGCATGCGCAGCCGCTGCGCTTCGAGCAGTTTGCCCTGCCGCTCCAGCTCGGCCAGCCGCTGCTCCAGCTCGGTCTCGATGTCACGGACCGCGCGCTCCATCCGATCCGGGCCCGCCACGTAGTGGGTGGCCGGGAAGATGCGCAGCATGTCCACCTGGCGCACCACATCGCCCGTGAGCGGGTGCAGGTAGTACAGCGCCTCGATCTCGTCGCCGAAGAACTCGATGCGGACCGCGAGCTCCTCGTAGGACGGGATGATCTCGACGGTGTCGCCGCGCACTCGGAACGAGCCGCGGGTGAACGCCATGTCGTTGCGGGTGTACTGCACATCGACCAGCAGGCGAAGCAGTGCGTCGCGGTCCACCTCGGTGCCGACCTCGAGCTGCACCGAACGATCGAGGTAGGACTGCGGGGTGCCGAGGCCGTAGATGCACGACACCGACGCGACCACCACCACGTCGCGGCGCGACAGCAGGCTCGACGTCGCCGAGTGCCGCAGCCGCTCGACGTCGTCGTTGACCGAGCTGTCCTTCTCGATGTAGGTGTCGGTCTGGGCGATGTACGCCTCGGGTTGGTAGTAGTCGTAGTACGAGACGAAGTACTCGACGGCGTTGTTCGGCAGCATCTCCCGCAGCTCGTTGGCCAGCTGGGCGGCGAGCGTCTTGTTCGGGGCCATCACCAGCGTCGGGCGCTGGAGCCGTTCGATGAGCCACGCGGTGGTCGCCGACTTACCGGTGCCGGTGGCGCCGAGCAGCACGACGTCGCGCTCCCCCGCCTTGATCCGGCGTTCCAGCTCCTCGATGGCGGCGGGCTGGTCGCCGGCGGGCACGTGCTCACTGACTACCTGGAAGCGCCCGTCGGTGCGCTCGATCTCGCCGACGGGCCGGTGCTCGGAGTGCGCGAGCGGCGTCTCGGCCGCCGCCCTCTCCGCGTAGCCTTCCGTCGGAATCTCGGTTGCAAATGCCATGTTCACCAGCCTAAGCCCAGCCACCGACAGATTTCGCGGTCGCGCGGGCGGTGGCTGCCGCGGACCTCGGCCTGTCGCAAATCCAGCCCCCCGGAGGCGCCGGATGGGACTTCGCGACAGTCCCTTGGTTAGCGGGTTCGGTCAGTGTCGCCGTAGCGTCCTCGCGCCGAGTCCCGAGTTATTGAACGACGGTCGGTGCTCGCGCATTCCCAGCAATCCATTCCTGGCAGCCCGGGCGCTGGCCGCATGCGCGCGGCCGCCATTGTTCACAGTTCCGCCGCACATAGCGAGACAACGCGGGCGCACCAATGCCGTTTCACTTTCAGCCACCGTTATGTGTCCGAATTGTCCCTTGCTGCAACACAATTCGTAGCCAAAAACATATCGCGTCATTGCGCCCACCCACCATTCCCCAGGTGTACGCTGATTTGGTTGTTCGGACAACGCGTTCGGATGTGGCGAAGAACAAGAGCCATGAGAGGTCTGATTCCATTGCTCAATACCGTGCCGACCACCGGCTTCGCAGGAACTATCGCCCGGCACCTCCGCGCAGCGGTCCCCGGACTGAATCAGAACGCCAATGCCGCCGCAACGAACACCGTGTTACCGCCCGGGCACCCACCGCACCGGCCGCGCGTCGAGTTCTTCAACCTCGCGGAACTCACCAGCACCGACTGCAAGGGCTTCGTCCGTCAGGTCGAGCGCTACCACCACGAACCGTGGGGCGTGTACATGGCCCGCATCGTGCCCGTCCCGCACCGCCACTACCTGGAGTGCTGGCTGCTGCCCGCGCTCTCGCTGCGCGTGACGCTGACCCGCCGCAACCCGGCGCATCACGTGGATCACGATTTCCACCTGGATATCGGTGAGTTCACCGAGATCGAGCCGAAGCACTGGAAGGCCGTCGACCACTACCTCGACATCGAGGTGCACCGCGGCCACAATGTCGAACTGCTCGGCGTCGACGAGCTGCTGGCCGCCCACGCGGCCGGATTGGTGGACACCGCACAGGCGCACCGGGCCTTCGAGTGCGCGACGGCGGCGCTGGACGGCCTCGCCGCCAACGACCACTGCGTCGAGGACTGGCTGGCCACCCACGGCATTTCCCTCACCTGGATGTAACCGCCGGGTCACTCGACTCCGGCGGGGCGGCGGTAGATTCTGAATGCATGACCCAGGCACCTTCCGTCGACGTACATCGGCCCAAGGTCGAGTACTTCGACCTCGCGGCGCTGACCAACACCGATCCCAAGGGATTCGTGCGGCCGGTCGAGCGGTACCAGGTGGAGCCGTGGGGCCTGTACATGGCACGCACCTCGGACCACGAGCAGTTCCACTACATCGAATCGTGGCTGCTGCCCGACCTGGCGCTGCGGGCCAGCGTCTTCCACTACAACCCTGAGCACCAGCGCGACCAGGACTTCTACCTGGACCTCGGCGAGTTCCGCCAGCTGGAGCCGGACCGCTGGAAGTCGGTGGACCACTACCTCGACATCGTCGTACGCACGGGCCGCGACACCGAACTCCTCGACGTCGACGAACTGCTCGCCGCGCACACGGCCGGGCTACTCACCGCCGCCGAGGCCCAGGCCGCCATCGAGACCGCGACCACCGCCATCGACGGCATCGCCGCGCACGACTACAGCCTGGACCGCTGGCTGCAATCCCGCGGCGTCACCCTCACCTGGCTCTAGTTCCCGGTCGGCAAGGCGCTAGCGATCCCGCCAAGCCTGCATGCGGGGGTAGGCGGCGGCGAACCAGGGCTCTTTGACGTCGAGGTAGGCGATCGTCGCCGCCTCGCCGGTCAGGCCGGTCGCCTTCGCCTTCGCCGCGCGCTTGACCTCGAGGTACTCGGCGCGTGCGTCGGCGTCGGCGCGCAGCCAGTCACGGAACAGCAGCGCGTACTCCTGCCCGGGCGTACCGGCCACGCGCACATGCACATTGGCGAGGCGGCCGGGGTCGGCGTTCTGGTGGTAGCGCTTGGTCCACAACGTGACGTCCGTGCCCGCCGGATCCTGCGCCGTCGGCCTCGGGCAGTCTTCCGTGATCTCCGGTCGAACCGGAAATCCCGCCGCCCCCAACGCATCCCGCAGGCCGTCGGCCGCCGCGAGGTCCGCCACGGTGATCTGTAGATCGAGCACGTCCTTGGCGGGCAGCTCCGGCACGGCGGTCGAGCCGATGTGATCGATGCGCGATGCAGCCGCCCCGCACGCCACCCACAGCCTGGCGATGAGCCGCTGCGCCTGTACGGCCCAGTCCGGGTTCGCCGGCACCAGCCGGATGTCTTTCTTGCGCGCGGGCGTCCCGGCACGGAGGTTGCGCTCGAACGGCACCAGCCGGTCCTGCCACAGCCGCCGCACCTCGTCCTCGATCGCCGCGGGCGCGCCACTGTTGTCGAGCAACACGTCGGCGACCGCGCGGCGCTGTTCGTCGGTGGCCTGCGCGGCAATACGCGCCCGCGCATCGGCTTCGGCGATGCCGCGGAATTCGACCAGCCTGCGCAGCCGAGTTTCCGCGTCGACATCGACGACAACAACCAAGTTCATCAATGGTGCGAGACCATTTTCGACCAGCAGCGGAATATCCTGCACAACAATGGCGTCGGGCGCGGCCGCGGAAATGAGTTCGGCGGTACGTTTGCCCACCAGCGGATGCGTAATCGAATTCAGCGTCGCGCGCGATTCGTCGTCCGCGAAAGCCTTGGCCGCCAGGGCGGGCCGGTCCAGGCTGCCGTCGGCCGCCAGGATCTCGGCGCCGAACGCGGCCACGAGCGCCGCCAGGCCCTCGGTACCCGGCGCGACGACCTCCCTGGCAATCAGGTCGGAATCGATGATCACCGCGCCGAGATCGGCGAGAATTCGCGCCACCGTCGACTTGCCCGCTCCCATGCCTCCGGTGAGGCCGATCCGCAACATCGGACCAGTCTCGCATCCCGGGGCCGGGGCGGCCTGCGCGCCCACACCGCCGGGCAGTGCCGCAAGGACCGACGTTCGACTTCGGCGACACAATCAGCCGGATTACCCATCCGGCCCGCGCTTTCCACCTGCCGCCGCCGTAATTGCCCGATCCGTGACGAGGCCGAGACCATTTCGCAACAATTCCGGCCGGACCCGGTACTCGGGCGACAACTTTCCGACACGCCGACCCAATTACTTGCGCAAAATACTCTGCACGGCACTTTCGTTCGGCTAATCTTCGCCGTGGCGATCCAGGGCGCCAGCACCAGCAAGCAAAGGAACATCATTGGGCACCAGATACAACCAGACGGCTCGCCACCGCCTGGGCATGGCGGGTGGTGTGCACTGCACCCAGATCCCCGCCGTCGCGGCCGCGTTAGCCGAACACCGCCGCACATGGTTCAGCGCGTTGATCAGCCCGGCCCGGCACAGCTTCGCCGCTATGCGAAAACGCTCCGCCGTCCCGTCGGTCCGGTGGGTGCCCGCCACCGCGAGCTGAGGCGTACACGTCGAGAAGTGGCCCAGCCCCCGCCAGGGCTGGGCCACTCTCATGCCCGAATCAACCCGCTCGGCTCGCGCCGGGTACCGGGTTGTTGTGTCGGCATCGAATTCGGCGGCACCGGATAAGGGATCCCGGTCTCCGCCGTACCCAACGCGATATTCGGGCCGCATTGGGCGACCGCGGCATCCATTTTCGGTTTCGGGTCCGGCAGCACCGGTTTTGCGATATTCGGTGCCGAGCGGTCGAAGGAGCGACTCTTCTGCATGAGCGAGACGAGGTGCTCGATATCGCCCAGGCCGGCGGGGTCGGCGGCGTAGGCCCGTTCGATGATCGGGTCGGCCAAGGAAGCCGACGCGCCCACCGCACCGGCCGCCGCCGCCTTCGCTAGGAATTGTCTGCGATTGAGCCCGCTGAACGGCCCCGCTGCGCACATCTCTTCGGCCGACCTTTCCGCCAGGGCTGTCGAGCAGAATTTCGCGATCCGCGCCGACCCTACCCGACGTGCTGCGACACCGCAGAGAAAGATCGTTTAGCCGGCTCGCGAGGTGGGCGAAAGCACGGTGCGAGAGGGTGATTCCGCCTGGTTGCCGGAGGGCTGCCCGAATTATCCCGCCGTTCTGCGTGTTTCACACCTTTTGCCCGCTTTCACCGGTTCGCGGGCACGGATTCCCGCGTGGGCGTGGCCATGTCGGCGGCACCGCGCAGAAATTTCCGCCACACCAGCGCGGCGGTGGCGCCGAAGCCGAGGCAGAGCCCGAGCCAGATGCCGGGTCCGTCCCAGCCGAGCCCGAACCCGAAGACGGCCATGGCGGGTACCCCGATGGCGAAGTAGCCGATCAGCGTGCTCTGCATCCCCGCCTTGGTGTTTCCGATGCCGCGCAGCAGGCCGATGGACAGGTTCTGCGAGCCCTTGCAGTACTGCTGGATGATCGCGAACCACAGCAGCGTCGAAGCGGCGGCGATGACGGCGGTGTCGTCGTGGTGCGAGCCGAGGAACGGCGCGAGAACGGCGCCGGGGAACAGCACGTAGCCGAGGCCGACGAGGGTCATGAAGGCGAAGCCCAGCAGCACAGTGCGCCGCGCGATGGCCGCCACCGCATGCCGGTCGCCTTGCCCGACCGTGCGGCTCACCAGGATCGAAGAGCCCTGGGACAGACCGATATTGACCTGGTAGACGATGTAGGCCAGCTGGTTGACGATGTTGCTCGCGGCCAGCGCCACCGGTCCGAAGCTGCCCATCAGCACTGCGGCGATGGAGGTGATCGCCGCTTCCGCGCCGTAGGTCAACGAGATCGGCGTACCCATCCGGACGATGCGCGTCACGGTGGCCCGGTCCGCCTGCCACGCGCGCAGGGACAGCAGGTCGCCGAGCAGCGGGTCGCGCCGGACGGTACGCAGGTAGATGCCGAACGTCCAGAGCTGAACGAGCGTGGTGGACAGGCCGATTCCGGCAAGGCCGAGTTTCGGCACGCCGAACCAGCCGTAGATGAACAGCGCGTTGAGCAGTGCGTTGACGCCGATCGACAGCAGCGTCACCCGCAACAGTGAGCCCGCCCGGCGCATGCCGACGGCGAACTGCCGCAACACGTTCAGCCAGAGCATGGGTATCAGGCCGGGCGCGAGCGTCCACATGATGGGGCGGGCCAGCTCGAGCACGTCCGGGGCCTGGCCGAGCCAGCGCAACGCGTAGCCCAGCGCGATCAGCAGCAGCGCGCCCGCCGTCGACGTCACCGTCGCCACGAAGGCCGCCGCGCGCACGAACCCACGGATCTCGGCGCGCGCTTGCTCGTCGAGATCACCTCGCCCGGTGCGTTTTTCGCTACCGCCGACGACCTCGGCGATCATGTTCCCGACGCCGGTGATCATGCCGACGCACATGGTGCGCAGCTGGTTGTACAGCAGCAGCGCGAGCCCGCCAGCGGCGACGGCGGCGACGCCGAGCAGCCCCATCATCGCCAGATCGACCGTGGTCAGCGCCACCTGGGCCAGCTGGATACCCGCGATCGGCGCGGCCAGCGCGACGATGGCTCGATACTCTCGAAACGCCATGTGGCCTAAGCTCCCGTCCGAACGCTGTATGCCGCCAGCCGCACCGATTCGTCGTACGCCCGGCAGAGCCTGATGATGCGCTGTTGCGCCGCCCGGTCCAGCAGGCCGCGTTCGCGCAGCCAGTCGTCGTCGTACACGGTGTCGAGGTACTTTTCCCCCGCGTCACACACCAGCACGATGACCGTGCTGCCCGCGGGCACATGCACGAGACGGCGCAACGCCACATGGATTGCGGCGCCGCCGGTTCCGCCGACGAGGATGCCGGTGCGCCGCGCGACCACCCGGGCGGTGGCGAACGCATCGATGTCGCCGACTCGGCAGTCCTCGTCGATGGCGTCGTATTTGACGTTGCCGCCCACCGGGAATCCGGCGGGGCTGCCCGCGCCGGTCTGCCAGTAGCCGCCGGCCGCACCGCCGAAGATGATGGAGCCCATCGGTTCGACACCGAGGGCATGGACCCGCGAGCCGAGCCTGCGGAGTTCTTCGACCGTGCCGCAGAGGGATCCGCCGGTCCCGACGGCGCCGATCAGATAGTCGACGTCGGTGTCGATATCGGCGAGCAGTTCGTGGGCGAGTTCGCGGTAGCCCGCGTTGTTGTGTGGATTGTTGTGCTGGTCGGGGCGGTACGCGCCGGTGCGGGCGGCGATCTCCGCGGCGATCCGCCTGCGCTCGACGGTGCTCGGGCCGCCGCCGGTGCCGCTGTCCACCGAAACCAGCTGCGCGCCCATCGCTTTCATCGCGCGCAGCTTGTCCACGGCGGCGTGGCCGTCGACCACGGCGGTGAAGGTGTAGCCGCGTTCCAGTGCCATGAGCGCGAGTCCGGTGCCGGTGTTGCCGGAGGTCGGTTCGACGATGTGCCCGCCTGGGCGTAATTCGCCGCTGCGTTCGGCCTGCAGCACCATCTCCCGCGCCATGCGTACCTTCGCGGAGCCGGTCGGGTTGAACTGCTCCAGCTTCAGCAGCAGGCGGGTACCGGTGCCGGTGCGGATGAGTTCGAGCAGCGGGGTGGAGCCGATGAGCTCGGAGGCCGAGCGGACGACGTTCTCCCGACGCCGTGGGAGATGCGCCACCGCGTCGCGCGCAGCCGCTCGCGGGTGCGCGTTCACGTATTCCTGCGTGTCTACCTGTCCAAGCGCCACAGGAACCGGCCTTCCTGATGTGTGACGACTACCTTCGGCGGCAACGGGAGCTGGTGGAATTCGCTCTCGTTCTTGTCCATCTGGTAGCCCGCCGTATTCGGATACAGCAGCAGGTCACCGTGTGCGGGCCGTTGCGGCAGCGGCACTTTGCGCCAGGTGAGGACGTCGTACTCCATGCAGCTCGCGCCGCCGACGCAGCTGGCGATCGGTTGCGCGGCCGGGTCCGTGCGCCGGGGCACCAGGATCGGATCCAGCAGGAACTCGCTGCCTTTCCACTGCTCGGACACGCTCATGCTGAGCCCGTGCACGGTGGTGATGCCGTAGTCGGCGTTCTGTTTGAAGCCGAGGACGGGGAACACGGTGAAGCCCGCATCGATGAGCAGCGCCCGGCCGGGTTCGATGAACAGCTGGATGTCGTTGTCGCGCAAGTGACTTGCCAGTGTGCGACCGTCGAAGCCCATAGTAAGGATGGCGTCCAGCATGTCGGCGCCGGTCGGCTCCTGCGCGTACGGATAGAACTTCTCGAATCGCTTGCCCGCGTGGAACCAGTCGTCGCGCCGATGGGCCAGGAAAGCCTGCCAATCGTCGTCTCCGACATAGCGGCAGGCAAAGCCGCCGCCGATAGAGAGGGCGGTGATCGGCAAGCCTTGCGCTTTCGTCTTGGCGCACAGCTGGATCAAGTCGTAGGCCAATTCGGCCCGCGGTGCGACGGCGTAACCATCGAGGTGGAACGAGAACCCGATCAACTCGAGCTGCGGCCGCCATTGCGCACACAGCGTGATCGCGGTCTCGAGATCTGTTGCCGACAAACCGAATCGACTGTGCGGGGCGTTCGGCGGCAACCGCCGCAACAGGATCCGCACCGGACCCGCAGTCCGCGCGATCTCCGCCACCCGGGCCAGCTCGTCGAGGGCATCGATGGCGACCACGCAGTCGTGCCTGGCGGCCAGCCGCAGCAGCGCATCGGTTTTGGCCGCCCCGGTCACCCCGATGTCGCGGCCGCGGATGCCGTGCGCCAGCGCGTGCACCAGTTCGGGCTCGCTGGCGACATCGACGGCACCGTCGAGATCGGCGATGGTGGGCAGCCAGCAGCCCGCCTTGTTCGCCTTCTTGCCGTAGTAGACCTGGCCGCGCACACCGTGTCCGGCGAGGGTTTTCTGGAAGGAGCGCAGATTTCGCGCGAACTGCTCCGGATAGACGACGTGGAACGGGCCACCGACGGCGTGGTGGATGTCGAAGAGCAGCTGCGGGTCCGTGCGCACCCGGTGCTGCCATTCCTGTTCCAGCGCAGGCAGTGCGGGCAGATCGAGGAGTGCGGCGTTCAGGACCACAGTTCCACCCGCTGTCCACGTCCGGCCGCCACCGCGCGCGTCGCCAGTGCGTGCGCTACCGGGATGTCGGTGATGATCATGCCGCTGGCGAACGCGAACACCCGATCGTCGGCGCCGGACCGTCCCGGCACCCGCCCCGCCACGATGTCGGGCAGTTCGGCATCGATCACCGGCTGCCCCTCCGGTCCCGCAAGCCGGGTACCGGTGACGCCCAGTTGCCCTGTGCTGGTGGCGATCGCGTAGTCGGCCGCGCGTAAGGCGCCACTCTCGACACCCTTGCTGGCTACCGAGATCAGCAGCCCACCCGGCGGCAGCCATTCGGTGCGCACCTTCGGATGCGCCGCCCGGCCGGAGGCCACCACGACGATGTCGGACTCGGCGACTGCCGCGGGCACATCGTCGACCAGTTCGATGTCCCGGTCTGGGAACCAGCGGCGCAGTGCCGCAATGCTTTCCGCGATACCGTCCGGATGGGTACCGAACAACCGCAGCCGCTCCAGGTTCGGCTGGGCGGTCAGCAAGTACGGCAACGTGTTACGGCCTTGGATACCGGTGCCGATCATCAGCGCGCTCGTAGCGCCCTCGCGGGCACAGTGTTTCGCGATGATCGCGGTGGTGGCCGGCGTGCGGGAGGCACCGACGCGCTGGCAGTCCATGAACGCGAACGGGAGGCCGGTGGTGTCGTCGTAGAGGCTGATCGTCGTGTAGTACTTGTCCGCGCTCTCGCTGCCCTGCCGGTAGGAGGTCTTGAAACCGAGCTGCTCGAGCGAACCGTCGTAGCCGAGCATGGAATACGACACCGCGTCGCGTTCGGTCTTCGGGATCGGCATCATCAGCTTCACCGGGCAGCGGGAATCGCCCTGCGCGTACGCCAGGTAGCCGTCCTCGACCAGGTCGATGACCTCGGCAGGCGGGATGTCGATATCGGCCAGATCGGTGCGCGTGAGGATGTGCAGTGCGTTGCTCATAGAACTCCGATGTCGTTGGGCGAATCGAGCAGCCGCCCGGACGGCGGCACCCCGTCCACCGGGCTACGGGCCGGCGCGCTCGCCACGAATGCCGTTGGGGCAGCACACATCCCGATCCGAGAAAAAGCCATGTCAGCATCGTAGACTATCGGTAATGATTTTCATTAGCATTATAAGTGAATTCAGACACATGCACCGAGTCGGGCGCGACATCCCCGCCGTTCCGGCGGATCCCGCTCCGATGGCTAACCTCGAGCTAACCTCCTGGCTGTGTCGATCAGGGAGGTGGTCTCGCGCTGCGCGCCGAAGGCGAAGCTGTGGTTGTGGCTCGCCTCCGCCGTCGTGTCCCTGACACTGGCCGCAGGCACCGTGTACTCCTGGACCCACGCCGGAAGCAGGCACGCGCCGGTCGCGGAGAAGGGCGTCACGGTGTCGAGCTACGCCGAGGCGGAAGCCGCGGTGACGCCACATCTCCCCCAGGATCGCGTCGTGCCCCGGGTATCCACCGGCGTGCTGTTGAACGCGCTGCAATTCATCAATGCCCACAACGTGAAAGCCACCGGACATATCTGGCAGCACATCCCGCCAGGATTTCCGGACGACATCGAGTCAGGCGTCCTGCTACTCGAGGCCGAGGACCCGCACTGCCCCAAAAAGGTGTTCGAGTATCCGCTCGGGGAGAACCGCGTGATCGTCTGGTCGTTCTCTACGGTCATCCGGCAGCAATTCAACTATGAGGACTATCCGCTAGATCACCAGGACATCTGGCTGCGGATGCGCCCAGTCGACATGATCCATCCGGTCCAGCTGGTGCCCTCGTTCGAATCGTTCCCGCCGTGGGATGGCAAGGCCCTCAACGGCTTGGACCCCGACCTCGTATTCGGCGACTGGACACCGGACTACACGGTGTGGAGCCTGAACCGTCAGGAATACAGCATGCTGTCCCATCCCGGGCTGTCCAATACCGACGAGCTGTATTTCAACGTCGGCGTCAGCCGGGGCCTGCTCGGACCGATGCTCGGCCGGATCGTGCCGGTGCTACTGCTCGCCGTCCTGATGTTCCTGTCGCTGTTCGTGATCACCACCGACCCCGACCGCCGACCCATTTCGGGTTTCACCGCCTTCGCAATCATCACCTTCTCGGTGTCCACCGTGCTCGTCGTGGCGGTCAACGACAACGCCGCCCGCACCGAAATCGGCTCCGCGGGCATCTCCTACATCGAGTACTGGTATTTCACCCTCTATGTGATGACCCTGCTCGTCGCACTCAACGCCACCATGTTGCTGCACGGCGCCTTCAGCAAAGCCCTCGCCTGGCGCGACAACCTGCTCCCGAAGATCCTGTTCTGGCCACTGTTCACCGGCATCATGTTCGCCGCGACCCTCGGCTACCTCGGGGTCTGACGGACCCGGTCCGCGCGCAGCGAGCAACCATCCAGAAAACAATTACCACGAGGTCTTCACGACGACCGTTCCCCTCAGCAGCCCATATACCGGCTACAGGCCGAGCGAGCGGACCAGATCGAGCATCTCGAGGTGGAAAAGCTTTGCGGGGTCCAGTGATTGGGGAACCAGGTGCCCGTAGACCTCCAACGCGATCAGCCCGTGCATACGGCCCCACATGCGTAGCGCGAGACCGAGTGCGGCAGGCGGCAACTCGGGGAAGTCGGCGCGGACGTGGGCGACGAGACCCGCGTCGAAGTCGGACCATGTTGTGTCGCCGAGGTTTTGGTGCTTCGCCGCGCTGGGCCACGCGGCGGCGGTCAGACCGACGAGGCCGGTGCACGCCCGCAATGCGGCGGTGGCGGCGGGGCCACCCGGCGGCGGCTGGTAGCCGGGCACCGGGTCGCCGTAGATGAGCCGGAACTCGGCGGGATGCTCGATTGCCCAGTCGCGCACGGCCTCACCCCACGCCACGATGCGCCCGGCGGGGTCGTCGACGGGGACCGCGTCGCGCGCGGCCTCGACCCGGTCGACCAGGGCGGTGTACACGTCGGAGATCAGGGTGGAGATCAGGTCGTCGCGGGTGGCGTAGTAGCCGTAGATGGCGCCGGCCGTCATGCCCATCTCGCGGGCGATGGCGCGCAACGAGACCGCATCGGGGCCGCCCTCGGCCAATAACCGCAGAGCAATGGCCTTGATCTCCCCGGACGCCTGCTCACGCATGCGCTCTCTGCGACTCTTCACGGCCTCCACCACGGTTGACACTCTACAGCGTTTGGCTACTATCACCCGTGTCGTTACTGAACGGCGTGTAGTAACTGGACAGCGTTTAGGGAGTGGATCGTGGACATCGGGATTTTCGGCGCGACGGGCGTCATCGGCAGCCGCGCCGTCGACGAGGCAACGCGGCGCGGGCATCGGGTGACCGCGTTCAGCCGGGATGCCGGTCGCTTCCCCACCGAGCGCGGCACCGTGACCTGGCAGGTCGCCGACTGGCTCGACGCCGACAGCGTGGCGGCCGCCATCTCCGGCCTCGACGTGGTGATCAGCGCGGTCAACGCCGGGCACGGCATCGCCGATACCATCGCGCGCGCAGGCGATTTCGTGGTCGGAGCGCAGGCGATGGTTCGGGCGCTCGAACGGCAGCCGCGGGTCCGGGTGATCGCCGTCGGCGGCGCGGGCAGCCTGGAGATCGCACCCGGCCTGCAACTGGTCGACACCGGCGCGGACTTCGTGCGCACCCTCACCGAGGATCTCGGCGTGCCCGCCGAGTACGCCGAGGTGGTGCGGGCGTTGCGGGACGCGTTGAACGTCTACCGATTGTCCAATCGCAACTGGACCTATCTCAGCCCTTCGGCTGGCCGGATCAACCCCGGCACTCGAACGGGTCGCTTCCGCGTCGGCGGCGACCAGTTGCTCATCGCCGCGGACGGGGCGCCCGATCTTTCCGCCGAGGATCTCGCCGTCGCCCTGTTGGACGAAGTCGAACAGCCGCGCTACCTCCAGCGCCGCTTCACCGTCGGTTACTGAAGCAGCCGACCGCCCGCGGCACGGCTAGCCGAAACCTGTCGTACCCCTCTGCCACAATAGAAACCAGGTCGGACGTCGATCGAGTTGTTGCCCAACGTAATTGGCAACTCGACCGAGGAGGCGCAATGCCTGACGTTCCAGCTTCGATGCCCGACCCGCGTGAACCGATGTTTGTCGATGTCGAGCGGCTGGTCGAGCTGGCGGCTGAGATCGAACGGCATCGGTACCTGTTGCGCGCCGCCGCCGATGGCTATCGGTGGCGGGTCGCGCGGCAGGTGGAACACCTGGATCCGCCGGATCGGGACATGCGCCTCGCGCACGCCGAGCGGTTGATCGACGCCTTGATGATCGATCCGGTCCGGCACAACGACCTGGACCTCGACGCCTATCGCGCTGTGCGCGATGGCGCGCCGATCGACTTCGACGCCGAACACAGGACCTACGTGCTGCGCAGGCCCGGCCAGGACCCCCTGCCGATTCGACCGGGCCTGCCGGAACATCGCCTCGGCGTGATCGCCCGGCTCGCCGGACTCGGCCTGCGATTGGAGCAGATCCAGGTCGTCGCCCTCACCACCGCCCAGGCGGTCGGCCCGCTGCGGGCGCCGACCACCACGCCGCAGGTGCAGCGTGGGACCACGAAGCCCTCGCGGCGAACCGGTGTCACCCATCAAGGTGAGCGGAAGCGCCGCGCCGACAACTGACTTCGACGCGTGGCGCCTGCCCGCTAGTCGACCGATCGGCGGCATCACCCCGGCGTACCCCGGCCTGCCGCCGCCATGCCGATGCGGTGCGGCGGTCCCCGACACACCCGGGCCGCCGCACCGCATGTGAGACGAGGACCTTGCCGGACCGACTCCTCTCATGACAGTCCCTTGCTAATTTTCCCTCGCTGTTCCTATGCTGACAGGCAGTACCTGATAGTGACTGTCAGATAGCGATCCCTGGAGGGGCGATGGCACAACCCACCATCCTCGATCGGCCGGAACCGCCCGCTCCGACTCAGCGGTGGGGTGCGGCCGGGCGGTGGGGAGTCGCGATGGCCAGGCATCGCAAGGTCGTGCTCGGCGTCTGGCTGCTGTTGGTCGTGGTGTGCGGCGCGGCGTATCCCGCGCTGCACGCCCGGCTCGGCACCCCCGACTATTCGGTGCCGGGCTCCGACTCGGTCGCGGTCGATCATCTTGTCGCGGAACACTTCTCCCGGTTCGGCATCGAGCAGGACCTGATCGTCTTCCACTCCGCCGAGGGCACCGTCGACACACCGGCATACCGCGCGACGATCGATCGGGCGATCAGTGTCGCCAGGCAGACCTCGGGCGTGGCCGGGGCCATCGGCCCGTTCGACGGCAATGCCGCCCAAATATCCGCCGACCGGCACACCGCCTTCGGCATCATCGGCGTCGACGGTGACATCTCGGCCCGAGTGCGGGTCGTGCAGGATTTGCGGGCGGCCATCGAGACCGGACCTGGTGCAGGCACCCAGGTCATGCTCACCGGGTACGCGCCGATCCAGTCCGAGATGATGCAGATCGAGACGGCCGACCTGCAACGCGCGGAAACCCTCGGCATCCCCGTGGCGACGGTGCTGCTGGTGCTGGCACTCGGGGCATTGACCGCGGCTCTGCTACCGATCACGGTGACCGCGGCAGGCATCGCGGTAGCCGTCGGCGCGCTCTTCGGCCTGACGACCTTCCTCGCCTTCGACTCCCTGGTGCTCTCGGTGGCGACGATGATCGCCACCGGCACCGCGATCGACTACGCGATGTTCATCGTCAGCCGCTTCAACGAGGAGCTGACCCGCCGTGGCGTCCGAAACCGCCGCGACCGCAACGCCATTCACGAGGCCGTCGGCGCGGCGATGGACACCACCGGCCGGACGGTGCTCGCCTCCGGACTCATCGTGATGATCTCGCTGTGTTCGCTGGCCGTCGTCGGACTGCCGATGCTGAACGGCATCGCCGTCGGCGTGGTCACCGCGGTAATCGCCACCATGACTGCCGCGTTCACGCTGCTGCCCGCACTGCTCGCGACGTTGGGCCCGGCGGTGAATCGCGGAGCGCTGCCCGAGCGGATGCGTCCCGCCGAGGTGCGATCCGCGGCGGCGTCGAGCGCATGGGCGCGGTGGGCGCACACCGTGATGGCACGGCCGGTGCTGTTCGGCACGGTCGGCGTCGCGCTCTTGGTCGTGGCGGCGGCGCCGCTCACCGGCCTGCGCTACGGCGTCGACGTGGGCACCGACGCCCTCACCGATCGCCCCGCCGGGCAGGCGATCGCCCTGGTCGAAAAGAACTTCACCCCTGGGCTGCTCGCCCCCATCGAGGTGGTCGCGACGGGCGCGGACGCAGCACCGCTGACCAGTGCGGCACGCGAGCAAGCCGACCGGTTCATCAATGAACTCTCCCATGACCCCCGCATCGCCACCGTGCTGCCGCAGTACGCGGACGGCCGGATGTTCGCGGCCGTCGTCCCGCGCGCCGCGTTCGGGTCCACCGCCGCGTCCGACCTGGTCACCGATATGCGTTCCCGCGCAGCGTCTCTCGGTGATGCCGAGGTGCGCATCGGCGGCACCACCGCGCTGTTCGTCGATGTGTCCGAACGGATCACCGGTCGATTTCCCTGGGTGATCGCGCTGGTGCTGGCCGTCTCCTTCGCCTTCCTCGTCGCCGCGTTCCGCAGCATCGTGCTGGCGGTGAAGGCGATCGTGTTGAATCTGCTGGCCACCGGTGCGGCACTGGGCATTACGGTCGCGGTCTTCCAGCACGGCATCGGCGAGTCCGCGCTCGGCTTCCACAGCACCGGGTTCCTCCAGATCTATCTGCCGATGCTGGTGTTCGCGGTGTTGTTCGGCCTGTCAATGGATTACGAGGTATTCCTCATCCGCCGGATGAAGGAACACTGGGATGTCCACCACGACAACGCCGCGGCGGTCGCCGATGGGCTGCAACGCACGGCCAGGCCGATCACCGCGGCCGCCGCGATCATGGTCGCCGTCTTCGCCAGCTTCGTGACCGCGAATGTATTGGAGCTCAAGCAGATCGGGTTCGCGCTTGCGGTCGCCATCGCGATCGACGCGGTGCTCGTGCGGCTGGTGCTGGTGCCCGCGTTCATGCGGCTGTTCGGGCGCTGGAACTGGTGGCTGCCGAAGCGGAAGACGTGACTAGCGGAACATGGTCTCGATCTGATCGATGATCGATCCGATGGCCTCGGTGTAGACGTCCTTCAGCCGCCCCGCGAAACCCGTTCCGGCCCAATGGTCCAACGCGGCGACACAACCCCAGACCGCGGTGGCCGCGGCCATCCGTACCCGTAAGTCGTTGGGCGCGAAACCGGTTCGTTCGGCGAACAGGGTCCGGAACTGGTCCTCCAGCTCGCGCATCTGCTTGGTCTGGCCGACCTTGATCTCGGGGATCGCCGCCGTGTATTGCAGCCGCTGGCGGATACGCCGCTCCGACTCCTCGGTCAGCAGCGATTCGATCAACAACGGGACGAGCATCCGCGCGACGGCGATCAGGCCGGCGGGTTCGACGGTGGTGCCGCCGCCGGCGGTGCGGATCGCCTCCAGCACCTTCGGGTCCGCCTCGTCGTGCAGCACGAGCATCTCTTTGGTGCCGAAGTAGCGGTACACCGAGCTCGGCGAGACCCCGGCCGCAGCGGCGACCCGTTCGATGGTGACATTGCGATACCCGTGCTCGTCGAACAGATCCAGCGCGACCCGCTGGATCCGGCTCATCGCCTCGATCTTCCTGCGCTCCCAGGCAGTGGACGGGAGCTCAACAGCGGCATCGGACATCATCGTTCAGAATACCGGGCGGATGGGCCGCCACGGCCCCGACATGGGCGAAGGCCCCGGTCCAGTGGACCGGGGCCTTCGTCACAGGTGTCTATCAGGCGTTGCCGGAGAGCTTCTCCCGCAGTGCCGCCAGCTGCGCGTCGCTGGCCAGCGAACCGCCGGCCGACTCGGTCGAGCTGGACGACGAGGAGGACGCCTGCGCGGTGCCGCCGCTCTCGGAGGAGTAGTTGGACGAACCGCCACCGTTCGCGGCCTCGGCCGCGGCGTCGGCCGCCATCTTCTCCATCTGAGCGGTGTGCATCTTGTGGCGACGCTCCGCCTCGGCGTAGCGGCCTTCCCACTCTTCGCGCTGCTTGTCGAAGCCCTCGAGCCACTCGTTGGTGTCGGGATCGAAGCCCTCGGGGAAGATGTAGTTGCCCTGGTCGTCGTAGCTGTCGGCCATGCCGTACTTCGACGGGTCGAACTCGGCGTGGTAGTCCTCGTTCGCCTGCTTCAGCGACAGCGAGATCCGGCGACGCTCCAGGTCGATGTCGATGACCTTGACCATCGCGTCGTCGCCGACGGCGACAACCTGGTCCGGGACCTCCACGTGGCGCTCGGCCAGCTCGGAGATGTGCACCAGGCCCTCGATGCCCTCTTCGACGCGCACGAACGCACCGAACGGGACCAGCTTGGTGACCTTTCCGGGCACGATCTGGCCGATCGCGTGGGTCCGGGCGAACTGACGCCACGGGTCTTCCTGGGTCGCCTTGAGCGAGAGCGAAACCCGCTCGCGGTCCAGGTCGACGTCGAGGACCTCGACGGTGACCTCGGTGCCGACCTCGACGACCTCGGACGGGTGGTCGATGTGCTTCCAGGACAGCTCGGAGACGTGCACCAGGCCGTCGACGCCACCCAGGTCCACGAAGGCACCGAAGTTGACGATCGAGGAGACCACACCCTTGCGGACCTGGCCCTTCTGCAGCTGGTGCAGGAACTCGCTGCGGACCTCGGACTGGGTCTGCTCGAGCCATGCGCGGCGGGAAAGAACGACGTTGTTGCGGTTCTTGTCCAGCTCGATGATCTTGGCCTCGATCTCCTTGCCGACGTACGGCTGGAGGTCGCGGACACGACGCATCTCGACGAGCGAGGCGGGCAGGAAGCCACGGAGACCGATGTCGAGGATCAGGCCGCCCTTGACGACCTCGATGACGGTGCCCTTGACGGCCTCGTCCTTCTCCTTGAGCTCCTCGATCGTGCCCCACGCGCGCTCGTACTGAGCCCGCTTCTTCGACAGGATCAGGCGGCCTTCCTTGTCCTCCTTGGTGAGAACAAGAGCCTCGACCTCATCACCCACGGAAACGACCTCATTCGGGTCGACATCGTGCTTGATGGAGAGTTCGCGGGAAGGGATGACGCCTTCGGTCTTGTAACCGATGTCGAGCAGGACCTCGTCGCGGTCGACCTTGACGATGGTTCCTTCGACGATATCGCCGTCATTGAAGTACTTGATCGTGGCGTCGATGGCGGCGAGGAAATCCTCGGCGGAGCCGATGTCGTTGACGGCTACCTGCGGCGAGGTGACGGTGGTGGGCATATGTCGGTTTGCTCCGGACGGATTGTGGTCGGTTGCGGACATTGGAACTTTCGGTACGCTGGCGAATTCACCGCGGTGGTGTGAAGACGGACACTAGGAACGTACCGCACGTAACGCACGTGAAACTCAGCGCGGGTGGTTTACTCCGGTACGGCTGTACAGAAGGCACTCGCGCGTTCAGCGTACGCGACCTTGGTCCAGGCGGGCAAACCGGTCCGGCCGCCACGCCGGGATACGCTGACGGCGTGTCGGAAGATCGCCATGCAGAGGCAAACACACTGCTCGGAACCGCGGGAACCGCGCGCACCCGGATCGGCTCGGCCGCCAGTCAACAGGCCAGTCGCCGCTGGTGGGACGCCGACGCAGGCCAGTATCACGAGACGCACGCCGATTTCCTCGGCGTGGATTCCCCAGACGGCGAATTCGTCTGGTGCCCGGAGGGGCTGCACGAAGGCGACATGCGCTTCCTCGGGGAGATAACCGGCAAGCGAGTCCTGGAGATCGGCTGCGGTTCGGCGCCGTGCGCACGCTGGCTGGCCGGGCAGGGGGCGCAC
>NZ_BJXA01000011.1 GCF_007990755.1 Nocardia ninae NBRC 108245 | reverse complement strand
CGGACGGCCGATCGGCCACTGGTGCTGGTGCCCGCGCCGAGCCGGAAGGTCGCGGCGCGCAAGCGCGGTGGTGATCCGGTGCTGCGTGCGGCGGAGGTAGCCGTGAGTTGGCTGCCCGATAGCCAAATGGTATCCGTGCTCCGGGTGTGGTGGGGTGTCCGTGATTCGGTGGGGTTGACACCCGGTGCGCGGGCACACAATCTGCGCGGGCGGATCACGACGATACCCGCTTGCCCGGCGCTGCGCGAGATCGCGGAAAACGCCGAGGTAGTGCTGGTCGACGACGTGCTGACGACCGGAGCGACGGCACGCGAATCGGTGCGCGCGCTTGCCCGGATCGGATTACGGACGCGTGCCGTGCTGGTTACCTGTGCTGCTTGACTCCGGGAAATTTGCGTGAACACTGGCGCACTCCCGAATGTCGTACTACCGTCGCGATCACACACCCGAACCGGGAGTTTGGAGGTGGCGCCTCGGACATCATGTGCCGAGAGATCGTCGATCGGCACGGCTCAATCCCGCCGCACGCACATTGTCTGTGCGGCCATATTCGGGAGGTACGCGTGACGACTTCTTCACGACCTTCAGTGCAAGACGCTGACCCTTCGGTGCTGGACGACCGCACCGTCGACGTGACCGAACAATCCACTGCAGACCGAACCAGGACGCCCCGTGCGGACGTCGTGGTCAAGGGTCGCAATGTCGAAGTTCCGGATCACTTTCGAATCTACGTCGCGGAGAAACTCTCCCGCCTCGAACGCTTCGACCCGTCCATTTTCATTTTCGACGTCGAGCTGTTCCACGAGCGAAATCGACGGCAGCGCAAGAGCTGTCAGCGCGTCGAGATCACCGCGCGCGGTAAAGGCCCGATCGTGCGGGCCGAGGCCTGCGCCGATAGTTTCTACGCCGCGTTCGAGTCGGTGACGGCCAAACTGGAGAGCAGGCTGCGGCGCACCAAGGACCGCCGCAAGGTGCACTACGGGGACAAGACCCCGCTGTCGGTCGCGCAGGCCACCGCGGATCTGGTGGATGAGTCGCTGTTCGCGCAGCCGAACGGATCCGGCGCGCATGACCACCCCGAGGGCGACACCCGCCGCTCCGAGGAGCAGGCGGAGAATCAGGAATACGCGGCCGGACCCGGGCATATCGTGCGCACCAAGGTGCACACCGCGACCCCGATGTCCGTCGACGACGCCCTCTACCAGATGGAGCTCGTCGGCCACGATTTCTTCCTCTTCCAAGACCGGGAGACCGACCGACCGTCGGTTGTCTACCGTCGGCACGCCTTCGACTACGGGCTCATCCGGCTCGCATAGTTCGGCTGCCACCTTCCACCGCTCCGGGTATCCAGCGCCCGAGTCGGGTGCCCGGAGAACCCGCACCCCGTCACAGCGATCGTCAGCCGCCCCGGCTGGGCTTCGGCAGTAGTTTCGTCAAACCTGTTGGTAACGTGTGAGTTTCGTGTATCCGCCAAGCTCGTGCCAGTTCGAGCAGGCGGCGGATGTCGGAGTCGAGATCGCTGGACGGTGTGCCGAATCGATCGGATTCTCTGGTGCCTGCGGTGGGGGCGATACCGGCCCGCTTGGCGGTGATCGCCTGCCACAGTCGCTGGGCATAGCGCTCGTTACTCGGCGGACCCGACATGGCCTGCTCGGCGGGCAGATACCGGTGCAGGTGCATCAGCGCGTCCCGGATCTCCACCGTCATCCGGAGCAGGCGGGCGTCCGGCGGGACCGGACCGCTTGCGGGCAGCACGATCTCGGGTACCGCCGCGGTGAGTTCGGACCACAGCGGCCGCAGGCGACGGCAGCGCCGACCGGACCGGTCCCACCCGGCCCGCGCCGACACCAGCTCCGCCAGCGGTACCGCCAGCATCGCGGCCAGCACGAACACGGTGCCGAAATTCGGTGCCGCCCAACGGGTCAGGTGCGGGTCGTCGGCGTTCCAGTGACCGGTGTGCCGGGCGATCGAGCTCACCAGGCTCGCGCCCGCGATGACCGGCGCGGCGAGCAGCGCGGTGAAGACGGCCCGCTCGTACCTGCTGACCTGACCGGTGCGCAGCTCGCGCAGGCCGACCCGCCAGACCAGCCTGCCCGCCGCGATCAGCGGAATCCACATCACCGCCGACACCACGAACTCCTGCCAGCTGCTGTCCTGGCCGAGCAGGGTGCCTGCCCGCCGGTAGGGCGTGCCGATGATCAGGATCAGCCCGACGGAGGCGACGGCGGCCAGGTCGTAGTACCGCTGCCGACGTGCCGCGACGCGCGGATCGGTGTCGGCCCACAGGGTCGCGGCACCGTAGATGTTCGCGATCGCGAGCATGGTGGCGCCCATCGACAGCTGGTGCATCAAGCTGCCGAACTGCGGTGCGATGCCCCGCTCCAGCAGGACGAGCGACACTGCGGTCCAGGCCAGTGACCGGTTGAGCAGCCGGTCGATAGCAGTGTGATTGAGCACCGCGAAACGGCCGAGGGCCACGGCGACGACGAAGACGATCACCGGCACCGCGAAGGCCGCGGGGACGGGGGAGCTCACCGACGACGGTCGCGGAAGAATGTCCGGTGTAGCAACGAGTCTCGGCGTGGCGGGCGCATGGCGTGCAGCATGACCATGTCGGCGAAGGTTTCGGCGTCGCGTTCGCGGGTGGTGCCGTAGTCGGTCCGGCCCAGCACGTGCGCGATGGACTCCGGCGAGATCGAGGGTAGTAGTTCGGCGACCGCGGCCACCGTCGGCGTGGTCGCCGCGGGTTCGTCGTCGGTCGGCTGCTCCGGGCCGTGACCGAGCAGCATGTGGCCGAGCTCGTGCACGATGATGTGCTCGGCGTGCCACTCGGTGGTGTCCGCGCCGTAGACGATGACGTCACTGTCCTGCTTCGCGATCCACAAACCGCTGCCGGTGCCGCACCCGGTGCCCGCCAGCAACGCGGTATCGATCGGCAACAGACTGATGCTCCGGCCGCGATAGCGCGCGACATCGTCGAGATAGCTCGACAGATCCCACGGGTGGGGTATCGGTACGTCGCGGGTCAGGTTCCGGAACCGGGCCTGCATGGCCATGCGATCGATCTCCTACAGCAAGCTCGTTGCCCCCATGTAGGTGGAGATGTTACCGACTCGGCGGTACGGGACGATCGGTGCTCTCGATGATCCGGGCCAGGATCGACTGATCGACGTTGGAACCGCGCAGCGCGATGCTCGAAACATTGGCATCGCGCATGGTCGCGAGCAGCTCGAGCTCACGGTCGATCGCCGCGGCCGCCGGGCCCGTGGTGGTGAGGTAGTCCGCGGCGACGCCGAAGCTCTGCGCGATCGCCGCGAGGACCTCGGGTTCGATTGCGGCGGAACCGTTTTCGCCGTCGAAGTCACCACGGCGTAGTCGCTCCAGCTGGCTCGCCGGGATGGTCCGGCGCAGGTAGTCCCCGGCCTGCTCGGCCACCGTCGCATTGCTGCGCTCGGGCGCGGAGCGCGGGTGCACGACGGCGAAGAGCCGGTTGAGCTTGTGGCTCAACGTGAGCGTCCCATTGGTCGGCGCGTTGTTCGTCATCTCCGTCACCTCAGTGCCCGCCGTTTCGACTCGCGGTCGTGGCCAGGTTGGCAGCCAGCCACCGTGCCCGGAACTGGGCTTCTGTCGCAGCATCCACGTCCTCCGATCGTCCGGCCAGCCAGCGCCGGTATCGCCGTTCCTGTAGTTCGGTAGCGTCGCTGACTTCGGCGGGCACCTCCAGCAGGTGCGCGAAGGCCATTTCGACGAGAGGGTGCAGGGCGCGGCCCGGTCCGCCGTTGCGTTCCAGCATGGTGGTGGCGTAGCGCGCCGACAGTTTGGAGACCACGCGGTTGAGCTCTTCGATGGCCGCGACCAGCTGCGGGTCGGTGGCCGTACCGCGCTCGACCGCGTCGTTGAGCCGGCCCGCGGTGGCGAGCAGGCCGGTGAGGTCGGCGATTTCGAAGCGGATCGAGTCGGGCCCGGCCACCACGGATTCGCCGGTGTGGCGGGCGGCCGGGCCCGGCTCGTCGGCGGTCGGCGTGCCGCCCGCGTAGGTGCGCGCGGCACTGCCGGGCAGCCAGCGCAGCGGCGCGTCGAGTTTGTTCAGCGTGTGCGTGCTGATCGCCGCGTCGCCGTCCTCGATCTTGCGAATCGTCGGTGCTGAAGGCCCCCCGAGGTCGCCGATCTGTAACTGCGTGAGTCCGAGCTCGTCCCGGCGCTCCTTGATGATTCGGCCGAATCTCTTCTGGCGTCGCGACAGCTCCGAAGGGCTATGCATAGTGGCTTCAGGGTAGGCGCGAGCAGGGCTGAAAGCAAATCGATAGAAAGTGTTTGAAAAATCAGTGGAAATATTGCTACTGTTCTGAGGCGCCGAGTCGATCCGACATCGGCCTTGCGGAGCGTTCCGGGACGAGCAGGGGCGTTCGTCGGGACGGGCGCCTTCCGGTCTGTTGCGCAACGGCGCGCGGCAGGCCGGAATCAGCGACGGTGGAGGGGATCGCCGCTGCGCACGGGGTCACCGTCGGCGAAGGGGGTCGACGGTGAACTTACTATGGAGTAAGTTTGGTGGTCATAGATCTCTCGAAAGGAAATCGCATGGCCACCAAGGCTGCTCGCCGTGCCGTCATCGTGTCCGGTGCGCGCACGCCGTTCGTGCGTGCGTTCACCGGATACACACGGATGGATTCCATCGCCCTCGCCGATGCCGCCGTTCGGGGATTGCTGGAGCGCACCGGGTTGCCCGGCGCGCAGGTGCAGGCGATCGTGTGGGGCGGGGTGATCCTGCCTAGCGCAGCGCCGAACATCGCCCGGGAAATCGCGCTCGACCTGCGGCTGGACCCCGGCTGCGAGGGATACACGGTGACCAGGGCCTGCGCGTCCGGCCTGCAGGCGGTGACCTCCGCCGCGGCCGCGATCGAGCGCGGCGAGTACGACATCATGATCGCGGGCGGCAGCGACTCCACCTCCAACGCCGAGGTCAAACTGCCGCAGAAGGTGGTGCACGCCGCGGCGCCGCTGGCGCTCGGTAAGCCGAAGCCGAAGGATTACCTGTCCGCGGTCGCGCAGCTCGCGCCGTTCACCGACCTGCTGCCGAGCAGGCCGAAGATCGCCGAGCGCACCACCGGCGAGGTGATGGGGGAGTCGGCCGAGAAGATGGCTCGCATCCACGGCGTCAGCCGCGCCGACCAGGACGAATTCGCCGCCCGCTCGCACCATCGTGCGGCTGCGGCCATCGATTCCGGCCGGTTCGACGACGAGGTTCTGCGGGTGCGGACCCCCGAGGGCACCGAGATCGCCCGCGACGGACTGGTCCGCGGGGACACCAGCATAGAAAAACTATCGAAACTCAAGCCCGTGTTCGCCGAAAACGGCACCGTCACGGCGGGCAATGCCAGCCCACTCACCGACGGTGCGTCCGCGGTGTTGCTGATGAGCGAGGAGAAGGCCCTCGAACTCGGCTACCGGCCGCTCGCCGCGTTCCGCTCCTGGAGCTACGTCAGCGTGGATCCGACCGACCAGGTGCTCATCGGACCCGCCATCTCCATGCCGCGGGCGCTCGACAAGGCCGGAATGTCGTTGGGCGACATCGACTTCGTCGACATCCACGAGGCTTTTGCCGCGCAAACCCTGTCCGTGCTCGCTGCTCTCAGCAGTGACGAGTGGGCCAAGACCCGGCTCGACCGGGACACCGCCGTCGGCGAGATCGACATCGACACGCTGAACGTGCACGGTGGGTCGGTCTCCCTTGGTCACCCCTTCGGCGCCACCGGAGCTCGTATGGTCACCACCATGGCGAACGAACTCGCCCGCACCGGGAAGAACGCGGCACTGCTCGGCATTTGCGCCGCGGGTGGTATCGGTGCGTCGGCGGTCCTGGAGCGCGTCTGACCGTCGCGTCCTGCGCTACATGGCAGTCCTGGAGCGCGTCTGGCCGCCATGCCCCCGCACGGTATCGGCACTCCGGTGGCGAACCACACATCGTTTTCGTGAGCCGCACAGCCCTTTTCGTGAGCCGCAACCCCGTATAGCGGGTGTGGGGCTCACGCAGAGGGGATGCGGTGTAGCGAAGGGCGGGTACGGCTCGGGCCGAAAGTCGGGCTCGGGCTAGCGCGGGCGGCGCGGGCGATCCGGGGGGATCACCGGGATGGTGCCGTCGGCGGTGGGGCGGGCGCCGTAGGGGGTGAAGGTGCGGCGCGGGGTCTGTGATCGCCCGCCCTCCTCGGCGATGATCCGCAGGCAGGTGTCGTGGTGGGTCTCGCCGGGATGGCCCTCGCGGCGCAGGCGCAGCATGGCATGCGCGAGGTCGATGCCCAGCTCATGCGACAGCCGGACGGCGTCGACATTGGCCATGGCAAACCTCCTGAGCTGACGAGCTTTTGTGCGCGAGACGAATCCATTGTCCTAGATGGATATCCTCCTTGCGTACCCACTCGGCACCCAGACGAATCCTCGAGGTTGCGCGCGACGGCCGCGCACCCGGTGATCTCACGCACAGCGAATCGCGGGCGGCGGTCGCCAATCGCGTGCGAAATCGCGTGCGGCAGGCGCGAGTTCATCGAGGTGGTCCAGTCCGGGGGCGTGCGCCGTGGGGGTGATGGGTTGGATCGCGGGACGTCAGTCAGGTGTGCGTCAGGCGCGGAAGGTCTCGTGGTGCACGGCGTCGTGCAGGGGGCGTCGGGCGCGCCAGCCGAATCGTTCGAGGTCGGGGACCTGCTGGAATTCCTGCACCGGACCGACGCACAGCCAGGCCACCGGCTGGATGCCCTCGGGTAGCGCGACGAGGTCGGCGAGGAATTCGGGGTCGTAGAACGACACCCAGCCGACACCCACCCCCTCGGCGGTCGCGGCCAGCCACAGGTTCTGGATGGCGAGAACCGCGGAGTAGACACCGGTTTCGGGCACGCTGGCGCGCCCGAGCACCTGCGGCCCACCGCGGCTGTGGTCGTAGCTGACCACGATGCCCGTGCCGCTCTCGATGATTCCCTCGATCTTGATCGGCTCGAACGTCGCCGCTCGCTCCGTCGGCAGCGACGCACGGAACTCCACCCGCTTGTCCGCCACGTGATCCGCGAATTTCCGCAATGTGCTCGGATCGCGCACCACCACGAAATCCCACGGCTGCGAATTCCCGACGCTCGGCGCTCGATGCGCGGCCTCGAGAATCCGCCACAATGTCGCGTCGTCCACGAGCTCGCCGGTGAACTCCGCGCGCACGTCCCGCCGCACTCGAATCGCCTCGTAAACACTCAACCCGTCAGCACCCACGCGCCTACTCAACCACTCGGCCCTACTACGCAGACGAGCAGAGTCATATGGTCGTGGATCGATCTGGATCAGCCACCATATGACTCTGCTCGTTATGACTCTGCTCGTTTCTCGGAGTGGCTCGGCAAACGACTGTGCGGGCGGCTGTAAAAGCCGCCCGCACAGTCGATTTCTCGATCATCCGGTGATCACTACTGCGACCCTTGCCCGTAGTGCTCGATGAAGTTGCCGTTACCGTCGCGCTCGCAGGTGCCGCTCAGCGGGCCCGGGCCGACCGGTTCACTTCGTGAGTTGCAGGGCGCGCTCGACCGGCGCGGGGCGGCGGGTGAGACGGCGGCGGCCGGAGGCGAGGGCGGTGCGCAGGCCGTGGCGTTTGCCGGTGACCGGGTCGATGAACGGGCCCGTTTTGCCGGCGAACTTGCGCTCCGAGGCGGTTTCGGGGGCGTCGTCGGCGGTGTCGCGCAGGTACTTGTCCGGCAGCGACAGCTTGAGGATGGTGCGCCAGGCCTTGAAGTACTGCACCGGCAGCGAGCCGGTGGTGTAGGGCAGGTCGTACTTTTCGGCCAGCTCCCGGACGCGCACCGCGATCTCGGCGTACCGGTTGCTCGGCAGGTCGGGGAAGAGGTGGTGTTCGATCTGGTGGCTGAGGTTGCCGGTCATGAAGTGGGTGAGCGGTCCGCCGGAGATGTTGGCGCTGCCCAGCATCTGGCGCAGGTACCACTGGCCCTTGGTCTCGCCGTGGACATCGGCCTTGGTGAACTTCTCCGCCCCGTCGGGGAAGTGCCCGCAGAAGATCACCGCGTTGGACCATACGTTGCGGATCGCGTTCGCGGCGAGGTTGGCGGTGAGCGTGGAGAAGAACGCGGGGCCGGTGAGCGCCGGGAAGATCACATAGTCCTTGAGGACCTGCTTGCCCATCTTGGTCAGCGCTTCGCTGCGCTTGCGCTCGAAGTCGGCCCGCTCGGGGGTGCCCGGCTTGAAGCGGCCCGCGGCCAGCTTGCCGAGCTCCATGTGCTGGATGGCGACGCCGTATTCGAACAGCAGCTGCAGCACCAGGTTGTAGATCGGGTTGCCCAGGTTGAACGGCTTCCAGCGCTGATCGCGGGTCACCCGCAGCAGGCCGTAGCCGATGTCGTCGTCCATGCCGAGCACGTTGGTGTACTTGTGGTGCAGGTAGTTGTGCGTGTGCTTCCAGTGCTTGGCCGGGCCCGCGTTGTCCCATTCCCAGGTGCTGGAGTGGATCTCCGGATCGTTCATCCAGTCCCACTGCCCGTGCATGGCGTTGTGCCCGATCTCCATGTTCTCGATGATCTTGGAGGTGCTCAGCAGGGCGACACCGGCCAGCCAGGCCGGCGGTAAAAAGCTGGCGAACAGGACGCCGCGGCCGCTGATCTCGAGGGCACGCTGCAACCGGATGACGTTGCGGATGTACCGCGCGTCGCGCTCACCGCGCGAGGATTCGATATCCCGCCGGATCGCGTCGAATTCCGCGCCGAGTGCTTCCACGTCGGCCTCGGTGAGATGTGCGTATTCCTTGACATCCGAGATCGCCATGGCGGTTACAGTACCGTAAGTTACGTGACCGTAGGTTACGAGAGGCTGAACGCCGATGTGGTAAATCCCCCATTGCGATCACGATCATATGGTGCTAGATCAAGTATGCGGCCGTACAGCGTAAAGCCTTCTCTCGCATGGCGTTACGGCTCGACGGTGACCGGCGGCCCGGGTTCGATCTCGACCCGTCCGGTGAATCGCGACCGGCGTTCCCGCGCCAACTATGCCGCGTCCCGCGCCGGAGCGCCATCCGAACTGGGGAGGCCTCATCAACCAGCCATTTTGTCGAACTTTTGCCAAAAAGTCACGCGCTGTTCCGAAGATTCCCCTAACTTCCAGCGTCTCTGACGAATGGAGTTCGATCATGCGATTATGCAAGGCGTTGCTCACGGCCGTTCTGCTGGCGAGCACCGTGCTGGTGGGGGTCGCGCCGGCGGCGCAGGCCGGCGACCACGAGCGGGTGCGCGTGCTGACCTGGAACATTTTTCACGGCGGACGTGAGCCCACGCCGGACAATCTGAACGACCTGATCGACCAGGTGATCGATATCGAGCCGGACGTGTTCTTCGCCGTGGAGACCTACGGCTCCGGCGACCTCATCACCGACGCGCTGACCCGCCGTGCGCACAACGGCCGCTACACCGGTGTCCGCATCACCGACCGGCCCGCCGGGCAGGACAACCTGTGGATCTTCACCAAGTACGAGGTCGTCGCGACCTACCCGAAGCCACAGGGCGGCCCGGTGAGCGACTTCAATCTCGGCGGCGTCCGGGTCCGCGTGCCGCACGACGGTGAGCTGAATCTGTTCGCCACCTGGCTGACCTACACCGATCCCTGGGACGGCTATCTGATCGACGAGAACGCGATCGACCGCCGCGACGGCCGCGAACCCCGCCACTCGGTCGCCGCCGTCGTGCAGGCCGAACGCGCCCAGACGCAATACATCACCGACATCGTGCAGAACCAGCTACCGCGAATGCTCGGCGGCAACACCGCACCCGTGCTGCTCGGTGGCGACTTCAACACGCTGCCCGGCGCGGACTGGACGCCGAGCCAGGCCGACTGTCCCAACCACTTCGGGCTCAGCTATCCGCTGACCGCAACCAAGGTCGTCACCGACACCGGTTTCGTGGACACCTTCCGCGCGGCCAACCCCGACGTCTGCGCCGTCCCCGGCCGCACCTGGAGTCCACTACCCACCGAGAAGCTGATCACCGATCAACGGATCGACTTCCTCTTCGCCAAGGGCAACGTCGAAACGCGGGCGGCCCGCATCGTCGATCAACGCATGCGGCGCCACGGGCCTGGCGTCTTCTACTCCGACCACGCGGCGGTCGTCAGCGATCTGAAGGTGCGCTGGTAATCCACCGACCGAGCCGGGAGCTGATCACTCCCGGCTTACTCGATCGGTCAGCGCCGGCGACGATTGCGGAACAACGCCCGCTGCCGCTCGGCCTTGCGCTTCAGCGACGCCTGCTCGGTGCGGGCCCGGTCCTGCAGCGCGACAGTGGCCTCGCGCAGCGCCTCCTTCTCGTGCTCGGCCTTCTCGCTCAGCGCGCGCTTGGCCTCGCGCAGCATTTCCTTCTCCTGCCGCGCCTTCTCCTTGAGCACCACCTTGGCCTCGCGCATCGCCGAACGCAGGCCGCGCCGCTGCCCGGTCTCCGGGTCGACGCCGAGCCAGCTCGCGGTGTCCGAACTCGGCAGCGACGGCAGCGTGATGCCGGCGAACTTGTGTTCCGAGGACGTCTCCGGCGCGTTGTCGGCGGTGGCCTTGAGAAAACGGTCCGGCAGCGCGAGCTTGTGGATGGTCCGGAAGGCGAGCAGGTACTGCTTGCCGAGCGAGCCGGTGGTGTAGGGCAGGTCGTACTTCTCGCACAGTTCGCGCACCCGTACGGCGATCTCGGCGTACCGGTTGCTCGGCAGGTCCGGGAACAGGTGGTGCTCGATCTGGTAGCAGAGGTTGCCGCTCATGAACGCCATCGCGGGCCCGGCCTTGAAGTTGGCACTGCCGAGCATCTGCCGCAGGTACCACTCGCCGCTGGTCTCACCCTCGAGCTGTTCGATGGTGAATTTCTCGGCGCCGTCGGGGAAGTGGCCGCAGAAGATCACCGCGTAGGCCCACAGGTTGCGCACCAGGTTGGCGGTCGCGTTCGCCTTCAAAGTCGACATGAATGCGGGTCCGGTGAGCGCCGGATAGAACACGAAGTCCTTGCCCACCTGACGCGCGATCTTGCGGGCGAACTCGCGGTTCGGCTCGGACCGCCAGCCGGGCGGGGTCCCGGAGAGCTCTTTCTCGATGTCCCAGTCGTGCAGCGCGATACCCCACTCGAAGGTCGCGGCGAGCACCAGGTTGGCCAGCGGTTGCACCAGGTGAACCGGCCGCCAGGCCTCGTCGCGGGTCATCCGCAGGATGCCGAAGCCGAGGTCCTCGTCCTTGCCGAGCACGTTGGTGTAGGTGTGGTGCGAGTAGTTGTGCGCCCGCCGCCACTGCGACGACGGCCCGGTCTGGTCCCATTCCCAACTGCTGGAATGGATCTCCGGGTCGTTCATCCAGTCCCACTGCCCGTGGCTGATGTTGTGCCCGAGCTCCATGTTCTCGACGATCTTGGCGACCGACAGCAACGCGGTGCCGGTGAGCCAGGCCCAGCGGTTGCGGCTACCGAACAGCACCGCCCGCCCGGCCACCTCGAGACAGCGCTGCGCGGCGATGGTGCGCCGGATGTACTTGGCGTCCCGCTCGCCGCGCGACTGCTCCACCGAGCGCCGGATCGAATCGAGCTCCTGCCCCAGTGTTTCGATGTCTGCCGCAGTCAGGTGGGCGAACGCCTGAATATCGGTGATTGCCACCGGGTGTCCTTTCGCTGCTCAATTTCACTCGAGGGTACCCAAACACCGTCTGCGGCGGGGTGAGCCGAGGCTCGGCGCGTGCTCAGACGTCGAGGGTGCAGTCGCCCGCCGCGGCGGAGATGCAGGTCTGCACCTTGTCGCCTTCGCGATGCTCGTCACCGTTGCGTAGATCACGCACGTGCCCGGAATTCAATGTCACGACACAGGTTTGGCAGATTCCCATGCGGCAACCGAACGGCATCTGCACGCCGACGGACTCGCCCGCCTCCAGCAGGCTGGTCGCGCCGTCCACCTCGGCGGTGCGCCCGGTTTTACCGAAGGTGACCGTGCCGCCCTCGCCGACCGCGGAGCGCGCGATCTCGAACCGCTCCACGTGCAGCCGATCCGAGATGCCCGCGTCGCGCCAGTGGTGTTCGATCTCGTCCAGCATCGCGGCGGGGCCGCAGGCCCAGGTGTGCCGCTCGCGCCAGTCGGGGAACTTCTCGTCGAGCCCGGCGAGGGCGAACTTGCCGTGCTCGCCGGTGAGGTGCAGGTGCGAGTCGAAGCTCGGGTGCCGGTCGTGCAGGTCGCGCAGCTCGGCGCCGAACATGACGTCCTCGGCGGTGCGCGCGGAATGCAGGTGCTGCACGTCGGTGACCATGTCACGGCGGTCCATCGCCCGCAGCATCGCGAGCACCGGGGTGATCCCGCTGCCCGCGGTCAGGAACAGCACCTTGTCCGGCGGCGGGTAGGGCAGCACGAAACCGCCCTGCGGCGCGGCGAGCCGGACCACGGTGCCGACCGGGACGCCGCTCACCAGATGGCTGGACAGGAAGCCCTCCGGCATCGCCTTCACGGCGATCGAGATGACGCGCTTGCCGCCCGCCTCCGGATCCGACCAGTTCGGCGGACAGGTGAGCGAGTACGAGCGCCAGTGCCAGCGGCCGTCGATCAGCACGCCGATGCCGATGTACTGGCCCGGCTCGTATTTGAAGTCGAAGCCCCAGCCCGGCTTGATCACCAGGGTGGCCGAGTCCGCGGTTTCCTTGCGCACGTCGACGATGCGACCGCGCAGTTCGCGGGCCGACCACAGCGGGTTGGCCAGATGCAGATAGTCATCCGGCAGCAACGGGGTGGTGACGCGTGCCACGGCCCCGCGCAACACGTTCAATCTGCCGCCGCGCTCGGCGACCGCGGCGGCCGGTGCCTCCAGCCACTCCCGCACGCTGCGCACGGAGAATCCCCCAGTTTTCGAGCTCATCGCTGCCGTTCGTCTTCCTGTTCGTCGGATGCGCTGCCCACGCCTCAGCAAGGTTACGGCATCGTAGGTTAGCCGGGAGGTCGTGGCCGCTCCACCCCATCATCCCCGGCGCGCGGGCGCGCGTCAGTACGCGCGGGCGATAAGGGAGCGTCAGAGCAGCTCGAGCAGGAACGGCAGCTCCTGCGCGGCGTACCAGGCGAGCTGGTGATCCTCGGCGTCACCGAGCACGAACTCGGCGTCGGTGTCGCCCAGATCGGCGGCGTCGACCACGTCGACGGCCTTGGCCACCTGCGGCTCGGCCTCGGCCAGGTCGACGTGCACGCAGCCGATCTGGTCGTAGGTGATCGGCCCGGCCAGCTTCACCACGGCGTCGTCGAGGTCGGAGCGCAGCTTCGCGCCGGTCACATCGGCGGCGATCACCGCGCGCCGGTAGACCGGCCTGCCCGCGTCGGCCGGTGCCGCGGTCGCGTCCTCGTTGTCTTCGGCGTCGTCGCGTTCGGCGGCGAGCAGGCGCAGCGAGGCGCGGGCGGCCTCGCCCATCGCCACCTCGGCCAGCTCCTCGTCGTCGCCGGAGGCGTACGCCTCGCGCAACGCGGGGGTCACCGCGAAGGCGGTGCCGCCGATCGGGCGCAATTCCCGGTTCGTGACGAGCTCGCGCAGCATCGGCACCGTCGCGGGGATATAAACCCGCATTTTCTCCTGATCAGACGCAGGCACCGAGCATCTCCTCCATGGAATCGCGCACCGACGCGGCCAGCACGCCGATGTCGGCCATCGCGTCGCGGTCGGCGTTGAGTCCGTAGAAAACGCGTCCGTCATAGGACGTGATCCCGATGCTCGAGGCCTGATTGCGCAGCAGTGGCGACACCGGATACATCTCCAGCATCCGCGCGCCGCCGATGAACATCGGCGTCTGCGGACCCGGTGCGTTGGTGATCACCAGATTGAACGTGTGCTCTGCGAAGGTACTCGCCGCACGCACGCTCATGGCATGCAGGCTCGCCGGAGCGAAACCGGCCAGGTGCACCAGGGTGCGCGCGCGAACGCCGCGATGATGCTTGCCGTTCGCCTCGGTGGCGTGCGAGATGTGCGAAAGCCGCATGACCGGATTGGGTTCGCCGACCGGCAGGTCGATCAGGAACGAGGAGACCTCGCTCGCCGGTTTCAGCTGATCGCTGTCGGGCCCTTCGACATACACCGACATCGGCACCACGGCGCGCAACGTGGTCGACTCGGTGAGCGTCTCACCCCGCGACAGCAGCCAATTGCGCAGCGCACCGGAGACCACCGCGAGGATGACGTCGTTGATCGAGCAGTCGAACCGCTTGCGGATCTTGCGGTAGTCCTCGAGATCGGTGCGCACCACGTCGAAGCGGCGGTTGCGGGAGGTGCGCGCGTTCAACGGGCTGTCCGGCGCGCCGGTCGTCGCCGCGCGCACCGCCGAGACCACCGAGTCCACCGCCCGGCCCGCGGCGCCGATCACCGCGAAGGCGTGGCCGCTCGCGTGCCGGGCCACCTCCAGCGCCTCGCGCGGCTGCGCGGCCAGGTGGGTCAACGCCCCGATCAACAGCTCCACATCGTTGGGTTCGCGCGGCGCGTGCCAGGCGTTGTTCGCGAGCTCGCGCGGCGACGGCCCGGTATCGAGGATCACATGGCCGATCTCCAGCGCGGTGTCGCCGTCGACCAGGGCCGAGTGCGTCTTGGTGAAGATCGCGCAGCGGCCGTCGGACAGGCCCTCGATCAGATACATCTCCCACAGCGGCCTGCTCTGATCCAGCGGCCGGGAGGCCAGCCTGGCGACCAGATCGTGCAGTTGCTCGTCGGTCCCCGGAGTGGGCAGGGCCGAGCGGCGGATGTGATAGGTGATGTCGAACTGGCTGTCCTCCACCCAGACCGGGCGGCCGAGGGCGAACGGGATCTCCACCACCTTGCGGCGATAGCGGGGGACCAGCGAGAGCCTCGCCTCGACCAGATCGACCAGCCGGTCGTAGTCCAGCACGGGATCGGCGCCGTGCTCGGCATTCCGGACGATCGCGAGGGCGCCGATATGAATCGGGTTGCTGCTCGACTCGAGCCGATAGAAGGACGCGTCCTGCGGGGTCAGTCTCGTGATCACGCTGCCCGATGCTCCCTTTTTTCGATGCCGCCTCACGCCTATTGTGCTGCTGCCACAAGGGTTCAGCTGCTCCGCTGTGGCTTATTCGGTGAAATCGGCGTTCCCCTTTACCCGCTGCGGCTTCCGTGGCAAGCTGTCTGCCTCGAGCCAGGGGAACTCGATTCGAACACAGGGGGACACCGGATGCACAGTCGACGACCATCGCTTTCGCCCGCGCCACGGCTCGAGCCACCGCTGGATGGTGCTCGGCCGGGCCGCCCTCGATCGGAGGCGTTGTCGCCACGAGCCGCGCTGCCCTGTCACCGTCGCATGCCGTCACATAGCGGGTCGACCAGTCGGGCGGCGGAGCGACGCGCCCGGCACGACGGTCGTCCTCCATCGTACGGCAGGGATGGTGAAACAGGTTCGGCCGCAAGTCGATTCGCGGAAAGTTCGCTACGGCTGGTGCTGGAGGTGCTGGACGGCCGCCGCCCCGCGGTCCAGCTGCGCAGGCTCGCCGCGCCGTCGGTGCTCGCCGCGATCGAGACGCTGGCGCGGTCGGTGCCGCCGGGCCGCAAACTCGGTCCGGCCACGTTGACCAAGCTCGGTGTCGAGCTGACCGCCCCGAACACCGCCGAGGTGTACGGCAGATATCAGCGGGGGAATCGGGAGTTCGCGGTGGCCGCGTGCGTGGTGTTGCACCGGGCCGGCTGGCAGCTGACCGCCTTCCGCGTACTGTGAGTACCAGGGCGGACGACACGGCCATGGGCTGATGTTGCCGAACGGCGCTGCTCGTCGGCACTGACGTACGGCGCCGCATTACCATGAAGCGTGCAGCGGATTCCGCACTCGTAGCGCGAACCCGCACGCCGGCCGTGAGTCCACCCCTCGGCCCGGCGCCGACGACGACACGAATGACACACCGACCAGAGGACTGACGAGACCCGTGCCTGCGCTGACACTGACGAGGTTGCTACGGATTGGTGAGGGTCGCATGGTCAAGCGGCTCGCCAACTTCGCCGATCAGGTTCTCGACCTCGAGTCGGAGTACGAGCAACTCACCGACGCCGAGCTGCGCGGCAAGACCGACGAATTCCGCGAGCGCTACTCCGACATGGTCGAGGAGGGCGCGGCCGATCCGCTCGGCGCGCTGATGGCCGAGGCCTTCGCGGTGGCGCGGGAGGCCTCCTGGCGGGTGCTGAACCAGAAGCACTACAAGGTGCAGATCATGGGCGGTGCCGCGCTGCACACCGGCAACATCGCCGAGATGAAGACCGGTGAGGGCAAGACGCTCACCTCGGTGCTGCCCGCCTACCTCAACGCGATCAGCGGCGACGGCGTGCACATCGTCACCACCAACGACTACCTCGCCAAGCGCGACTCCGAGTGGATGGGCCGCGTGCACCGCTTCCTCGGGCTCGAGGTCGGCGTGATCCTCGGCGGCATGACGCCCGCCCAGCGGCGGGTGGCCTACGGCGCCGACATCACCTACGGCACCAACAACGAGTTCGGCTTCGACTACCTGCGCGACAACATGACGCACTCGCTCGACGACCTGGTGCAGCGCGGGCACAACTTCGCCGTGGTCGACGAGGTCGACTCCATCCTGATCGACGAGGCGCGGACCCCGCTGATCATCTCGGGTCCGGCCGACGCCTCCAGCAAGTGGTACGCCGAGTTCGCGCGTATCGCACCGCTGTTGAAGAAGGACCTGCACTACGAGGTCGACATCAAGAAGCGCACCATCGGCGTGCACGAGGCCGGCGTCGAGTTCATCGAGGATCAGCTCGGCATCGACAACCTCTACGAGGCCGCCAACTCGCCGCTGGTCAGCTACGTGAACAACGCGATCAAGGCCAAAGAGCTCTACACCCGCGACAAGGATTACATCGTTCGCGACGGCGAAGTGATCATCGTCGACGAGTTCACCGGTCGCATCCTGGTCGGGCGCCGCTACAACGAGGGCATGCACCAGGCGATCGAGGCCAAGGAAGGGGTGGAGATCCAGCCGGAGAACCAGACCCTGGCGACGATCACCCTGCAGAACTACTTCCGCCTCTACGACAAGCTGTCCGGCATGACCGGTACCGCCGAGACCGAGGCCGCCGAGCTGCACCAGATCTACAACCTCGGCGTCGTCCCGATCCCGACCAACCGGCCGATGGTCCGCGCGGACCAGTCCGACCTGATCTACAAGACCGAAGAGGCCAAGTTCGCGGCCGTGGTCGACGACGTGGTCGAGCGGCACGAGCGGGACCAGCCGGTGCTGATCGGTACCACCAGCGTCGAGCGCTCGGAGTACCTGTCCAAGCAGTTCACCAAGCGCGGCATCGCGCACACCGTGCTCAACGCGAAGTTCCACGAGAAGGAAGCCGAGATCATCGCCGAGGCCGGTCGGCCCGGTGCGGTGACCGTCGCGACGAACATGGCCGGTCGCGGTACCGACGTCGTGCTCGGCGGCAACCCGGACATCATCGCCGACCTCATTCTGCGCCGGGAGGGCCTCGACCCGGTCGAGACGCCGGACGCCTACCAGCAGGCCTGGCTGCCGACGCTGGAGCAGGTCAAGGCGCAGACCGCGGCCGACGCCGATCGGGTGCGCGAGGCGGGCGGGCTCTACGTGCTCGGCACCGAGCGGCACGAGTCGCGCCGCATCGACAACCAGCTGCGTGGTCGTTCCGGCCGTCAGGGTGACCCGGGCGAGTCCCGGTTCTACCTGTCGCTGGGCGACGAGCTGATGCGCCGGTTCAACGGCGCCGCGCTCGAGGCGATCATGACCAGGCTCAACCTGCCCGACGATGTGCCGATCGAGGCCAAGATGGTCTCCAAGGCGATCAAGAGCGCGCAGACCCAGGTCGAGCAGCAGAACTTCGAGATCCGCAAGAACGTGCTCAAGTACGACGAGGTGATGAACCAGCAGCGCACCATCATCTACGGCGAGCGCAACCGGATCCTGCGCGGCGAGGACATGGAGGGCCAGGTCCAGGGCATGATCACGGACGTGATCACCGCCTACGTCAACGGCGCCACCGCCGAGGGCTACGTCGAGGACTGGGATCTGGACAAGCTGTGGACGGCGCTCAAGACGCTGTACCCGGTCAAGATCAACTACAAGGACCTGACCGGTGAGACCGCGGTCGGCGAGGCGGGCGATCTCAGCCGCGACGAGCTGCTCGAAGCGCTGCTCGACGACGCGCACGACGCCTACGCGCGCCGCGAGGCCGAGATCGACGGGCTGGCCGGCGCGGGCAGCATGCGCAATCTCGAACGGCAGGTGCTGCTTTCGGTGCTCGACCGCAAGTGGCGCGAACACCTCTACGAGATGGACTACCTCAAGGAGGGCATCGGCCTGCGGGCCATGGCGCAGCGCGACCCGCTGGTCGAGTACCAGCGCGAAGGCTTCGACATGTTCACGGCGATGCTCGAGGGCCTGAAGGAGGAGTCGGTCGGCTTCCTGTTCAACCTGCAGGTAGAGGTGCAGCAGCCGCAGCCGGACGGCGTCTCGGTCGATCAGGGCCTGCGTTCGCCGGTCGGTGCGATGGCCGCGCCGCGCCCGCTGCCCACCGACGAAGCGCCCGTCGGCAACGGCACCGCCGCCCCGGCGGCGTTGCGCGCCAAGGGCATCGACTCCGGTAACCAGCGCGGTCTCAGCTACTCCGGACCCGATGAGGGCGGGCACCGCGAGGTGCACAGCGACGCCGAGGAGTACGGCGACGGCACCACCCGCCGCGAGCGCCGCGAGGCCGCCCGCGCACAGGAAAAGCCCAAGCGCGCCCCGAAGCCGCGCCGCCGCCACTGACGTGGTGTAGCTGAAACGCAAAGGCGCCCAAGGACTCCGGTCCCTGGGCGCCTTCGCGTTTTTCGGACAAGCAGTGCACTCCGGCGGGCGTACTTGACACGGGGATGCCCCTGCGCGACGACTGATCTCGCGAGCACATGCGTAACTCGCCGGGAACGGGCGAACGTGCCCGCCGAACTACCGCCGGCCGCCAACCTCACCGCTGTCACACCTGACTCTGGCCTGAATTTCCGGAGAGGCGGGACAGAATGCGCGCGTCGGGTGTCGAAGAGGCGTACGTTTTTCTGGGTGGACCGAAGCACAGTTGAGGCATGGGTCAGCGAATATGAACGGGCCTGGCGATCGCCGGGCACGGACAAGCTCGGCGACCTCTTCGCCCCCGAAGTCGGATACCAAGTCTCCCCGTGGGCCGAACCGCTCACCGGGCTACCCGCGCTGGCGAAGTTCTGGGAAGCCGGGCGGGACGGGCCGGACGAGACGTTCTCGATGGAGCCCGAGGTCGTCGCCGTGGACGGACTGACCGCCGTCGTCCGGGCGGAGGTCGAATACCCCGGTCAACCGGCGCGCTGGCGCGACCTATGGGTCCTGCGCTTCGACGGGGAGGGCCGCTGCACCTGGTTCGAGGAGTGGCCGTTCGCTCCCGGCCAGCCGGACGGGCAGGACCGATCCAGCGAAGCGCTGCGCAGCTGAGCGAGCGGTAGCTAGTCGATCGGCCGTGGTCCGCTGTTGTTCTGCCAGTGCTCGTTGGAGTTCAGCGCGGTGAGCAGCAGCCGGATGGCGGCCACCCGGCGCTCCTTGCCGGGCAGTTTGTCCAGTGCGCACTCGGGGTCGGCGGGCGGCCCGAGGTGGGTGCAGCCGCGGGGACAGTCCTCGATGGCGGCGGCGAGGTCGCTGAAGGCGGCGACCACGTCGTCGGGGGTGATGTGGGCCAGGCCGAACGAGCGGATGCCCGGAGTGTCGATGACCCATCCGCCGTCGGGCAGCGGCAGCGCGACGGACTGGGTGGAGGTGTGTTTGCCCTTGCCGACGCCGGACACCTCGCCGACGGCCCGATACGCGTCCGGCACAAGGCGATTCACCAGCGTCGACTTGCCGACGCCGGAGTGGCCGATGAACGCGGTGAGCCGTCCGGTGAGCAGCTCGAGCACCGGCGCCAGCGGGTCGTCGACCCCGCCGTAGACGATGGTGAGGTCGAGATCCTCGAAGGCGGCGGCGAATTCGGACTCGGCGGCCAGATCGTGTTTGGTCAGGCACAGCACCGGGTGCAGCCCGCCTGCGTACGCGGCGACCATGCAGCGTTCGACGAAGCCGGTGCGCGGCGGCGGGTCGGCGAGGGCGACCACCATGAACAGCTGTTCGGCATTGCCGACCACGATCCGCTCGAACGGATCGGTGTCATCGGCGGTGCGCCGCAACACCGTTCGGCGGTCGGTCACCCGCACGATGCGGGCCAGCGAGTCGGGCCGGCCGGACATATCGCCGACCACGTCGACCCGATCGCCGACCACGATGGGGGTGCGCCCCAGTTCCCTGGCGCGCATGGCGACGATGTGCCGGTTCGGGTCGCCGCCGAGCACACAGCCCCAGCGGCCGCGATCCACCGCGACCACCATCGCGGATTCCGCATCATTGTGCTGCGGACGGGTTTTCGTGCGGGGACGCGAACTCTTGCCCGGGCGTACCCGGACGTCGGATTCGTCGTACTCGCGCTTCCTCAGTGCGCCGCCTCCTGATCGGAGCGCGTCGGATCGAGCATCCGCTCCCACAGCGCAACGAAATTCGGCAGCGTCTTGGCCGTGGTGCCGATGTCCTCGATCTCGATGCCGGGCACCCGCAGCCCGAGAATCGCTCCGGCGGTGGCCATTCGGTGGTCGGCGTAGGAATGCCAACGGCCGCCGTGCAGTTCGGCGGGCTCGATCTCGAGCCCGTCCTCGGTCTCGGTGACCTTGCCGCCGAGCCGGTTGATCTCGGTGGACAGCGCGGCCAGCCGGTCGGTCTCGTGGCCGCGCAGGTGTGCGATACCGCGCAGGTGCGACGGTGAATCTGCCAGTGCCGCAAGGGCCGCGACGGTCGGGGTCAGCTCGCCGACGTCGTGCAGGTCGATATCGATGCCGGCCAGGCGGTCGGGGCCCTGCACGGTCAGCACGCCGTCGAAGACCCGCGCCTCGGCGCCCATCCGCACCAGGATCTCGCGGATCACGTCGCCGGGCTGGGTGGTCAGCCGCGGCCAGTGCGGGATCTTCACCTCGCCGCCGGTGACGGCGGCGGCCGCCAGGAACGGGGTCGCGTTGGACAGATCCGGCTCGACGTCCCAGTCCACCGCGCGGATGGGGCCGGGAGAAACCTCCCAGGTCTGCGCCTTGCGGCTGTGCTCGGGCGCCTGCACCTGGACATCGGCCAGGCGCAGCATCTCCACGGTCATCTCGATGTGCGGCATGGACGGCAGGGCCTTGCCGTCGTGGTGCACGATCAGGCCCTCGTCGAACCGCGCCGCCGACAGCAGCAGCCCGGAGACGAACTGGGAGGACCCGGAGGCGTCGATGGTCACCGTGCCGCCGCGCAGCGCGCCCTTGCCGTGCACCCGGAACGGCAGCGCATCGCCGTCGATGTCGGCGCCGAGACCGCGCAGCGCGTCCAGGATGGTGCTGAGCGGGCGCACCCTGGCCTGCGCGTCACCGTCGAAGGCCACCTCGCCCGCGGCGAGCGTGGCCACCGGCGGCAGGAAGCGCATCACGGTGCCCGCGAGCCCGCAGTCGACGGTGCCGCCGCGCAACGGGGCCGGGGTGACGGTGAGCGTGTCACCGTCACCCTCGATGCCGGTGCCCAGTGCGCACAGGGCCGCGATCATCAGGTTGGTATCTCGGCTGCGCAGCGCGCCGGACAGCGTCGACGGTCCGTCGGCCAGGGCAGCCAAGATCAATGCCCGGTTCGTGATCGACTTCGATCCAGGCAGGGTCACGGTCGCGTGCACAGGGACATCGACATGGGGCGCTGGCCAGAAACTCACCTGTCCATCTTCGCCCATCATCCGGCCGGACACGCGGGCGGTGTACTTACTTGTGCCGACCGTGCAGGAACGGAACCAGCTTGCGCAGCAGCTTCATGGTGGACTGGGTGCGCGAGTAGCTGAGCAGCGCCATGCCGGGAATCGCGAAGCGCTGCACCGCGATCGAGTGCGGGCGGGCGAATTCGCGCAGGCCGGGCTCGCCGTGGATGCGACCGATACCGGAATCGCCGACGCCGCCGAACGGCAGGCCGGGGATGGCGGCGAAGGCGAGCACCGAGTTCACCGAGGTGGCCCCGACGTGCAGCCTGCGCGCGATCTCCAGGCCGTTCTTCTTCGAGTACACCGCCGAGGACAGCCCGTACTTGGAGCTGTTGGCCAGCTCGACCGCCTCGTCCACGCCGTCCACGGTGCGGATGGTGACCGTCGGGCCGAAGGTTTCCTCCTGCACCGCTTCGGATTTCTCGTCCACGTCGACCAGCACCACCGGCTCGATGAACGGCGCCTTCACCGATTCCGGGCCGCCGAGCACGGCGGTGCCGCCGTTCTTCAGCGCGGACTCGATGTGGCGGCGCACGATGTCGACCTGGCTCGGCATGGTCATCGGGCCGTAGGAGGCGTCGGCGCCCGAGCCGGGGCCGACCTTCTCCAGGATCTTCTTCACCTCGGCGACGAACTCGTCGCGCACCGACCGGTCGACGTACACCCGCTCCACGCCCGCGCAGGTCTGGCCGCTGTTGGCGGTGGCGCCCCAGGCGACCGCGTCGGCGGCGGCCTTCACGTCCGCGTCACCCGCGACGATCACCGCGTCCTTACCGCCGCATTCGAGCAGCACCGGGGTGAGATTCTCGGCGGCGGCGGCCATGATCCGCTTGCCGGTCGCGGTGGAGCCGGTGAACGCGAGCTTGTCGACGCCCGACTTGACCAGGGCCGCGCCGGTGGCGCCGTAGCCGTTGATCGTGCTGAACACGCCCTCGGGCAGGTCGGGGTTGGCCTTGGCGAACGCCTCGGCCAGGAAGTTGCCGATGCCGGTGGAGTACTCACTCGGCTTGAACACCACGGTGTTGCCCGCGGCGAGCGCGTAGCCGATCGAGCCGTTAGGGGTGTAGACCGGGTAGTTCCACGGGCCGATCACGCCGACCACGCCGAGTGGGCGCTGCTCGACCCTGGCGGCGAAGTTCGCCATGAACGCGCCGGGGGAGACCTTCTTGGGCGCCAGCACCTTCTTGGCGTTCTTGGCCGCCCAGGCGATGTGCTCGAGCGCGAGCATCAGCTCCAGGAAGGCGTCGTCGAGCGGCTTGCCGTTCTCGGCGTGGATCAGCTGGCAGAACTCGTCGGAATCGGCGACCAGCCGGCTCGACCAGCGCAGCAGGTGCGTCTTGCGCTCGTCGTAGCTCAACGCGCCCCAGGTGGCGGCGGCCGTGCGGGCCTTCGCGACGGCCGCGCGCACCGCGTCCTCGTCCGCGATCGGGTAGGTGCCGATGACCTCGCCCGTCGCCGGGTTGACCGACGTGAGCGCCGTATCGTTGTCGGCCGGTTTGATGTCGGTGGAAGTCACGGTGAGTCTCTCCTCTTGCCGGTGATTGCTCGGGACGACGTCGATCCCGGTTGCTCCTGGCGGTGGCCGGTCGGGGCGCGCATGCGTCAGCGGACGGGCACAGCGACCACCCATCCTCTGAGAGAATGTTAGGTCAAAACTCTCAACTGGTCACCAGCTATGGATCAATTGTCCATGAGAGTGTCGGTGGGAGGTGGAAGTATCGAGATATGTGCGGACGATATGCGACCACGACAGACCCCGGCCGGCTCGCGGTCGAGCTGGATGCGATCGACGAAACCGAAAGCACGCCGGGCTCGGGGAATTTCACCAATTACAACGTCGCGCCGACCACCCAGATCCTCACCGTGGTGGAGCGGCACGAGCACGGCCACAAAGACGATGAGCCCAAGTTGCGGCTGCGGCGGATGCGCTGGGGCCTGATCCCGGTGTGGACCAAGGTCGCCGAGCCGGGGGTGCCGGTGAAGGGCAAGCCGCTGTTCAATGCCCGCGCCGACAAGGCCGCGACCACGCCGTCGTTCCGGGACGCGGTGAAGTACCGGCGCTGTCTGGTGCCGATGGACGGCTGGTACGAGTGGGTGGTCGAGCCGGACCCGGCGGCCAAGGGCAAGGTGGCCAAGAAGCCCTTCTTCATGGCCCAGGAGGACGGTTCCCGGCTGTATATGGCCGGGCTGTGGTCGGTGTGGCGGGACAAGTCGCTGCCCGACAGCGAGCCGCTGCTGTCCTGCACCATCCTGACCACCGACGCGGTCGGCGACCTGACCCGCATCCACGACCGGATGCCGCTGCCGATGCCGAGGGAGCACTGGGACGCCTGGCTCGACCCGGACCACCCCGCGCCGTCGAGCCTGCTGGAGACGCCCAGCGAAGACGTGATCGCGGGCATCGTGGCGCGACCGGTGCCCTCGCTGGTCAACAGCGTGAAGAACAATGGCCCCGAGTTGCTCGCGCAGGTGAGCGAGCAGGAAGAAGCCGGGCAGATCAGCATGCTCTGACCGCCCGGCCTCCGATCAGCGGATCAGATCGAGCACTTCACGGCGGGGCTGGCGATATTCAGGCCGCATTTGACGATGCCGGTGACCAGGTCGATCACCTTGCTGGTCACCGTGCCGCCGAGCTTCTCGGCCTTGCCCGTCTTGTCGTCGGACTTGGGGGCGTTCGGCGTGCTCGGGGCGTCGTCCTTTCCGAGGCCGTCGAAGGGGAAGTCGATCTGGGCCGCCGTCGGCGGTGCGGCGGTGGCCGTCGGGGCTTGCAGCGCCACCGCGCCGAGGGTCAGGGCGAGAGTTCCGAGCAGGGCGACGATCACGGTGCGTACACGCTGGTGCGCGGGCATTTCGCATCACATCCTCGAGTCGGACGAATCTGGCCCGTCCATTGACGCACAGATTGTGTCGAATCGAGTGGATTACACCGTCCTCACTGTGGCGGTCACCGCCGAGGTCAGCCGGATCAGGTCGGCGGGCGCCAGCTCGATCTCCAGCCCGCGCCGCCCGGCGCTGCACAGGATGCGATCCCAGGACAGCGCGGACTCGTCCACCACGGTCGGCAACGGCTTGCGCTGGCCCAGCGGGGAGATGCCGCCGAGCACATATCCGGTGGTGCGTTCGGCCTTCACCTTGTCGGCCATGGCCGCCTTCGACACCCCCAACGCGGCCGCAGCGGCCTTGAGCGACAACGTATTCGGCACCGGAAGCACGGCCACGGCGAGCGAGCCGTTGGCCAGTTCGAGCACCAGTGTCTTGAAGACCTGCGCCGCCGTCACCCCGAGTTCGCCGGCCAGCGCGTCCACCGCTTCGGTGCCGTAGGAGTCGGCGCGCGGGTCGTGCTTGTAGGCGTGCACCCGATGGGCAACCTTGGCCTGCGTCAGGGTCCGGATCGCCGGGGTCGAGGCTCCTGCCATGGCGGACACCTTAACGAGCAGACCCGCCCGGACCGCAATGGATTTTGCGAGGCCGGCGTTTCGCTGCGGGAACACAGGACGTGTCCCGCATGTTGGAAGCGAATACACAGCGCACGGCCGGGACGAAACCCCCGGCCCCGCGACTGATCAGCCCCGTGAACGACGTGAAGGAGATGTCGGTGCCCCTGCTGCTCGACGAACGTCCGAGAGGGACGACGGCGTCGCTGACGGAAGCCGGATTCCCCTTCGAATTGCCAGTGCCGGTAGATTTGGCAGGTACGGCGATCGAAGGGACAGGTGTGACGAGCGACCATGTGGCGCGAGCGACGGGCCCGGAGGAGGCAGCGCAGCGTAACCACGCAGGGACCCGCGAGGGCCGCGAATCTGACACTGACGTGGTGACCGACGGTGTCGGTGCCGCGGTCGACGAAACCGAGCTGGTCCAGCGGTTCGAGCGCGACGCGCTCCCGCTGCTCGACCAGCTCTACGGTGCCGCGCTGCGGATGACCAGGAATCCGGCCGACGCCGAAGACTTGGTGCAGGAGACCTACGTCAAGGCGTTCCAGGGTTTCAAGTCCTTCAAGGAAGGCACCAATCTGCGTGCCTGGCTGTACCGGATCCTGACCAACACCTACATCAACTCCTACCGCAAGAAGCAGCGCCAGCCCGCGCAGTACCCGACCGACGAGATCACCGACTGGCAGCTCGCGGCTACCGCCGAGCACACCTCGCAGGGTCTGCGCTCGGCCGAGGTCGAGGCCCTGGACGCACTTCCCGACGACGACATCAAGGCCGCGCTACAGGAGCTGCCGGAGGAATTCCGGATGGCCGTGTACTACGCCGATGTCGAGGGCTTCCCGTACAAGGAAATCGCCGACATCATGGGCACCCCCATCGGTACCGTGATGTCCCGGCTGCACCGCGGCCGCAAGCAGCTCAAGGGTTTGCTCGCCGATGTGGCGCGCGAACGTGGATTCAACCGTTCGGGGGAACGCCAGGAGGTCAAGCAGTGAACGCCGAGCGGGATCCGGATATGGATCTGGACTGCACCGCTGTGCTCACCGACATTTGGTTGATGCTGGACGGCGAGTGCAACGACGAGACCCGTGCCCGGTTGCAGCACCACATGGACCATTGCTCACCCTGCATCGAGGCCTACGGCATCGAGGAGAAGATCAAGGGTCTGCTGAGCCGTAAATGCGGTGGCGACCGCGCACCGGACGCCCTGCGCGATCGGCTGACCTTCGAGATCCGCAAGACGGTCACGATCACCCAGGTGGAATCCACGATCGAGACCTCCGACTCCTAGGTCCTACGCAAAACTGAGCGGCACGCCTTCCTTACGGAAGTGCGTGCCGCTCTGCGTTTTTCGGCCGAGCTCTCGCTCAGGCGTTTGGCCGCTTGCCGTGGTTGGCTGCGTTGCCCTTGCGACTACGCTTCTTACGTCCGCGCTTACCCATGAGTAGTCTCCCTTCTGATTGAAGGCCATTCTTTCACGTGTGGTTGGCTATACCTGCAGCGGATACAGGCCGCACGGCTCGGCTGCTCGAACCCGCCGGGCGAGCCGCGTGAACCAACCGAGTGAATGGGGTGTCATGGCCGAGGAAGTGCTCGCCGAGCTGGTGTCCGTCGTCTACCAGGTCGTGGTGAACGAGGGGGACGTGGTCAAGGAGGGCGACACCTTGGTGATCCTCGAGTCGATGAAGATGGAGATCCCGGTGCTGGCCGAGGTCGGCGGCACCGTCACCTCGATCGGCGTCAAAGAGGGCGACGCCATCAAAGCCGGTCACCTAATCGCCGTCATCTCCTAGAAAACGTTAGCGGTAGATCTTCATGGCGACGCTGAGCGAGCTATTAGCCGAACACACCGACTTACCCGGCGTCGCCGTGGATCACCTGCAGCGGGTGGTGGGCGATTGGCAGCTGCTTGCCGATCTGTCCTTCGCCGATCTGCAGCTGTGGGTCGGTGCGGGACCGATCGCGGCGGGCGCCGACATCGTGTGTGTCGCGCAGTGCCGCCCGACCACCGCGTCCACCGTGCACCACGAGGACCTGGTCGGCACCCTGGCCCTGCAGGCCGATCATCCGCAGGTGTTCGAGGCGTTGATGTCGGGCAAGATCGTCCGCGCCGATCGGGACGTGGAGACCGCGGGCGTCTATCACCCCACTCCGGTGCACGCGATCCGCGAGGCCATCCCGGTCCGCTGCGGCGACGATGTCATCGCGGTGCTCAGCCGCGACACCGACGTGCAGCGCTCGCGGGTGCGCAGCACACTCGAAATCGCTTATGTCGCTTGCGCCGACGACCTGTGCCAGATGATCGCCGACGGTACCTTCCCGACCACCGAGGACCGCGCGGCCACCCACTCCAGCCCGCGCGCCGGTGACGGTTTCATCCGGCTCGACACCGAGGGCATCGTCGTCTACGCCAGCCCGAACGCCCTGTCCGCCTATCACCGGATGGGCTTGCAGGCCGATCTCGCGGGCCAGGATCTGGCGGTGCTCACCCGCTCGCTGATCACCGATCCGTTCGACGCCCAGGAGGTGGTCGGCGACATCCAGGCCGCGCTGGCCGGGCGCACCGGCCGCCGGATGGAGGTGGAGGCGCGCGGCGCGACCGTGCTGCTGCGCACCCTGGTGCTGCGTCCGCACGGCGAATTGGCCGGCGCCGCGGTGCTGGTGCGCGATGTCACCGAGGTCAAACGCCGCGATCGGGCGCTGCTCAGCAAGGACGCCACCATCCGGGAGATCCACCACCGGGTGAAGAACAATCTGCAGACCGTCGCCGCGCTGCTGCGGTTACAGGCGCGGCGCACCGAGAACGAGGAGGCGCAGGTCGCGCTCACCGAGTCGGTGCGCCGGGTCACCTCGATCGCGTCGGTGCACGAGATGCTGTCCATGTCGGTGGACGAAGAGGTCGACCTGGACGAGGTCGTCGACCGGCTGTTACCGATCATGGCCGACGTGGCCACCGTGCACACCGCGCGGATCAAGGTGCGCCGCGCGGGTTCGCTCGGCGTCTTCTCCGCCGAACGCGCGACCCCGCTGGTGATGGTGCTCACCGAACTGGTGCAGAACGCGATCGAGCACGCCTTCGATTCGGGCGAAGACGGCACGGTGACAATCCGTTCCGAGCGTTCCGCGCGCTGGCTCGACGTGATCATCAGCGACGACGGCCGCGGCCTGCCCAGCGGATTCAGCCTGGAATCCTCCGACCGCCTCGGCCTGCAAATCGTGCGCACCCTGGTGACCGCCGAACTCGGCGGTTCCATCGGCCTGCACCCCGGCGCGGATATCGGAACCGATGCGGTGCTTCGTGTTCCGCTGGGCCGTCGCTCCGGTCGGTAATAGCCGTTTCGTTATATGTGTTGGGACACAAGAGAGCCCGGCACCTCGAAGGTGCCGGGCTTAAATGCGTTCACCGGACCGGGGCTGAATGGTCCGGTAAATCCGATCGTCTGCTAGACGACGGTGCGGGTGCGCGTGCGTGCGTTACGACGCTTGAGCGCCCGGCGCTCGTCTTCACTCATACCGCCCCACACGCCGGCATCCTGTCCGGACTTCAGGGCCCAGGACAGGCAGTCAGCGGTTACGGGGCAGCGAGCGCAGACCAGCTTGGCATCGGCAATCTGCGCGAGCGCAGGACCACTGTTACCCACCGGGAAAAACAGTTCGGGGTCCTCGTCGCGACAGATGGCCTTGTGGCGCCAGTCCATTCCTCTGCTCCTTTGCTGGGCGCCGCAAATGGCGCCGACGGTTTGTGGATCGTTCACTTGTGCGACTCGAATGTTTCCGCACGGTTGCTTGTGAATGCTTTCACGAACACCGTAGATGTCAATAGGTATCTGGTGCACCGTGGGGAAGCTCACGCTCTAACGGCCCCCGCTAGGGGAACCTGCCCGGTCCTTTGTACTCGCTCTACCCAGTTTTCGCAGCACTACCACGATGTTTTTCGTGCGTTTCCTGCATCACTCTGGTCGCGGCGCCACGACATCCAAGACGGCGGGCACGGCCGTGAAATCCACCACGTTGCGCTTCCCGATAAAGTCGCCATCGATTTGCAGACCGATGGGTTCCTTCGTCTCGATACGCACGGACGGAACGTTGTCTTCGCGAAACAAATTGCGAGACTTGGGGTTTCCGTCGACTGCCAAGAGCTGTCTGGCAAGCAGCAGTGTAGGCAGTACAGACATCGAACGCACGGCAAACACGCCGAGACCGTCTTCGAACCTGGTGCCCGGGTTGGTGTGCACCGGGGTGGTGTTCAGGTAGGTCCAAGGGGTTGTGTTCGTTACGAAGGCGTAATGCACGTCGGTGACCGGTTCGTGCCCGGGGACCTCGATCCGGACGGTCGGCTCCTTGCGCCGGGCCCGGAAGAACTGCCGCACGGTTGTCCGGAGGTAGCGGGCCGGGGTGGCCGTCTTGCCGTCGGCGCGGCTGGCGTCGATCGCCTCGCAGACATCGGCGTCCAGGCCGACGCCCGCGCTGAAGGTGAACCACCGGTCGTCGGCCAGGCCGAGCCCGATCCTGCGGTCCCGATCCAGCGTGAGCAGATCGATGAGCTGGTTGGTTGCTGTCACCGGGTCCGGCGAGATTCCGAGCGCCCGCGCGAACACGTTCGCCGAGCCGCCGGGGATCACCCCGAGCCGCGGCAGCCAGGCCTGCCCGTCGTTGAGTTCGGGCAGCGGCAGGAAGCCGTTGATGGTCTCGTTGACCGTCCCGTCGCCGCCGTGCACGACGATCAGGTCCATCTCGTTGGTGGCGGCCCACTGGGCCAATTCGGCGGCGTGGCCGCGATGCTGGGTGTGCGCGACGGTCAACTGCGTGCGGCTCTCCAGCGCGTGCGCCAGCAGATCCCGAGTCGCCGGAGTGGTCGAGGTGGCATTCGGATTCACGATCAGCAGCGTCCGCACGACCCGCAGCCTAATCGTCGCCGGATCCGGTCCGAAAAGCCGCTGAACCGGAGCGGTCGGGAGGACGGCCACTACGACGGGTCGTAGGCTTGCCGGGTGGCTGAACGCAAGGGTGACGGTGGCGTGCCGAGGACGGTGCGCGGCGCGGGTGGACTGGTGACGCTGGAGGGGGCGGTCGCGGTGATCGTCGCGCTGGTGTTGATCGTGCGCGGGCTGCTCGGCCACGACCAGACCGCGGCCAGCGGGTACGGCACCGCCGCCTGGTTCGGCATCCTCGGTGGCGCGGTGCTCGCCGCGGGCATCGGACTGCTGCTCGGCAAGCGCTGGGGGCGGGCGATCGCCGTGATCGCCCAGCTGCTGCTGCTGCCGGTCACTTGGTCGCTGCTGACCGACTCACACCAGCCGGTATGGGGCACGCTGCTCGGCGTGGTCGTCGTGGCCGCGCTGGTGTTGCTGTTCGCTCCGGCCTCTACGCGGTGGATGGCCGCCGACTACGCCATCGAGCCGGAGAAATCTGATCCGTCGAGCTGACCGTGGCATTGTCGCGTGGGGCTATGCGCCGAGTGCGGCGCGTAGCTCGGCGCGGCACAGGGAGTCGGCGCGCCTGGTGGTTTCGGGGAGCCGGTAGCGGGGCGTGAGGGCCAGCACTTGGGCGCAGGCGGTGTCCAGGTCGATGCGGTGGCCGACGGAGACGAAGACGGGTTTCACGTCTGTTCTGGTGCGCAGGGCGCTGCCGACGACCTCGCCGTCGATGGTGATGTCGGTGCGGGCGCCGCGCTCGGGACCCGGTTCGCGGTAGTCGCCCCAGACGGACTTGGCGACGCCGATCGTCGGTATGCCGGTGAGCACACCCAGGTGGCAGGCCAAGCCGAAGCGGCGGGGATGCGCCAAACCTTGTGCGTCACAGACGAGTAGGTCCGGTGCGGCGTCGAGTTGCGCCAATGCCCGCATGGTCGTGGGCAATTCGCGGAACGCGAGCAAACCGGGGTGGTAGGGGAAGTTCGAAGTGCCGTGTGCGACAGCAGATTCGATGGTTTCCAGGGTGTTCGCGCGCAACACCACCACGGCCGCGGCTACCTCGCCGGTCTCGGCGTAGGCGGAGTCGAGCCCGGCGATGGTGCCGAATTCCCCGGCCTGCCGGGTGGTTTCGACCTTCGGCCGCAATTCGTCCTGTACCGCGATGGCCGCATCGGGGGTGCTCGGCCAGGCGTCCTCGTCGAAATGTTCGAGCCACGTCATCGTCGGTGAACTACCGCGCTTCCTTGGCCAGCTTGCCCAGTGGCTCACCCGTGAGGCGGTAGCCGACCCACTCGTTCTGCGCTGCGGCACCGAGGGATTCGTAGAAATCGATGGAGGGTTTGTTCCACGTCAGCACGGCCCAGTCGAGCCTGCTGTAGCCGTTGTCCACGGCTTCCTTGGCCAGCGCGGCGAGCAGTGCCTTGCCGTAACCCTTGCCGCGGGTTTCCGGCTTGACGTAGAGGTCCTCCAGATAGATGCCGTGCACGCCGTTCCAGGTGGAGAAGTTGAGGAACCAGATCGCGCAGCCGACCAGCTCGCCGTCTTCGTCCACCACGTGGGCGAAAACCTTCGGCTCGGCGCCGAACAGCGCGGTGTCGAGTTGGGTTGCGGTGACGGTGCATTCGTCGCTGGCCCGCTCGTACTCGGCCAGGTCATGGATGAGGCCGACCAAGCCGGGTACGTCGGCGGGAACGGCGCGACGCAGCGCTACAGTCACAGTGTTTCTCCCTCAGCGGTGGGAACCAGGTTGTGCGCCAAGATGGTTCGCACGTCGTGTTCATGGCCGAGCACGGTCAGCGCGCCGGTGGACATGGCGAACCGGCGACCCTCCCTGACGTCGAACTCGGCCCAGCGGGCGATCAACGCCCGGGAGAAGTGTCCGTGCCCCACGAGCACGATATCCCGCTCGGGCAGTTGCGGCGTCACGGCGGCGAGCACCCGATCGGCGCGGGCCTGCACCGCGTCCGCGGACTCGCCGCCCGGTACGGCGCCGGTCCAAATGGTCCAGCCCGGTGCGCTCTCCCGGATCTCCGGGGTGGTCAGGCCCTCGTAGTCGCCGTAGTCCCATTCCGCGAGGTCCTCGTCGACCGTGCTCGTGGGCAGTCCGGCGAGCTCCGCGGTCTGCCGCGCCCGTTGGCGCGGGCTGGTGAACACCAGCGGATCGCGCAGCTTCAGCGCGCTCAGCAGCGGGCCCGCCGCCCGGGCCTGCGTCTCGCCGCGCTCGGTGAGCGGCAGGTCGGTGCGGCCGGTGTGGCGGTGCTGGGTGGACCAGGTGGTCTCGCCGTGTCGGAGCAGTACCAGCCGGGCATCGTCGAGTACGGACATGGATCCATCATGGTTCACCGGTGCGCCGCCGAGTCGTCCGGCCGGTCTATCGCCGGTCAGCCGAGGGCGTAGAGCTCGGTGCCGCGCTGCTCGAGGATCGTCGTGCCGAGCACCGCTAGCGAGATGGGCGCGCCGCTGTAGCCGGGGCGGTCCACCGGGATGCGGCCGACCTCGGCGCCGGACGCGGGATCGAGCGCGGCGATCGCACCAGCGGTCGGCATCAGCAGCCTGCCCGCCATCATGCTGGGGGAGCCGAGCGCGCCGGCCGCGGTCCAGATCGGGTCGAAAGTGCTGCCGTTCAAGGCGATTACGCTGTTGCCGGTGAAAACCAGGTAGGCCGAACCGATCCGGGTGGTCGCGGTCTTATCACTCAGCGGGGCCGAAAGCTGATGCACCACAATCGGATTACCGGACGCGTCGTAAACGGCGAGCCGTGGTGCGGCCGCCGCCGTCCCGGCGGCGGCCGGAGTGCCGGGCAGGTAGAGCACGATCCTGTTGTCCGACACCGCGAGTACCCGCGCGTCGGGGGAGTCCGCGCCGGGGCCGGACAAGACGTGCGAGCCGGACTCCTCGGGCACCGTGTTGTCCTTCGGCGCGGGATTCAGCATGGTCAGCCGGTTGGCGGCGTCCTCGGGGCAGCGTTCCAGTACGCCGAGCCGGGACGGACTCGAGCCCGCCGAGAGCAGCGTGCAGCCCTTGCGCGGTTGGGTTTTCACGTTGACCGGCGCGTCGACGAAGCCGTATTCGATGGTGCGCACCAGGTCCGAGCGCCACATCTCCAGCCGCTCCGGCCCCTGGGCGAGCACATAGGTGCCGTCGACGGAGAGCCGCACGGACGGATCCATGTAGCTGCTGCGCGCGGTGCGCCTGGCACCGCTGTCGCCGGTCAGCAGCGTGGCCTGACTACAGCCGCGCTCGTCCAGATACACCGCGACCACGGTGCTGAACTGGCTCTCGATCCCGCAGAGCGGCATGTCGCGCCGGTAGTACCACAGGTCCTTGCCGGTCAGCGGGTCGTGACCGGTGACCGTGCCTTCGTCACCGGTGACGACGACACCACCCGCAGTCAGCGCCCGAGCGCTCGCGGCGTTCGGGGCATGCCACAGTTCACGCAGCGAGGTCGGGAGTTGGTCGGCGGCCACCGGGGTCGGCACGGGCGAGCTCGCGGTCACCGACTCGGTGCCGCTCGCATCGCCGCGCACCCACACCGCCACCGCCGCGATCACCACGAGTGCGGCGATCGCGGCAGCGGAGATGACGTCGGCGCGCGTTCGCCGCTCGGGTGCGAGCACGGTTGCGAGAGTAGCGGATCCGGCCGGTCAGACCGAAGCCGTGGCGGGCTCTACCGTGCTGGCGCTGTCTTCGGTGCCATTCTCGCCGGCCGGCTTGCGGCGGCGACGCCTGCGGCGCGCGGGCTGGTCACCGGACTCCGCGTCACCGTTCTCGGGGTCGGCCGAGGCGTCGGCGGTAGCGGTTTCGCCACCGTTGTCGGCCTCGCCCGCGGGCTTGCGGCGACGGCGCCGACGACGGGCGGGCTGGTCGCCGTTCTCGTCGGTGGACGCGTCGTCGCTCGGCGGCGCGTCGTGCGGTGCCGAGTCCTCGGTGCCGTTGGTCGCGGTGCCGTTGGTGTTCGTCTCGGTCTCGTCGATCGGCCTGCCGCGCACGGTGCGCTTGCGGTTGCGCGTGCGCGGGGCCCGCGCCGGGCGCTCCACCACGACCGCGTCCTCGTCCCGCTCGGCCGGCTTGGCCTTGCGGATGGTGCCGGTCACGCCCTCGGGGATGCCGAGTTCGGCGAACAGGTGCGGCGAACGCGAGTAGGTCTCCACCGGCTCCGCCATACCCAGGCCGAGCGCCTTGTCGATGCCGGCCCAGCGGCCCAGTTCGTCCCAGTCGATCAGCGTCACCGCGATACCGGTGCGCCCGGCCCGGCCGGTACGCCCGATCCGGTGCACGTAGGTCTTCTCGTCCTCGGGGCACTGGTAGTTGATGACGTGGGTGATGTCATCGATGTCGATGCCCCTGGCCGCGACGTCGGTCGCGACGAGCACGTCGATGCCGCCCTTGCGGAACTTGTTGAGCGCCTTCTCACGGGCGATCTGACCGAGGTCGCCGTGCACGGCGCCGACCGAGAAACCGCGCTCGGCGAGATCGTCGGCGACCTTCTGCGCGGTGCGCTTGGTCCTGGTGAAGATCATGGTCGCGCCGCGGCCCTCGGCCTGCAGGATCTTGGCGACCAGCTCGCTCTTGTCCAGCGCGTGCGCCCGGTAGACGAACTGCGCGGTGCGGTCGTGGATGGCCGTCTCGTGCGCTTCCTCGGCCCGGATGTGCGTCGGGCGGCTGAGGAAGGTGCGGGCCAGGGTGATGATCGGGCCCGGCATGGTGGCCGAGAACAGCATGGTCTGGCGCTTGTCCGGGACCATGGTCAGGATGCGCTCGATATCGGGCAGGAAGCCGAGGTCGAGCATCTCGTCGGCCTCGTCCAGCACCAGCACGCCGACCTTGCCCAGGATCAGGTGGTTCTGGTTCGCCAGGTCCAGCAGGCGGCCCGGGGTGCCGACGACGACGTCCACGCCGTTGCGCAGCGCCGCGATCTGCGACTCGTAGGGACGGCCACCGTAGATGGAGGCCACCTTCAGCGAGCCCTGATGGTTCTTCAGGTACTTGCCCGCGTTCTCCAGGTCGGAGGTGACCTGGATGCACAGCTCGCGGGTCGGCACGATGATCAGCGCGCGCGGCGTGCCGTCGAGCGGCGTGGTGCCGGTGTCGGCGGTGGCGATGCGGTGCAGCAGCGGCACGCCGAAGCCGAAGGTCTTACCCATGCCGGTGCGGGCCTGGCCGATGAGATCTTCGCCGGCCAGCGCCAGCGGCAGGGTGAGTTCCTGAATTGCGAAAGTACGTTCGATGCCGATCTCGTTCAGCGCGCGCACGATTTCGTCGCGAACGCCCAATTCGGCAAATGTCGGTGCGGTATGTGTTGCGTCCAGTTCGGCGGTCAACAGCGTCTCCGCTACCCCGGGTTCCTGTTCGACAGTGATCTTGCTCAGGTTCGTGCCTTCCTCGTAATCGCGTCCCGCGCGCACGAGGTGGGGCGGACCGGTCGGCCCGCGACGACCACGTCTCCGCCTGTGATACTCACCCGGCCACGCTCTGGAGATCTTCGGGTGCCGCGACTGGGCGGCTACCTCGGGAGATCTCGGCGCGGCGCACTGGTGATGCGGAGCTGGTGCGCGCACATTTTCCTGGACCACGAAATCGCTGCTCGTTATGCCGATCGGATCGGTACCGCTGGGCGGTGCACGCACAGATCAGGCAAGTCGGTCGAGCGAAACTTTTCGTTGTCCGGTGCGATTGTAGCGTGATATTGTGCGCGGCTCGAATTGCCACCGTCGATTATTCGGAATCCGAACTCGGCTATCGCCGGGTGGTTCATCGACGTACGCTGCGCCACATGGCAATTCATCCCGCGCGGCAAATCTGGAAGACTCTCGAGCCACTACATGACGTGGTCTATTTCGGGACCGGCGTCAAGGAGGCCGGAGTCGCGATCGGACTGCGCGGTTACTGGCAAACTTACTTCGCATTTCGGGCGGCGCCGCTCGGCGCGGTGACGCCCGCCACAGTCGAGGCGATCTTCGCCGGTTTTCATCCGGAGATGGTGCGCAAAGCGCTGCCCGGCGCCTGGGCCCTGGCAACCCCCGAGCAGTGCCTGGCGGTCCGGCTCGACCTGTCCACCGCGCTGCTGCGTGAACTCGGCGCCGGTGAGGCGGAGTGTGCCCGCGCCGTCTCGCTGCTCGCGCCGGTGCAGGAGCAGGCCGACCCGACGGGCAGGCCGCTGTTCGCGGCGAACGCGGCATTGCCGCTGCCCGCGGACCCGGTGGGCGCGCTCTGGCAGCTGACCACCTCGCTGCGCGAGCACCGCGGCGACGGGCACGTGGCCGCGCTGGCGACGCACGGCCTGACCGGGCGGCAGGCGATGGTCATGCAGGCGGCGGCGGGCAAGGCGGCCGAATCGGTGCTGCGCGGGGCGCGCGGGTTGTCCGAACGGGAGTGGGCGGACGCGTTCGACGAACTGCGGGCCAGGGGAGTGGTCGAGGGGGAGCCGGTCAGCCCGGCATTGACCGGCAGCGGTGCCGAACTGCTCGGACGGGTCGAGCAGAGCACCGACGACGCGGCTTGGAACGGTGCGCTCGCGGTGCTGTCCGCCGACGCGGTGACCGAGCTGACGACCTCGCTCGCGCCGCTGGCCGACCGGGTGCACGCGGCCATCGTGCCTGCGGCGAATCCGCTCGCCATGGGCAAGCGGTAACCACAAACCGGACTTGCCTGTTACCGCCGGTACCGGATGTGAGACATTCTCCGGGTGAATATCGCGGACACCGTCACGACCGCCGCCCGCAACGCGTGGGCGCTGACCTTCGGTTCGGGCGTAGAGGCACCGGATCCCACGCCGTCGACGGTGCTCTGGGACGAGCCGCATCGGCAGCTGCGTCGCTTCGAGCACCGCCCCGGCGACACCGAAACCGCCGTGCCCGCAACGGATTCCGCGGTGCTGCTGGTGCCGCCGCTGGCCGCGCCCGCGACCTGCTTCGACCTGCGCCCCGACCAGAGCCTGGCCGGCTTCCTGCTGGAGACCGGCCGCGCACCGTACGTGATCGACTACGGCGACATCACCTTCGGCGACCGGCGGATGGGCTTCGAGGACTGGATCGACGAGATCCTGCCCGAGGCGGTGCTGCGCACCTCCGCCGACCGCGACGGCAAGCCGGTCGACCTGGTGGGCTGGTCGCTCGGCGGCACGCTGGCGCTGCTCACCGCCGCCGCGCACGCCGAGCTGCCGATCCGCTCCGTCACCGCGGTGGGCGCACCGCTGGACTACGACAAGCTGACCGGCATCCCGCAGCTGCGCGCGGTGGCCAAGTTGACCGGCGGGATCGCCACCTCGACGCTGGTGCGCGCCGCCGGTGGCGTGCCCGCGCCGCTGACCAGGATCGGTTACAAGATCACCGCCTGGGACCGCGAGCTGACCAGGCCGTGGTTCGTCGCGAGCAATATCGCGCGCACCGAGACGCTGGCGCGGATGGAGACCATCGACCGCTTCATGGCCGAGATGCCCGGCTACCCCGGTCGTTTCTACGGCCAGCTGTGGGGCAGGTTGATCCTGAACAACGACATCGGCCGCGGCGTCGTTCAGCTCGGTAAGCGGCGCATCGAGCTGGCCCAGGTGAGTGCCCCCGTTCTGCTGGTCGGCGGCCCCACCGACGTGATCACCCCGGCCGCCGCCGTCGAAGCGGGCACCCGGACGCTCACCGGCGCGGCCTCGGTCCGCTTCGAAACCGCCCCGGGCAGCCATCTCGGCATCCTCACCGGACCGGAGGCCCGCGACTCGACATGGGCATATTTGGACAAGTTCCTCACCGAGGCCGCGTGAAAATGGACAACTTTCGCGCTGCGGCGGCGTGACCATCGCGGAGTACTAGGCTGGGGCCATGGGAGCACAGTCACCTGCCGCGCTGGGTGTTTCGTCGACCGATGCCGACCTCGCCGACCACCCGGGCGTCATAGATCTGTTCGCGGTGCTCGCCTACGGTGAGATCTCCGCGTTCTATCGGCTGGCCGAGGAAGCCAAGCTGTCGCCGACACTGCGCGGCAAGGTAGCCGTCGCCAAGATGGCCTCCGCCGAGATGGGGCACTTCAACGCGCTGGAGGCGGCGCTGGCCGAGCGCGGGGTCGACATCTTCGACGCGATGGCGCCGTTCGTCCGCGCGCTGGACGCCTACCACGCCTCCACCGACCCCTCCACCTGGCTCGAGTCGATGGTGAAGTTCTACGTCGGCGACGGCATCGCCGCGGACTTCTACAACGAGATCGCCGGTGCACTGCCGCCCGCGGTCGCCGAGGTGGTCCGCGACGTGCTCGCCGAGACCAGCCACTCCGAGTTCGTCGTCGAGGAGGTGCGGCGCGCGGTCGAGGCCAGCCGCTCCGAACGTGACCGGCTCACTCTGTGGGGCAGGCGCCTGCTCGGCGAGGCGATCACGCAGGCGCAGTACGTCATGGCGCAGCGCGACGAGCTGACCGAACTCGTGCTCGGCGCCGCGGGCGACCTCAACGGCATCGCCTCGCTGTTCGAGCGCATGCAGGCCAGCCACGCCGAACGCATGGCGAAGCTGGGGATCTGAGGGCTACTCGTTGACGGCCGCGGGCCGGACCAGTCGCAGGCCGGGTGTCTGCGTCTGGGCTTGATCGGTGAGCCACACGATGATGCTCTGATCGCGATCGGCATCGAGCGTCTCGAACGGGACGTGCACCAGGCCGTGCACCGGATGGTCGATCTGCAGCATGCCCGAGACGGGCGCCCCGACATGGTGTGGCTTCCAGCGGGTCGCGAACTCCGGGTGGCGGCGCAGCGCGTCGATCGTCTCCACCAGCGAATCGTCGCCGGGCCAGCGCAATTTGGCGCGCGACAGAGCCGCGGCGAAGGTGTCCGCCACCTCGGACCAGTTCCGCAGCACCTGGCGCGCGGTCGGTTGCACGAACGTGTACCAGGCCAGGTTCGGCTGTCCCTCGCCGTCGAGCAGGCCCAGCGGTGCGGCGAAGTCTTCCCACGCCGCGTTCCAGCCGAGCACATTCAGCCTGCGCCCGACCACGAACGCGGGGGTCGGCTGCAAGGCGCGCAGGATCGACTGGATCGTCTCGGCGACCTTCTCCTGCGCGGATTCGCTACCGGGGCAGTGGGATTCGTTGCCGGAGGCCAGCGCGAGCAGGCTGAAGTGATGGCGTTCGTCGCCACGCAGCAGCAGTGCGTCGGCGAGCGCGTCGATCACCGCGACCGAGGGATTGGTGTCGCGCCCCTGCTCGAGCCGCGCCAGATAGTCGGCACTGACTCCCGCGCGCACGGCCACCTCTTCGCGGCGTAACCCGGGCGTGCGGCGCCGCCTGCCCTCGGGCATGCCGACGTCGGCCGGGCGTAGCTCAGCGCGTCGCGCGACGAGGAATTCGGCGAATCCGTTGCGTGCCATGGGTCCCATCGTGCCGTGTCCTAGGAGGCTTAACCTCGCCCTACGGGGGCCATGATAACTGCGGTCTGGTTAACGGACCGTGGTCCGGCAAAGGTGGTTGGCATGACAACTTCTTCCGAGTCCACCACGACCACCCAGTCGCTGAAGCCCGGCTCCTGGACCCTGGACACCGCGCACTCGTCGGTGGCCTTCACCATCCGCCACCTCGGCATCTCCAAGGTGCGCGGCGGATTCACCCGCTTCGAGACCGAATTCGTGGTCGACGAGTCCGGCGCCGCCACCCTCGGTGCGACCATCTACCTCGACTCGTTCGACACCGGCAACGCCGACCGCGACGCGCACATCCGCACCGCCGACTTCCTCGATGCCGAGAACCGCCCGACGCTGACGTTCCGCGCCACCGAGCCGGTGCAGATCGCGGAGAGCTTCGAGGTGCAGGGCGAGGCCACGCTCGGCGCGATCACCAAGCCGGTCACCCTGGACGTCGAGTGGGGTGGCGTGCAGGAGTTCGGCGCGACCGGCAACCGGCACGCGGGCTTCTCCGCCACCGGCACCATCAAGCGCACCGACTTCGGCGTCGGCGGCCCGCTGCCCGGCATGCTCAGCGACAAGGTCAACATCGAGCTGGAGATCCAGCTCATCGAACCGAAGTAGTACCGCCGCACCGAACTGGCCCGCACAACGGTGTGCGGGCCGTTGCTGTTCGCTGAGGGCGCAGGCAGCCGTCTGCCTGCACGGCGTTGCCCTGCACTAGCCTTGGATCGACAGCACAGGACTCTTACGTTCGGAGGTTGGCCGTGGAGGTCAAGATCGGTATTTCGGATAGCCCGCGCGAGCTCTTGATCAACAGCTCGCAGACCCCGGACGAGGTCGAGGCGCTGGTGGCCGGTGCCCTGAACGGCAGCGGCGGCGTCGTGTCCCTGACCGACGACAAGGGTCGCAAGTTCCTGATCCAGGCTTCGAAGGTCGCCTACGTCGAGATCGGCACCGTCACCAGCGGTCGCGTCGGCTTCGCCACCGTCTAGTTTTCTCGGCCCCTGGGGCCGACAGCAACGAGCCCCTGCAACCTCGGGATGCAGGGGCTCGCGTCGTTCGTATGCTCAGTCGATGGGGTGCAGCGGGACGTGCGACAGACCGCCCCAGGCGAGCGAGACGGTGGTGTCCACGGCCTCTTCCTTGGGGATCGGCCGATCCGCCTCCAGCCAGTAGCGCGCGGTGAATTGGCTCGCGCCGACCAGGCCGACCGCGAGGATGCGCGCCCGGTACGGGTCCAGGCCGGAGTCGTGCGCCACCACGTCGAACACCGCGTCCACGCAGGCCTCGGTGGCCTGCTCGACCCGGCGCTGCACCTGCGGCTCGCTGGTCAGGTCGGATTCGAAGACCAGCCGGAAGCCCTGCATCTCGTTGTCGACGAAATCGAAGTAGGCCTGCACCGCGGCCCGCACCCGCTGCCGGTTGTCGGTGGTCGACCGCAGCGCCTGCCGGACGCTGGACACCAGCATGTCGACGTAGTTCTGCAGCACCGCCAGATACAGCTCCAGCTTGCTGGTGAAGTGTTGGTACAGCACCGGCTTGCTCACTCCGGCGCACTGCGAGATCTCGTCCATCCCCGCGGCGTGGTAGCCGCGCTGTACGAAGACTTCGCTGGCGGCCGCGAGTAGTTGTTGACGTCGCTCATCGCGCGGAAGCCGGGTGCCGCGTTTGGCGGGCTCGGACGACGATCTACGGGACGCCATCCGGTCCACGAGGTCAGTCATTTCGGCTCTCCCAGTTGATTCCCCGGCAAGGGGTAAGCACCGGGTATCCCAAGAACGATACTCGGTTGTTGCGCGCCCGCAGACCGGGCCCGGAGAACTGAGGGAACCCGGTGAGAAATGTCGCACCGCCCGGCGGTTGTGGCGTGCCCGACGGCGCGGCAGGCCCGCTGTGAGAACCTGGTGTCCGTGACTTTCCGCGCCGACCGACCCGGGGAGCGGCACGCAGACCCCCCGGTCACGTCCGGCGGTGGACGCGATCCGCGCCGCCGTGCTGGCCCCGGCGCGCCCGGTTCCGTAGGGTCGGAACCCGTGGCAAGGTCAGGCCCAGAAGCACGACCGGGCGCAGCCGCCCGCACCGGCGCTGCGCCGCCGCTCGATGCCGAAGCAGGCTCCGCCCGCAGGCCGGACCGCAACGGTCGCCCCAACGGTGTCGATCCACTTACCCGGCAGCCCGATTCGCCCGCCACCCGCCGCGACCGCGACGGCGTCGAGATCTACGACCCGCTCGGTCTCTACGCTCAGCCGGACCGCTCCCATCAACCGCTGCGCGCCAGCTGGGATCCCACCGCTCCGACCGAGGGCCGAACCAGGGAACGCCCCGACCGCAGCGTCAAAAAGCAAAGTGCGCTGGGCAGATTCGTCTCCACCTACGGCTGGCGGGCCTACGCGTTACCGGTGCTGTTCGCCGTCACGGTGCTGGTGGTGGTCGACGCGGTGCGCGGCTCCGACCCAGCGACCACGGTGAGCGGCGTGCCCGGCCTCGGCCACCTGAGTCCGCGGGCCGCGAGCGACGGCATCATCGGCGGACCGGCCGGCGACGGCCAGTTCCCCACCGACCTGCCGACCGGCGCGCTGCCGCAGGGTGGCAACTTCGCCGAAACCGGCACCGGCACTTGGCATGTGGTGCCCGGCGCGTCCGCTCAGGTCGGCACCGGCACCGACTCGGTCTTCCGCTACACCGTGGAGATCGAGGACGGCATCGACACCACGGGTTTCGGCGGCGACGAGTCGGTGGCGAAGCTGATCGAGTCCACCCTCGCCAACCCGAAGAGCTGGACGCACGATCAGAAGTTCGCGTTCCGCCGGGTCGACCAGGGCGACACCGAGTTCCGCATCTCGCTCACCTCCCGCGAATCCACCCGCAAGGCCTGCGGATACGAGATCCCGATCGACTCGTCCTGCTACAACGCCGAGCTCGGCCGGGTGGTGCTCTCCGAGGTCCGCTGGGTGCGCGGCGCGATCGCCTTCGAGGGCGACATCGGCTCCTACCGGCAGTACCTGATCAACCACGAGGTCGGTCACGCCATCGGCTACCACCAGCACCAGCCGTGCGAGACCGACGGCGGCTTGGCCCCGGTGATGATGCAGCAGACCTTCGGCACCAAGAACAATGACATCGCGACCCTCGAGCCCGACGGCGTCGTCCCGATGGACGGCAAGCGCTGCCGCTTCAACCCCTGGCCGTACCCGCGCGGCTGACATGCGCGACGATGGGTCGGGAAGAACGGTCTGGTCGCGGGTGTTGCACAACGAGATCGACCCATTCGATTCGAGGAGTCCTGGACGTGTCATCACCTAAGTCCCTGCCGCCGCTGGTCGAGCCGGCCGCGGAGCTGACCAAGGACGAGGTCGCCCGCTACAGCCGCCACCTGATCATTCCGGACCTGGGCGTCGACGGGCAGAAACGGCTGAAGAACGCCAAGGTCCTGGTGATCGGCGCCGGCGGGCTCGGCTCCCCGGCGCTGCTGTACCTGGCCGCCGCCGGCGTCGGCACGCTCGGCATCGTCGAGTTCGACGAGGTGGACGCCTCGAACCTGCAGCGCCAGATCATCCACGGCGAGTCCGACATCGGCCGCCCGAAGGCCGACAGCGCGCGCGACTCGATCCTCGAGATCAACTCCGGCATCGACGTCCGGCTGCACAAGATCCGGCTGGAGCCGGAGAACGCCGTCGAGCTGTTCGCCGACTACGACCTGATCGTGGACGGCACCGACAACTTCGCCACCCGCTACCTCGTCAACGACGCGGCGGTGCTGGCGGGCAAGCCCTACGTGTGGGGCTCCATCTACCGCTTCGAGGGCCAGGTCTCGGTCTTCTGGGAGGACGCCCCCGACGGGCGCGGCATCAACTACCGCGACCTCTACCCGGAGGCCCCGCCACCGGGCATGGTGCCGTCCTGCGCCGAGGGCGGCGTGCTCGGGGTGCTGTGCGCGTCCATCGGTTCGGTGATGGTGACCGAGGCGATCAAGCTCATCACCGGCATCGGCGAGCCGCTGCTCGGCCGCCTGATGGTCTACGACGCACTGGACATGAACTACCGGACCATCAAGCTGCGCCGTGACCCGGAGCGTCAGCCGATCACCGAACTGATCGACTATGAGGCGTTCTGCGGGGTGGTGTCCGAGGAGGGTCAGGCCGCCGCGGCCGACTCGACGGTCACCGCGCGCGAGCTGAAGGATCTGCTCGACGCGGGCAAGGAGATCGAGCTGATCGACGTGCGCGAGCCGGTCGAGTGGGACATCGTGCACATCGATGGCGCGCGGCTCATCCCGAAGGACCGCATCCTGTCCGGCGAGGCGCTGTCCGAGCTGCCGCAGAACCGCCCGATCGTGTTGCACTGCAAGACCGGTGTGCGTTCGGCGGAGGCCTTGGCCGCGCTCAAGCGCGCGGGTTTCGCCGACGCCACCCACCTGCAAGGCGGGGTCATCGCCTGGGCGCGGCAGATCGATCCGTCGCTGCCCGTCTACTGATCCGTCGAAGGACGCTGTGACCCCCGCCCTAACGGCGGGGGTTGCACTTCGGCGCGGCGTCCTGTACGGCGTCCACCACGGCGGTACGGTACGGCCGTGACTTCTGTGGAACCTCCCGAGCACGTGCGTGCCACGTTCGGTCTGCGCGAAGTTTCCCCGGTCACGCTGGGCGATTGGGAGGGTGGCTGGCGATTCGGGGACGTGGTGCTCAGCCCGGTCGCCGATCACGCGCGGGCGGCGTGGTCGGCGAAGGTGCGCGAGACGCTGAAGGTGGACGGGCTGCGCCTGGCCCGCCCGGTGCGCGCGACCGACGGCCGCTACGTGGTCTCCGGCTGGCGCGCCGACACTTACCTGGAAGGCATCCCGGAACCCCGGCACGACGAAGTGGTTTCGGTGTCGCTGCGCCTGCATCAGGCGACGACCCATCTTGAGCGGCCCCGGTTCCTGGTGCAGCCGCCGGTGGCGCCGTGGGTCGATGTGGACGTGTTCGTCGCGGCCGATCGAGCCGCCTGGGAGGCGGTGCCGCTGCGCAGCCTGCGCGCGGGCGGCCCGCTGCCCTCGGCGGACTCACCCGACGGCCAGCGCAGCATGGAGCTCATCGGCCAGCTGGCCACCCTGCGCAAGCCGGTGCAGACGCCCGCCCAGCTGGTGCACGGCGACCTGTTCGGCACCGTGCTGTTCGCAGGGACCCACACGCCGGGCCTCACCGACATCACGCCGTACTGGCGGCCCGCGCCCTGGGCGGCCGGGGTGATCGTGGTGGACGCGCTGGCCTGGGGTGGTGCCGACGACGGACTGTTGGAGCGCTGGCGCGATCTGCCGGAATGGCCGCAGATGTTGTTGCGCGCGGTCATGTTCCGGCTCGCGGTGCACGCCCTGCATCCACGGTCGACGCCGGAGGCGTTCCCCGGCTTGGCGCGCACGGCCGACATGGTCCGATTGATGGTGTAGCGCAGACGAAAACGCCGGCCGCCGAGAGGCGAGCCTTGCGGCTCAGTGCCTTTCGACGACCGACGTGCGTGCTGCGTTGTGCCGGTTACACCTTGGCGTAGGCCAGCGACGGCATCCGCTCCACCGCGAACGAAGACCGCAAGTAGAACCACCAGGTGACCGCGCCCATCAGCAGGAACGCCACGGCATAGGCCCAGAACGCGGGCGCCATCGAGTGGTAGTGAATGTTGGACAGTCGCAACGCCTGCTGCAACAGCCAGCCGCCCGAGGCGCCCACCGCGCCGATCACGCCGATCGCGGCGCCTGCCTGCCGCCGGGCCGACGCGGTCGACTCGGTGAGGTCCAGACCGTGCTCGGCGGCGTACTTCTTGGAGATCGCGCTGAAGATGGTCGGGATCATCCGATAGGTGGAGCCGTTGCCGATGCCGGTCATCACGAACAGCAGCAGGAACGAGATCAGGTACAGCGGGAAGCTTTTCAGCTCCAGCGCGGCCATGATCAGCGCGACCGAGACGGCCATGCCGCCGAACACGCACACGGTGATCTTGGCGCCACCGATCTTGTCGGACACCCACCCGCCGAACGGCCGGCTGAACGAGCCCACGAACGCGCCGAGGAAGGCCAGGTTGCCGATGGTGCTGATCCAGCCGATCTTGGCCAGCTCCGGGAAGTTGGCCTTGATCAGCGTCGGGAAGGCGAAGGAGAACCCGATGAACGAGCCGAAGGTGCCGATGTACAGCAGCGCCATCACCCAGGTGTGCTGGTTGGTCAACGCGAGCCGGTAAGACTTGCCATCGGACTTGGCGCTGGCGACGCTGTCCATGTAGCGCAGCGCGCCGAAGGCCGCGATGAGGATGAACGGAATCCACACCAGCACCGACAGCGTGATGCCGAAGCGGTAGCCCGCCGGATCCTTGGCCATCAGGTGCGTGCCCAGGGTGATCAGCAGCGGCAACGCCAGCTGGGTCTGTGCCACACCGAGATTGCCGCCCGCGGCGTTGATGCCGAGCGCCGCGCCCTTCTTGTTCTCCGGGAAGAAGAAGTTGATGTTGGCCATCGACGAGGAGAAGTTGCCGCCGCCGACACCGGCGAGTGCGGCCAGGATCATGAAGACCCACATGGGCGTGCCCGGCTGGTTCACGAAATACGCCAGCCCGAGAGTCGGAATGAGCAGCATCGCCGCGCTGAACGCGGTGAAGGCCCGGCCGCCGAATTTCGGGATCGCGAAGGTGTAGGGGATGCGTAGCGCGGCGCCGACCAGGGTCGGGGTGGACGAGAGCAGCAGCGCGTTGCTCACCGCCGTCGGGTTGCCTTTGCCGAGCCCCTCGAGGAAGGGGAAGCCCGCGGCGCCCATGCTGGTGACCACGGTGCCCCAGATGACCCAGATGCTGAAGCCGAGGTTCTCGGCGAACACCGAGAAGATCAGGTTCTTGCGTGCCGTCCGCGCGCCACCGGATTCCCAGAACTTCAGATTGTCCGGCTCCCAGTGTTCCAGCCAGCGGCCGCGGGTCTGGTGCTGGAAGGTCTCGGATGCGGTGTTCGACTCGGTGCCGGTGGCGGCTGCGATGGCAGTCATCGGCTTCCTCTCGTTCGCACTCGACCGGCCCTCATCGCGGCTGGCGCCGCCGGCGGAGTCGAGTTGCCTTTTTAGGTCGTTTCACAACGTAGGGGCCGGTTGTTGCGGCTCCGTGGCTACGCGTGACGTTCCAGGCAATTCCGACTCACATGCGAAGCGGACGGCACGTGAGTGGTTCTTCACGTGCCGTCCGCTAGGAAGAGAGCTGTTTATCGAACGTCGGGGTATTCGGCGATGAGCGACTCGAGGAAGCAGCTGGCCGCGGAGGCGGCGCGCTCGGGGTCGCCGTCGATCACGGCGTGCACCAGCTCGGCGTGCTCCTCGGGGTAGGAGTCGTCGGACTTCAAGGTCCGGGCCCGGATCACCTGCTCGATGATCGGCAGCAGCGAGTCGTAGAACTCGAGGTAGACCGCGTTGTGGCTGGCGACCACGATCGCGCGGTGCAGCTCGACATCGGACTCGATCGCGGCCGGGTTGTCCTCGTCGTAGGCCTTGTCGCGCTCGGCGAGCAGCTGCAGTAGGTTCGCGATGTCGCCGTCGTCGCGGCGGCGCGCGGCCAGCGCGGCGGCCGTGGTGTCCAGCGCCAGGCGTAGCTCGAGGACATCGCGCTCTTCGGCATCGGCGAAGTACTTGCCGAGGGTGCCGCCGAGGTCGGAGGAGGCGATCACGTAGGTTCCCGAGCCTTGGCGTCGCTCCAGCATCCCCGCGTGCACGAGGGCCTGGACGGCCTCGCGCACGGTGTTTCGACCCGTTCCGGTGAGCTCGGTCAGCTCCGGTTCGGTGGGGATGCGGGACCCGATGGGCCAACGGCTGGAACGAATTTCGGCACGCAGCTGCTCGGTGACCTGGGCGATGAGGCTGGTGCGCCGGACTGGTTGCACTGCCATAGAGTACCGCTCATCACAAATCGTTGCCTCCTATCATCCGGTCATCCTATGATTTCGCAGTGACTGCAACCCTCCAGAAAACTCCGACCGGACAGGAATCTCCGCAGGTCGAGCAGCGCCGACGTGCGCTGACGGAGGGCCGTCTCCTCGTTCTGGCCGCCATCGTTATGTCGGCGCTTACCCTGCGCGTCGCGGTCACCGCGTTCAGTCCGCTAGCCGAACGCATCGGCGCCGACGTGGGCTACGGCACCGCGGTGGTCGGCGTCTTCGGCATGATCCCGACCGCGATGTTCGCGCTGTCCGGCCTGCTGACCCCGGTGCTCGTCCGGCGCCTCGGGCTGGAGCGCACCGCGCTGGTCGCCATGCTGATGGCGGGCACCGGCCAGCTGGTCCGGGTGCTGCTGTCCGGCACCGCCGAACTCCTCGTCTTCTCCGCGCTGGCGCTGGCAGGCATGGGCATCGGCAACGTGGTGATCCCGCCGCTGGTGAAGCGGTACTTCGCCGATCGGGTCGCCATCGTCAGCTCGCTCTACATCGTGATGGTGCAGCTCGGCACCGTGGTGCCCGCATTCGTCGCGGTCCCGGTCGCCGACGCGCACGGCTGGCGGATCTCACTGGGTCTGTGGGCGATCCTCGGCTTCGCCGCCGTGGTGCCGTGGCTCGGCGTGCTGCGCGACCGGCGCGGCCGCGACGTGCAGGACAGCACCGCCCTCGGCGCGATCGACGCGCCGCGCACCGGGCGGGTCTGGCGGTCCCCGGTGGCGTGGGGCATGGCGGGCATGTTCGGTATGACGTCGTTGATCACCTACGCGATGTTCACCTGGTTGCCCAAGATCCTCAGCGACGCCGGAGCAAGCGCAGGCTTCGGCGGGTCGATGCTCGCGCTGTTCGCGGTGGTCGGTCTGGTCGCGGCGCTCAGTGCGCCGACGGTCGTCACCCGATTCCGTAATCCTTTCCCCGTCGTGATCGGCTGCGCGATCTTCTTCGTCGCCGCCTTCGTAGGACTGATCGTCGCCCCGATGAGCGCGCCCATCCTGTGGGTCGTCCTGCTGGGCCTCGGCCCGAGCACCTTCCCGATGGCGCTGACCCTGATCAACCTGCGCACCAACACCCCTGGTGGCTCCGCCGCGCTCTCCGGTTTCACCCAGGGCGTCGGCTACGCGGTGGCCTGCATCGGACCGCTGCTGTTCGGCGTGCTGCACTCGGTCACCGGCGGCTGGATCGCTCCGTTCGCACTGCTCGGCGTCGCCGTACTTGTGCTGCTCGCCGGTGCCTGGCAGGCCTGCAAGCCGCGGATGCTCGAAGACACCTGGAATTGATTCCCGGCTCGAGTTGCGGGGTGATGTGGCGGCGTTCATGCTGTGCGCGTCGCCCCGCATCGGCCGGCTATTGCGAGGTCGGCTCGCGATGACGCGCGCGAACGGCGCGTCGCACCCGCGCAACATTGCGGCGAGCTCACCCTGGTGAATCCGGGTCCGTGAGCAACCGTTGATGCGCCGGTCATCGCGCGCAGCATGGCGGCAATACCTGTTTCCTACCGTGGGGCCAACCGGATCTTGGGAGGCCCTTCTTGAGCACGTCGACGAATCACTCAGTCGAACCAGCCCTGCGCAAGACCGCGGTCGTCGTCGGCCACGGCATGGTCGGGCATCGGTTCGTGGAGGCACTGCGCTCGCGCGACGAGGCAGGACAGTGGCAGGTTGTCGTGCTCAGCGAGGAACGGCTGCCCGCCTACGACCGCGTGGGTCTGTCGACCTACGTCGGCGCCTGGGATACCGCGGCGCTGGCCCTGCCCGGCAACGACTACGACGGTGACGCCCTCGTCGACCTGCGGCTCGGCCAGCGCGCCGAGTCGATCGACCGGGACGCCCGCAAGGTCACCACGTCGGCGGGCGACACCATCGCCTACGACGCGCTGGTGCTCGCCACCGGCTCCTATCCCTTCGTGCCGCCGGTGCCCGGCCACGATCGCCCGGAATGCTTCGTCTACCGCACCATCGACGACCTGGACGGCATCCGGGCCGCCGCCGAGGCCGCCGGACCCGGCGCGGTCGGCGTGGTGGTCGGTGGCGGTCTGCTCGGCCTGGAGGCCGCGAACGCGCTGCGGCTGCTCGGCCTCACCCCGCACGTGGTCGAGTACAACCAGCGGCTGATGCCTGCCCAGGTGGACGAGGGTGGTGGCGCCATCCTGGAGCGGCTGGTCACCGATCTCGGCCTGTACGTGCACACCGGCGTCGGCACGTCCTCGATCGAGGCGGGGGACAGCGGCATCCGGGTCAGCCTGTCCGACGACTCGGTCATCGAGGCCTCGCTCGTCGTCTTCTCCGCGGGTGTCCGCCCGCGCGACCAGATCGCCCGCGACAGTGGGCTGGAGGTCGGCCCGCGCGGCGGCATCATCACCGACCTCGGCCTGCAGACCTCGGATCCGAGCATCTGGGCCATCGGCGAATGCGCCGCGGTCGAGGGCACCTGCTACGGCCTCGTCGCGCCCGGTTACACCACCGCCGAGATCGTCGCCGACCGATTGCTCGGCGGCGCAGGCGAATTCCCCGGCGCGGACATGTCGACCAAGCTCAAGCTGCTCGGCGTCGACGTGGCCAGCTTCGGTGACGCGCACGGCACCACCGAGGGCGCGCTGTCGGTCGTGCTGCACGACGCCGCCAAGGGCACCTACGCGAAACTCGTTGTCTCCGATGACGCGCAGATCCTGCTCGGCGGCATCCTGGTCGGCGACGCCACCGCCTACGCCGCGCTGCGCCCGCTGGTCGGGCGGCCGCTGCCGGCCGAGCCCGCCGCGCTGATCTCGCCCGCCGGTGCGGAATTGGGCGCCGACGCGCTACCCGACGACGCGCAGATCTGCTCCTGCAACAACGTGTCCAAGGGCGCGATCTGCGGCGCCATCGCCGAGGGCGCCTGCGACATCCCGGGCATCAAGAAGTGCACGACCGCCGGAACCTCCTGCGGCGGTTGCGTTCCCATGCTCAAGAAGCTGCTCGAGCAGTCCGGCGTGGAGATGTCCAAGGCGCTGTGCGAGCACTTCATCCAATCGCGCGCCGAGCTGTTCCAGATCGTGCAGGTCACCGGCATCCGCACCTTCTCCGGACTGATCACCAAGTACGGCAAGGGCACCGGCTGCGACATCTGCAAGCCGACGGTCGCCTCCATCCTGGCCTCGACCTCCAGCGAGCACATCCTCGACGGCGAGCAGGCCGCGCTGCAGGACACCAACGACCACTTCCTGGCCAACCTGCAGAAGAACGGCACCTACTCGGTGGTGCCGCGGATGCCCGGCGGTGAGGTGACCGCCGATCAGCTCATCACCATCGGCCAGATCGCCAAGGACTTCGACCTTTACGTCAAGGTCACCGGCGGTCAGCGGATCGACCTGTTCGGCGCCAGGGTGGAGCAGCTGCCGCAGATCTGGCAGCGTCTGGTCGACGTCGGCATGGAATCCGGTCACGCGTACGGCAAGTCGCTGCGCACGGTGAAAAGCTGCGTCGGCTCCACCTGGTGCCGCTACGGCCAGCAGGACTCGGTCGGCATGGCGGTGCTGCTCGAAAAGCGTTACCGCGGACTGCGTTCCCCGCACAAGCTGAAGCTGGCCGTGTCCGGTTGCGCCCGTGAATGCGCCGAGGCGCGGGGCAAGGACGTCGGCGTGATCGCCACCGAGCACGGCTGGAACCTCTACGTCGGCGGCAACGGCGGCCTCACCCCGAAGCACGCGGTGCTGCTCGCCGGTGACCTCGACGACGAGACCCTGATCAAGTACATCGACCGGTACCTGATGTTCTACGTCCGCACCGCCGACCGGTTGCAGCGCACCGCGCCGTGGCAGGAGGCGCTCGAGGGCGGCATCGACTACCTCAAGCAGGTCATCTGCGAGGACAGCCTCGGCATCGCCGAGGAACTGGAGGCGGTGATGGCCCAGCATGTCGCCGGCTACCGCGACGAGTGGGCGGCCGTGCTGGAGGACGAGGAGAAGCTGTCGCGCTTCGTTTCCTTCGTCAATGCCCCGGATGAGACCGACCCCACAATCGCGTTCGACGAAACGGGGGAACGCAAGGTACCGGTGTTGCTGGGCATGCCGGACGTGCCCGCCGCCATGCCCGGGAAATAACGGCTTAACCGCATAGAAACAGGACGCCTGTACCAATGGGTAAGGCGTTTGGAGGATGACACCGATGACCGTGATCGATACCCCCGGTTTTGCCGCTACGACCGCCACCGGCTGGACGCAGGCATGCCGGCTCGACTACCTGATCCCCGGCCGCGGCGTTGCGGTATTGCTGAAAGGTGGCCGTCAGGCCGCGTTGTTCCTGCTGTCCGACGGCATGCTCTACGCCGTGGGCAACATCGACCCGATCGGACGCGCGGCGGTCATGTCGCGCGGCATCGTCGGCGACCGCGGCGGTGTCCCGGTCGTCGCCTCACCCCTGCTGAAGCAGGCGTTCTCCCTGGTCGACGGGCGCTGCCTGGACGACGAATCGGCGGCGCTGCCGGTGTACGCGGTCCGCGTAGCCGACGGCGTCGTGTCGATCTCCAACGAGCCGGTCGCCGCCGGGCTCGCCTCCTCGGACGGATGAACGCATGACAACCATCGAGCCGGGCCCCTGCCTCGCCGGATTCACCATCGGCATCACAGCGGCCAGACGGGCCGACGAGTTCGCCACGCTGCTCGTCCGGCGCGGCGCCGACATCGTGTCGGCGCCGGCCATTCGCATCATTCCGCTGGCCGACGACACCGAGCTGGAGCGGGTGACCCGCCAGCTCATCGTCGAACCGCCGCAGATCGCGGTGGCCACCACCGGCATCGGCTTCCGCGGCTGGATGGAGGCCGCCGAGGGCTGGGGCGTCGCGGAGGAGTTGCGCGCCACGCTCGGCGCCACCCGGATGCTGGCGCGCGGCCCGAAAGCCAAGGGCGCCATCCGCGCCGCCGAATTGCGGGAGGAGTGGTCGCCCGCCTCGGAGTCGTCCGCGGAGGTGCTCGATCACCTGCTCGCCGAGGGCGTGGAGGGCGTGCGGATCGCGGTGCAGCTGCACGGCGCCACCACCGAGTGGGAGCCGGTGCCCGACTTCTGCGAGGTATTGCGTTGTGCCGGTGCGGATGTCGTGCCGGTGCCGGTGTACCGGTGGATGCCGCCGGAGGATCAGGGTCCGATGGACCAGCTGATCGAGGCCATCGTCACCGCGAACCTGGACTGTGTGACCTTCACCAGCGCGCCCGCCGTGGCGTCGATGTTGATGCGCGCCAAGGAAACCGGCCTGCTGGAGGGCGTGCTGCACGCGCTGCGCGGCCGGGTGCTGGCCGCCTGCGTCGGCCCGATCACCGCGGCGCCGCTGGAGGAGCTCGGTGTGGCGACGTCGATGCCCGGCCGGGCCCGGCTCGGTGCGCTGGCTCGCCACGTCGCCGAGGAACTGCCGCGGCGGGCCAACCGGATCTACGCCGCGGGCCACACGCTCAGCGTGCGTGGCGGCTGCGTGGTGGTCGACGGCGAGGTGCGTCAACTCGCGCCCGCGCCGATGGCGCTGATGCGCTCGCTGGCGCGCCAGCCCGGCCGGGTCGTCTCCCGGGAGAACCTGCTCGCCGCGTTGCCCGGCGGCGGTGACGACACGCACGCCGTGGAGACCGCGATCGCCCGGCTGCGGGCTGGGCTCGGTGCGCCGAAGGCGATTCAGACGGTGGTCAAGCGCGGCTATCGACTGGCGCTGGACGCGGCCGAATGCATCGACAACAATCCGCGCCCCGAGCTGTCGGGACCGCAGGCGCCCGGCGCGCCGACGCGGTACGTGCAGACGTTGGGGTCCTTGTGACCCCGCCCGCCCTGGTGCTGGTGGCGCACGGCACCAGGAGCACCCGTGGGGTTCAGATGATCGCCGCGCTGGCCGAGGCGGTGGACAGGGAGCTCGGCGTCGCGGTTTCGGGGCGCGACGCCGAGCTGCCCGACCCGGCCGTGCGGACTGCTTTCGTGGACGTTCTCGGTCCGTCGCCGGCCGAGGTGCTGCGCGATCTGTGCGACACGGCGGGGGATTCTGTTCCCGCCGTGGTGGTTCCGGCGTTCCTCGCCTCCGGGTACCACGTCTACCAGGACGTGCCGCGGGAAGTAGCCGAGAGCGGGCATGCCGCAGTGGCTGTCACTCCGGCCATGGGTCCGGATCCGGCATTGGCCCGGATCATGACGATGCGGCTGCGGGCCGCCGGCTGGCGTCCCGGTGACGCGGTCGTCTTCGCCGCCGCCGGATCCTCCGATGCTCGTGCCCGCCAGGATGTTCGCCGGGCCGCCGCCATGCTCGCCGAACACCTCGATACCCCGGTGCGGATCGGCTACATCGCCACCGGTGCGCCACGGGTTGCGGAAGTCGTTGCCGCACTGCGGGAGTCGGGTGCGCAACGGGTCTTCGTCGCTTCGTATCTGCTGGCGCACGGGCTGTTCCAGCAACGCCTGCACGACGCGGGTGCCGACGGCGTCGCCGAGCCCATCGGCGTGCATCCCGCCGTGGTCCGGCTCATCGCCGACCGTTATCGCGCGGCCGCGCGGGAATTGGTGCGGACCCGGGCCGCTTGAGCTCGTGTTACGAGCTGTGCGGTGTCGCCGACACGATGAGCCGAGAAAGGTTCGTACTGTCGGCTGCCGCCGGTCAGTGAACGGCTCCACTGAGCCCCCCGTTGGGCGAGCGGCTCCACTGCGACGCCTCCCGTTGAGCGAGCGGCTCAACGGCTACGCCTCCCTTGAGCTAACGGCCTACGTAGCAGGGTGTGTGCCGAGATAACGCTCGTGGCCGGATATTCGTCGAATCCGATAGGCCAGCGCCCGCTGTCTGTCCTGGCAGCGACCCTTGCACGCGCCGATCATGCTGCAATTACGGCGAGTTCGGGCCTAGATGCCGTAGGTTTGCCCGAGAAACGATTCAGCGGTGGCTTCCGAATGCATGGGAGGCGTGTTGACCGGAGCCGACGACGCCGTGCCTGGCGATGCCACGGCGCAGCGGATGTACCCACTCTCGACCGTGCAGCAGAGTTGGTGGGTGGCCCAGCAACTGCAACCCGAGGTGCCGCTCACGGTCGCGATGTACCTGGATCTTTGTGGACCCCTCGACATAGCACTGATGGCCCGCTGTGCCCGGCGCGCGGCCCGGGAACTCGAATCGCCGCACGTGCGACTCCGGACCGTCGACGGGCAGCCGCGGCAGTACGTCGATCCGGACGCGGAGCTGCCGATCGAGGTCGTGGACCTGACGACCGGCATCGACCCGGTCGCTACCGCTCTCGCCGCGATGGAGCGTGACTACAGCGCACCGCTGGATCCCCGCACCGACGACCACACCGTCGCCACTCTGTTCCGGGTAGCGCCGCAGCACCACCTGCTGTACCTGCGCAGCCACCATCTCGTACTGGACGGCCTCGGTGCCGCGGCGGTGCTGCGCCGCACCGGGGAGCTCTATCGGGCCGAAGTGCTTGCGTCCCAGCGGGACATCGAGCCGCGAGTGGTGCGTGGGGCGGGCGACACCGCGCTTCTCGACACCGGCCGCTTGGTAGGAGCGGGCCGTCGCCCGTCCGGGCGAGTGCTGTGGCGGTCCGCGGATCATCTCGCATCGACCGAAACGCGCGAAGCGGCAGACGAATCCACGCCGCGCGCCAGTACTGTGCTGTCGAACGGTGCCGCGGATCGCGCCAAAGCCGGTTCGGTACAGGACCTTCCGGCGCTATCGGTGCCGGAGATCTTGGCAACCGAGCAGGCCTATCGGGATTCACCACGCCGAGCGGTCGATCGGGACTACTGGCTGGATCGGCTCGCCGGACTCGGCGCGCCGGTGAGCCTGGCCGGCCAACCTGCCGCACCGCAGGCCCGGCCGCACCGGGTGACGGCGACCGTCGATGCCGCCACCGCGGAACTGCTCGCCGCCGCAAGGACCAGCCACGGTGCCACCTTCCCGGAGTTGGCCCTCGCGGCCTTCGCCTGCTTCCTGGCGCGGATGACGGGCAACGCGGAGGTCTGCCTCACCCTGCCCGTCCCCGCCCGCACCACCGCGGGACTGCGCCGATCGGCCGGATCGCTGTCGAATGTGGTGCCGCTGCGACTATCCGGGCTCGACACCAGCACCGTCAGTGCGGTCATCGCCCAGGTCCGATCGACTGTCATCGGCGCTTTGCGGCACCAGCGCTACCGTTTCGAGGATATGCGCCGCGACAGTGGCCGGGATCAGGCCCTGGGCAGTGGATTCGGGCCGCTGGTCAATGTCCTCGGTTTCGCCGAACCGCTCCGGCTCGGCCCGCTGACCGGCCAGGCCCGGCTGCTCGCACTCGGACCCGTCGAGGATCTGATGGTCAACGGCTACCAGGCCGGTCCGGACGACCGCTCGGTCAGCATCGATTTTCAGGCCAACCCGGCGCGCTACCGCCACGACACCGTGGTGTGGCAGCACCGCATGTTCCTGGAGTACTTCCGCCGCTTCCTTGCCGCGGCGCCCGACTGCCCGATAGTCGCGGTCGACGGCGCTCGGCCCGCTCCCGTGGTCGCGCCGCCCGCCGCGCCGGTGCGGGTGCTGCCCGAACTGCTGTGCGCGGACTCGGCCTCGGATGCTGTTGCGGTGCAGGACGATACCCGCACCATGAGCTACCGCGAACTGGACGAGGCGTCCTCGCGGCTGGCCCGCGAGCTGATGGCGGGCGGCGCGCGTCCCGGTGAGTTCGTGTTGGTCGCCGTGCCGCGTTCGCTGGAATCGGTGCTGGCCCTGTGGGCGGTCGCGAAGACCGGCGCCTGCTTCGTCCCGGTCGATCCGTCCGATCCGGCCGCGCGGATCGCCACGGTCATCGCGGATTCCCGTGCCCGGCAAGGAATCACGATCAGCGCGGTGCGGGAGAAATTTCCCTGCGATACCGGATTCTTCGGCCGCCTCGATCCTGCCGCGGCGGACGCGGACCGCGCGAGCGACGATGACGCACGCGGCGCGACCGGGTGTGGCATCGACTGGCTGGTGCTCGATGATCCGCGGTGCATGGCGGAGGTCGAGCGCCGGTCGGCGACACCGGTGGCCGACACGGAGCGGCCGCGTGCCCTGCGGCCCGCGCATCCGGCCTATCTGATCTACACGTCGGGCACTACCGGGCGGCCGAAAGGTGTGGCGGTCAGTCATCGCGGCCTCGGTTCGCTGACCGACTACATCGTCGAGCACTGGGGCGTCGGCAGGGACTCGGTGGTGCTGCATTCGCACGCCCCGTCTTTCGACGCACATCTCCTCGATGTTCTTGCCGCGTTCGCGTCCGGTGCGCGCTTGGTGGTGCAGCCGCCATCGGTGGTGTCCGGCGCCGAGCTGGCACGGCTGCTCCGCGCGACAGGCTGCACCCATTACCTGACGACCCCTGCGGTGCTTGCCACGCTCTCCCCGGCGGAGGTGCCCGGGCTGTCGGTGGTGGCCATCGGTGGCGAGGCTTGCCCGGCGAAGCTGGTGCGCGAATGGGCGCCGCATGTGCGGTTGTTCAACGGATACGGGCCGACCGAGGCCACCGTGATGGCGACGGAGACCGCGGCGATGGCGATCGACGCGCCGGTGACCATCGGGCGCGCGCTTCCCGGGGTGCTCGCGGTGGTGCTGGACTCCCGATTGGCGCGACTGCCCGACGGTGCCCGAGGCGAGCTGTACCTCGGCGGCATCGGCGTCGCCGATTGTTATGTCCGCAATCCGGCGGGCACCGCGGTGCGGTTCATCGCCGATCCGTTCGGGGTCGGGCGGCGGCTGTACCGCACCGGCGACCTGGTCAGCGCGGGACCCGACGGGGTGTTCGAGTTCCTCGGTCGCGTCGACGCCCAGGTCGAGGTGCGCGGGCGGCGGATCGAGCCCGCCGAGATCGAGGCGGCACTGCTCGCCGGACCGGACATCGAGTACGCGGTCGTCACGGTCGCCGACGCGGGTCGCCCCGAGGCGCGACTGGTGGGTTACGTGGTCGCCGCCCCCGGTGTCGCGTTCGACGCGGCGGCCACACTGCACCGATTGCGCGCGACGCTACCCGCCGCACTGGTGCCCTCGGCGCTGATCGAACTCGACCGGCTCCCGGTGGCGAGCAACGGAAAACTCGATCGTGCCGCTTTGCCGCCGTCGATCATCGTGCAACGTCCGTATCTGGCCCCGGAGAACATGATTCAGCGTCTGGTCGCCGAGCACATCGGCACGGCCACCGGTCAATCCAGGGTCGGCCTGAACGATGACTTCTTCGAGCTGGGCGGGAATTCGCTACTAGGCGTGGCGGTCTCGGCCGAATTGGCCGCAGCGACCGGGGTGCCGGTGACGGTGCGCTGGTTGTACGCGGCACCGACCGTGCGGGCGCTCGCCGAGCGGATCACCACCTACGACGGCACGGATACCAGCGACGACGACGCATTCGGTGTCTTGCTCGCATTGCGCCGCAACGGAACCCGCCCGCCACTGTTCTGCGTCCACTCGGCGGTCCCGCTGGCCTGGTGCTACGCCGGATTGGCGCGGCACATCACGGACCGGCCGGTGTACGGCTTGCAGGCGCCGACGCTGACCGGACCGTGCCGCACGCTCGGCACCATCGACGAGCTGGCCGACAGCTACGTCGACGCGATGCTGCGCGTGCAGCCGGAGGGGCCGTACCACCTGCTCGGCTGGTCGCTCGGTGGTCAGATCGCGCACGCGATCGCGGTGCGGCTGCGCGCCCGTGGTGCCGCGGTGGCGGTGCTGGCCATGCTGGACAGCGTCGTCTTCCCCGACGGCGTCGATCCGCCCCCCGCGCCTCGGATGCGAGATCTGCTGACGCACTTGCTCGGTGACGAGCCGGAAGACGGCGACGCCGCCCCGGAGCTGTCGGCCGCCGAGGCCGCCGACGAATTGGCCGGCGCCGGTGCGTCATTCGGTACCGGACTATCGGCGGCGCAACTGGAACGGCTGCATCGCGGTTATGTGGACGGCGTCGCCCTTTCCCATGGATACAAGCCCGGCGTCTTCGACGGTGACCTGCTGTACTTCTCGGCCACCCGTGGCGTGACCGAGCTGTTCGGCGCCGAGATATGGCGGCCGTTCATCACCGGCGACCTCATCGAACACCCGGTGCCAGCGACACATGCACAGCTCACCAATGCAGATGTGGTCGGCGTGATCGGACCGATACTGGCGCGGCATCTGGAGCGCACGGCGGTGCCCGTCGCGGTGCGCAGTGAACGGCTCGAGCGCGTTGCGGGTCCGGGCGCTTAAGGCTCGAATGCGTTGATGCAGGCACCTGACCCGGCCCGTCTGAGCTGCTCGAAGGCGCAGACGTGCATTACCGATTCGGCGCGCTGGACACCGATGGCTCGAACGCAGTTACGCAGGCTGAATCCGCCGTCGCTGGTCGATTGCTGGATTCTGATCGGCGACGACGATGCCGCCACCGACCTGCGCGTTCATTCGGTACGCGAACACGCCCGGTGAATGCCGGATGTCCCGGCGGCCCTGGGAGATACTCGACCCCATGCGCCGGCTGATGCGATGCCTGGTTCCCCTTCTCGCGGTCCTCGCCGCGATCGTCCCGGCCGGTCCGGCCGCCGCCGATCCCGACTCCCGCATCCTCGAGGTACGTCCGCTGGACGGGCGACAGCTCGAGGTCGTCGTGCACTCGGCGGCGATGAACAAGCCCATCACGCTGTGGATGTCGCATCCCGGCGCCGGTGCGCCCGCGCTGTATCTGCTCAACGCGGTCGACGGCGGCGAGGACGGTGGGCCGTGGATGCGGCGCACCGATGTCGCGGAGTTCTTCGCGGACAAGAACGTCAACGTGATCGTGCCGATGGGTGGGCGCGCCAGCTACTACACCGACTGGCTGCGCGACGATCCGGTGCTCGGCCGCAACCAGTGGACCACCTTCCTGACCCGCGAGCTGCCGCCGTTGCTGGAGGACAGGTTCGGCATGACGGGGCGCAATGCCGTTGCGGGACTGTCCATGTCGGCGACCTCGGCGTTGAACCTCGCGACCGGCGCACCCGGTCTCTATCAGGCGGTCGGCGCCTACAGCGGATGCCCGCGCACCAGTGACTCGGTGGCCCAGGCCTACGTCTCGTCGCAGCTCGCGGTGTTCGGCGCGAACGCCGCGAACATGTGGGGCGGGCCGGAAAGCCCGGCCTGGGCCGAGCACGATCCGATGCTGAACGCCGAACGCTTGCGCGGTGTGGCGCTGTACGTTTCGTCGGGCACCGGCGCACCGGGGGAGCACGACACCATCGGTGACCGCGGCATCGACGGCAACCCGGCCCGGTTGCTCGACCGCATGCTCGTCGGCGGTGTGATGGAGACCGTCATCGGCGGCTGCACCCGGCCGTTCGTGGATCGGCTGCACCAACTCGGCATCCCGGTCACCGCGAACCTGCGGCCTGCCGGTACCCACGCCTGGACCTACTGGGAAGACGACCTGCACCTGTCCTGGCCGTTGTTCGCCGCGGCGATCGGCGCGTGAGGCTGTCGCCGAGAATCTGTCGGTGCCAGGGTCGACAATTCCGCTATGGCATATGACGAGGAGTTGGCCGATCGCATCCGGCTGCTGATCAAGCCGGGGCCGGAGCTGTCCGAGCGCAAGATGTTCGGCGGTCTGGCCTTTTTGATCGGCGGCAATATGGCGGTGGCGGCCAGTGGGCAAGGCGGCTTGCTGGTCCGGGTCGACCGGGCGGAAAGCGACAGGCTGCTCGCGAACGAATTCGTGGAGCCCATGGTGATGGGCGGCCGGGAAATGGTCGGCTGGCTGCGCGTCAACCCCGAGGCGGCCGACGACGACACCGTGCTGCGCGAATGGGTCGATCGCGGCGTCGGCTATGCGCGGACGCTGCCGCCGAAAAAGAAGTAGCCGGTTACCCGCGCACCTGCCTGCGGTAGGTGACCCGGTCGAATTCGTGTCCGTACTCGTCGACGGCGATCACGTCCATCTCGCTGGCGAAGATGCCGGGACGGACGTCGACGCGCAGGAACGAATAGTTGCGGAACCGCACCCGCGACCACGGGGCCGCCTCGTCCTGCTTGTCGCCGCCGGGCGCCCACACATAGCTGTTCGGTACGGCCGTGTCCGGTAACTCGTTGCCTCGGTAGGACTCTCGTGATCCCGGTTGGAAGTCGTAGCGGGGCCGACCGCCGCCGCCGACCGTGTAGTAGACGGTGCCGTCGGTCTCCGGGTACACCACCGAATTGTCGCCCGCGACCTTCGTCGCGACGTTGCCGCGGATCGGGTCGGTGCGTTCGAAAACGTGATTGTGCCCCTGCAACACCAGATCCACCTGGTAGCGGTCGAACAACGCGACCCAGGCGTCACGCACGCCACCGTCGCTGGCGTGCGCCTCAGTCGTCGAATAGGCGCAGTGGTGGAAGAAGCAGACCAGGAAATCGATATCCGGGTTCGCCCGGTAGGCGGCGAGCGTGCGCTCCACCCAACTCGTCTGCGCCCCATCGGAATACCCGGTATTCGCGCGAATCTCGTAGGAGACGTCATTGGCGTCGAGCGAGAGCACCGCGACATTGCCGTAGGTGAACGAATACGCCGACGGACAGCCGGCCGGCCCGTTACCGGGAAAGTCGAGGCGCGCCGCGTGACCGCCGTAGCCGTGCGAACCGTAGGTCGCCTCCATATCGTGGTTGCCGGTGGCGAACATCCACGGCGTCTGAGCGGCGCTCACCTCGATGGCGCCGAAATAGACGTCCCAGACGTACGGATTGAACTTGTCGAAGCCGTGCGCCGATTTCGCACCGTGCGAGACGAATTGGTTCGGTTTGCCCGCACCGGACGGATCGGCGTAAGCGATGTCGCCCGCCAGAATATGGAAATCCGGTTTGGCCCTGGCGATTTGGCGCAGCACATTCGTGGCGTGCGGGACATTCGGATCGTTGTCCGCCTTGTAGTACTTGTCGTCGTAGTCACCGGGCGCGACACCCGACGGCAACGCAGGCGTTTCGTCGGTCCCCTGATCGCCCATCATGGTGAAACGAAACGGCACGATCGCCGCCCGCGCGGTCGGCATCGCCGTCGCAGCCGCACGGATATCACCAGCGAAGCCGTCCGACGTGCGCCAGCGATAGTAGTGCGGCACCCGCCCCGGCAACCCGTCCACCGGCGCGTGCACATAGAACTGTTCGGCCGCCAGCACGCCGCCATCGCTACTCGGCACCTGCGTCAGCAGATTGCGCACCTCCGCCTCCACCGTCGCACCGAGCGCAGGCGTCGGCCCATGCTCGAGAAACACCTTGGTACCCGCAGGTCGCCTGGACAACTGCCCCGCAAATCGCAACTGACTGGTCGCATCCGCCCCGAACCCCACATGCCGCCCCCCGACCGCCAACGGCGCATCCTGCGCATAAGCCCGCCCCCCGAACGGCGAAGTACCCACCGCCGCGACAGCAGCCGCAGCCGCCGCCCCTCGCAACACATTGCGCCGCGAAACCCGATGCCGCCGCAGATACTCCTGATGCCACTCATGCTGCTCAGCCATAGTCATCTCGGCAGACAGCCCACCCGGTATCCCGGTCTCCGGAACATCACCAACAGGATTCAGCGGATTCGACCCCATACCCACCGATGCTGTACTCCCCGCAAGCCCCCAGCAACTCGACACTGGAAGTCAAGTGCGAACACTGGATGAACTCTCCCGATCGGAGCGCTACAACCCGGCAATTACGACAATCCCACAACCACAGCCGGATTCAGCCGACCCCTTCGAAGACGGTCCCGTCCATGCACCTCACCCGAATTCCACTGCCCCAAATTTGAATCGAACGTATTTTCGAATCTCGAGGTACTTTCGGCGGAATGGTCGGTTCCCAGCACGAGGCGATGCACCGGATTTTTCAGCACGACCCGAAAATGTTCGCGCGCGCATTCCGCGCGTTGGACGTGCCATTAGACGATCCAACCGAAGTGGTCTTGCTACCAACGGATCTCACCGAAGTCAGACCGCTGGAGCGACGAGTAGACACCTTATTGCGGTTCACCACGGCTACGGGCCAGTTTCTGCTTCTGGTCGAGGCGCAAGGCGAGGACGACCCGGCCAAACCTTCGGCGTGGGCGTACTACCTCGCGCACGCGCACGCCAAGTACCGCCTCCCCGCACTGCTGCTGGTCGTCTGCCACGACCAAGCCACCGCGCTGTGGGCGGCCCGCCCTGTAGCGTTCGGCCAGCCGTTCTGGTCGAGTCTCACGATGCGCCCGCTGGTCCTCGGCCCGGAAAACGTGCGCCCGGTAACCGACCCCGACGAGGCCGCCGCCGACATCGCGCTCACCGCACTCTCCGCGATGACGCATGCCAAAGACCCCTGCATCGGTGAGATACTGAAGGCGCTCGCCGCCGCCCTGCGGGGGATCGACGAGGAGGACGCCCACGTCATCGCCGAACTCACCGAACTCGGCCTGGGTAAGAGCCCGGCCGCCCACACTTGGAGGCACCTGATGTCGATCGACCCATCGTTCTTCCGCTCGGAGACGTCGCAGCGCCTGCGGGAAGAGGGGCGGACTGAGGGGCTAATCGAGGGCGAGGCCAAAGGGGAGGCCAAGGGAGTCGCGGGCAGCATTCTCGAGATCCTGGCTGAGCGATCGATCGAGGTACCACCTGACGCGCGAGCTCGCATCACATCGTGCAAAGACCGGGACGTACTCCGCTTGTGGCTCCGGCGCTCGGCGACTGTGACCAGCATCGCCGACCTTTTCGGAGCCGAGTGACCCTGATCGGTCCGTCTCCGATGGGAGAACATGTGCGTTGGGCGGACCTGCGCGCTGAAGTCATGAATCGGTCAGGGGCTGGAGTTGCCTACGAGACGGCGCGAAGCCGATTCGAACTCGATGCCGCAGACGGGACCGGTGGTCCGTTGCCACCCCGAGGTCCGTCGGGCAGGATCGGCGATCATGGATCGCTCGCTGATGGGGATTGCTGAGGACGAACCGATGGTGGGGCGGGTGGTGGAGTGGGCGCGGGGGCGTGACGACATTCGGGTGGTGTTGCGGACGGGGTCGCGGGGGCGGGGAGATGGGATGGTGGATGCGCTGTCGGACCACGATATTGAGCTCTACACCACGGACGTGGAGCGGTATTCGGGGGATGACGGGTGGGTGCGGGAGTTGGGGGAGGTGTGGGTGAATGTCGAGTTGGAGGGGCCGTATGACAATCCTGCCCACCTGGTGTTCTTCGAGGGTGGGGTGAAGGTCGACTTTCAGGTGGTGCCGGTGCAGCGGCTGGGGGAGATGGTCGAGGACGGTCTCGACGAGTTGCATGAGCGGGGATATCAGGTGCTGTTCGATCGGGATGGGTCGGCGGCGGGGCTGCCGGCGGCGACCGGGTCGGCACCCGTCGGCGAGTTGCCTGATCAGGCGGAGTTCGGAGCGCTGTGCTCGGAGTTCTGGTTCGAGATCGCCCATCTGCCAAGGTATTCGGCGCGCGGTGAGTTCTGGGTCGTGAAGGCTCGGGACTGGGAGACCAAGGAACTGCTGTTGACGATGATCGAATGGCATGCGATTTCGCGGCACGGCAGTGGGCACGATGTTTGGCATGCGGGCACCAAGATGCGGCAGTGGGCAGCGCGGGGGGTGTGGGAGCGGGTCGAAGGGGTCTTCGCGATCCGTGATCCGTTGCGGCAGGCGCAGGCTACGGCGGATCTGTTCGGTGAGCTCGCCAGGGAGGTTGCTACGGCCGGTGGGCTCGACTACCCAGAAAAAGCCGAGAAGGCGATCCGGCCATATCTCGACCAGCTGCCGTCTCTCTGACCGGCCTCGCAGAAATATCTCGAGAAATTTCGGGGAGATAGGTCGAGACAGCGAAAACGGCTCCGACCAGAGGGTGACAGCAAGTCACACACCACCGGCAAGGAGCCCATCATGTCCGTCAACACTTTCCTCTGGTTCGACAGTGCCGCCGAGGAAGCCGCCACCCTCTACACCACCCTCGTGCCGAACTCTCGGATCACCGACGTCGCACGCAACTCGGACGGAACGGCGTTCATCGTCGCGATCGAACTCGACGGCCACGCGGTCACCCTGATGAACGGTGGCCCCGGCCACCCACTCACCGACGCGGCCTCGCTGCAACTGATCGTCGAAACCCAGGACGAGATCGACCGACTCTGGGACGCCCTGACCGACGGCGGCGAGCCGGGCCCGTGCGGTTGGCTCACCGACCGGTACGGCCTGTCCTGGCAGGTCACCCCGGCCGTGCTGCCGAACCTGATGAGCGGCGACGACCCCGCCAAGACGATCGCCGTCGGCACCGCCCTGCGCAGCATGTCCAAGCTCGACATCAAAACCCTCCAGGACGCCTACGACAACGCCTGAACCGACCGCCCGCCTCACCGAGAGGCGGGCGTTCAAATCTTGCCGCTGACCGCCGAACGTTCCGGGAGCACGAGCCGCCGTCGCCACGCGCCCGCGAGCAGGCAGGCAAGCAGACCCGTACCGAGCATGACGAACAGCCCGGTATCACCGGCGAGGTACTCCCCGAACACGACGGGATGATCAGTCGCCACGATCGCCGGCAACACCGCGAATGCCCAGTTGTGCGCGAAGTGCGCGAGCACCGGCGGCCACACGCTGTCCGACGCGAGCCGCAGATAACCGAAGAAGAAGGAGAACGCGAGCACGCTTCCGATGAACAGCGAAAGAGTAAGCAGCCGATTGCCTTCGCTGTGGTAGTAGGGCGTGAACAGAATGTAGGGCAGATGCCAAGCCGCCCAGACCACACCGACGAGCAGCATGGCGCGTCGCTCGCCCAGCCACATCACTCGCGGGAGAAGGTAACCGCGCCAACCGATTTCCTCGGCGAACGCGAGAATCGGCCCGGTGATCGCCAGCACGAGCATATTCATCCACATGTCCGAGCCGGGCGAGGTGAACGACGCGTAGCCGAGCAACACCACGAGACCCGTGGCCACCACCGACACCGCGACACTCCCACCGACAGCCAGCGGCCACTGACGAACCCCACTGCGGAACAACCCGGCCCGGTCCCACCCTGTGCGACTGTCGCGAGTGAACGCCAGCAGCAGCACGGTAACCAACACCGGCGACAACGCCAGAATCAACCCACCGGCCACATTCGCCGTCGCCACCGCGATCCCCAGAACCAGCACGATGAAGACGGCCGCGGCCGACCGATCCGAAACCTGACGCCGCACACTACCTCCACCGATGACCGACCGACGCTCACCGTAGGCCGGACCGGCGCACCCCTGCTATCGGGGAACACCCTGAATCCGGAGATCAGCACGCCTCAGGGACTAGGGTCGGTCCATGCGATTCGAAGCGAGAATCGAGTCCGGCGCCGGCGGCGGCGCGTACGTGGCAGTACCCACGGAAGTCGTCGCGGCGCTCGGTGGCGGCGGCCGCATCCCGGTCGAGGTGGACTTCGACGGCGTCGACTACCGCGGCTCCATCGTCGACATGGGTTCCGGACCCTGCCTCGGCCTGCTGAAGGCGATCCGCACCGAGCTGGGCAAGGCACCCGGTGACACCGTAGTGGTGACGGTGTCCCGCGACGACGCCGAACGCACCGTCGACGTCCCGGACGACCTGGCCGACGCACTGCGCTCCGCGGGTCGCCGCGACGCCTTCGACAAGCTGTCCTACTCGCGCCGCCGCGAACACGTCACGGCGGTCACCGATGCCAAGCGTGCGGAGACCCGCACGCGCCGGATCGCGAAGATCGTCGACTCGCTGGGCTGAGCCGCCTACTCGGCGCTCGGATCGATGTCAGCGAACGTATCCACCCAACGATGTGGTGGCCGAGGCGGATTGGGCTCGCCGGGCCTGGCGAGCCCGATGGCGTGCCAACCAGCCGCGACGGCCGCGTCGAGCTCGTCCGGATGGTCGGACAGGAACAGGATCCGATCGCCGGAGACGCCGATGGCACCCGCGATCTTCTCGTACGACGAGGCCTCACGTTTGCCGCCCGCCGTCGACAGATCGAAGTAGCCGCAGACCAGCGAGGCCAATTCGCCGCCGCGCGCGAAGGTGAACCAATCCTGTTGATTACGAACAGATCCCGACGAATACACGTACACCGCGAGACCGTCCGCATGCCAGGCGCGCAGCGCCGGTGGCACATCGGCGAAGAACTCCCCGTGCAGCGCGCCGTTGCGGAACCCCTCCGCACAGATCAGCCCCTGGGCGGCCTTGAGCGACTCGGCTTTGACGTCGGAGTCGAGCCAGCCGCGCAATGTCGCCGCAACCTCATCGGTGTCGGCAGACGGTCGCCCAGCCTGCGCCTTGGCCGCAGCGAGGATGGGAGCCGCTGCGCCCGTGCGGTTCTCGGCCAACCACGCCGGAAGACGTTCGCGGGTATAGCCGTACAAATCTTCGCGCACCGAACTGGTCGGGCTGGTGGTCCCTTCGATATCGACGACGATCGTCGTGATCATGAGGTGGCGAGCAGCTCGTCGAGGGTCGGGAACCCCGCGCTGATCCGGTCCCCGGTGAAGTCGCCCACCCAGCCGTCGGCCTCCTCGAAGAAGCGGATGGCGATGAAGTCGGGCCGACTGCCCATGTCGAACCAGTGCAGGGTGCCTGCGGGCACCGAGAGCAGATCGCCGCCCTCGCAGACCACGGCCAGCACCTCCTGCCCGAGATGCAGGTAGAAGCAGCCGCGGCCGGCGGCGAAGTAGCGGACCTCGTCCTCGGCGTGCCGGTGTTCGTCGAGGAACTTCGCCCGCGCACCCTCGGCGACCTTCGGCCATTCGGGGTCGGCGTCGTCCGGGTGGATGCGGGCGACGTCGATGTGCTGGTAGCGCCCGGACTGGTTCAGCTCGGCGACCTGGTCGGTGTAGTGCGCGAGCAGCTCATCGGAGGCGATCGCCGTCGCATTCTCCACCACCGGCCAGCGGCCGAAAGTTATGCCGTGCTTTGCCAATTCGGTGCCGATCACCGCGTCGTCGGTGGTCCGCACCCGCACGTCGGCCGGGTTGTCGGCGGCCATCACCTGGAGCAGGGTCATGTCAGTCCAATCTCGAGAGTCTCGTCGCGCGACCCGACTGCCTGCCTGCGACCGGTGCGGGCCACCAGCTCGCACAGCGCCTCCAGGCATTCGGCACGATCACGCGCCTGGGAAAGATTGTCCCCCCACGCGGTGATCCCGTGACCGGTGATGAACAGGATCGGCGGCGCGGCGGGGTGATCGGTGAGATAGCGCTCGATATCGGCGCCGATGCGCGGCACGTCCGGCCAGTTGGGGAACACGGGAATGTCGATGACCGCCGGGTCGCTGCCGCCGAGACCCTTGATGAGCTCGTAATCGGCGATCCGCAGAGCGGTTACCTCGTCTGACCCGCCGGCTCGCGTGGCCAGCGCGGTGGCATAGGGCGGATGGATGTGCACGACCGCCTGCGCGGCGGTGGCGCGGTAGGCCGCGGTGTGAATTGTGGTCTCCGCCGAGGGTTTCCGGCTGCTCCCGGCCACCGGTGTCGAATCCGCGACCCGGACGATCACCATGTCGTGTTCGGTGAGTTCACCTTTGGACAACCCGCTGCCGGTAATCACGGCGGTCTCGCCGGTCCGCACCGAGATATTGCCCGCGGTCCCCGGCATCCAGCCCCGCTGGTACAGGCCGCGCGCGAGATCGGCGATCGCCTTGCCGGGCAAGGAATTACCGCTGGCCGCGTCCGGCCCGGCACCAGCCGGCCGATGATCGCCCGGGACGAGGGTTCGGGTCGACCCCGACCCGGTCGTCGCGGCGCAGCGATGCACCACACCGAGTTCCGAGACCACCGCCGTCACCAACGCGCCGGGCGTCACATCGAACGCCGGGTTGAACACCGCGGTCCCTTCGGGAGCCGTTGCCACACCACCGAATCCGATCACCTCGGCGGCGGCCCGCTCCTCCACCACGATGTCGCGCCCGGTCGCCATGTTCGGATCCCTGGTCGATTCCGGCGCGACCACGATGAACGGAATGCCGTGATGCCGCGCCGCGAGCGCGAGCGAATACGTGCCGATCTTGTTCGCGACATCACCGTTCACGGTGACCCGATCGGCGCCGACCAGTGCACAGTCGACCTGCCCCGTCGCCATGGCCCAGGCCGCCGCGGCATCGATGGTCAGCCGATGCGGAATACCCGCCTCGGCGAGCTCCCAGGTGGTGAGCCGCGCGCCCTGCAACAACGGCCGAGTCTCGTCGACCAGCACGTCCTCGAGCGCGCCGCGCTCGAACAGCACCCGCAGCGTGCCGATCGCGGTACCGAACGCACTCGTCGCGAGCCGCCCGGTGTTGCAGTGAGTGAGTACCCGCAACGGCCGGTCCGGGCACAGCTCCTGGACCAGGTCGGCGGCGTGCGTCGCGGCGGCCCGATTGACCCGGCCGTCTTCGGCGAGCATGTCCAGCGTTTCGGCGAGCACGGCGTCGGCACCGTGCGCGATCTTGGCGCGCACGCGCTGCACCGCCCACGCGAGGTTCACCGCGGTCGGCCGCGCGGCCGCGATGCGATCGGCGTCGTCGTGCACCCGGGCCTCGTCCACCACCCCGTCGACCGTGTGCGCGGCGGTGGCGATGACCACGCCGAACGCCCCCGCGATGCCGATGGCGGGTGCGCCCCGGATGGCGAGCACCCGGATGGCGTCGATGACCGCGTCGACCGTGTCGAGCCGCAGCTCGCGGACTTCGTGCGGCAGTCCACGCTGGTCGATGGTGACCAGCGCACCGTCGTCCCAGCTCAGGGAACTGTCGTCCATCAGGCGCATCCTTCGTCGCGTGGAACCGTGTTGTGCCTGGTCAACGGTATCGGACGGGAATGGCGCGGAGAAAGTCGGCCGAGTGGCCGGAACCGGACGAGCCGCGGGTGCCCGGTTACCCGGCTGCGGCTTCCGCCCGCAACTTCACGGCCCGCGCGCGCGGGTCGTAGTTCGGTTCGACGCTTTCGATCAGCAGCAGATCGCCGTCGATGTGGTCGGTGCGCAGAGGCATGATCTGCTGATACGCGGGGGAGTGATACCACGCCCGTGCCGTATCCAGATCGGGGAACTCGAGCAGCACCATGCTGCCCGGCCAGTCGCCCTCGACCACCTCGGCGGGCGGTCCATGGATGACGAAGCGGCCGTGGAACGGATCCAGGGTGTCCTGAATGCGCTCCAGGTACTCGAGGATGTCGGGGTGCGGCCTGCGGGCGCGCAGGTGGGCGAAGCCATAGGCGGACATGGGCGGCTCCCGTCGTCGGTGGCGTCGCCGGAGCACGACGCCGATCCGAACGTAGGCCTTGCGCTGATGCCCGACAATTACTTCAGAGGTAAGCGTCGATCCGCTTACCCCGCAACACATTCCGCTGCCCGCTCGACCGCGCTTCCGGGGAACGGCACCGAAAGGTTTGCGGGTCAGCCGGACCGGCGTGCTCAGCTGTCCGGCGCCGAATGCGCCGGAACGACCACAACCGCGGCCGCCGGTTCGGTGAACCGGCGGCACGCGGTGCGGATCAGTTAGTTCTGGCCCATCCTGCGCTGGTCGGCGTCGCGCCGATCATCGTCGGACTGGCGCTGGTTCGGCATGCGCTGGCCGTCTGCGCCTGGGCGGTTCATGCCCTGGTTCTGGTTTTGATCCTGGCGCTGTTGTTGCTGCTGCCGATCCATCTGCCTAGGCATTTTCTTAGGCGTTTTCTTCGACTTTTCAGCCATCTCCACTCGGTCCTTTCCGGGGATTGATATTCGCCTAACGTCACTCACGATAGCGAGCGTCGAGCAATTCCGGAAGGGAAAGTGAAAAAAGCCTGTCGCACCGGCGATCCTAGGCATTTTCGCAGGTAGAAGCGCTATGGCTTGCGTGCTTCGATTAGGAATCGGGTCGAATGGGCGATGAATGGACCATTTGCTTCGATCTCGTCGTGCAGGGTCCGGAGGCGGTCGCGGTATCGGTCCACCGTGAAGTCGGGGACCATCCACGGCACCTTCCGCAGGAAGTACACGACCGCGCCGATATCGCCGAACTCGACGCGCAACCGTTCATATCGGAGATCGATGATATCGAGTCCCGCGGCCGCCGCGGCGGTCCGATCGTCATTCGGATTGCGGCGCTTACGAATTTCCGCCGGCTGTGCGCCGAGAAAATATTCGACGAGTTCGAAAACGCTTGCATCGCCGACATGTTGCGCCAAATAGGTGCCCGACGGACGGAGCACCCTGGCGATCTCCGTCCACCAGACGGTGACCGGGTGTCTGCTGACCACCAGATCGAAGGCGTTGTCCCCGAACGGCAACGGCGGTTCATCCGGATCCGCGATCAGCGCCACGCCCAGTGGATGTAGCAGTTGGGTCGCCTTGTCGATATTCGGCGGCCACGATTCGGTGGCCACCATCAGCGGCGGAAAGTTCCCGGCACCGGCCAGTACTTCGCCCCCACCGGTCTGAATGTCCAGTGCCGCAGTGACTTTCCCGAGCCGCTCAGCCAGCACCCGCTGGTACCCCCAGGACGGCCGCTGTTCGCTGGCCCGCCCGTCGAGCCAGCCGAAATCCCAGCCTGCCACGGAGACCGTGTCGGCCTCCGCTACCAGATCCTCGAAGCTGCGTCCCATGCCCCGATTGTTGCCGAGCGGTTGCCGCAGGGGCAACAGGTTTATCTACCCGCGCGTCGGCAGGTGGACGCTGCCTATCGCGGCAGCGGCAAGAACTCGACCGTTGCACCGTCTGCGGCGTCGGCGGGCACGATGACCAGACCGTCGCGGTCCACCAGACCGCCGAGGTGAGCGGTGCGAATGTGCGGGTCGCCGACCCAGCCGCCCGCCTCGGCGAAACGAGCGGGCACGATGCGCGCGACCGGTCCCGCTATCTCCGACGCGTTGTGCAGCGGGCCGAGCAAGGAGCGTCGCGGCGCGCAGCCGGTGCGACCCTCGACGAGAGCGGGGGCCAAGGCAAGAAGAGTAGCCACGGCGGCGAACGGGTTACCGGGCAGGCCGAGAACCGTAGTGCCCGTGGTGAGTTCGGCGACGATCGTGGAACCGCCCGGCCGCAGCCGCAGTCGCCGCACCAATACCCGAGCTCGCGAGCGGTCCACCGCGGCACGGAGCTGGTCGGCCGCCCCGCCACCCGTCGCGCCGACGATCACCAGCAGGTCGCACTCCGGCGCTGCGGCGAGCACCTGGTCGAAGCCGTTGGGGGTATCGCGCAGGTGCACGCGGTCGGCGGTGCGAATACCGCACAGCGACAGCAACTCCGGCAGGATCGGGCCGATCGAATCGCGGGTCTGCCCCGCGTGCAGCGGACCTTCGCTGCGGATCTCGTCGCCGGTCATCACGATCCTGGCCCGGACCGGGCCGCGCACCGGCGCCGCGGTCACCTCCACGCTCGCCGCGGCGGAGATCAACGCGGCGGTGACCGGAGTCCCCTGTGGCGCAACGAGATCGCCGGGTTGCCGGTCCTCGCCCCGGCGGCGCACATCGTCCCGGATCGGGGTATCCGGTAGTCGGTGCAGGCTGTCCTCCGCGGTCACCCGGACGAATTCGTCGCGCAGCACGCTGGTGGTGCCGTCGGGCACGTGTGCGCCGGTGGCGATGCGCACCGCCTCGCCGGACAGCAACCCGACCGGACGCTGACCGCCCGCGAACCCGATATCGCGGCGCAACCGCCACGGACCGTCGCCGGCCACCGCGTACCCGTCCATCGCGGAGACGTCGAAGCGGGGCAGCGGACCGCCGGCCGTCAGTGGTGCCGCGAGCGCCGCACCGCGCACCGAGGCCAGGTCGGCGGTGTACGTGGTGAGCCGGGAGAGGTTGTCGCGCAGGATATTCCGTGCCTCGTCTAGGGGCAGCGGTGGTGCCGGGTCGACCGAGGCGCGGGCCTGACGGACCTCCTCGTCGGTATCGCAGTCGGCGACCCCCGGCAGCGCGATGATCGCCGAGTCGGCCGGTATCAGCGCCTTCATCGGCTGATTGATCAGGGAGTCCAGCCCATCGAGGGCCGCGGCCAGCGCGGTGCGCCGCCACACTCCGATCAGATACTGCGGACGCCCCGACTCGTCCGCCGCGAACACCGCCTCGGCCCCGGATTCGCAGGCGTGCCTGATCAATTCGGTGACCGACCAGTCGGACAGGAACGGCAGATCGGCCGCGAGCACCACCAGGAGCGGGGCCGCCGAGCCGAGTGCGTGCAACCCGGCGCCGATCGCCGCGACCGGCCCCGACCCCGGTGGTACCTCGCGCGCCTGCTTGATCTCCGGCGGCAGCTCGGGCCGATGCGGTCCGACCACCACCGTGTGCGCACACGAGGAGACCGCGGCCAACGCGGCATCCAGCATGGAGCGCCCGCCGATCACGATCGCGGGTTTGTCGACACCGCCCATGCGGCTGGCTCGCCCGCCGGCGAGCACGATGGCGTCGGCGGCGGTCACCGAGCAGGGCCTAGGTACATGGCGGACATGCTAATTCGTCGTCGCCGCGAACCCGGGAGGCGGACACCGACGGTTTACACCGTCGAGCAGTCGCGCACCGGCCGTAGCAGGCAGAACTCGTTGGTCTCGGGGTCGGCGAGGGTGAGGCCGGGCGCGATGTCGACGTTCCCGCCGTCGTGCTCGATCGGTGTGGCGCCGGCGGCCCGCAGTCTGGCCAGCTCGACGGACTGATCGTCGAACGAGGCCAGATTCAGGTGCAGCAGGTTGCGGCCCGACTTCGCCTCCGGCGTGCGCACGAACTCCAGCCACGAGCCGAGCCCGGTCGCCGACCGCAGTCCGGCGACCTGCGCGCCGCCGTGCGCTACCGGCCAGCCGGAGGCGGCGGACCAGAACTCGGCCAGTCGCAGTGGGTCTCGGGTATCCATCACGATGGCCGCGACGGCGCCGGTGTCCACATATTCCTCGCGCGGCTCCAGGACACAGAATTCGTTGCCCTCGGGATCTGCGAGCACCACCCACGGCACCGAGCCCTGCCCGATGTCGACGCGGCGCGCCCCGAGGGACAGCGCGCGATCCACCTGCAGGCGTTGATGATCGATCGAGCGGCTGGCCAGGTCGAGGTGAATGCGGTTCTTGCCGTGCTTGGCTCGCGCGGCGGGCAGGAAGGCCAGGGCCAGATCGGCGCCGTCGGGATCGTGCGCCGCCACATCCACCTCGTCCGGGCGGTCGAGAGTCACACCCCAACCGAGCAGCTCGGCCCAGAAATCCGCGATGAACCGCGGCCGGTCTGCATCGAACACGACACACGCCAGGCGGGTGGACATGCTTCAACGGTAACCGTCGCGCGGCCCGCGCCGGGTGGGTTTACCCAAACGGAAAACGCGCCGCTCGCAAGTTCACTCGGCCCTCGCGGATCGGCACCCCTTCGGCCGCGAGCAGGCGCAGCTGGCGGTCGGCCAGGTGCGCGGCGGGCTTGCCTGCCGCGCCGATCACCCGATGCCACGGCAGATCCGCGGCGTCGGTGCGCATGATCCACCCGACCGTGCGCGGCGTGGACAGCCCGGCGGCCGCGGCGATGTCGCCGTAGGTCGCCACCCGGCCGGGCGGGATGGACGCGACCAGCTCGCGCACCCGCTCCACCTGATCGTCGGTGGTGGCCATCGCGCTCAGAGCACCGAGCGGATGAGCGCGGCGGCCTCGGCCGGAAGGGCTTGCGGGATCATGTGATCGCACTGCCACTCGTGCACGGTGAGCCGCGCGCCGAGGTGCTCGGTGAGCGCCGCGCGGAACTCGGGTGTGACGAACGGTGGCTGTACCTTCATCGCCTGCACCAGGACCGTGGGCAGGTCGGCGGACGGCAGCACGAAGGGGCGGGCGAGCTGGCCCCAGTAGGAGGTGATGGCGGGTAGGCTCATCCGCCAGCCGACGCGGCCGTCCGCGGTGGGCACCAGATGTTCGGCGAGTTCGGCATCCAGGCGCTCCGGCGCGACCTCGCCCCACGAGGAGGCCAGCTTGTCCTCCCGGGCGCGGGCCATGCTCTCGTAGTCGGGGGAGGCCAGCAGCGATTCGGCGATGTCGTTGATCAGTGCCGGGTCGATCGCGATGGCCGGATCGAACAGCACGAGCTGCCGGACCAGGTCCGGATGGCGATCGGCGAGATGAAGCGCACACGCGCCGCCGAACGAGTGCCCGACCACTGTCACCGGATCGGTGGTCTCCGCGGCGAGCAACTCGACCAGATCCGCGACGACGGCCTCGAAGGTCCACGGCGGCAACGCGCTCGACCGCCCGTGTCCGCGCAGGTCAGGTGCGATGATCCGGACACCGGGCAGATGGTTCGCGGCCAGGTCTTCCCAGCGTTTGCCGTGGCCGGTCACCCCGTGCAGGGTGAGGACGGCCGGTCCGGTCGCCGGGCCGAATCGATAGACATTGAGAGCAGACACCGGTCCATTTTGACCTGCGTAGCGAACGGCCGCTCGGCGAGTTGCCCGAGGGGCGCGTCGGCGTGTCGGTCGTGTCTGTTGCAATAGCCCGCGTGGTGCGATCGGATAGCGCGGTGCGACTTGTTCGCCGGAACGTGGCGGCACCCCGGCCGCGCGCCTGGGGTGCCGACGTTCGCGCGCTGTTCGAGGCCGCGGCCGCGGCCGGGCCGACGCGCCCAGGGTGGCGACCTTGGCAGGTGCTCGGCGGACCGGGCACGGGCAAAACAGCTCTGCTGGTCGATCTCGCCGCCGACCGCATCGCGGCGGGCGACGATCCCGAATCCGTGCTGGTCCTTGCCCATTCGAAGCAGGCCGCGAGTGCGGCCCGCGACGCCATCACCGCACGCCTGGCCGGCCCCGACGCCGAGGGCGGGGTACCGGGCGCGACCAGGGAGCCGCTGGCCCGCACCCTGCACTCCTACGCCTTCTCGGTGCTGCGCAGGCACGCGACCGCACACGGCAACCCGCCGCCACGTTTGCTGACCGGTGCCGAGCAGGATGCGGTGCTGCGGGAAATGCTGCGCGGGGACCTTATCGACATCGCTGAGGGCGCGGACGACCTGTGGCCGGAACGGCTGCAACCCGCATTGGCACTCGGTGGGTTCGCCGAACAGTTGCGTGACCTGATGTTGCGGGCGACCGAACGTGGGCTGGGGCCCGAGGATCTGGTGCGGCTCGGGCGCGAGCACGGTAAACCGGAGTGGGTGGCGGCGGGCAAGTTCGCGGTGCGCTACGAACAGACGATGCTGCTGCGCTGGTCGGTGGGCGTCGAGGCACCGGAGGCGACCGCGCCCGCGCTGGACGCCGCCGAACTGATCGGCGCCGCGCTCGACGCGCTGGCCGGCGACGCCGATCTGCTTGCCGCCGAACGCGCCCGGATCAGGTACCTGCTGGTCGACGATGCGCAACATCTCGACCCGCAGGCCGCGATGCTGGTCAGGGCGATCGGGCACAGCGCGCACACCACCGTCGTCGCGGGCGACCCGGACCAGGGCATCTTCGCCTTCCGCGGCGCGGACGCCCGGTTCGTCGCCGACCTGCCCGCACCCGACGGGCAGCGAATCGTGCTGCGCGACAACCGTCGTTCGGGCGGTCCGGTGGAGCTGGCCGTCGCCAGGGTGGCGGCGAAGTTGCCCGGCAGTGCGCCACAACGCTTTTCGTTGCCGAAGCGGGCGGATCAACCGGTGGACGACGGCACCGAGGTGCGGGTGCGGGTGCTCGCCACGCCCGCGAAGGAAGCCGCGCTCATCGCCGATCACCTGCGGCGGGCGCACCTGACCGGTGGGGTGCCGTGGTCGCGGATGGCGGTGATCGTCCGGTCGGTGCCGCTGTCGTTGCCGCCGCTGCGCCGGGCGCTGCTGGCGGCGGGAGTGCCGGTACAGCAGCCCGCGCTGGACACACCGCTGGCTCGGCGGCGGGGCGCGGCCTGGATGCTGCTGTCGCTCCGGGCGTTGCTCGCGGGAGAGAAGGGCTCGACGTTCGAGCCGGAGGATGCGCTGGACCTGCTTGCCGGTCCGCTCGGTGGCGCGGATCAGATCACGCTGCGGCGGTTGCGGCGTGGTGTGCGACGCAGTGTGCTGGAATCCGAGCGGAACAAGGCGAAGTTCGGCCGGGGTGCGGACGAGGCTCCGGAAAACGAGTACTCCGAGCGGAATCCGGGTGAGCCCGATCAGGCTATCGAAAGCTCCGAGCGGGAGACAGGGCTACCCGAGCCGAGTCCGGGCAGCGTCGAGCGGGCTGCGGACGACGCCGATTGGTATGGGATCGATGCCGAATGGAGCATCGAGGACTCCGAATGGCGTGGCATCGAGGTCGAACAGGATGACGAGGACGCCGACCAGAACGCTGACCCTGATGCCGCCGCCAACGACGATGACTCCGCCGACTCGACGGACGTGACCGCCACCGCTGATGCGACCGCCACCACCGCCGCTGTCGACGGCTCCTCCGCGAAGTCCAGTCACTCCATCGATCCCGCTGACGATCCTGCGGCGAGCGGTGAGTCCGCCGTACTCCGGCACGGCATAGATCAATCGTCTGCGGAGGTCCTGCGGGATCTGCTGATCGGGTCCGGCGACCTGCGCATCCTGGAGCGGCTGACCGATGTCGAGGCGGCCCCGCTGCGCCGGGTGCTCGACGCGCTCGAGCGGGCGCGCAAGGCGCGTCGGCCCGGCGCGGGGCTGGAGGACGTGCTGTGGGCGCTGTGGACCGCCTCGCGGCTCGAGCGACGCTGGGTCGCGCAGTCCGAACGCGGTGGCGCGGTGGGCATGCAGGCCGACCGCGATCTCGATGCCGCCGTCGGCTTGTTCGACGCGGCCGCGGCCTATGTGGACCGGCTGCCCCGCGCGAGCATCGAGGGCTTCGTGGAATACCTGGTGCAACAGGAGATTCCGAACGGTTCGATGCCCCGTACCGCGCCCAAGGAGGCGGTCGCCCTGCTCAGCGCGCACGCCGCCGCGGGCCGGGAGTGGGACGTCGTCGCGGTCGCCGCTGTGCAGGAAGGGATCTGGCCGAACCCGCGGGCGCGCGGGACGTTGTTGAACACCGAGGACCTGGTTGACCTGACCGCAGGCGTCACCGACGGCGGCGAACAGGTGAGCCGGGCCGCGCCGATCCTCGCCGAGGAACGCAGGCTGCTGCTCGTCGCGTGCAGCCGGGCCCGGCGTTCACTGCTGGTCACCGCGGTGGAATCGGTCTCGGGGGAGCGGGATCTCGTTCCGTCCCGGTTCCTGGCCGAGTTGCTCGGGCACGACGAGGACGGGGAACCCGGCGCGCTGCCGATCGCCGATCCCGGCCGCGCCCTGGTCATGCATTCGCTGGTGGCCGAATTGCGCGGCGCCGTCTGCGATCCCGAGGCCGATCCGGACCGCAGGCAACGGGCCGCGCACCAGTTGGCGCGCCTGGCCGGCGCCGGCGTGCCGGGCACCCACCCCGACGAGTGGTACGGCACCGCCGAATTGAGCTCGGCGCGGTCCCTGTGGGAGGAGGACGAGAGCCCGATCGGCCTCTCGCCGTCCACCGTGGAGCTGCTGCGCACCTGCCCGCTGCGTTGGGCGCTGGAACGGCACGGCGGCACCGACGGGGACAACCCGCACGCCGTCAAGGGCAACCTGGTGCACACCCTGGTGCAGGCGCTGGCCGGACAGGTGCCCGAGACGCAGGTGCGCGCCGCGCTCGAAAAGGCTTGGCAGTCCGTCGATCCCGGATCCGGCTGGCATTCCCGGCAGGAGCTGCGCCGCACCGAGGCCATGCTGGAAACCTTCATGGCGTGGGTGCGCAACACCCGTGGCGAACTCACCCAGGCCGGGGTCGAGGTGCCGGTGGACTGCGTGCTGCCGCCTCGGACGGAAGACGAACGGCCGGTGCGGATTCGCGGCCGGGTGGACCGGTTGGAGCGGGATGCGCTGGGCCGCTTCGTGATCGTGGACGTGAAGACCGGGAAGTCGCCGGTCACCAAGCAGGCGGCGGTCGATCACGCGCAGCTGGCGACGTATCAGGTGGCGGCGGCGATGGGCGCGCTCGACGCGACCACCGAGGAAGCGCAGGAAGAATCGGGCCCCGCCGATAGGCCGGCTGATTCGGATGCGGTCGAATCGGTCACCGCCCCAGGCGAACCGGATGCCGACGAGCAAGACTCGGACGAACAGATCGCGAACGAAGGCGGCGCACTCGGCGAGCCGGGCGGCGCTCGATTGGTCTACGTCGCCAAGCCGAGCAGCAAGGAGGGCGCTACCCAGCGCATGCAGCCGCCGCTCGATCCGGAGGCTCTGGACAAGTGGCGCAACACTATTCACGACGCGGCCGCCGCCACCGAGGGCCCGAGCTATCTCGCGATGCGCAACGACGGCTGCCGCCACTGCCCGGTCGCAGGCAGCTGCCCCGTCCAGGACACCGGCAGGCAGGTGACCGACGAGTGAGCCAGCATCGGCGAGTCGATCGCCAACACAGCGTGCTGTTGCGCACGACGGAGCCGGGCAGCGAGGTGACGTCGTGAACGACAAGCCCCGCCGCGTACCGCTGCCGATCTGCGGAGTCGAGTGTCTGTGCTGCTCCGTCATACCGGAGCGAGCGATCGACGCCGCAGCGCACTCGAGTATCGGGCCACGTCGCCGGGCCACCGGCGCACGTCGACCGCGACCAGGCGGACCGGTGCCACCCGGCGCGTCGGAGTGCGGTACCACCGAGGCGCAGTCGTGACCGGCGGACGGGTAACCCCGCACCGGCTGGCCGACGCACTCGGCCTGCCGCCGCCCACCGACGAACAGGCGGCGGTGATCGCGGCGCCGCCGGGCCCGACCCTGGTCGTCGCGGGGGCCGGGGCGGGGAAGACCGAGACGATGGCCGCCCGCGTGGTGTGGATGGTGGCCAACCGCCTCGTCCTGCCCGATGAGGTTCTCGGCCTGACGTTCACCCGAAAAGCCGCGCAGCAGTTGACCGCTCGCATCCGGACCCGGCTGGCCCGGCTCGCCGGTGCGCCGCTGCTGCGCGAACTCGACCTGTCCGGGCAGTTGCGGGCGCAGCTGTCCGGCGCCGAGCCGGAGATCAGCACCTACCACTCGTACGCGGGCAGGCTGCTCACCGAACACGGCCTGCTGCTGCCGGTGGAGCCCTCGGCGACGCTGCTCACCCAGACCCAGCTCTGGCAGCTCGCGCACCAGGTGGTGCGCACCTGGGACGGCGACCTGGACACCGACCGCACCCCCGTCTCGGTCACCGAGGCGATCCTCGCTCTGTCCGGGCAGCTGGCCGAGCACCTGGTCGAGCCGGAGCAACTGGCCGAGGCGCACACCGACCTCGAGAAGCTGGTGCACACCCTCCCGCCCGGCCCACGCCAGCGCGGTGGGCCGAGTCAAGCCCTGCTGAGCATCCTGCAGGTCCAGCGCGAACGCATCGCCCTGCTCCCACTGGTGCAGCAGCTGGCCGACGCGTTACGCCGTCGCGGCGCACTGGATTTCGGCGCGCAGATGTCCTTGGCCGCCCGCCTTGCCGCCGAACACCCGGAGGTCGCCACCGCCGAGCGGGCCCGTTTCCGCCTCGTCCTGCTCGACGAGTACCAGGACACCGGCCACGCCCAACGAGTGCTGCTGGCCGCCTTGTTCGGTGGCGCGCCCTGGGCCGATCCGACCGGCCGCGCTGAGCAGCCGACGAGTGCACGGGAGCCGCGGCACACCGGACGGCCGGCGAGCGAGGAGTCGCGGCAGGGCGAGCAACGCGGTGCTGCCAGGTCCTCGAATGCCGATTCGCGGGAGCCCTCGTCGCGTGACGGACAACGACTGGCGGTCACCGCCGTCGGCGACCCGATGCAATCGATCTACGGCTGGCGCGGTGCCTCCGCCGCGAACCTGCCGCGCTTCGCCACCGACTTCCCCAGTGCCCCCGGCGTTCCCGCGCCGACGCTGCCGCTGCTGACCAGTTGGCGCAATCCGCCCGAGGCGTTGGCACTGGCGAACCTGGTAGCGGACCCCTTGCGCCGCAAAGCCATCGAGGGCGGCGGCGTGACGGTCGATGCCCTGCGCGCGAAACCCGGTGCGGGACAGGGCGTGGTGGCGCTGGCGTTGACCGAGACCGTTGCCGAGGAGCGCGAGTGGCTGGCCATACGGATCGCCGAGGAGTGGGCGGCTCGTCGCGCCGCGGGGGAGCCGCCGCCCACCTCGGCGGTGCTGGTCCGCCGCAACGCCGATGCGTCACCGCTCGCGGAAGCGCTGCGCGCCCAAGGTTTACCGGTGGAGATCGTCGGGCTCGGCGGCCTGCTCGCCACCCCCGAGGTCGCCGATATCGTCGCCACGCTGCGCCTGATCGCCGAACCAGGCTCGGGTAGCGCGGCGATGCGGGTCCTGACCGGTGCTCGCTGGCGTATCGGTGTCGCCGATATCGCGGCGCTGGCCCGACGCGCGCGCATGCTCTCGATCAGCCGCTTCAACAGTGGTGACGCGCCGGACATCACCGACGGCAACTCGCTGGCCGAGGCCTTGCGCGAGGTGGCACCCGAACCTGCCGAACAGGCGGGCTTGGCCGACGCGATCGCCGATCCCGGTCCGCGCGAACAGTATTCGGAGTCGGGTTTCGCCCGGATCGAGGCCTTGAGCAGAGAACTCGCCGCTCTGCGCGAACGCAGCGGCCAATTGCTGACCGAGCTGGTCGCCGACGTGGAGCGCACCATCGGCGTCGGCGTGGAGACCCAAGCCCGCCGGGCCATGTCGGGCACCGGCGCGGGGCGTGAGCATCTCGACGCCTTCGCTGAAGTGGTCGCGGGGTACGCGGCCGATTCCGGTGCGTCGTTGAGCGGCTTGCTGTCCTTCCTCGCCGCGGCCGAGTCGGTCGAGAACGGCTTGGAGCCAGGCGAAGTCGAGGTCGCCAAGGACCGGGTGCAGGTGTTGACCGTGCACGCGGCGAAAGGTCTCGAATGGGAGATCGTCGCGGTGCCGCACGTGGTGCGTGGTGTCTTCCCGTCCGGGACCGCGTCGGGTACCTGGCTCGGTGCCCTGGCCGAACTTCCGACCAAGCTGCGTGGCGACCGGCAACAGGACGACGCGGCCGAAGGCGTGCCCGTCCTCGACCTGGCCGACCTGTACGACCGCGCCGACCTGGAACGCGCGATCAAGTCCCATAAAGAAGCACTGGAGCGCCGTCGCATCGATGAAGAGCGCCGCCTCTTTTATGTCGCCCTCACCAGAACCGAACGCGTGCTGCTCGTTTCGTCGCACCACTGGGCCGAGACCGGCACCACGCCGAAGGGCCCGTCTGACTTCCTGCTCGAACTGAAACACGCCAGCGAATCCGCCGACAGTCCCGCCAACGGCGTCGTCGACATCGCCCGCTGGGACGACCCACCGGCACACGACGCAGTGAACCCGTTCACCGACAACCCGGCCACCGCCGAATGGCCGCGCGACCCCCTCGGCGACCGCCGCGATCCCATCGAGCAGGGTGCCGCCCTCGTCCGTGCCGCCCTGGCCGAACTCCGCGCCAAGCGGCCCGCGCCGCGAGCAACAGCCCGCGAGAAGAAGATCGCAGCCGGACAACCGGGCGCGGTCGTAGAAGCGGCGGCAGTCCTCGAACCGGGCGCTGCTCTCGAACTCGGCAGTGCACTGGAACCGGAAGGTGCTCCCGAACCGGACAGCGTCTCGGCAGATCTCTTCGACACCACCTCGACCACAGCAGGATTCAGCGACCCATACCCGTTCGAACCGCCGGACGACATCGACGCCTTGCCACCGGACCCCATGGACGCCCTGCCACCGGACCCCGACAATCTGCCACCGGACCCCATGGACAACCCCACCGAACCCCGGCACCTCAGCGATATCCCACCCGACCCCATGGACGAGCCCGTCTCCGACGAGGACATCGCCTTCGCCACCGCACAATTCGCGGCAGAGCAACCCCTGGACCCGATCACCCCCGCCCCCGACCCCGACGACCCCGACGGCTGGGCCGCCGACGTCGACGCCCTACTCGCCGAATTCGAATCCGAGCAGGCCGCCGCCGAGGAGGTCGAACTCCCCGGCCAGATCGCCGCGACCGCCCTGGTGGAGATGCGCGCCGACCCGGCGAAACTCGCCGCGCGCCTGCGCCGTCCGCTGCCGTTCCCGCCGAGCCCACTGGCCCGCCGCGGCACCGCGTTCCACGCCTGGGTGCAGCGCTGGTTCGGTTCGACCCGGCTGCTCGGCCTGGACGAACTGCCTGGCGCAGCCGACAGCACCGCCGCCGACGCCGGCGTGGACGACGAGCTGACCGCGATGCAGGACGCGTTCCTGAACTCCTCGTGGGCCAACCGCAGCCCGATCGATGTGGAGGTCCCGTTCGAAACGTCGCTCGCGGGCACCGTGATTCGCGGCCGGATGGATGCGGTGTTCGCCGAGCCGGGCGGCGGCTGGATCGTGGTCGACTGGAAGACCGGCGCCGAGCCGACCCCCGCCGAGGAGCCCGCGGTCGCCATGCAGCTGGCCGTCTACCGGCTGGCCTGGGCCAGGCTGATGGCGTCCAGGGAGGGCAGGCCCGAGCAGGAGATGCTCGAACGCATCAGTGCCGCTTTCCATTACGTGCGCACCGGCCGCACCATCGCACCGACGGCGCTGGCCGGACCGGACGAACTGGCCGAGCTGATCAGGAATTCCGCGCCGACCGGCTCACCTTCAACGCCTGGATGATCAGCGGAACCTGCAGCGGCAGCCGCAGCACCGTGCCGACCTTCATCAGCTGCGAGGCCTTCTTGTTGCCGAGCGTGTCGACGGCCATCTGCACGTTCGCGGGGAACACCGCGATGAACAGCAGCGCGGCCAGCCGCCCGCCGAGGCCACGCGTCCGCGGGATCGCCAGCGCCGCGGCGACCCCGATCTCGGCGACGCCCGAGGCATAGGTGTAGTTGCGCGCCTCGCCGGGCAGCGCGCGGGGCACGATCCCGTCGAAGAACTTGGGCGCGACGAAGTGCAGGACCCCCATGGGGAACAGCAGGGCGGCGATGGCCAGTGCGGGGCGCCGACCGGCGGCGCGGGTAGGTACGTGAGCGTTTTCTGCCATGAGGCACCTTCGCATTCTGCGGGTGTTCGCGTCGAGACCGGGTGGTATCCCGGGAAACAGGTAGGCTCCCGTGCTGTGCTGGAGGGACAAGCAGAGCCGGGTACCGCCGACTCGTTGAATACCAGGGCGGGTGAGTCCGCTGTTCGGTGATCGAGCGCGCACGCTCGGGCTGTCGAATCGCCCGCATTTCGCGTTGGTCGGCGTGCTGCGCATCCCGGAAGTGCAGACCAGCCCGTGGATTTCGCTGACCCGCCGCGTGTTGTTCGCGATCGGGCTGCTGTTCACCGCGGCCCTGGTGGTGTTCATCGGCCGGGACGGTTACCGCGACAATTCCGGCGATCCGCTGTCGTTTCTCGACGCGTTCTATTACGCCACGGTGTCGCTGTCGACCACCGGTTACGGCGATATCGCGCCGATCACGCCGCAGGCGCGACTGGCCAACATCATCATCATCACGCCGCTGCGTGTGCTGTTCCTCATTGTGCTCGTCGGTACCACCCTCGGCGTGCTGACGGAACGGTCCCGGCAGGCTTTCAAGATTCAGCGATGGAGGCACAGCGTGCGCAATCACACCGTGGTCGTCGGATACGGCACGAAGGGACGGACCGCGATCGACGCGATGCTCGGCGACAACGTGCAGCCCGCCGACATCGTGGTGGTCGACACCGACGTGATCGCGCTGGAGGCCGCCGCGAACGCGGGCCTGGTGACGGTGCACGGCTCGGCGACCCAGTCCGACGTGCAGCGGCTGGCCGGCGTGCAGAACGCGTCCTCGGTGGTGGTCGCGACCAATCGCGACGACACCGCCGTGCTGGTCACCCTCACCGCCCGTGAGCTCACCAAGAGCGCCAAGATCGTGGTCGCGATCCGCGAGGCGGAGAACACCCACCTGGTCCGCCAGTCCGGCGCCGACTCGGTGGTGGTCTCCTCGGAGACGGCGGGCCGGCTGCTCGGTGTCGCGACGACGACGCCCTCGGTGGTCGAGATGATGGAGGACCTGCTCACCCCGGAGGAGGGGTTCGCGATCGCCGAGCGCGATGTCGACCCCTCGGAGATCGGCGGCTCCCCACGGCATCTGAGCGACATTGTGCTCGGCGTGGTGCGCGCGGGCGTGCTGGTCCGGGTGGGCGAGCCGGAAGTGGACTCGCTCGAGGGCAGCGACAAGCTGCTCTACATCCGCCGCACGGCCAAGTAAGGCCGCGCCACGGGTGCCGGCCGTTCGGCGCGATAGTCTCGGAGGGTGCCGGTCTTTCAGCTCAATGGTGTGCCCTTGCTGTCCCGTTCCGTGCTCGATCGCGCCGAGGAGACTCGGGCCGATGCGCAGGCCCTACTGGAAGGCTGGCGCGACGCCAAGCTGCTGCGGGTGAACGCGCGCGGCCAGGTCAGATTCGAGAACGGCGCGCTCGTCCTGGACAAGGCCATCGACCTGTCGCCCGAGCCGAGCCCCGACGCGGTGTTCCTCGGTATCGACGGTGTGCACCTGTGGGCGGTGCGTGATCGGGAACTGACCGGCTCGCTGACCGACCTGCGCGGCATGTCGAACACGGTCGACGATCTCACCGCCGGGGTGCTCTCCACCGCGGTCGCCCTGCTGAACTGGCATGACAAGGCCGGATTCAACAGCGCCGACGGCACCGCCACCACGTCGAGCAAGGGTGGCTGGTCGCGGGTCACCGAGAGCGGTTACGAGGAGTTCCCGCGGATCGATCCCGCGGTCATCTGCCTGATTCACGACGGCGCCGACCGGGTGCTGCTCGCGCGGCAGCACAGCTGGCCGGAGACGCTGTTCTCGCTGCTCGCCGGGTTCGTCGAGGCGGGGGAGTCGTTGGAGCGGTGCGTCGAGCGGGAGGTGAAGGAGGAGGTCGGCGTCGATGTCCGCGACATCCACTACCTGGGTAGCCAGCCGTGGCCGTTCCCGCGCTCGCTGATGCTCGGGTTCGCGGCGGTCGGTGATCCGGCGCAGCCGCTGGTCTTCTCCGACGGGGAGATCGCCGAGGCGCACTGGTTCACCCGGGACGAGGTGCGCGCGGCGCTGGCGGCGGGGGACTGGTCGGCGCGGGGTTCGGGCGCGCGGCTGTTGCTGCCGGGTTCGATCTCCATCGCCCGCACCATCATGGAATCCTGGGCCGCGCTCGACTGAGTTCGGCGCGCGCGAAACGACCGCGGCGGGCCGGGGACGGCCCGCGCGGATGCAGGGGTTCAGCAGGACTTGCGGAGGCTAATGCATGCCGTGTCGGCACGGCGGGGCTGATCAGGCTAGTGCGGCGAGCGCCTTCTTGACGTCCACCAGCGACGGATTGGTCGCCGTCGAGCCGTCCGCGAACTTCACCGTCGGCACCACATGGTTGCCGCCGTTGACGCTGCCGACGAACTCGGCCGACGCCGGATCTTGTTCGATGTCGATCTCGATGTAGCTGATACCGGACTCGTCCAGCTGCTTCTTCAGCCTGCGGCAGTAACCGCACCAGGTGGTCGAGTACATCGTCAGGTCGGGGGTTGCGTCAGTCACGAAGGATGCAACGCTGCCAGGGCCGATGGTGTTCCGCGTGGTCGCCGATCCGTGCCTCCACCTCGATCGGCACCATCGATGACCGCCCCCGCCTGGCAGGCCCACCCGGTCGACCGGCCGGACTGCAGCTGCTTCCGACCGTGGCGCCGCTCGGTCAGCTATCGGACCGCCGCCGAGGAGGTCGCGATCAACGACCTGCGCGGCGAACTGGCGCTGACGAGCACCCCGAACTGGGGAATGATATTGCGCCGCGGCCTGATACAACTCACCGAACACGACCATGCGGTGATCGCGGCAGCGATGTCAGGCGAGTGAGGCAGGCCGATGCGAAACAATGGGCTACGCAGCGAATTCGAACACGCCGACGAAGGTCCGGGCCTGCTGCTCTGGCAGGTGACCAACCGCTGGCAGGCCGCCCAGCGCGCGGCGCTGGCACCATTCGAGCTCACCCACGTGCAGTTCGTGCTGCTCACCTCGCTCACCTACCTTGCGGTCGCAGGCGATCCGGTCATGCAGCGTGATCTCGCCGCGCAGGCCGCCACCGACCCGATGATGACCTCCCAGGTGCTGCGCGTACTCGAACAGAAGGGCCTGGTCGAGCGGCGCGATCATCCGAGTGATCGGCGGGCGAAGTCGCTGGTGCCCACCGAAGCCGGTGCGGCACTGGCGAATCGGGCGGTGGTCGCGGTGCAAGCCTGTGACCGCGAGTTCTTCGGTCCGCTCGGGCCGCGGACCGGGCAATTCGGCGTCGATCTGCGGCGACTGCGCGACCGGCGGCTATAGCATCTCGTCGATCGCGAGACCGTGGTTCGGCCGCCGCCACCGCCTGCGGCGATCGGATCCGAGGCCCCACTGCCCTGCGGCATACGTCTGGCACAGCACCGCCCACAGGAACAGCGCCACCACGCCGTACACCAGTCCGAGCGCCCCGAGGTGCGGACCGAACGCGCCGAGCAGCACCGCGAGCACCGCACACGGCAGCGGCCAGGTCAGCATCCAGCGCCACCCCGCCCCGCTGCGCGCGCCGCCGAGTCCGGTGATCACGAAGTACGCGGCCGCGCCGCCACCGAGCGACCACCCGATCCCGGTGGACACGTGCCCGTCCGCATGCTCGACGGCCAGCCCGAGACCCGCGGTGATGGTGGCGATCGCGGCGGTGATCCAGCAGTGCATCGCCATCGCGTGTTGCCTCGGTAGCGAGCCGTCCGGGTCGATACCGGTCATCAGGCGTGGCACGAAGCCGTACATCAGGGTGAGCGCCCACAGGCTCGCCAGGACCACGAACGCGCCGAAGCCGAGGGCGAGCACCGGTGCGTGCCACCGCACGCCGCCCACGGCGGCGATCACCGCGATGACACCCTCGCCGAGCACGATGATCACGTACAGCCCGAGGCGTTCGCCGAGATGCGCCGAATCGGCATGCAGTGCCTTGATTTTCGGCGGCTCGACATTCCGGAACCGGCGCGAGTTGCCCAGTCTGCGATCGATCGCCTCCTGCGCACCTGCCAGCATCCGCTCGCCGGTCATCGCGAACATCAGCCACAGATCCAGCGCGAGGCCCAGCGCCCAGAGGCCGTACTTCCACGGCTCGGGCACCCACAGCGAGACGATCCACGGCAATACACCGACGGACAGTTGCGCGATCGGCCAGTCGACCACCAGCGTGCCGCGGCCCCAGACCTGCGCGGCGACCATGCGCACGAGCACGTAGACCGCCGCGAAGGTGGTCGCGTGCCGGTCCGGAATCCCCGCGACCGCGCTCGCCATCACGCCGAGGCCGAGCATCGCCGCCAGCATCAGCCGGATCCTGGTCTGGTCGCGCGCGATGTTGCCGTACAGCATCATGCATGCCCAGGCCGTCCAGAAGGCCAGGTAGAGCAGCAGATACAGGCCGAAGTCGCCGAGCGAGGGCCCACGGTGCAGCAGGTGGGTGAGCTGGCCGATCCCGGCGACCGCGACCAGGTCGAAGAACAGTTCCATCCAGGTCGCGTGCCGGTCGGTCGGTTGTGCGTCCGTTGACGGCGTGTCGTGTGCCACGAGGCGAGAGTATTGCGCGGGCCGCGTGAGTTGTCGGCGCTCACTGTCATGATGGGTGCCGTGTCGTCAACCAGTACACACCGACCGACCGGCCTCGAGCTGGACTCGCTCGACCCCGAACAGGCCGCCGCCGTGCGCGCGCCACGGGGTCCGGTGTGCGTACTCGCGGGGGCGGGCACCGGCAAGACCAGGACCATCACCCATCGCATCGCGCACCTGGTCTCCGCGGGACACGTGAAGGCCGATCAGGTGCTGGCGGTGACCTTCACCGCACGGGCGGCGGGGGAGCTGCGCAGCCGGTTGCGCGCCCTCGGCCTGGGTGGTGACGCGAACCAGGTGCAGGCGCGCACCTTCCACGCGGCCGCGCTGCGCCAGCTCAAATACTTCTGGCCGCAGATCGTCGGCGACGTGCCGTGGCGGCTGATCGACGGCAAGTTCCCGATCGTCGCGCAGGCGGCGAACCGGGCCGGGCTCTCCTCGGCCACCGACAGCGTGCGTGACCTGCTGAGCGAAATCGAGTGGGCGAAGGCCTCGCTCATCGCCCCCGAGGACTATCCGGCGGCGGTGGCCAAGAACCGTCGCGAGACGCCGTACGACGCGCTACGGGTCGCCGAGGTCTACGCGGGCTACGAGAAGCTCAAGGCCACGCCGGACGGACTGCTGCTCGACTTCGACGATCTGCTGCTGCACACCGCGGCGGCGCTGGAGGACTATCCGGCGGTGGCCGACGAATTCCGCGGCCGCTATCGCAGTTTCGTCGTCGACGAATACCAGGACGTCACCCCGCTGCAGCAGCGCGTGCTCGACGCCTGGCTCGGCGACCGCGACGACCTGACCGTGGTCGGCGACGCCAACCAGACGATCTACTCGTTCACGGGCGCGACCCCCGGCTACCTGCTCGACTTTTCCCGCCGCTTCCCCGACGCCACCGTGGTCCGCCTGGAACGCGACTACCGCTCGACCCCGCAGGTGGTGTCGCTGGCGAACCGGGTGATCGGTGTGGCACGGGGCCGCATCGCGGGCACCCGGCTGCAACTGATCGGCCAGCGCCCGGACGGACCCGAGCCGGTCTTCGCCGAGTTCGAGGACGGCCCCGCCGAGGCCGCCGCGGTGGCCAAGTCGATCAAGCGGCTGATCGATGCGGGCACGCCCGCCGCCGAGATCGCCGTGCTCTACCGGATCAACGCGCAGTCCGAGAGCTATGAGCAGGCGCTCACCGAACGCGGCATCCCCTATCAGGTGCGCGGCGGTGAAGGCTTCTTCTCGCGTGCCGAAGTCAGGCAGGCTGTTTCGGCGTTGCGCCAGGCCGCCTCGCGTGACGACCTGCCCGGCGAGGCGCGCAGCGGCGCCGCGCTGGTCACCCTGGTGCGCGCGGTGCTGGCCCCGCTCGGCCTGACCACGGCCGAACCGGCCGGTGTCCAGGCCAGGGAGAAATGGGCCTCGCTCGTCGCGCTGGTCACCCTGACCGAGGAACTGGTCGAGCACGACGAGAAGCTCGACCTGCCCGGCCTGCTGCGTGAGCTGGCCGCCCGGACCGAGGCGCGGCACCCACCGACCGTGCAGGGCGTCACGCTCGCCTCGCTGCACGCCGCCAAGGGGCTGGAGTGGGACGCGGTCTTCCTGGTCGGGGTCGCCGACGGCACCCTGCCGATCGCGCACGTGCTCGCCGACGACGGCTCGGTCGGCGACGAGGCGAAACTGGAAGAGGAACGGCGGCTGCTCTACGTCGGCGTGACCAGGGCGCGGGTACATCTGCAGCTGTCCTGGGCGCTGGCCCGCGGTGAGGGCAAGCGGCGCACCCGGCGCCGATCTCGGTTCCTCAACGGCCTCGTGCCCGATGATTCCCCGGCTTCCCGGATCGCGGTGCCGGTCTCGGAGACCGCGAAAGGCATCCGCCCCACCTGCCGAGTGTGTGCGAAGCCACTCATCGGCACCTATGCGACTATGCTCGGCCGCTGTCGGCGTTGTCCGGCGGACCTCGACGCCGAGCTGTTGGTGGCACTGCAGGAGTGGCGCGCCGAGAAGGCGCAGGCGTTGCAGGTGCGCGAATTCGTGGTGTTCACCGACACCACGCTGACCGCCATCGCCGAACAACTCCCAGGTGACGACGCCGCGCTGGCCGCGATCGCCGGGATCGGCGCGAAGAAGCTCGAACAGTACGGCGCCGACGTGCTCGCGATCATCGCTTCACGGCTGCGCGCAAGACCCCAAAACCGCAGGTAGAAAATAGGTTGTACCGTTTGGCGAACTTGCCTATGGTGGGTTCTACGCACCGGGAGGTCATCCCGGCGCGCACAGTCATCAGACACAACGAGTTATGGAGGGAGGCAGACGTGAACAGCAATTACTTCAGCGGCAGCGACGTTGCGGTGAATACACCCATGTCGGCCTCCCGGGGGATCCTCGCCTTGCAGGGGATCGGTCTGTCCGAAATCGGTGCGTTCGGCACGCAGGCGCAACTCGCGCCCATGCATGCCCATGGCTGCGCCGTCATGCAGGACAAGCCCAACGCGGGTAGCTGGCACCCGTCTGTCGTCACCACGACGGCAGACAACGTTGTCGTCATCGCAGCAGACGCCGGTTATGAGCCGGCGGATCTGCAGGCAGCACGCCTCCGCCCCGCAAACCAAGCGATCGTGATCAGGACTCGGCAGAGATGTCGAATACCTAGGTAGGGAATCTCCCTCCCAGACCTCCTGGCCACGGATCGCACGAAGCGAAACCGTGGCCAATCTTTTTCGGCCCTTCAGCCAGCCGGCACCGGTTTCGCGGACCACACAACGAACCGCTGCAACGAGCTGAAGGAGAACGACGTGTTCACCGCCCAGGAATGGCCAGAGGCCACTACTGACGTGACATGCCGAACCGTGGCCCCCATCACCCGGGCCAGGGAGGTCAACAAGGTGCTGCCTTGCCGTGCCGGAGATCCCGATCTCTGGTTCGCCGAGAGCCCTAACCAGTTGGAGCAGGCCAAGGCGCTGTGCGCCAGTTGCCCCATCCGGAAGGGCTGCTTGACCGCAGCCATGGATCGGCGTGAGCCGTGGGGTGTCTGGGGTGGCGAAATCTTCGAACAGGGAGTCGTCATCGAACGCAAGCGCCCGCGCGGCCGTCCGCGCAAGATCGCGGTCCCGGCATGAATCCGGGAGTAGCTTCCCTCCCTCCGGTCGATGTGCTCGATTCGGTTGGTCCTGACACGGGCCGAGCCAACGAACGAGAAAGCAGACGAACCGCTCACCGTTGCCCGGTGGGCGGCTCGTTTGCGTTGTGCTACCGGGGTTTTGGAAGTCCGGTTCGCCGTGGCCCGTGGGGTGCCCGGCGGACCGTCAGCCCGTCGGCAACGGCGAGCAGTAGTGTTCTGGTGTCGTCGGCGTGCGCCCACCAGCGGTGGCGCACGCCCGACGGGCAGTAATAGGAGTCTCCGGTGGACAGGATCACCTCTTCGCCACTGGCGACGACCGTGATCGTCCCGGAGACCACATAGATCAATTCGTCGTTGCCATGGGTGAATTCGCGCTCGCCCCGCCGGGTTCCGCCGGTGAACTCGAGCGCTCGCAGTTCCCTGGCGCCGTGCACCAGTGAGCGCACCGAACCGTCGTTGTCCCAATCGGTTTGGTCGAGGCTGCCTTCGCCCGCGCGCACGATCACCGAGCCGGGCGTGCTGTCGGCCGCCGCCAGTAGCTCCGTCGCCGTGGTGCTGAGCGCGTCGGCGATGCGTTGCAGCGAGCGCAGGCTCGTGTTGGTGCGCCCGTTCTCCAATTGGCTCAGAAATGATTGCGACAATTCGGTCTTCGCCGCCAGTTGTGCCAGCGTCAGCCGAGCCGCACGCCTGCGGTCGTGCACGACATTGCCGAGTCCAGGCCACCGCGCCTGGTCGTCGCTTCCGTACCGCACCTGCCGAAAAACCTCTCTCGATCCCATCGCACAGTGGCAGGAGTGCGGTACGGAATCCGCGTGTTTACATCACGCTGATCGGAATACTTCCCAGGGCTTAGAAGTCGAACACCGCGACCGTGGTGGCGTGCAAGACGCACTCGTTCGAGAAGAAGCCATGGTCGGAGATCGGTTCGCCACGCCAGACACCGTCGATGGCGGCGACCACCGGAACGAAGTCCTGGGAGCACAGCGGCGGCACGGTGAAGTCGGCGAGCGCCCGGATATTGCCGTCGGCCGCCGCCAAATTCGCACAGGCCTGCTCGGCTTTCGGATGGGTGCCGCCGATCTTCGGTGCACAGATGAGGCTGACGACGCGTTTGCCACCCACCTCGGTCGATACTCCCGGCCCCACCGACAGTGAGACCACCGACTGCGCCTCGGCGGCGGGTTCGGCACCGACCGGCGCCATCGACACCCCCAGCGCCGCGGCCGCGCCGATCGAGACACCGACTATCCGACCGGTGCGCGACATGGTCATCACCCTTCGTCGACGGAGACGATCCGAGCCGAGGATGAGGTTAATCGACCGGCGACCCCGCATCCCGCAATTCGCGTCGCGGGCCGGGTCACCGGTTCAGCTGACCGTGCGCTCCTCGCGGAAGCCCGGCATCCAGGTGCGGACCAGTTCCATGAACGGCAGTTCGGCGTCGAGCTGGGCGAGGATGCCGACGGAGCCGCCGAGCACCCGGAAGATCATCACGTATTCGGCCGGAAGTTGCAGGGCGCGTGCGGTTTTCATCTCCTGGCTGGAGATGTCGGAGGCCTTGCCCGCGACCCGCTGCATCCACTTGCGGGTGAAGTGGAACGAGTCGGACTTGATCGGGTCGGTGAACGGGCGCAGGTAGTCGGCGATCTCCTGATGGGTGACAGTGCGGCCGGGAATGACCCAGCCGTTGTCGTACATGAGCTCGGTCAGTTCCTCGAAGCGCTCCTCGACCGAGAGCGCGAGCATCTGACCGAGCACGGGGGGAAAGCCGTTCGGCAGCGGTGCGCAGGCGCCGAAGTCGATGACCGCGAGCTTGCCGTCGGCGAGCATCATGAAGTTGCCGGGATGCGGGTCGGCGTGCAGCAGGCCGACGGTCTCGGGAGAGGAGAAGTGGAACCGGCCCATCAGGGTCGCGACCCGGTTACGCAGCTCGCGGGTGCCCTCGGGGTCCGCGGCACCGGCCTGGATGATCGAGGAGACGGCGGTGCCGTCCAGCCATTCGGTGACGATCACCTTCGGCGCGCTGGCCACCACCTTGGGCACCACGATGTCCTGATGCCCGTCGAAACCCTTGGCGAAGGCGCGCTGATTGGCCGCCTCGTTGCGGTAGTCGAGCTCTTCCTCGGTGCGCTCGGTGATCTCGGCCAGGATCGGCTTCACATCGGCGCCGGGGATGACCGAGGCGAGCAGTCCGGTCATCCGGTTCAGCGTCTTGAGGTCCGCGCGCAACGCCTCGTCGGCGCCGGGGTACTGCACCTTCACCGCGACGGTGCGCCCGTCCGACCAGACCGCCTTGTGCACCTGGCCGATGCTGGCCGACGCGGCGGGGCTGTCGTCGAACTCCTGGAACCGCTGCCGCCACTGGGTGCCCAGCTGCTGGTCGAGCACCCGGTGCACGGTCTCGGCGGGCATCGGCGGCGCGGCGGCCTGCAGCTTGGTGAGGGCCTCGCGGTAGTGCTCGCCGAACTCCTCGGGCACCGCGGCTTCCATCACGCTGAGGGCCTGCCCGAACTTCATCGCGCCGCCCTTGAGCTCACCGAGCACGGTGAACAGCTGCTCAGCGGCCTTCTGGTTCAGCTGCGCGTTGATCTCGGACTTGTCGCCACCGGCCAGCTTCTTACCGAACCCCACGGCGGCCCGCCCGGCGATGCCGAGCGGAATCTTGGCCAACTTGGCGTTACGGGACGAGCGACGGCGCACGATCTCAGACACGTACCCATCATGGCGGAAGGAAGCACTTCTTAGCCACGGCAATCTTGCAATAGACACCGCTGATGGCAGTGACCCCGATCACTCGTGCTCCGCCTCGGTCGAGGTATCCGGGCGATCTCGACACGCGGTGAGCCCGGCCGGAATTCGGCGGCAGCCACAGTCCTCGTGCCGCGGCCACTGCCGCCGATCCAGCAGGTACGCGTCCAGGTCGACCTCGAGCGTCGCGTCCAAGGTGGCCGGTGCCCGGCGGGTGGACAGGGCCAGGACGGCCTCCACCTCACTCACCGCGAGGGCCGCGGTGGCCGCGATCTTGGCCGGCGAGGCGTGGCCGACCCGGCCCAGCAACTGCGCGGCCAGGTGCGGCCAGTCCGCGTCGTAGTCGGCGCGCAGCAGATCGGCACAGCGCAGGCAACTGGTCGCGCCGGGCAGCACCAGCGGGCCGATCACGCCGCGGCCGTCGCGGATCCGCACGGGCAAATGGGCGATCCGGTGTTGCACGAGATCGTCGGTGAGCCGCGGGTCGGCGACCAGCACATCGGCCAGCACCACCAGGTCGGTCTGCCAACCGGACACCGGGGCCGCGTGCGGCCGGTAGTCGCGCGAACGGCTCGGCCGCACCCCGAGTTTGCGCAGGCCCGTGGTGATCGCGTCGGACATCGGACCGAGCCCGTGCACCCGCACCGACCTGATCCGCCCGCCGCGGTCCTCGGGATGCTCGAGCAGTCCGGCCTCGTCCAGCACGTCCAGCAGCGCCATCGCGTGGTCCGGTTCGATGCCGCATTCCCCGGCGCGCCAGACGATTTGGGGCCGCGTCTGCGTCCCGTCCAGCAGGCGCAGGAAGGCGAGCACGGTGTCGGCGTCGAGCCCGGCGGGGTCGAGCAGCAGGGCGGTCTCGGGATGCCAGCCGAGTTGTACGACGCCGGACGGACGCACCAGCACGGCGATCTGCGGGGGCAGCAGCGGGCCACGACACAGTGAGGTCATGTCCGGCAGTATGCGGACCCCGTACGCGCCGACCAGCCACGAATCCCGTAGTTATGCACAGGGATTCGTGGCTATCAACAGGACACTCAGGCGGACGGGCCGCTGTCCTTGCCCAGGTCCGGACCGGGCTGGTCGTCGTCCGCACCCGGATCGGCCGCGTCGGTCTTGTCCCGCTCGGCCTTTTCGCGCGCCTCGGTCTCCGCCAGCTGCGCCAGCGGATCGTCGAACGCGGTGGTGCCGCCGCCGATCACCGCATCGATGAAGCCGGCGGGGGAGTCCAGGTCGTTGGAGTCGGGCAGCAGGTCCGGATGGGCCCAGACGCCGTCGCGCTGCTCCACACTCGCGTCGGTGGTGAGCCTGCGCCACAGCGCGGCGGCCTCGCGCAGCTTGCGCGGCCGCAGTTCCAGCCCGACCAGGGTGGCGAAGGTCTGCTCGGCGGGACCACCGGTGGCGCGGCGCCGCCGCAGGGTCTCGGCCAGCGCACCGGCGCCGGGCAGCCGATCGCCGACCGCGTCGGTGACCACGACCTCCACCCAGCCCTCGATCAACGCGAGCAGCGTCTCCAGCCGTTCCAGCGCCTGCTTCTGCTCCGGTGTCGTCTGCGGCTCGAACGCGCCCTGCGACAGGATTTCCTCGAGCTTGCCTGGATCGGTCAGCGCCATCGGGTCGATGCCCTGGGCGGCTTCCTCCAGCGCGGAGAAGTCCATTCGGATGCCGCGCGCGTAGTCCTCGACCGCGGCGAGCACCTGCTGGCGCAGCCACGGCACGTGACCGAACAGCCGCTGGTGCGCCGCTTCCCGCGCGGCGAGGAACACCATGATCTCGCTCTCCGGCTGTTCCAGGCCCGCGCTGAAGTCCGAGATCGCGGCGGGCAGCAGCGCGGCGGTACCGGTCGGGCCGAGCGGCAGGCCGATGTCGGTGGAGGTCAGCACCTCCTTGGCGAGCTGGCCGAGCGCCTGACCGAGCTGTGAACCGAAGGCGAGGCCGCCCATCTGACCGAGCATGCCCACCATCGGCGCCGCGAACTCCTTGGCTTCCTCCGGCAGGGACGCGGTCCACATGCCCGAGATCTGCTGCGCCACCGGGTCGCACAGCCGCTGCCAGGTGGACAGCGTCTCCTCGATCCAGTCGTTGGCGGTCCACGCGACGGTCTTGGTCGCGCCCGCGGGCAGGGTGGTCGCGCCGTCGAGCCAGAGCTCGGCGAGGTGCGCGGCATCGGCGATGGCACTCGCGGTGCTCGCCGACACCGGGGTCACGCTCGACCCGAGCTGTTGCCGGGCGAGTCGCTTGGCGACGTCGTAGTTCACCGGACCGGCCTGCGCCGAACCGGGCTGACCCATGCCGCTGAGCATCTGGCCGAGCGAGGTCAGCATCTGGCCGAGCTGTGACGGATCGAAACCGCCACCGGGTCCACCCACTCCGAACGGATTGTTCGACTCGGGACCGCCCGGCTCGTCACCGCGCTTGCGGTCGTCGTCGTCGCGGTCCGAAAATCCGAAGGGGACGTCACTCATACGGCCAACATTACGCGTGTAGTGCAGGCACTTGATGTTCGCGCGGCGCGAAACCGGGGACGCGCGCGAGCACCGAATGTCCGCCTCCGGCGTCCTTCGACGGCGGCCATCACTACTGTGGTCCAGGTGAATCGTCGGATCCTCACCCTGGTGGCCGCCCTGATCCCGGTGCTCGTGCTCGGCGCCCTCGGCAGCGTGCTCACTGTGCCGTTCGTCGCACTCGGCCCCGGCCCCACCTTCAACACCCTCGGCAAGGTCGAGGGCAAAGAGGTGGTCGACGTCCGCGGCACCGAGGTGGACCCGACGACGGGTCACCTCAATATGACCACCGTGTCGGTGCACGACGGGTTGAGCATCTTCAAGGCGTTCGGGTTCTGGGCGCGCGGCAGGTACGGGCTGGTGCCGCGCGCCGAGGTCTACCCGCCCGGTGTGTCGCGGGACGAGATCGACAAGTCCAACCAGCAGGACTTCAAGGATTCCGAGGGCAATGCCGAGGTCGCGGCGCTGCACTACCTGAACATGCCGACCGTGGTGCTGCTGCGCAAGGTGGCCGAGGACGGCCCGGCCAAGGATGTGCTGAAAGCCGGTGACGAGATCATCAGCATCAACGGCGCGCCGATCGCCGCGCCGAAGGACGTGGTGACGGCCGTGTCGGAGCAGCCGCCGGGCGCGCAGCTGACCGTGCAGGTGCGCCGCGAGAACGCCGAGCAGACCTTGCAGGTGACCCTCGGTGCGCGACCCGACGACAAGGACAAGGGCTACCTCGGCGTCACACCGGGCGAGGGTGCGCGCCCGCCCTTGCAGGTGACCTTCAACCTCGCCGACATCGGCGGACCGTCGGCCGGCCTGATGTTCAGCCTCGCGCTGATCGACAAGCTCACCCCCGGCGAGCTCGATGGCGGCAAGTTCGTCGCGGGCACCGGCACCATCGATCAGGAGGGCAAGGTCGGTCCGATCGGCGGCATCCAATACAAGATGATGGCCGCGCGCGACGCGGGCGCGGAGACCTTCATGGTGCCCGCCGCGAACTGCAACGAGGCCAAGCAGCGAACCCCCGAGGGGCTGCGCCTGGTCAAGGTCGAAAACCTCACCGGCGCCGTGCAATCGCTCAACGACATCAACGCGGGCAAGGAGACCGTCAGCTGCGGCTGAGCCGGTCAGTCGCCTGCCCACTCCAGGGTGGCGTGCAGCGCGTCGATGAGGTTGGGCGCCAGGTTCGGGTAGGTGCGCAGGTCCAGATCGCCGAAGTCGTCGGCGTCCTCTTCGGGTCGCAACTGCAGCAGGCTCAGCGACGCGCCCTCGCGCAGCACCGCGGCGAACAGACGGGCCTCGCGCCGCTCCGGATGCGACTCGGCCGCGGCCCTGGCGGCGGCGTCGGCCGCCTCGTGGTCGGCGAGCAGCGGCACCAGCGCCTCGTCCAGGGAGGACTCGGCGTCGGGCGGCAGCACCACGATCTCCTGCACCAGCACGCAGCCCTGGACGGCGGGCGGCCAGCTGGTGGTCGCGAGGTACTCGTCCAGCGCCACCGAGCCGCCGGTCACCTCGTCCGGATACGACTCCTGCGCAACAGGAGTGAGCTCGGCGGCCTCGTCGACCTCCTCGAGCAGCTCCGGCTGCGCCGCGATCAGGTCGGCGGTGGGTACCAGCGCGAACATCTGCGGCGGTCTTCCCCACCCTTCGGCGTCGACGAAATCGGCCACCTCCCGGACGGCGCGGGCGAGTACCAATTCGGCGTGCAGATCTGCGGGAGTCACGGGGGACATCCAATCAAATCGACTGGACACGCTATTCACAAACCCGAGTTCGGCGCTCGAATTTGCGCCGGGAGCGGATTTTCGAGCGTCGAATCGCGGGCAGAGCATGTGATCAGTGTCCGATTCCGTAGAGTGGGCCCCGACGGTCCGTAAGGACCACCCCGCACTATCGGACTGCGGCGTCTCGGCCTGCTGTATCGGCGCGAGTGCCGCCGGACCTTGGAGAGTGGCATCGTGGGCATGCGGCCCCCCACCGGCTTACCTTCGCTTTCCCGACGCAGCCGCGTGCTGCTGCTGGCGGCCATTGCCTTAGCGGCGTTGCTGCTACTCGGTCCACGGCTGACCGACACCTATACCAATTGGTTGTGGTTCGGCGAAGTCGGTTTCCGCGAGGTGTATCTCACGGTCTTGGTGACCCGGATCCTGTTGTTCGTCGGCGTGGCGATCTTCGTCGGCGTGATCGTCTGGCTGGCGTTGCTGATGGCCTATCGCTCGCGGCCGGTGTTCGTGCCGGTGGCCGGGCCGAACGATCCGATCGCGCGCTACCGCACCACCGTGATGAGCAGGCTGCGGTTGTTCGGTGTCGGCATCCCGGTACTGCTCGGATTGCTGTCCGGCTTGGTGGCGCAGTCGAATTGGGTCACCGTGCAGCTGTTTTTGAACAGCAGCAAGTTCGGCGAGGAGGACCCGCAGTTCCATCTCGACGTCAGCTTCTACGCCTTCGAGCTGCCGCTGTATCGGATGGTGCTGAACTGGTTGTTCGTCGCGGTGGTCATCGCGTTCTTCGCCAGCTTGGTGACGCACTACATCTTCGGCGGTCTGCGGCTGAGTGGTCGCGAGGGCACGCTGACCCGCGCCGCGCGCATCCAATTGGCCGTGCTGGCCGGGGTTTTCGTGCTGCTCAAGGCGATCGCGTACTGGTTCGATCGCTATGAGCTGTTGATGAGCAGTCGTAAGGAGCCCACCTTCACCGGTGGTTCCTTCACCGACATCAACGCGGTGCTGCCCGCCAAGCTGATCCTGCTCTCCATCGCGGTGATCTGCGCGCTCGCCTTCTTCGCAGGCATCGTGCTGCGCGATCTGCGGGTGCCCGCGATGGCGGCCGCGCTGCTCGTGCTGTCCTCGATCCTGGTCGGCGCGGTGTGGCCGCTGGTGGTCGAGCAGTTCTCAGTACGTCCGAACGCCGCGGACAAGGAAAGCGAGTACATCCAACGCAACATCGCCGCGACCAGGCAGGCGTTCGGGATCACCGACGACAAGATCAACTATCAGGATTACAAGGGCGAGAGCAAGAAGAACCCGCTGGACGTGCCGGTCGATGCCGCGACCATCGGCAATGCTCGGCTGCTCGATCCGAACATCTTGTCGCCCACCTTCACCCAGCTGCGCCAGCTGAAGAACTTCTACGGCTTCCCCGAGTCGCTGGACATCGACCGCTACAACCTCGACGGCGATGTGCAGGACTACATCGTCGCCGCGCGCGAGCTCTCGCCCGCCGCGTTGAGCGGTAACCAGAAGGACTGGATCAACCAGCACACCGTCTACACCCACGGCAACGGTTTCGTCGCCGCGCCGGCGAACCGGGTCAACAAGCCGCAGTCCGACGATCCGAACGCGGCAGGCGGCAGCAGCGACAGCGGCTACCCGATCTTCATGGTCAGCGACCTGTTCACGCCGAAGGACAAGCAGCGGATCAAGGTAGACCAGCCGCGTATCTATTTCGGCGAGGTGATTTCGCAGGCCACCCCGGACTACTCGATCGTCGGCACCACGGAAGGCCAGCGGCCCCGTGAATACGATTCCGACACCGCGCAGTTCACCTACGACGGTAAGGGTGGCGTGCCGATCGGCAACTGGTTCAACCGGCTCGCCTTCGCCGCCAAGTACGCCGAGCGCAACATCCTGTTCTCCTCGGCCATCGGCGACAACTCCAAGATCATCTTCAATCGTGACCCGCGCGACCGGGTGCAGAAGGTGGCGCCGTGGCTGACCACCGACGGCAACGCCTACCCGGCGGTCGTAGACGGCCGGATCCAGTGGATCGTCGACGCCTACACCACCCTCGACAACTACCCGTACGCGCAGAAGACCTCGCTGGACGGCATCGAGGACAGCATCGACAAGAAGACCGGCAGGCTGATTCCGCGCAAGGAGGTCAGCTACATCCGTAACTCGGTGAAGGCCACCGTCGACGCCTACGACGGCACGGTGAACCTGTACGAGGTGGACTCGAAGGATCCCGTGCTGAAGGCCTGGCGCGGCGTGTTCCCCGGGGCGGTCAAGCCGGAGAGTGAGATCACTCCGGAGTTGCGCGCACACTTCCGGTATCCGGAGGATCTGTTCAAGGTGCAGCGCGAGATGTTGACGAAGTACCACGTCGACGATCCGCGAGAGTTCTTCACCAACAACGCCTTCTGGTCGGTGGCGGCCGATCCGACGATCGAGGGTGGGGCACCGGCCAACCAGCCGCCCTACTACGTGCTGCTGGGTGACTCGAAGGGCGGAAACAAGCCGGTCTTCAACCTGACCAGTGCGATGGTCGGCTACAACCGGCAGTTCCTGTCGGCGTATATCTCCGTGCGGTCGGATCCGGACGACTACGGCAAGTTCACGATCCTGCGATTGCCGACCGATACGCAGACCCTCGGCCCGCAGCAGACCCAGAACCGGATGACGACAGCGCCGGAGGTCTCCCGGGAGAAGACGCTGCTGTCCAACTCGAACAAGATCAAATATGGCAACCTGCTGACCCTGCCGATCGCCGACGGCGGCATCCTCTACGTGGAGCCGTTCTACAACGAACGCAACACCGGAGCGAACACCGCGACCTTCCCGCAGCTGCTGCGCGTCCTGGTGAGTTACCGGGATGACGCGGGCAGCGTAAAGGTGGGCTACGCCTCGACTTTGGCTGAGGCGTTGAACCAGGTGCTGCCCGGCAGCGGTGCGCTGGCCACTCCGTTCGGTGGCGATTCCGGTACTAGGCCGCGCCCCGGTACCGTGCCGCCACCCGCGGAAGGCACCACGCCGCCGCCGAACACCGGTGGCACACCCACCCCGCCGCCGGGCAGTGTCACCCCGCCACCCGGCTCGTCGCCCGCCAAGGACGCCGCAGCCGCTGAGCTGAACCGGAAGATCGACGCCTTGCGAAATGCCATGCGTTCAGGCAACTTCCAGGAATTGGGCAAGGCGCTGGACGAGCTGGACGCCGCAGCGAAGGCGTACCAGGACGCCGGTCGCTGAGGTAGGTCCGAACCGAAACGCGAAGCGGCGCTGCCGTCCCCAGGGACAGCAGCGCCGCTTTCGTTGTGCTGCAGGCGCTTAGCGGCCGGCGATCGCCTCGATCAGCGACCCGTTCTGCTCCAGGATCTGCAGGTACTGGGCTTCCAGGCCGTGCTGCTTGGCCAGGTCGCTGCCCACGGCCTTGGCCTGGTCGACCAGCGCCTTGGAGCTGCCCGGCAGCGGCAGGGCGGGGGCGGCGGGCTCGGGGGCCGGTTCCGGCTCCACGACGGCCTCCGGCTCCGGCGCGGAGGTGCCCGGGCGCAGGTACTTGCCGCAGGACGGCCACGCGCCGACACCCTGGGTGGCGAGCACGTTCTCCGCGACGCGGATCTGCTCTTCCTTGCTTGCGGTGTGGGCCGAGCCCTGGCCGCCGTTGGCCGCCCAGGTGCTCGGCGAGAACTGCAGGCCGCCGTAGTAGCCGTTGCCGGTGGCGATGCCCCAGTTGCCGCCGCTCTCGCACTGTGCGACGCCGTCCCAGTCGTGGGCGGGCGCGGCGGATGCGGTCGCGGTGGAGAATGCGAACGGGACGGCAACAAGGGCGCCGGTAACAGCGGCAAAGCCGAGGGCGCGGGCGTTGAACTTCCGGTTCTCAGTCATAAGTGCATTTCCCTCCCTGCGCCTACCAGCCTCGGCGATCCAGCTGCCGGGCCCCTGCCCCCAGGTTGTCGGGGATCCTCGAACCGCGGGACAGGGTCGCCGGTATACGAACGGTTCGAGTTCGAGCCCTTCACGGATGATCCGGGCCGTGAACGCACGGTAACGAAGAAATCTCGGCAGATCACGTCTTGATAACGCTCGCATTGCATGAAGCGAATAACCCGAATATCATCCTTTGCGCAGGTCGGAAATGGCATCGACACGCATTCTGGACGGTCTGTTATAGCAACGTTATGTGTTCGAGATCACTACGATATAGTGACCCGGATCACGTTTAAGCGGTTGCCGTCGGCAGTGATAGGCCCATCGGCATAGCGAAACCGGGTGCTTCGGGCACGGCTCGCCGGCTCCCGCCGTGTGTGGCCCGTGGTCTCCGGCTCGATTTCCGGCTGCGGGTACGCCCGCCGCGAACGGCGCTCAGTCATCGCAAATATGCCCGCCGACCAGGCGATTTGGCATCGACGTGAACCCGTGTGTAATGTTGTGTTTACCGACGCGGGGTGGAGCAGCTCGGTAGCTCGCTGGGCTCATAACCCAGAGGTCGCAGGTTCAAATCCTGTCCCCGCTACAAATGGAAGAGGCTTCCGGATCACTCCGGGAGCCTCTTTTCTTATGCCCGGGTGCCGGGCGTAGCTGCCTGGTGGTTCGGCGCCGATTCGGTGATGGCCGTCCTGTTGCAGGCGCAGTGACTTGACTCGCGCAACCCGCCCGCCCACGCTCCCGCGCACCCATCCACCTGGGTCCGGGCAGCGAATAGCGATCGCGCGCTGCCCGCGCCCATTCCCCGAGGAAGAACTGGAGATGTGACCGCATTCATGGCCGTAACCGCGAGGATTCTGGCGAGTGTCGCATGTATGGGCTTATTCGTTCTCACGCCGACTGTCCCTGCCGCACAAGCGGACTCATGCCCCACGGCAGAGATGTTCACCGCCTGGATGGATAAGGCGAACGACGACGGCACGGTCGAAGAGACGATCGAGACGCCCGAGGCGGGGTGCGTCGTGACCGTCACCGAACGGCAACACCCCGTCAACGGCACCCTGTCCCTGACCGCCAAAGGCGGCAAACTCACCCTGAAGCATCAGAACGACGATCACTATGGCTTCATCAAAGTGAAGGAGGGCGGGACGCTCTCGCTGACCAATGTCATCCTCACCGGCGCCGACTCGTCGAGCACCAGTGGCGGCGCTTTCACCAACTCGAAGGGTCGGTCACGTTGACCGATAGCCTCGTTACCGGCAACAAGGCCCGCGATGGCGGCGGCATTTTCAACCAGGGCGGCACGCTGAAGCTGACCAACACCGCCGTCACCAACAATCGTGCTGAAGCGCAACAGAAGTACAAGAGCTCCGGTGGCGGCTACTACAACAGCGATGGTGGCACGGCCACTCTCGACAACAGCAAGGTCACCGACAATATTGCTGTGGCCCAACGCGTCAGCGAGGACGACGACCTCAATGCCTACACCGCGTCGTATGGGGGTGGGATCTACAACTCCGCCGCAACGCTTGTCTTGACCGGCAGCACGGTCAGCGGCAACAAAATCGTGGTGGAAGACGGAACCACCGCATACGGCGGCGGCATCTACGGTGCCGAAGGCACGGTCACCTTGGTGTTCGAGCGACCGAATCGCTAGACCAGCAGCGAACGTATGTGCGCCCGAAGGGTTCTACGGAGGCGCTCGACGCCGAGCGAACCGTTCGGTGTCACCGCATCCAAGCTCAGCCCTTCTATGATCGCGGTGAGTAGTGCGGTCTGTTCTCGTGGCTCAAGGACGGCGAGGCCGCGCAGGGCATCGGTGACCACTTGGCGCATGTCGCCGGCCATCTGTTCGGTGACCGGGCGGAACACCGGCTTCGTCCGGGCAGCGACGATGAACTCCAGCAGCACGATCGTTTCGACTCGGCGTTCCTCGTCGATCGGCAGCAGTTCTTCGAGCAGTGACTGGAGGGCGTCGACGGCTCGGCGGCCGGTCAATCCGCGCAATGCCGCGCTGCGATGGCAGGAAAGTCGTTGTCCTATGCGGTCGCCTACCTCGGCGCACCGCGACACGCCGCGCATCGTCACAGTTAGTCATCGAGTGCAGGAGACTCCAGGGCCGACGAGGCTGGTCAGTTCGCGCGTCACCTGGGGTGCCGGTTTGAGAGTCGGGTGTTGCCAGGAGGTCTGATGCTAGGCAGACAGCAAGATCCCGTAGCTTTCGACCATGAAGGTTTCTCCGGTCTTGTGCGGACAGAACGATTCACGGCGCAAGGACGTGGAGGCTGCCGGGGATCCGCAGCACGTGCCAGGCAGATCAGTGCGCGACGATCGTCCCGAGGGGCTACAACTCACTTCGGCAATCGTTGAAAGTGTTGTTGCCGTTGGTGTTGCGGTGGCGGTTGCGGCCGTCGTCGTAGTGGTGGAGTCGAGTGTTAGGTGGCCCGCGTTCACCACCTCTCACGTGCTGCGGGCGTTGACTACAGTCGGTCAGGTCTCGGCAATCGCTGTATTGTGTGCCGCGGTGGTGATGGCGCGCAGGCAACTCTCGGTACCGGCTGCGAGGTTGCGGATGAAGTTGACGCGAGTGCTGGGGTGGATCGGGTTATCAGGTTTTGTGGCGGTCACCATCGGCATGCCATTGGCCGCGTCGCGCCTGTACCTGTCGGGTTTGTCGCCTGATCAGCAGTGGCGTAGCGAGTTGCTGACGCGTTTCGCCGATAGTCCGGCGTGGCAAGACGGCACCTATGTCGGCCTGCCTCCGGATCAGTCTGCCGGCTGGTACTGGCTGGGTGGCCGTGTAGCGGTGGTTGCTGGGGTACCAGGGTGGGAGGCGTTGAAACCGTATGCGATTGCTTCGATCGCAGCTGCGGCGGTTCTCGCACTGGTCTGGTGGTCACGGATGCTACGCACCGACATCGCGATCGTGCTCGCAAGCGTCACCACGGCGGTGGCTGTTGCCTACGCCGCACCGGATCCGGCGTTCACGATCTGTCTGCTGTTGTTGGTTCCTGCACTGTTCGCAGCGTGGACCGGGCTGCGAGGTCCTGCAGGCCAATCCGCAACCGCGGGGATCACGCGTCGTGCCACCAGCGCGGCTGAGGTGTGGGCGCGGCTCGTAGGTGTGGTGGCCTATCTGGGGCTGTGTGCGGCGTTCAACAAAGCCTCCTTCGTGATCGCTACCGGTGCGGTGACGTTCGTCGCGCTGCTGGCATTGACTGTGTCGACCAATCGAGTCGCTGCCATCGAAGGATGGCCAAAGTGGCAGAGCGTCCTAGGGCGATGGCTGTTCATGACTTCGTCAGCGGTTATTCTCGCCGCGCTGGCCTGGAGCACATACCTGCGGCTGCGTGGGATTGAGGCATTGAGCGAGACCGAGGTCTATGCGGACGAATGGGGCGCTACAGGTCGGGTTTTCATCGCTGCTATTGGGGTGTTCACGGCAGCCACGATGATCCGCGCGATCTCAACGATCCTGCGCCGGCCCGCACAGTTTCATCGCGTCACGGCCGCTGTCGCAGTGATCGGCGTGCTGGGGTTCTCCCAGCATGTCCCGGATGTACTCGGCGTGCCAATCGGCGCTGCTTACACCGACACTGATGGCGACGGGGTGCGCGCTGATGGATACCCGGTCTCATCGGTGGCCGAATACGAGCGCGTCGATGCGGCTATCATCGACATGACGCGCCGGACCCGCCGCGACAGCGTGGTCTTGACCGGGGACACAACTCTGCTGGCGATCTATCCGTACCGAGGGTTCCTCGCCCAAAGCGCCCGATACTCGAATCCGTTGTCTTCCTATGACTCCCGTGTGCAGCAGATCCGTAACTGGGCAGCACTGAGCACGCCCAGCGAGCTGGTTGGCGAACTCGATCGCAGTCCACGCCCTGCTCCCACGGTGTTCGTGCTGCGCCGCTCCGGATCCGACTACCTGTTGAGGCTGGCCAGCGATCCACTGCACGACAACGGCGGCACCCGCACCTACACAACGATCTCGTTCCCGGGCGCCCTTTTCGACGGCGCGGAGTTCACTCGTACCGAGGTCGGCCCGTTCACCGTCTTAGTGCACCGCTGACTGCCACAACGTGGCATATGTCTGCCATGTTTTGGCAGACATATTGCAGCGCTTTCCTCTTTGTATGACGATACTGATTGATAAGATCGAATCATGCCCAAGGGGGGAATTTGTGAGTTCGCCGGACGAGGGTTCGCTATCACGTGGAGCGTCAATATATTTCAGTGAAGGTGGCTGCGGCCTCCGGCTTTACGGAGGTAGCGCAACATTTTCTTAGATTTGTTCGCTGCTGACCAATCCGTATAGCGCAAAGAATTCAGCATAGATGATGCGACGCGTCAGCGCCGCCGATTGTCGCTGCTCGAAGGACAACGTCGATGGTGATTGAGCCTATCGACCTACCGTAGAAGGAAGAATTAATCATGCGCAAAGCAAGCACTGTCGGGATTATGATGTTCGCGGCTGCCGCTTTTTCCGCTGGTGTTGCCGCTGCGGACCCGGAACGCCCCACGGATCCAGGCTTCGCACACCACCTCCCGACCGAATCATTCTCCTTCGGCACTCGTAACGAATGCGTAGACGCCCGCTACAGGGATGATAGGGCCTCGACCTCATGTACCTGGGTCGCCACATCGGATGGCAACGGGTGGTCGTACTCGGTCAACCGCAACCGAATTAACCGATGACAACACGGAACCTGGGAACACGCCGCTTCGCCGGGGTTAAAAGAACCCCGGTGAAGCGTGGTTGATCTTTAGGGTTCTCATTTGTTGCACCTGCCCGGTTCCGGCTGACTGCCGGTAACATTAAGCCTCTAGCGGTCAGAAACGCTCTCTCCAACAACCAATTGTATTCCCTTGTGAATTGAAGAGCGGCGGTGACCGATTCGGTGGCGGCATTTACTCAACCCTCGAAGGCGAGACTATCTTGAACGGTGTTACGGTGGCCCGAAGCCAGCCTGACAACTGCTCGGCCAGGGTGGGCGATGACACGCACGTCTGAACGACTGATTCGCTAGCCGAGCAGCGAACGCAGATGCGCTCGAAGGGTTTTGCGGAGGCGCTCGACCGTTAGCGAACCGTGTGGCGTCACCGCATCCAAGCTCAGCCCTTCTATGATCGCGGTGAGTTGTGCGGCCTGTTCTCGCGGCGCGGGGACGGCGAGGGCGCGCAGGGAATCGGTGACCACCTGGCGCAGATCGGCGGCCATCTGTTCGGTGACCGGGCGGAATACCGGCTTCGTCCGGGCGGCAACGATGAACTCCAGCAGCACGATCGACTCGGTTCGGCGTTCCTCATCTATCGGAAGCAGCTCTTCGAGTAGCGACTGGAGGGCGTCGACGGCGCGACGGCCGGTCAATCCGCGCAGGGCTGCGATGGGATGGCGGGAAAGTCGTTGTCCCATGCGGTCGCCGACCTCGGCTGCCGCGGCGGCGAGGAGGTCCTGGTGGTCATCGAAGTAGTGCCGCACCGAGCCAATGTTCAATCCCGATTCGACGGCGACCTTTCGCAGGGAAAGGGCGTCGAGGCCTTCGGCGACCACTAGGCGGAAGGCCGCCTCGACGACGTGGCGGCGGCGCTGTTCGGCGTCGATGCGAGCTGGCATCGGGCCAATGTATCGCAGCTGTGATAAACGCTGGGGCGCAACACCGTTGGTGGCGGATCAGGCTCTGTGCCGGGTGACGCGCCCTTCGTCCCACACCGGCTCGGCCGACTCGTAGGCACCACCATCGGCGCCGAAGACGAGGAAGCGATCGAAGTCCCTGGCGAACCATCGGTCATGGGTAACCGTGAGCACCGTTCCGTCGAAGCTGTTCAACGCCTGCTGTAAGGCCTCGGCGGAGACGAGATCGAGGTTGTCGGTCGGTTCGTCCAGCAGCAGCAGTGTCGCGCCGCCGAGTTCGAGCAGCAGGATCTGCATCCGCGCCTGTTGCCCGCCCGAGAGCGAGTCGAACGTCTGCTCCGCCGCGCCTGCCAGTTCGTATCGGGCCAGCACCCGGGACGCCTCCTCGCGCGGCAACCCGGTCCGATGCTCGTCACCGTGGTGCAGGATCGACAGCAGCGTGCGGCCGGCCAGGTCGGGGCGACCGTGGGTCTGCGCGAACCACCCCGGGCGCACCCGCGCCCCGAGCCGCGCCCGCCCGGTGTGTGACACCGGTTCGACGGTCAGGTCGCCGACCGGTCGATGCTCGGGATCCGGGTCGGTGCCGCCGGCGGCGAGCAGCCGTAGGAAGTGCGACTTGCCCGAGCCGTTGGCGCCGAGCACGGCAACCCGATCGCCGTACCAGACCTCCAGGTCGAACGGCTGCATCAAGCCGGTGAGCTCCAGGCGCTCGCATACCACGGCGCGCTTACCGGTCCGCCCGCCGCGCAACCGCATCGCCACGTGCTGCTGCCGTGGCTGCGCCTCGGGTGGCCCGGCCTCCTCGAACCGTGCGAGTCGGGACTGCGCCGCGCGGTACCGCGACGTCATGTCCGAGTTGTAAGCCGCCTTCTGCTTATACATCTGCACCAGCTCTTTGAGCGTGACGTGTTCGTCGTCCCATCGCCGTCGCAGCTCGTCGAGTCGCGCGAACCGGTCGGCGCGCGCGGCCTGATACGTCTCGAACCCGGCCGGGTGCACCCACGCGGTGTTCCCGGCCGCGCCGAGCTCGACGGTGACGATCCGCTGCGCGGTGCGGGCGAGCAGCTCGCGGTCGTGACTGACGTACAGCACGCTCTTCGGCGTCTCGATCAGCCGACTCTCCAGCCAGCGCTTGCCGGGCACATCGAGGAAGTTGTCCGGCTCGTCCAGCAGCAGTACCTCGTCCGTGCCGCGCAGCAAAGCCTCCAGCACGAGACGCTTCTGCTCGCCACCGGACAGCGTCCGCACCGCACGCCGCAGGCATCGGTCGAACGGCACGCCGAGCGCCTCGATGGTGCACACATCCCACAGCACCTCGGCGTCGTATCCCCCCGCGTCGCCCCATTCGGCCAGTGCGGACGCGTACGCCATCTGTGTGTCGATGTCGTTGCGCGCCAACATCTTCGCCTCCGCCGCGGCTACCGTTGCCGCGGCCTGGCGTAATCGCGGCGCCGCCACCGACAACAGCAGGTCGCGCACGTCGGCGTCCTCGCGGGCGATGAACTGCCGCATGACGCCGAGGCTGCCGCTGCGCGTCACCGCGCCGGTGCTGGGCGTCAGATCTCCGGCGACGATGCGCAGCAGCGAGGTCTTCCCGGAACCGTTCGCGCCGATCAGGGCGACCTTCGAGCCCTCGCCGACCCGGAACGAAATCTCGTCCAGCAGAACGCGACCGTCGGGAAGCGCATACCCGATCCCGTTGATGTCGATGTGCCCCATGCCGCGAAAGTATCACGGGCGTGATAAATAGACGAGCCGTTTTTCCGGCGGCCGCACCGCGCGAAGTCCCTAGCGGCGGATGCTCACTCCGCGTCCAGCGCCCGCCTGCCGGTGAGCGGGCCCCAGATGCCGACCAGGGCAACCATGGCGAGCAGCGCGACGGTTATCGCCGAGAACACCAGGCCCGGCCCGTTCGGTCGGTCCAGCAGCGGAAGCAGCAGGAACGGCAGCAGGGCGGTGCTGACCTTCGACAGCGAATAGGTTGCGCCGGAGGCGGTTCCGCGCACCGCGGTGGGGAACGACTCGGGTAGGTAGGCGTGGATGGCATCGGAGAAGACGTTGCTCGCCACGGTGAACAGCCCGCCCGACAACAGGATCAGCGGCACACTGGTGGCGAAGCCGAAGATGAGGCCGAAGATCGCCATCAGCGTGGCGGTTCCCATGACCAGGTGCTTGCGTTCGATCCGCTCCATCAGCGGGATCGCCAGCAGGGAGCCGAGCGGATAGCCGAGATAGGTGACGGCCAGGTAGCTCAGTGAGGTCACCACCTCGAATCCCTTGCGGTCCAACACGAGTACCGCCAAGGTGCCGAACCCGTAGTAGCCGAAGACCTGCAGGATCATCACGGCGGAGAACAGTGTGGTCCTCGCCCGATAGGGCGGCCGGACGATCGCGCTGAACGGCGTGAGAGCGGTCTTGTTCTGCTGCCGCGCAATCCAGTGCGGCGATTCGGGCATGTCACGCCGTGCGAACACCACCACGGCCGCGCCGAGCCCGCCGATCACGAACAACCAGCGCCAGCCCTCGATGCCGAAGGGCTGCAACGGAACCAGCCACTTGGCGAGGAACCCGACGGTCGGCACCGCACAGAAACCGATCGTGTACGCCATGGCGATCATCCGCCCACGCACCTGTGGCGGAACAACTTCCGACAGATAGGTGTCCGACACGGTCATCTCGGCGCCGATCCCGAGTCCGGCCAGGAACCGCGTCGCCATCAGAAAGGTGATGTTCGGGCTGAACGCGCCCAGCAGCGTGAATCCGGAATACAACGCGATATTGATCATGAACATGCGGCGCCGGCCGAACACATCCGACAACCGGCCGATCACCAGCGCGCCGAGGAACTGTCCGGCGAACGCCGACCCTACGATCCCGCTGAGTTGAAACGTCGACAGGTGCATCTCTTGTTTCAGCACCCCGGTAATGGTCCCGGCGAGAAACAATTCATACAGATCGAAAAACAATCCGGCACCGACGAGCAGGACCAATTTGCGATGAATGGGACGAACCGGAAGTTCGTCCAGCCGCAGACGTTCGCGCCCGACGTCGGATGTTGTGATCATCCCGCCATACTCCTGATCATCCCTTGTCAGGGCAACAAATCAGTACGGTGTGTCCGGTTCGCGAAGCTTCTCCGATTATGGATTCGGTGTGCTGTGCCGGAATTGTCGATCGGCTGATTCGCGAGTGCCGCGATGGTTGACTTGGCGCCGTGCAGGCCGCGACCGGCCGCACTTCAGCGCACCGAGGTCAGGAGGCCACGGATATGCCCACGCACGACGGAAAATGGCCGCAGGGGACACCGAGCTGGGTCGACAGTCAGGTCGACGACACCGCGCGGGCCCGCGAGTTCTACGGGGAACTGTTCGGCTGGGAAATCATGGACGGCCCGCCGGACGCAGGCGGCTATCTGATGGCACTACGGCACGGCAGGCCCGCCGCGGGCATCGGGCCCAAACCCGACGGCATGGCGATGCCGTCGGTGTGGACCACCTACTTCGCCGCGGACAGCGCCGACGCGATTGCCGAGAAAGTCACGGCGGCAGGCGGTTCGGTGCTGATGGCACCCTTCGACGTGCTCGATGTCGGCCGGATGTTCGTCGCGACCGATCCCGCCGGTGCGGTGTTCGGTGTGTGGGAAGCCAAGGCGCACAACGGGGCCGGGATCCACAACGAGCACGGCGCCTACTGCTGGAACGAGCTGCACACCGATCGGTACAAGCAGGCGCAGGAGTTCTACGCGGCCGTATTCGGCTGGCACTACACCGAAATCGGGGACGGCCAGAACTTCGTCTACTCCACCTTCGGCCTGACCCAGGACGGCGACCCGGTCGGCGGCATCAACGACGCTACAAAGACGCCCGGGGACTCGCCGTCGTTCTGGCTGGTCTGGTTCCAGGTCGACAACACCGACGCGGCCGTCGCCAAGGCCACCGAGCTGGGCGCGACGGTCCTGATGGACGTGTTCGACAGCCCGTTCGGCCGGATGGGCGTGGTCCAGGGCCCACAGGGCGAGGCGTTCGGCCTGGTCGACCCGTCGACGACAGTGGGTGAGCCGCCGACGGGTACCTGATCAGTGCCGCCGCGCCGCCTCCAGTAGCAGTTCGAGGGCGCGCTGCACGGTCTGCTCCAGCACCTGCTCCGGATCGCCGTCGAACTGGCGATGCGAGGCCGTCACGCTGTCATCGGCGACGGAGAACCACACCGACCCGGCGGGTTCGCCATCCTGCGGGCCCGGTCCACCGACGCCGGTGACAGCGACCGACAGCGTCGCGCCCAGGAGGGAGTTGACCCCTTCGGCCATCGCCTTGGCCGCCGTCTCCGACACCACCGGCACCCGGGGCACGCCGAGTACTTTGTGCTTGACCTCTGCCGCGTAGGCGACGATGCCGCCGCGGAACCACTCGGCGGAGTCGGGTGCGGCGCCCAAGGAGGTCGCGATCTGACCGGCGGTCAACGACTCCGCGACCGCCACCGTCAGACCGCGACGCCGGACGACCTCGGCAAGCTCTTCGGCAATGGCGTGATCATTCATGCCATCCATGATGCGCACTGCCGCATCGGTCATCGAGGGCCGGGTGGGGTGCGGGGGACAAGGCCGTGCTGGTGGGCGTAGACGACCGCGTGGATGCGGTCGCGCACACCGAGTTTGGCCAGTACGCGGGAGACGTGCGTCTTCACGGTTTCCTCGCCGACGCCGAGCAGGCCGGCGATCTCGGCATTGCTGCGGGCGTCGGCGAGCAGCAGTAGCACTTCGAGTTCGCGGGCGGTGAGCTGCCCGATCTCGGGTGGGTCGGTCGGCGGGGCGAGGGTGGCGGCGAAGCGGGCGGCCAGGCGGCGGGTCATCGAAGGATCGATCAGCGCGTCGCCGCGGGCGGCGATCCGGATCGCGGCGACGAGTTCTTCCGGCGGCAGGCTCTTCAGCAGGAATCCGCTCGCCCCCGCGCGCAGCGCTCGGTAGAGGTTGGCGTCGCTGTCGTAGGTGGTGAGCACCAGCACGTGGGTGCCACCTGCGGCGACGATGGCCTCGGTGGCGGCGAGCCCGTCCAGTTTGGGCATGCGCACGTCGAGAATCGCGACATCCGGTCGCAGCCGGGCGGTTTCGGCGATGGCGGTGCGGCCGTCGCTGACCTCTGCGACGCAGTCGAGGTCGGCCTGGCTGTCCAGGACCGCGCGCAACCCGGAGCGGAACATGCTGTGGTCGTCGGCGATCAGAATCCGGAGCGGCGCGGTCATACGCTACCGATCGGTACGGAAACCGTGGTGTGCCAACAGGTTCCGGCGGGATCGAGACCGTAGTCGAGTGTGCCGTCGAAAAGCTCGGTGCGGCGGCGAATCCCGCAGAGGCCGCGCGGTGCCGCGGTATCGGTGGCGGTCGGTGCCGGTGGCATCGGATTGGTAGCGCGGATGACCACCCGATGGGGGAGGTACTCCACCGTCAGCCGCGCATGTTCGCCGTCACCGTGGCGCAGCGCGTTGGTCAGCATCTCCTGCACGATCCGATACACCGTGACATCCAACGACTCCGGCAGGTCGACCACCGCACCGCGCACGGCGACCTCGACGGCCAGCCCGGCGGCCCGCACATGCTCGACCAAGCCGTCGATATCGACCAGGCCGGGTTGGCGTTGCCCCTCGTCGTCGCGGCCGTGCAGCAGATCGAGTTGCCGCCGCAGGTCCACCATCGCGGCCCTACTGCTCGACTCGACCGCCGTGAGGGAGCGGGTAGCCGCACCATTTGTGCTGTCCGACAAGGCCATTCGCGCCGCGCCCGCGTGGATGCCGATGGCGCTGACATGGTGGGAGATCACATCGTGCAGGTCCCGCGCGATGGCGGCGCGTTCTTCGGTCACCGCCCGCTCCAGCGCCACCTGATGATCCCGGCGCCGCAGGCGCTCGCGCTGCTCCAGGTCCGCGATATAGGCGCCGCGCGCCGCGGTGTAGCGCCCGACCAGCCACGGCACGCAGCCCGCGGCGACCGTCGAGGTGACCAGTATTCGCCAGTCGCGGGTGGCGTAACTCGCGGTCAGCAGATGCCCCGCCGCGACACCGCCACACATCACCAGCATGGTCAGCACCGATGTCGGTCCGGCCAGCCACGCACCCGCCCGATAACCGGCCACCAGAAAGCCGACATCGGCGAAGCGCGCGCCGAAACCGTGCCAGTGCAGCAGCCACGCGCCCATCAGCCGGACAACGACATGGGCCACCGCGACCACACCGGCCGTGCGAGGCGGTGCGGCCAGGGCCAGATCGACGGCGACGAAGCCCGCCACCGCGGCGACGGTCTGCCACGGCGCGACACTGAACACCCCGCTCAGACCGAGCACCATCGCGTCGATCAGCGCCGCCACCACCGCGACCAGCAACGACTGGCGAGCGAGCGACCGGCTCACGTCCACTGGTTCGCCACCGCCTTCGCGTCGTCGGAGCTCTCGATCCTAGCCAGCTCGGTGCGCCGGGGTCGCGCGCTGCCTGTGACAACTCTGCCCGTCGGCGGGTGTGGCCGCGTCCCCCGCGCGAGGGACGCCGAATCCCTCGGCGGCGCGATGTTTGCGCAGGCCATCGCCCGTAGCGTCGGGATCACCGCCGGAGGAGTCAAGGAGATCTCGTGGGCAGAGTGGAGCTGTTGAGCTATGCCGTCCCCGCTTTCGCGTTGTTCATGCTCGTGGAGTGGTTCGCCTACCGCCGCGATCCCGACCGCCCCAGCAACGCCGGGTCCGGCCGCGACACCGCAACCAACGTGGCGACGTTCACGATCGGCCGGCTCACCAAACCGCTGACGCAGTACCTGATTCCGTTCTCCGCGGTGGTCGGGGCCGCCGCGATCACCCCGCTGCACCTGTCCGCGAAGGCGTGGTGGGTCTGGGTGCTCGGCCTGGTGGTGACCGATTTCTGCTACTACTGGGCGCATCGGGCCGACCATCGGGTCCGGCTGCTGTGGACTTCGCACAGCGTGCACCACTCCAGCGAGCACTTCAATCTGTCCACCGCGATCCGGTTGCCCTGGGTACATCCGGTGACCAATGTGCTGCGCGGAATGGCTTGGGTGCCGGCGGCTTTGCTCGGCCTGCCGGTGTGGATGATCTTCGTGCTGCAAAGCATCGGGCTGCTGTATCAGTTCCCGATCCACACCCAGCGCGTCGGCACGCTGCCGCGTCCGATCGAGTTCCTGTTCAATACTCCCGCCCACCATCGCGTCCACCACGGGTCGAACCAGCCCTACCTCGATCGGAACTACGGCGGCATCTTCATCATCTGGGACCGGATGTTCGGCAGCTTCGCCGCCGAGTCCGAGCCGATCCGGTACGGGCTCACCAAGAACATCGATACGCACAATCCGGTGAAGGTCAATTATCACGAGCTGGCCGGGCTCGTTCGTGACGTGCGCGGCGCACACACGTGGCGTGGCCGCCTCGGTTATATCTTCGGTCCGCCCGGCTGGACCGAGGGCGGCGTGCCGGAGCCGGTGCGGCAAGCGCAGTCGGTCCAGCTCACCTGAGCGTGTACCGGGCGATGCGACACATCGCCCGGATTTCGCTATCCCACAGTCGATCTCACGCGCGATCGAGGAAGAAGCGCAGGCTCGCGATGCTCGGCGCGCCTGCGGCGAATTCAACGAACGCCACCCCGCGAGTATCACCGAACCGAACGCTCGCGCTCACCGTGCGACCCGCGGCGATCAGCTTGCCCCACCGCATGTTTCGCGCCCGATTGGTGAACTCCTCCGCCGAAACCGGTGTGCCCGCAGGGAACTCGACAACGGCATAGTGTCCGAGCAGCCCGCGGACGCGAACGATGTCCGTGCTGCCCGCCGCGGCGAACAGCCGGGAGGACACGCGCTTACCTGTCCGCCCCACCCCGCCGAGCGCACGCAGCATGCCCAACGCGCCGCTGACACCCTGGTGGCGAATCAGTTGCGGTCCGAGCTGTAGCGCGGCGCCGAACCCGCTCGGCCCGGTGCGCAACAGCTGCACGATCATCGGCGCCAGTTCCCAGTGCGCGGCCAGCTGGGTGATCTTCCAGCCGTCGGTGTCCTCGGTGAGCTGGTAGCGCAGGTGCATCGGGACCGAGACCCTGGCGCCGGTCGACATGGTGGTCTCGATGGTCAGGTCGCGCACCACCGTCGGCGGGTGCACGATGTCGCGCTCCACCCGGAAGGCGATGTCGTTCGGGGCGATGAAGGTGTCGTAGAAGCGCTCGATGGCGGCGCGCCCGACATGCGGGCGGGCGCCGACCGGGTCGTTCACCTCGGCGTCGACGGCGAATAAGTCGACCCACGCGGACTTGTCGTGCGCGGCGACCGCGGTCGGCGACGCCTGGACGGCGGTCAAGAGCTCCGCGGCCGAGGGTTCCAGCGGCATGACAAATCCTCCGATGTCGACGATGACTCGTCATATGGTAGAACAAGTTTCAATTGCACGGTATCGCGCGGGAGAGGGCGGCCGATCCGGGGCGATTTTCGGAATAACGATGCATGAACGTTGCAAAGCGTCGCTACCTCGCTAGAGTCGAGTGATGGGCATCGAGTGTTCGAGCGTCGTCGCGGCACCCCGGTCCGAGGTCTTCGAGTGGCACGCCCGACCAGGCGCGTTCGCGCGGCTAGCGCCGCCGTGGCAGCCGGTGTCGGTGCTCGCGGAGGCCGATTCGCTGGCCGACGGCCGGGCCGTGCTCGGCCTGCCCGGTGGGCTGCGGTGGGTGGCGAAACACGACCCGGCTGGTTATGACCCGCCGCAGCGGTTCGTAGACCGGATCGCCGTGGACGGTCTCGGCTCGCTGCCCGCGGGCCTGCTGCTGCGCTGGCGGCACACCCACGATTTCGAGATCGTCGACGACACGCACACCAGGGTGGTGGATCGGGTCGAGTCGCCGGTGCCCGCGTTCACCCTGCGCCCGATGTTCGACTACCGATACCGGCAGCTGGCCGACGACCTGGCGGCGCACGCCGACGCGGCCCGCGCCGGCTTCACCGCCAAGACGATCGCGGTGACCGGTGCGTCGGGGCTGGTCGGCTCGGCCTTGACCGCCTTTCTGTCGACCGGCGGCCACACCGTGCTCCGCCTGGTCCGCCATGCGCCGCAAGCCGGTGAAAGGCAATGGAACCCGGACGATCCCGCGCCCGACCTGCTCGACGGGGTCGACGCGGTGGTGCACCTGGCGGGTGCCTCGATCGCGGGCCGGTTCACCGACGAACACAAACAGGCCATCGTGGACAGCCGGATCGGCCCGACCGAGCAGCTTGCCGCCCTCGCCGCCCGCGCGGGTGTCCCGACCTTCGTCAGCGCGTCCGCCATCGGCTACTACGGCTACGACCGCGGCGACGACCGACTACCCGAAGACGCCTCGCGCGGTGACGGCTTCCTCGCCGACGTGGTCGACGCGTGGGAGGCGGCCACCAGCGCCGCCGCCGACGGCGGGGCCCGGGTGGTCAAGGTGCGCACCGGCATCGTGCAGTCGCCGCGCGGCGGCACCCTGCGCCTGCTGCGGCCGCTGTTCGCAACCGGGCTCGGCGGCCGGATCGGTGACGGCGAACAGTGGCTGTCCTGGATCGGCATCGACGATCTGGTGGATATCTATTATCGGGCGCTATGGGACAACTCCGTGTCCGGGCCGGTGAATGCCGTTGCCCCGCAACCTGTTCGCAACAGTGAGTACACCAATGTTCTGGCCGGCGTGCTGCGCAGGCCCGCCCTGCTTCCGGTGCCCGAGTTCGGTCCGGCCCTGCTGCTCGGCGGGCAAGGCGCGCGGGAACTGGCCGCCGCGAGTCAGCGGGTGGTGCCCGCTGTGCTCGACAAGGCCGGGCATCGTTTCCGCACACCGGATCTCGCGTCCGCGCTGAAACATCTGCTCGGTCGCACCCGCTGAATTACTCGCTCACGCGTCGCGGGTGAGCAGAATCTGGTGCACATCGAGATAGCCGCAGCGGAACCCGGCCTCGGCGTGCGCCAGGTACAACCGCCACATCCGGCGGAAGATCGGATCGAAACCCAGTTCCGCGACGCGATCGGCGCGCGCGTTGAACCGCTGCTGCCACAGGCGCAGGGTGTGCGCGTAGTGCTCGCCCATCGACAGTTGTTCGCGGACAACGAGTTCGGTGCGCCGGGCGGCCACGTCGGCGAGCAACCGAGTGGACGGCAGGAAGCCGCCGGGGAAGATGTACTTATGCACCCAGGTGTAGGTGTCGCGGGTGGCGCGCATGCGGTGGTGCGGCATGGTGATCGCCTGGATCACCGCGCGGCCACCCGGCGCGAGCACCCGGTCGATGGTCTCGAAGAAGGTGTCCAGGTATTCGTAACCGACGGCCTCGATCATCTCCACCGAGACCACCGCGTCGAACTCGCCGGTCACCCTGCGGTAGTCGAGCAGATCGATGGTGACGCGCTCGGACAGGCCCGCGGCGGCGATCCGGTCGAGCGCCAGTGCGCGCTGCTCCGTGGACAGCGTCACCGACCGTACCGACGCGCCGCGAGCGGCCGCGCGCAGCGCCAATTCGCCCCAGCCGGTACCGATTTCGAGCATCCGGGTGCCCGGACCGACGCCCGCGCGGTCGAGTATTCGGTCGATCTTGGCCTGCTGCGCGGCGGCGAGGTCGGCCCACCGCGGCGGCGGCGCGGTCGCGGGGAACAGCGCGCTGGAGTAGGTCAGCGTCTCGTCGAGGAACAGCTCGAACAGGTTGTTCGACAGGTCGTAGTGCCTGGCGATATTGCTGCGGCTGTTCGACTCGCTGTTGTGCTCGGCAGCGGGGTGTTTCGACACGTATAGGCGGCGTAGCGCCCGCAGCGGGGCGGGGACGAGCCGGTCGATGCGGGCCGCGAACACCGTGAGCGTCGCCGCCGGATCCGGCGACGACCAGTCGCCGGCCATGTACGACTCGCCGAAGCCGATCAGGCCGCCTACCCCGAGCCGCGCGGTGAAGTCCGCCGGCCGGTGCAGGATCAGCCGCGGCGCGTCCGCCCCGCCGCGGCCGAGCACCGTCCCGTCCGGGTATTCGACCCGGATCGGCAACGTGCGCACGGCGCGCCGGAACAGCCGATCCGCCAGCGCGGCGGCGATGGTGGCGCGGGTGCCGGTGGGCACGTGTTCGACATCGGGCCATGAGGTCGAGGGTCGTGCCGTGACGTGCGATTGGATGCTCACCGCGAAGACTCCTCGAAGTGTTGGGGTGGCCCGGGACGAGTGGCAGGCCGCGTGCTCGGAGAGGTACGCCGGGCCTGCGCAGGAGCGCCGAGACCACAAGTGGGGCAAGGGGGTACCGCCACTGTCGCGCGCAGGGTGGTACGGACGGTGGCCGAAGAGCAACGCCCGGTCATCGAGGCGGCGAAAATCGGTCGGCCAACTCTGGCGGTGCGGGTGGCCCGGATTCGATCGACGGGCTGCTTCGGCTCGGCGCGCTGGTCGAGGTGCCCCCGCCGACCGCCGGTCCCACGCGGCAGGGAGGTGACTGATCGGTTGCCACCGCACATAAGGCAGTGGATAACCCGACGGTTATCTGGCAAACGGGCCGATTGCCGAGTGCCTCATTATTGCATCGTTTGCCGCGCGGGTCAGCTCAGATGCTCGACGGCGTCCGTCAGGCTCGTCACCCGCTCGGTCGACTCGGGCAGGATCACCGAATCCCAGCCCGGCCCGCCGACGAACACTCGTGCGCCCGCTTCCTGGCAGGCGCGCACCGCCGAGGTCAGCGCCGTCGATTCCTGCTGGGACCACAGCACCACCGAGGCGGGCTGATCGTGGCGCGCGAGACTGTCGGTCAGTGCGCTGGTCGGGACGTCCGCGCCGAGCATGTGCGCGCCGACTTCGCCCTCGGCGAGCGCCGCGCGCAGTACTTCGAGCGGCAGCGCGTGCGTCTCGCCGCTGGTGCAGGCGAGCACCACCGGTTGCGGCGCGGGCGCGTCGGGCGGCGGATTGGTGCGATGCAGCACCGAGGTGATGCACCACGACAGCAGATGCTCCACGTCGATGCAGCCTTCGCCCGCACCCTGGCGCGCGACGATGTCGGCGAATGCGGGGCGACACAACTGATCCCACGTGTCCACCACGCCGTAGGCGCGGAAGTGCGCCTCCAGATAGTTGGACACCGCGCGCGTCTCCAGCGTGAAGGCCGCGGCGAGCAACGGGAATCGGTCACCGAGCTGCGGCGCCGGGCCGCGTACCGCCGCTGCCGCGCCCGCCGGGCTGGCGCCGTCCTGGATGAGGGTCAGCATCCGGCCGAGCAGCGCGATGTCGGCCTCGGTGTAGAGGCGGTGTTTGCCGGGGCGGTGCTGGGGCGGGCCGATGTTGTAGCGGCGGTTCCAGCTCCGCAGGGTCGCCGTGGGGATGCCGAGGCGCTCGGCGACCGCGCGGACCGTGTACCCGGCCGCGTCGGAAACGGGAGCGGAACCGGCGGACATCGCCCTATTCTGCCTGTTCCGGTTCGCCCGCTTCACCACGCCCGGGCGGCTGCGCATCGCGCGGGACGCCCGCGGCAATCGGTTCCGGGTGGTGGCTCGCTTCGCAAATCTCGACACATTGAATCACTTGTGCATCGTTATCGGCTACCATGGTCGGTGTCGTCGATTCCCGAGGAGTTCGCGTGACATCACGAACGAAGCGGTATCCCGTTCGCCTGCTCGTTGCCCTGGCCGGTCTGGCCGGCTCATTCTTGGCCGTGGGTGGTGCGCAAGCCGCCCCCGTTGCCGCACCGGCACCGGTCCCATCGCTGGACCTGAACCGGTACCTCGGTACCTGGAATCAGCTCGCGGCGGTCCCGCAGTACTTCAATCTGGTCTGTGCGCGCGATACCCAGGCCAACTACGCGCTCGACCAGCAAGGCAACATCTCGGTGCGCAACACCTGCACCACCTGGACGAACACGAACAACGAGATCATGGGCACCGCGACGGTCAACGACCGGGCCACCGGTGCGCAGTTGCACGTCAGCTTTCCCGGGGTGCCCACCCAGGACCGGCTCGACGGGCCGACCAATTACATCGTGACGGCCCTCGGCCCGGACTATTCGTGGGCGCTCGTGACGAACCCGGAGCGGACATCGGGTTTCGTGCTGGCCCGCGCACCGATGCTGGATTCGGCCGCATGGTCGCGGGTGCGCGCGGAAATCGTTGCGGCAGGCCAGGACCCGTGCCTGTACCTGACCTCACCCAGCACCGTCGGCCGGACGGATATCGTCCCGCTCTGCACGCTCTGACCGAGTGCTCCGGCACCCGCCAGGGTCGCGTCGACGGGGTCCAGCATTGAGCCGCCCGTGGCACCGTGGCGCCACCCTTGTGGGTGCCGGAGTTACTTGTCCCCGCACTGTCCGAAGAGGAGCAGATGACCGTCACCATCGCAGTGTTCACCCGTGACCTGCGGGTGCACGACAATCCGGTGCTCACCGCCGCCCATCGCGAGGGCGCGGCGGTGGTACCGCTGTTCGTCATCGACGACGCCATCGCGGCCGGGCGTTTCGCCGCGCCGAACCGGGCGCGCTTCCTCGCCGCCGCACTGGGCGAGCTGGACGCCGAATTGCGGGCCATCGGTGGCCGGCTGGTGGTGCGGCGCGGCAACGTCGTCGACGTGGTTGCCGAGGTGGCGGCGCAGGTGCACGCCGACAGCGTGCACATCGCCGCCGACGTGAGCGGGTACAGCCGCAGGCGCGAACAGGCCCTGCGGGAACGCCTCGAAGAGCGCGGTTGCCTGCTGCACAGCCATGCCGCCACGATCACCGCCGCCGATCCCGAGGTGCTCGTTCCGTCCACCGGGCGGGACCATTTCGCCGTCTTCACCCCGTACTTCCGCCGCTGGTCCGAGGCGCATCAGCGCAAACCGTTCGGCAAGCCGCGCGAGCTCACCATGCCGCCCGTGGCGAGCGATCCGCTGCCCGAAGCCGAGCAACTCTGTGCGGGTCCGACCTCGCCGCAGCTCGCCGTGGGTGGTGAGACAACCGGACGAAAGATACTGCGGGACTGGCTGTCCGGGCCGATCGCGGGCTACGAGGACAACAATGACGATCTCGCCGCCGACGCCACCTCGCACCTCTCGCCGTATCTGCACTTCGGGTGCGTATCGCCGGTGGAACTGGTGCACCGGGTGGACATGGCGACGCCGGGCGGGCATGCCTTCGCCAGGCAGCTCGCCTGGCGCGACTTCCATCATCAGCTGCTCGCCGCCAGGCCGGACGCGGCGTGGTCGGACTATCGGCCCCGGTCGGTCACCTGGCGCGATGATCCGCAGGCCGTCACGGCCTGGCAGGACGGACGCACCGGCTACCCGGTCATCGACGCGGCCATGCGGCAATTGCGCGCCGAAGGGTGGATGCCGGGGCGCGCCCGGTTGATCACCGCCAGCTTCCTGGCCAAATCGCTGCGGGTGGACTGGCGCGTCGGGGCCGCCCACTTCCTGCACTGGTTGGTCGACGCCGACTTGGCGAACAATCAACTCAACTGGCAGTGGGTGGCAGGCACCGGCACCGACACCCGGCCGAATCGGGTGCTGAATCCGCTGCGCCAAGCCAAGCGCTACGACCCGGACGGCGACTATGCGCGCCGCTGGCTGCCCGAACTGGCGCACATTCCGGGCGCCGCCGTGCACACCCCGTGGCGCGAGAACGTCGATCCGAGCGTCTACCCGGCGCCGATCATCGAATGCGTCGGGATGTAGCGCCCGGGTCAGGTTGTCGCACAGGCGGTTTGCTCGCGGGGCAGCGTGACCGTGAAGATGGCTCCCTCGCCCGGCTGGCTGTGCACCGTGACTCGGCCGCCGTGTGCCGCCACCAATGCGTGCACGATCGAGAGGCCGAGGCCTGCGCCGCCGCTCGCCCGGTTGCGGGAGCTGTCGGTGCGGTAGAAGCGTTCGAAGACGCGGGCGGCGGCCTCGGGCGCGAGTCCGGGGCCGGAGTCGATCACGTCGAGGCGCACCTCGTCGCGAAACGGGGTGAGCCGCACGATGATCGCGGCCTGCGACGGCGTGTGCGCGAGGGCGTTGCCGAGCAGGTTGGCCAGGATCTGGCGCAGTCGTGGTTCGTCGCCGATCACTTCCATCGTGCCTTCGCCGCGGTCGACCACCACGCCGATACGCCGCTCGGGCGTTGCGGGCGTTGGCTTCTGGCGGGCGGCCATGGCTTGGGCGTTGTGCACGGCATCACCGGCCAGGGCCAGCAGATCCACCGATTTGCGCTCCAGCGGGCGCTTTTCGTCCAGTCGCGCCAGCAGCAACAGGTCTTCGACGAGCAGGCTCATCCGTTCGGACTCGGACTCGATGCGGCCGATCACCATGGCGGCATCGGTGCTCGCACCCTGCCGATACAGCTCGGCGAAGCCACGAATGGTGGTCAGCGGGGTCCGCAACTCGTGGCTGGCGTCGGCGACGAACCGGCGCATCGTGGCCTCGGAACGGCGGGCGGCCTCCTCGGACGCCTCCGTGGCCGCGACACCGTACTGGATCCGGGCGAGCATCTCGTTCAACGAGCGGGCCAGATGATCGACCTCGGTATCCACGCCGCGGACCGGGACCCGCCGGTGCAGATCGCCGCCCGCGATGGCGGCCGCGGTGTCCTCCACCTCGCGCAGCGGTCGCAGGCTCCGCTGGATCACCAGGTAGCCGACCACGCCGAGGGTGATCAACGCCGCTGTGCCGGTAGCGATCTCGATGAAGATCAAGTGCGAGACCGTCTCCTGGTTGTCGGTCAGCGGCAGGCCGACGGTGGTCGAGCCGTACTGGTTCTCGGTGGTCAATACCCGCCAACGCACGGACGAGCCGTCGGCCGAGTCGACCGTCACCGGAGCGTCCCCGGACTGCCCCGCGAGATCCGGTATGCCCGAAGCATTGCCGCCACCCGCGACCTCGAAGAACACCTGCCCGCCCGCGCTCTTGTGCAGTTCGAAGAACCGGCGCGGTTGGTCGCCGGGCAACCGCGGCAGTGGGCCGGGAGCGTCGGCCGGGACCCATTGCACGGCACCGTCACTCGTGCGCACCTGCTTCATCGGCCGCGGCTGGGCCCACGACCGTGCCGCATCGTAGAGCTGCTCGTCGGTGCGTTGGGTCAGCGATTGGCTCAATGCCGAGGTCACCGCCACACCCGAGGCGAGCAGGGCCGCCGCGGTCAGCAGCAGCAACGCGATCACCAACCCGATCCGCAACGGAACCGACGCCACCCGCCGCGCCACCCGCGCCCGCGCGCTCATGCCCGGCTCGCCCGTGCCACACACGGCTGCCGACCAGCGCCGAACGCGCCGATCCACGCGAGATAAGTACCGACCATGCGCCCATGATCGCCCGGCAACCGCTGGCCGACCTGCGAGCGAGCTGGGGATTCCCTGTGAGCGCCGCCAGCGGAGGGGTGCCCGCGCCGCGCCGTTGCGATGCGGACACCCGGGCCGGTTGGCTCAGCTACCGATCGTCGGCGATACGGCGTAAAGACCTAATACCCATTCGGTGCGCGGATCACCCCACGAATTTTCGCGGACCTTCCGCATGGCGCTTCGATGCCAGTGCGCTTGGCTGCCAGTGCGCTTGGGCTGCGGTGCACTTTGGCTGACGGTGCGCTTGGCTGGCGGCGGGCTTGGGCGGCGGTGCGCTTGGCTGGCGGCGCACCTAGGCGTGGCGCTCGCGGCTGCCGGTGAACTCGGCGGCCGGTACGTTTCGGCGCCAGAGCGGATTTCGATTGCGTGCCTGGATTCGCCGATCCGCCTGAGCGGCGCCGGGACACTGACTACCGTAAGCGGCGTTGACCGATGCGATATCCGTGGGGAGGGACGATGGCGATCATCGATGCGTGGGCGCAGCATCCGACGGCACGGATGGTGCAGCACGACATGTTCGATTCGCTGCGGCGCTGGGGTGCACCGCTACCGACCGAGCAGCCGCCGGTGTCCGCCACGATCGCGGCCATGGATACCGGGGGCGTCGACGTCGCATTGATCAGCGCCTGGTATGGCCCGGAAGGGGTGTTGATCTCCAACGACGAGGTCGCCTCGTTCGTCGCGGAATCCGACGGCCGGCTGGTCGGCGTCGCCTCGGTGGATCTGCGCAAGCCGATCGTCGCAGTGCATGAATTGCGCCGTGCGGTCCACGAATTGGGCATGCGGGCGCTGCGCATCGTGCCGTGGTTGTGGGGTTTGCCGCCGAACGACCGCCGCTACTACCCGCTGTACGCCGAGTGCGTCGAACTCGGCATTCCCTTCTGCACCCAAGTCGGCCACACCGGCCCGCTGCGTTCCTCGGAGACCGGACGACCGATTCCCTACCTCGACGACGTCGCCCTGGACTTCCCCGAACTGACCATCGTCGGCGGCCACATCGGCTACCCCTGGACCACCGAAATGATCGCGCTCGCAACGAAATACCCGAACGTGCACATCGACACCTCGGCCTACACCGTCCGCCGATACCCACCCGAACTGGTGACCTACCTCCATGGCCACGGCCGCGAAAAAGTCCTCTTCGGCACCAACTACCCAATGATCATGCCGAACCGAGCCCTGACCGGCCTCGACGACCTGAACCTCGACCAAGAAGTCCGCGACCTGTTCCTCGCCGGCAACGCCCGCCGAGTCTTCCGCCTGGAGACGCCCGAACGCTGAGGAGACCGGCAGATGGCCGAACTTTTAGTGCTGGTCAATGGATTGCCGGGCTCTGGTAAGACGACGCTTGGGCGATCGCTGGCCGCGGCGTTGGGGGCACAATTCTTGTCGAAGGACACCGTCAAGGAGGCCCTGGCGGACTGTGTTGCCGACTCCGCTGCCATCCCTGAGTTGGGTGGCATCGCGATGGATGCGGTGTGGGCGTTGGCGCGGGCGACGCCGGGGACTGTTGTCATCGACTCGTGGTGGTTCAAGCCGCGTGACTTATCTTTTGCCGCAACGGGAATCGACAAGTCCGGCGCTGACCGGGTCGTCGAGGTGTGGTGTGACATCCCCGCCGAACTGGCGAAAGCCCGCTATGCGGGTAGACGCCGGGCCGCGATACATCGGGACGAGCAGCGCCTTGTCAGTGACTGGGCGGTGTGGGCGGCGCAGGCCGCGCCGCTCGACCTCGCGCCGACGGTTCGGGTGGATACGGCGCGGCCGGTTTGTGGTGTCGAGGTGGCGGTGGAGGTCGAGCGGGTGGCTGTTCGGTGGACGCGCAGGTGAATCAGTGGCGGCGGATGCGGAGGATGTTGTCCTGGCGGGTTCCGGGTTCGCCTTCTGGGCCGGCGTGTTCGCGGTCGACGACTTCGTCGGCTTCGACTGTCCATTCGGTGGGGGTGAGGTGGAGGCCCGCGAGGACCTCGGCGGTGGTGGGGAGGTGGATGTTGGGTGGGTCTTGGACCCAGGTGGGCCAGCCGGCGTGGCCGACGATGAGGAGTTGGCCGCCGGGGGCGACGGCGTCGGCGGCGCGGCGCAGGATCTTCTCGCGTTCGTCGGCCTGTGCGACGGGGGAGTGCAGGTATTGGGCGTTGACGAGGTCGAATTGTCCTTCGGGGAAGGAGTTCGCGAGATCGTGTTGCTGCCAGTCGATGTCGGTGATGCCCTCGTCGGCGGCGTGGGCCCGCGCACGGCCCAGCGCGGTCTCCGAGACGTCGACGGCGGTGACGCGCCAACCGTGCTGGGCCAGCCAGACGGCGTCGGCGCCTTCCGCGCACCCGAGGTCCAGGGCGGAACCCGGTGACATCGACTCGATCTCGCGAACGAGGAAGACATTGGGCAGACCGGACCAGACGCGTTCCCGCTCCTGGTAGAAGTGCTCCCAGTAACCCACCGTATCGTCGCCGTCGTAGGGGGTCATCTGGCTGCTGCCGTGGTTGTGTGTCTCGGTCATGAGCACCACGATCCACGCGCGAGGCTGTTCTGGCAAACTTCTTTGCCGATTCAGCAATAGCTATTCGGGCGTGCTGTCGATACCCGGCTTTTTCTCCAGCGAGGGCCTGTTCTCATCGATCGCACGATCCTGGACGAGCATCGCCGCCCGCTGCTCGGCACCCCAGCCCGCGTACGCCTCGGTCCGCATCCGCTCCACCATGTGCGGGTAGTGCAGCTCGAAGGCCGGCCGTTCGGACCGGATCCGGGGCAGCTCGTAGAAGTTGTGCCGCGGCGGCGGGCAGGTGGTCGCCCATTCCAGCGAGTTCCCGTAACCCCACGGATCGTCCACGGTGACCACTTCGCCGTACCGATAGCTCTTGAAGACGTTCCAGATGAACGGCAGCATCGACGCCCCGAGCACGAACGCGCCGATGGAGGAGACGGTGTTCAGCACGGTGAACCCGTCGCTGGGCAGATAGTCGGCGTAGCGGCGCGGCATCCCCTCCGAACCCACCCAGTGCTGCACCAGGAACGTGGTGTGGAAGCCGACGAAGGTCGTCCAGAAATGCAACTTTCCGAGGCGCTCGTCCATCAGCCGCCCGGTCATCTTCGGGAACCAGAAGTAGATACCCGCGAACGTCGCGAACACGATGGTCCCGAACAACACGTAATGGAAGTGCGCCACCACGAAATATGAGTCGGTGACGTGGAAGTCGAGCGGCGGGCTGGCCAGGATGATGCCGGACAGTCCACCGAACAGGAAGGTCACCAGGAAGCCGAGTGACCACAGCATCGGCGTCTCGAAGGTCAACTGCCCGCGCCACATCGTGAAGATCCAGTTGAAGAACTTCACCCCGGTGGGCACCGCGATCAAGAAGGTCATCAGCGAAAAGAACGGCAGCAGAACGGATCCCGTCGCGTACATATGGTGTGCCCAGACCGCAACGGACAGCGCGCCGATCGAGATCGTCGCGTACACCAGTGCGGTGTAACCGAACAGCGGCTTGCGGCTGAACACCGGGAAGATCTCGGTGACGATGCCGAAGAACGGCAGCGCCACGATATACACCTCGGGATGGCCGAAGAACCAGAACAGGTGCTGCCACAGGATCACGCCACCGTTGGCCGGGTCGTAGATGTGCGCGCCGAGGTGGCGGTCGATCGCCAGCGCGAACAGCGCGGCCGTGAGGATCGGAAAAGCAAGCAGCACAAGGATGCTGGTGATCAGGATGTTCCAGGTGAAGATGGGCATCCGGAACATGATCATGCCGGGCGCACGCAGGCAGATGATCGTGGTGATCATGTTGACGCCGCCGAGAATGGTGCCGAGGCCGGACAGGATCAGGCCCATGATCCAGAGATCGCCGCCCACCCCGGGCGCGTGCTGGAAGTTGCTCAGCGGCGTATACCCGGTCCAGCCGAAGTCGGCGGCCCCGCCGGGGGTGATGAAGCCCGCGGTCGCGATGGTCGCCCCGAACAGATACAGCCAATAGCTGAACGCGTTGAGCCGCGGGAACGCGACGTCCGGCGCGCCGATCTGCAAGGGCAGCACCGCATTCGCGAAACCGAAGACGATCGGGGTGGCGTAGAACAGCAGCATCAGGGTGCCGTGCATGGTGAACAGCTGGTTGTACTGCTCCGGCGACAAGAACTGCATGCCGGGCCGCGCCAGTTCGCCGCGCATCAGCAGCGCCATCAGTCCGCCGATGAAGAAGAACGACATGGCCGAGACCAGGTACATGACCCCGAGTACCTTCGGATCGGTGGTCGTGATCATCTTCCAGATGTAGGAACCCTTCGGCCCCATCCGTCGCGGATAAGGTCGAACCGCCTGAAGTTGTTCGGTCTGCGTCACACTCATGGCTGTCGCCACCTCCGAACCGCCGTCCAGCTATGGCCGGCGCGACCGGCCTGTCTCCACCAAACCATGTGACCGCCGTCTCATGTCAGGGATTGATCGACTTTGCCGAAGGTTCGCCTCAGCTGCCACCGTGGGCCGATGCGCGCCGCGCTACCGGTGCGTACCGTGAGGGAATTCGACGACACAGGCGGGGGCCACGATGAAGAGTTGGATCAGGTGGGCGATACTGCACGGCGGCCCGGGTGCGTTCCTCCGAATGCGGGCCCGCCGTGGCGATCCCGTGTCCGAGATCCTCGCGGGACGGCGCGCCGGACCGAACCCCTACCCGTTCGGTGACCGCGTCCGCGAGCAGGGCAGGCTGGTCCGGACTCCGTTCTCCTGGGTCTCCGCCGACCATGAAGTCTGCCGGAACATTCTGCGCGACAAAAACTTCGGCGTCACCCCGCCGGAGACGATGAACCTGCCCGGCCCGGTGCTGCGCCTGCTGCGGGCCACCGATCCGAAGCTGGCGAACCCGGTGGAGCCGCCGTCGATGCTGATGGTCGACCCGCCGGAGCACACCCGGTACCGCAAGCTCGTCGCCCAGGAATTCACCCCGCGCGCCGTCGCCCGCTTGCGCGATCGGATTGCCGAGGTGACCGACGAACTCCTGGCCGACCTGGCGACCCGCCCCGCCGCCGACCTGATCCAGGACTTCGCGCGGCTACTGCCGGTGGCGATCATCTGCGAAATTCTCGGTGTGCCGAAGGAGAAGGAGGGCGAGTTACTGGAACTCGGCCACGCGGGCGCGCCACTGCTCGACGTCGGCATCTCCTGGCGCGCGTTCCGCGGCGCGATGGCCGCCCTGCGCGACAGTCAGGACTATCTCGAAGGGCACATCGAGCAATTGCGCGCCGATCCCGGCGACAACATCCTCAGCGAACTGACCGTCGGCGGCCTGCTGACCAAGCCGGAACTGATGGCTACCGCCACGCTGGTCACCGGGGCGGGCTTCGAAACGACGGTCAACCTGCTCGGCAACGGCATCGTGGCATTGCACGAGAACCCGGATCAGCTGGACCTGCTGCGGGCCGAGCCGCACCGGTGGCCCGGGGCCGTCGAGGAGATCCTGCGCTACGACAGCCCCGTGCAGATGACCGCCCGAATTGCGTTGTGCGACAGGGAGGTAGCCGGCCAGAAGATCGCACGCGGCGAGATGGTGTCGCTGCTGCTCGGTGCCGCCAACCGCGACCCGGCCGTCTTCGCCGACCCCACGCGATTCGACGTGACCAGACCCAACGCGAAGGACCACCTGTCGTTCAGCAGCGGCGTGCACGCCTGCCTGGGCGCCAGTCTGGCCAGGACCGAGGGCGTGATCGCCCTGTCGGCGCTGTACGAGCGCTTCCCCGGGCTGCGGCTCACCGGCCCGCCCGAGCGCCGCGGGCTGGTCAATCTCCGTGGCTATCAACGGATACCGGCCGCGCCGGGACTGCCCGCGGCCAGTAGTACCGTCTGATCCCGCTCAGCAGTCGAGCGGGTCGCGCACCAGCATGCCCTCGACCGCGCGCAACCGGTCGCTCATGGTCGACAGCAGATCGATGGAGTCGTGCGAGAGCCCGACCACGGTGTACATCAGCCTGCGCAGCCGCGGGCTGTCCAGCGCGCGCACCACGGTCACGTCGTAGTCGGTGTCGATAGGTCGGACGAGCTGGTCGAGATCCACGGCGCGGTACTCACAATCGGTCATCTGGCCCCCTGGGACCATTGTGGGCGCGCTGGGCCGCGCGCCTGGGTGTTGTGGCGCAGACGAGTCCTACCGGATGCTGCGACACACACCGCATCCACTTCGTCGCTGCGCCGACCCGGAACGTTTCGTGCACTGGGCTGGACAATACGAACGTAAACGGCAACCGCACACCGATTCGGCGTGAAACGATGGTTTCGGCCGAGCACATGCCGATCTTGGTGAGGGGCCCGATATGGGGAATCTCGATGACAAGGTAGCGGTGATCACCGGCGGTGCCCGCGGGCAGGGTCGTGCTCATGCGGTCGCGCTGGCGGCGGCGGGCGCGGACATCGTGGTCTGCGATATCGCCGAGCAGATCGCGAGCGTGCCGTATCCGATGAGCGCCGAGGACGATCTGGCCGAGACGGCCAAGCTGGTCGAGGAGACCGGACGCCGCTGCGTGCCGCTCAGGGCCGATGTACGAAGTCAGACGGAGATGAACGCGGTCGCCCAGCGCGCCATCGATGACTTCGGTCACATCGACATCCTGATCGCCAATGCCGGCATCGCGTCCAACGCGCCGATCGCCGAGATGGGCGACGAGATGTGGCAGGACATGATCGACACCAACCTCAACGGTGTCTTCCACAGCATCCGCGCGGTGCTGCCGCACATGATCGAACGCCGCTGGGGCCGCATCGTGGCCACCTCTTCCATCGTGGCCCGGATGGGCGTGCGCAACGCCGGACACTATGCGGCCGCGAAATGGGGTGTGGTCGGTCTGGTCAAGTCGGTGTCGCTGGAGGTGGTGGAGTACGGGATCACCGTCAACGCGGTGCTGCCCGGCGGCGTGGATACCGACATGATCCAGAATCCGGCGATGTATCGACTGATGCTGCCGGACAAGGAGAATCCCACCAGGGAAGACGTGATGGAGATGTTCGCCGCCGGCCCGCCGAACGGCGATCTGATCGCACCGGACGAGGTCGCTGACGCGGTCTTGCTGCTGGTGTCCGAGCACGGGCGGCACTTCAACGGCGAGGCCCTGACGATCTCCGGCGGAATCAGCGCGAACACCGTCTGAGCCGCGAGCTCGACCACCACCCACGAAATGTGACCTGCATCGCAGTCGGGTCGACGTCGGAACTTTCCCGGCGCCGCGGCCGACCGGTCAGCGAGGCCTGGTTCAGGGGCAACTTTCGTACTCGAGGATGGTGGACGGAAACGTGCAGGTGAAACGCTCGACGGTCCACCTCGTCTGGCTGGTCGCGACGGCCGTTCTGCTCGCCCTCGTCATCGGCTCGGTGGTGGAAGCGGGCGCGACGCCGTACCGGGCCGCCGGAACCGCCTATCCCGGCTTCGTCGACGTGCTCGCGTACGTGGTGCTGCGTGTTGCCGCCGCGCTGGCGGGTGCGACCGCGCTCGGCGCCCTGGTCTACGCGGTGTGCTGTACCGCGGTCACCGGCCGCGGCCGCCTCGATGTCGACGGCTACTCCGGCCTGCGCCTGGCCGAGCGGGCCGGTGCGGTGTGGCTGGTGTCGGCGTTGGCGCTGATCCCGGTGACCGCCGCGAATGTGGGCGGATTGACCGTCTCCAGTCTCTTCCGGCTGGGCGCGCTCGGCCCGCTGATCGACGCCGGCGAAAAGCCGAAGGCGTGGATCGTGGTCGCCCTGCTTGCCGCAGTGGTGACCCTTGGTGCTCGAATCATGTTGTCCTGGAACGGGGCAGCGGTGCTCATGCTGGTGGCCGCCATCGGCGTGCTGCCCCCCGCGATGGTGGGCAACGCGGGGGAGGGTCCGAATCACGACTACGGCACCGGCGCGATGATCGTCTTCCAGCTCGCGGTATCGGTGCTGCCCGGACTGCTGTGGTGCGTCGCGGAACACCTGCGGCGCAACGGGTCACACGCGCGCACCGCGGTACATCGCGGTGCGACGATCACTCTGCTGTGCCTGGCGGCGGCGACCCTCAGTGGCCTCGTGCTCTGGCTGATCCTGCTGCCCTGGCGGGATGTGCTCGGTACCGGGTACGGGCGGCTGGCACTGGTGGTGGTCGCGGTAGGCGTCGACCTCGCGCTGACCATGCGCGTCGTGCTGCGCCACCGGCAGCCCGGCCCCCGCACCGCCTTCCTGATCGCTTCCGGCGGAGCGCTTTCCGCGATAGCGCTCGGCGCGACGGTGGCCATGGCGGTACAGCCCGCCCCGGCCTTCGCCGACCGGTCGTTCACCGCGCAGCAGGTCTTCCTCGGCTTCGACCTGTTCGACCGGCCGAACCTGCTGCGGCTGATGACGTTGTGGCGCTTCGACCTCGTGCTCGGCACCGCCGCGGTGGCCGCGATCGTGCTGTACGCGCTCGGCGTGCTGCGGTTGTGGCGGCGCGGCGACGAGTGGTCGAAGTGGCGCACCATTTCCTGGATCAGCGGTTGTGTGGCGCTGCTGATCGCGACCTCCTCGGGCATCGGCACCTACGGTTTCGCGATGTTCAGCATGCACATGATCACGCACATGGCCTTGAACATGTTCGTGCCGGTGCTGCTGGTGCTCGGCGCGCCGGTGACCCTGCTGCTGCGCGCGGTCCCGGCGGCCAAGCGCGGCGCGGTGCACGGTGTGCGCGAATGGGTACTCGCGCTGCTGCATTCGCGACCGACCGCGGTGATCGCCCACCCCGCGACCGCGCTGTCGTTGTTCGTGATCTCGCTCTACGGCTTGTATTTCACGCCACTGTTCGAGAGCTTGATCCGCTACCACTGGGGGCACGTGCTGATGAACGTGCACTTCCTGATCGTCGGCTACCTGTACTACTGGGGCATCATCGGCATCGACCCGGGCCCGCGCCGGCTGCCACATCTGGGCAGGCTCGGGATGCTGTTCGCGGTCATGCCTTTTCACGCTTTCTTCGGTGTCGCGGTGATGTCGATGAACACCGTCATCGGGTCGCGTTTCTACACGAACCTGCAACTGCCGTGGCGGATCGACCTGCTCGCCGATCAGCGCGTCGGCGGCGGCATCGCCTGGGTCTCCGGCGAAATCCCGATCCTGCTCGTGGTCGGTGCGCTGCTCACCCAGTGGGTGGCCCAGGACCGCCGCACCGCGGTGCGCACCGACCGCAAGGACGACGACTACGGCGACTCCGATCTCGCCGCGTACAACGCCATGCTGGACCAACTGGCCCAGTCCCGTCGTTGAGGCCTTATCGGGGGCGCGGCTAGCGATCGAAGCGAACTCGCCGCAGCCGCAAGCTGTTCGAGACCACGAAGAACGACGAGAACGCCATGGCCGCCCCGGCGATCAGCGGATTCAGGAACCCGAGCGCGGCCACCGGGATGGCGATCACGTTGTAGCCGAAGGCCCACACCAGGTTTCCCTTGATGGTGCGCAACGTGGCATGCGCCAGCTCGATGGCGTCGGCCACGGCGCCGAGGTCCTCGCGCACCAGGATGACGTCGGCGGCGGCGATCGCGACGTCGGTGCCCGCGCCGATCGCCATGCCGAGGTCGGCGGTGGCCAGCGCCGCACCGTCGTTGATGCCGTCGCCGACCATCACCACGCGGCGCCCCTGCTCCTGCATGCGGGCGATCAGGTCGACCTTGCCCTCCGGAAGCAGTTCGGCGACAACCTCATCGATGCCGATCTCGTCGGCCACCGATTGCGCCGCGTAGGCGTTGTCACCGGTGAACATCATGACCCGCAGCCCGAGCCGGTGCAGCCGGGCGATCGCGGCGGCCGCGGTGTCCTTGACGGTATCGGCCACCGCGATCACCGCGACGACCGCACCGTCCACGGCGACCAGCACCACGGTGCGCCCGCAGCGTTCCTGTTGCCGGACAGCGCGATTCAGTTCCTGTGGGATGCCGATGCCTTGATCGTCGAACAGCCGCGCTCGGCCCACCAGCACGCGGCGGCCATCTACCGTGCCGCTGGCACCCAATCCCGGTAGTGCCTCGAAGGATTCGACGGCGGGCAATTCCTCGACCACGTCGCGGGCGTGGCGGGTGATCGCCGCGGCCACCGCGTGTTCGGACGCCGCCTCCACCGCACCGGCCAGGCGCAGCACCTCCGCCGTGCTGAACGGCTCGCGCTCGGTCACCGCGACCACGCTCATCGCGCCGTTGGTGACGGTGCCGGTCTTGTCCAGCACGACGGTGTCGACGTCGCGGGTGGCTTCCAGCGCCTGATGTCCCTTGATGAAAATGCCCAGTTGCGCACCGCGTCCTGAGGCCACCATCAGCGCGGTCGGGATGGCCAGGCCCAGCGCGCACGGGCACGCCACCACCAGCACCGCCAGCGCGGCGGCCGCGGCCCGATCCGCACCGGCACCGGTGACGAGCCAGCTCACGAAGGTCACGGCGGTCAGGAGGAAGACGAACGGAACGAACACCGCCGACACCCGATCGGCGATCCGCTGCATGCGCGCCTTGCCGGTCTGCGCCTGTTCGACCAGCCGGATCATCCCGGACAGCTTCGTATCCGCCCCTACCGCAGCGGCTTCCACGATCAGGCGACCGGTGAGCGCGGTGGTGCCGCCGATCACCGCCATGCCCGCCGTCACGTCGACCGGGAGGGATTCACCGGTCATCGCGCTGGCGTCGACGCTCGATTCACCCGCTACGACAAGGCCGTCCGTGGCGATGGTCTCACCAGGGCGCACCACGAAGCGCTGCCCTTCCACGAGTTCGCCGATGGGCACGCGTAATTCGCGGTCGTCGCGGGTCAGCACGGTGACCTCGCGGGCACCGAGCGCGGCCAGCGCACGCAGCGCGCTGCCCGCCGAGCGCTTGGCCTTCGCCTCGAAATACCGCCCCGCCAACACGAATGCGGTGACACCCGCGGCCACCTCGAGGTAGATCGCGTCACTGGCCCAGATCGCCGCCCAGACCCCGTCGGGGGCAGGCTCGGAACGGTTCGGGTGCAGGAACATGGTGTCCAACGACCACAGCGTCGCGGTGAGCACGCCGACCGAGACCAGGGTGTCCATGCTGGCCGCACCGGCCTTGGCATTGGCGAAAGCCTTGCGGTGGAACGGCGCCGCCGACCAGACCACGACGGGCAGCGCGAGCACGGTGAGGATCAGCTGCCAGCCGGTGATCCGGGTGGACGGGATGGTGGCGAACATCACCGAGAGGTCGGCCAGCGGGAAGAACGCCATCAGCGCGACGACCAGCCGCCGCAGCAGATCGCTGACCTGCGCGTCCTCCGGCGTCGAACGGATCGTCTCGGCGCGGTCGGTGACCGGCGACGCCCCGAAGCCGGTGGCCTCGACCTCGGCGCACAGCTGCTCGGCGGTCAGGTCGCCGACCGCGTCGATCGTCGCGATGCCGGTCGCGTAGTTCACCGACGCGGTGACTCCATCGATCTTGTTGAGCTTGCGTTCCACCCGAGTGGAGCAGGCCGCACAGCTCATACCGGTGACGGCGAGGGAGATGCGGTTCGGCGAGTCGGTCGAGTCGGGTCGAGTGATCGGGTCGAGCTCGATGGTCATGACAGTCCGTTCATCACGCGGCGGGATCCTGGGTCGAACGAAGGTGACGAGTGCGCCTGCCGAGCTGGGCACCCGCAGGCAGGACCAGATCGGTGGGGACCCGGTCGCTGGTCGGTGGCGAGGTGTCCGGGCGGCGGGTCCGGTGCACGACCACGACCAGCACCAGCGCGATCACGAGCAGGCCGTGCGAAAGCACCCGGGAAACCGGCACCACACCGGAGTACAGGTCGGACACGACGAACGCGCTCAACGCGGCGACCAGCACGCCCAACACCGGCAGCACGCCCGAGGCGGCATGCGGCCGCAGCGCGCAGTAGAGGAATCCGACGCCGATGGCCAAGCTCCACGCGGTGCTCTCGTTGAGCAGGTGGCGGGTCATCTCGGCGGCGTGGTGGTGGCTCATGCCGAAGTCGACCCCGGCCAGCTGGCCCAGCGCCAACGCGCACTGCAGGACACCGAGCAGGCCGAGCAGCATGCGGGCGGAAACGGCGCGCGAGGTCGGTACGGCGGCGCGCAGCCTGGACAGCCGCGACGGCTGCGGCCGCTCCAACTGGGCGGCGGCGAAGATCGCGTCGGTCAGGTCCGGCGCGTACGACGAGCCGGCGCGCAACCGCTTCGAGGTCTCCACCGCGGCGACGTACCAGGAGCAGCACTCGGCGCACTGCTCCAGGTGCTCGTCCACCCTGGCCGCGGGAACGGTTTCGCGCTCGCCGTCGATCCGGGCCGACAGCGCCGTCCGGCACACTTTGCACTCCACGTCCAGATTGTCGTCTATCCGGACACCGAAGTTCCCGCAGGTTGTCTTCGGTGGCAACGCTCACCGTGACGCGGATTACGGCCGCCGGGCCGGTCCCTTGCCGCGATACCCGCCGGTTATTGTCGACACCATGCCGACGCCCGCCGAGGATGACGAGACGACCCGCCTGGCACTGGCGGCGGCGCGTGGCGACCGGCGGGCACTGGAAGCTTTCATCCGGGCCACCCAGAAAGACGTGTGGCGACTGCTCGCCCATCTGACCGAGGTCGGCCGGGCCGACGACCTGACCCAGGAGACCTACCTGCGTGCCCTCGGCAGCATCAAGCGCTTCGAGGGCCGCGCCAGCGCGCGCACCTGGCTGCTGTCCATCGCGCGCCGCGTCGTGGTCGATCAGGTGCGGATGGCGGTGGCCAGGCCGAAGATCGCGCACGGCGTCGACTGGGCCGCGGCGGCGGACCGGCAGGTGCCGCGCCGGGACGGGCTGACCGAGATCGTCGAGCTCAATCTGCTGCTCGACGACCTGGCGCCGGAGCGGCGCGAGGCGTTGGTGCTCACCCAGGTGCTCGGCCTGTCCTACGCCGAGGCGGCGGCGGTGTGCGGCTGCCCGGTGGGCACGGTGCGTTCGCGGGTGGCGCGGGGCCGCGAAGATCTGGTCGCCGCGACGCGGTTCGGCGGCAGGCGACGCGCGCACGGCTGAGGCCGTCACAGCACAGCCAAAGGGTTTGCGGCGTAATGCAATCGGATGATTCCGTCGGCGTGCCTCGTCGCCGTGGCGTGTACACCGAACACCTCGCGGAGTAGTACCGGCGTCATCACCTCGAGCACCTCGCCCGCCGCGACGACGCCGCCGCGGTCGAGCACGACCAGCCGGTCACAACAGCGGACGGCGAGATCGAGTTCGTGCAGCACCGCGAGGGTGGTGATGCCGGTGGCGCGGATCAGGTCGAGCAGTTCGAAGCGGGCCCGGACGTCGAGATGGTTGGTCAGTTCGTCGAGCACCAGCAGGCGTGGTTGTTGCGCGAGGGCTCGGGCGAGCAGGACGCGCTGACGTTCGCCGCCGGACAGTGAACCGACGGTGCGGTCGGCGTAGGCGGTGACGCCGGTGCGCGCCATGGCGTCCGCGACGGCCTGCTGGTCGGCCGCGGTGTCCCGGCTGAACAGGGCGTGATGTGGATTGCGGCCGAGGCCGACCACTTCGGCGACGGTCGATTCCGGTGCGCCGGAACCGTTCTGGAGGACCGCCGCGGTTGTCTGGGCCGCCGTGCGTATCGACATGCCGGCGATGTCGGCACCATCGATCGCGATGATGCCGGTGGCGGGTTGGAGTGATCGATAGACGGTGCGCAGCAGCGTGGTCTTGCCGCTGCCATTGGGGCCGACCAGGCCGACGACCGCGCCGGGCGGGGCGTGCAGGGTCACCTTGTCCAGGACCGCGGTGTCGCCGAACGTGACACTCACTCCGGCAACCGACAATTCGGCCGAGGCGCTCATGCCGGCCCGCCGCCGCGGCGCAGCAGCCAGAGGAAGAACGGTGCGCCGAACGCCGCGGTGAAAATACCGAGCGGCAGCTCGTTGGGCGCGTCGACGGTGCGCGAAAGCAGGTCTACCGCAACCAGATACGCGGCGCCGATCACGGCGGACAGCGGCAGCACCCGCCGATGGTCCAGGCCGAAGCCGAGCCGGACCAGATGCGGAATCATCAAGCCGACGAAGCCGATACCGCCGGCCACCGCGATCAGCACGCCCGTCAGCAGCGAGGCCAGCACCAGCAGGACGATCCGGAGCGTGCGCACATCGACACCGAGCGCGGTGGCCTGCTCGTCGCCGGTGCCGAGCACATTGAGCCTGCGGCCGAAGGCGAGCACGATGGCCACGGTCACCAGCACCACCACGGTGACCGGCCCGAGCCGATCCCAGCTCGCTCCGGCGACACTGCCCATCGTCCAGAACATCACCGCCCGTAGCTCGTTCGGTGTGGCGCGCAATTGCAGGTAGTTGGTGGCGGCGAGCAGGAGGTAGCCGACCGCGACACCGGCCAGCACCAGCCGGGTGGGCACCAGGGTGCCGCGTTGCTGCCCGAGCAGGAACACCACCGCGATGGTCGCCACCGCGCCGCAGAAGGCCGCGGCGCTCACTCCGACCCCGCCGAGTACGCCACCCGTCGTGACGATGACGGTCACCGCGCCGAGTGAGGCACCGGAGGACAACCCGAGCACATACGGATCGGCCAGCGGATTGTTCACCAGCGCTTGCAGAATCACGCCCGCCACCGCGAGACCACAGCCGCACAGCGCGGCCAGAATCACCCGGGGGAGTCGGTAGTGCCAGACGATCTGGTCGACGGTGAAGCCGACATCCGGTGTCTTCCCGGATAAATGAGCCAGGATCACGCGGCCGGTGTCTGCGATCGAGACGGTGACCGAGCCCGCGGCGATCGACAGCAGCATCACGGCGAGCAGCACCGCGGCCGAGATCGTGAGCACGATCGGCAGCGGTGTCGTCGCCAACGGTGCACGGGTAGTGGTGCGGGTCATCGGAATTGCTCGGGGTGCACCAGGGTCGCTATGCGCCGCACCGCGACGTCGTTGCTCGGACCGAGGTAGATCGAATCGGACAGCACCGCATAGTTTTCGGTCCGTGCGGCCGCCCACTGCGGAAACTGCGCGAGTATGCGTTTGGCGACCGCGTCGATGTCGGGGCTGCGGTAGTTGACCACGACGAGCCCGTCGATCGGCGTCACCGCGAGTTGCTCCTTGCTGATCGTCACGAACGTGGTGCCGTCGTCGCGATCGAACGGGTTCACCCCGCCCGCCTTGCCGATCACGTCGTTCCAGATGCCGCCCGCCGCGATGGCGGAGAAGTCCGAGGAATCGCCCATGCCCATGCCGGGGAAGACGAGCAGCACGTTCTTCTTCGGTTGCCCGGCAACCCGGCCCGCCGTCTCGGCGATCGCACGCTGCGAGTCGGCGATCAGCCGTTCGGCCCGGCCGGGCACGTCGAAGATGGTGCCGAGATCGCGGAGCAGCGCGTAGCTGTCCTCGATCGTCGGCGTGCCGGTGACGGCACCCGTCACGCCGCAGTTCGCGCGGGGCACATAGGTATTGGCGCCCGCGGCGGCCAGCTCGTCCCGAGTCGCGAAACCCTGGTCGGCGGCGAAACCACCGCCGCCGGTGGAGATCACCAGGTCGGGGTGCTGGTTCAGCATGGCCTCGCGCGGGATGTCCTGGAGGCTGTTCGGGGCGATCTGGCCGGTCGGCAACGCGTCGATCGCGGCGGCCCGGTCCGGTACGTCGGAGGCGCCGTAGGACTGGGCGTTGGCCACTACGCGGTCGGCGACGCCCAGTGCGAGCAGCGCAGATACCTCGCCGACGGAACCACCGTTCATCACGACGACGCGCTTCGGTGCCTCGGTGAAGGTGTATGTCTTGCCGCAATTGTCCAGGGACACCGGAAATTTGGTGACACCCTCAGTTGCCGCCGCAGATGGCCGGTGGTCTGCCGCATCGGTGACCGTGGTCGTGCAACCGGTGACGGTGAGGGTGCTTGCCGCGAGTGCCAGCAGCAGCGCGCGTTTCATCAGCATGGGTGCCTCTTCGATCGTTGCGCCGCCACAGCCGGTGGCGGCGGAAGGAAACGGGTGTCGATCAGGTAGTCGATCCCGGCGAGGAGTGCCGTGACGGGATCCGGTTGCGGGAGTGCGGGATCGAGTGCGGCAGCGGAGTTGTCATGCCCGTAGCTGACGGCGCGGCCAGGGGGTGCCAGGTGCGTGGCGTGCGCGCGGGCTATGGTCAACGCATGGTCGTCTCGCGCGGACGCCTGGTCCGCCATAGCGGTCAACCGGGCGTGCCAGACCGGGCCGGGGATTGTGGCGATCGGGTAGCCGCGGTCACACAGTGCGTCGACGACGGTGGCGAATGTCAGCGGGTGGCGGCTGGTCAGGTGGTAGGTGGGGGCCGTAGGTCGATGGGCGACAAAGTGGGCGATGGCGGCGGCGACCCAGTCCACCGGTACCAGGTCGACGGTGCCCGCGTCGTAGCTCTCGTCCGGGACGGCTCCGAGCACGACCATCGCGCGGATCAGGCTCCAGAACGCGTCGTCCCGGCCGGAAACACCGGTTACCGAGTGGCCGCCGATGCGGCCGGGCCGGTACACCGTGGTCGGGACGCCGCGGTCGGCGGCGGCGTACACCAGGCCCTCCGCCACCCACTTGCTCGCGACATATCCGTTGTGCGGCAACGATGTTGCGGCTACCCGTCGGTCTTCGGAGAGGACCGGTGGGTTGCCGTCGACGGCGAACGCGGTGTCCACGGAGGAGACGAAGTGGACCGGTTTGGTCGTGCCGGTGGTCGCGAAACGCAGAATACGTTCGGTGCCTTCGACATTCGTCGGCCGAAGTCGGGAGTACGGCTCGAAGTGGTGGACTCGGGCGCCATTGTGGACGATCACGTCGATGGTGTCGGCCAGCTGTTGGTAGTGCGTCGGCGGAAGGCCTAGCCGGGGGCGGGTGAGGTCTCCCGCGATGGCCGTGACCCGGTTCCCCGGCGGGAAGTCGAGACCGTAACGCGTGCAACCAGATTCGATTCGGCGCAGTGCCGCGGCATCATCGTCTGCGCGGACCAGGCAGTACACCTGAAAGTCGGTACGTTCGAGTAGAGCAGCGAGCAAAAACGCGCCCAGAAACCCGGTCACGCCGGTCAGCAACACCGCGTGCGGCTGCGTCCCTGGTTCGGCGGTCGCCCGGATGTCGTCGTCGAGCCGGGTGTCCGCTTCGAGATCCGCTGCGGTCCAGGATGACCCGCTGTTCCGGCCGGATTCGAGGCGTTCGGCGAGCCCGGCGACGGTGGGTGTGTCGAACATGGCGCGCAGGTCCCACCGCACTCCGAAGGCCTCCCGGACACCGTTGAGCACCCTTGCCGCCCGCAACGAATGCCCGCCGCGCGCGAAGAAGTCGTCATCGATGCCCACCGACGCGACCTCGAGTGCCTCGGCAAACAATCGGGCCAGCGCGCGTTCGGTGGGCGTGCGCGGGGTTCGGTCGGTCGGTTCGGCGTTCGGCGGTGCGGGCAGCGCGGCTCGATCCAACTTTCCGTTCGTGGTGTGCGGCAAGCGATCCAGCGAGACATAGACCGACGGCACCATGTAGTCGGGTAGCCGACCGGCCAGGTGTGTGCGGAGGTGCTGCGCGTCGGGCGCACCCGCGCCGGGCGTGGGCACCACATAAGCGACAAGGACTTCGTCGTGGATACGCACCGCGGCCGCGCCGACCTGCGGGTGTGCGATGAGCGCGGCCTCCACCTCGCCGACCTCGATGCGATAGCCGCGCAACGACATCTGGTCGTCGCCGCGGCCCAGATACTCCAGATGACCGTCGGTGTGCCACCGCACCAGATCACCGGTGCGGTAGAGACGGCTGCCGTTCGCGCCGAACTGGTCGGCTACGAATCGCGTCGCGGTAGCGGCAGGCGCACCGAGATACCGCTGCCCGACCGGCATTCCGCCTACGTACAGCTCACCGACGACCCCGGGCGGCACCGGCCGCAGGTGTCGATCCAGGACGTGGCAGCGGCCGTTGGTGACGGGAGAACCGATCGATGGCGCGGTGTGCGTGGCGAGGGTGGTCCAGGTGGCATCGACCGTGCATTCCGTTGGGCCGTACAGGTTGTAGACCGAGATGCCCGGCTCGGCACGGAGCGCGATCCACAAGGCCGGATCGGCCGCTTCGCCGCCCAGCGCCAGCACCTCCGGACGATGTGCCCCGGCGTAGAGCCCGGCAGCCAGCAGTTCGCGCGCGAAAGTTGGCGTGACATCGAGAAAGTCGATGTGCTGCGCTCTGATGTAGCGCACCAGGCGGTCGGGGTCGCGGCGTAGGTCGTCATCGATGAGATGCAGCTCGTGTCCCGCGAGCAGCCAGAACAACCCTTCCCACGCGGTGTCGAAAGACATCGATGCGGTGAGTGCCGCGCGCATCCGCCGCCCATCTCGTGCCGCCACCGCGGGCTCGATGAGGTGCTCGCGATGGTGGTGGTACAGGTTCGCCACCGAGCCGTGTGGAATCACCACGGCTTTGGGAGTCCCAGTGGTGCCCGAAGTGTGGATTACCCAGGCCGGGTGCTCGGGATGCAGGCGGAGCGGGGGATGGGCGTGCGGAACTACCGGTAGGCCACCGTCATCCAGCACGACGGCTCGGTCGCGTAGTGCGGCGGGGATCTTCGTGGCCAGCGCGGTCATGGTCACGACGGCACTGAGCTCGGTTCCCTCGACCAAGCCTTGCAGGAGCGTCGCCAATCGCGCGTCTGGCTGTCCGGGATCGAGCGGGACATAGGTTGCACCGCTGGCGAGTACGGCGAACAGCGCCGCGATCGCATCGCTGGTGCGGGGAAGCAGCACCGCCACGGCGTGACCAGGGCGAGTGCCCGCTGCGGTTAGGGCGGCGCGTAATAGCCCTGTCCGGCTGTCGAGTTCGGCATAGGTGAGCACCTGCCGAGCGCCGTCGGCAGCGGTGGCCACGAGCGCCGTAGCCGACGGGGTGCGGTCCACCTGGGCGGTCAGCAAGTGATGCACCGTGCTGTCGTGCCGAGCACGTTCGGGGCCGCTGCTGTTGGCACGCAACCACTCTCGTTCCCCGGGCAGGAACAGATCGACCGCAGCGAGGGGCCGATCTGGCTCCGTCAGGAGGCGTCGGAGAAACGTCGTGAAGCGCTGCAGATGCGTCGCCAGCTCCGCCGCCGTGTACGAGCTCGGATGGCCGTCGAGATACAGCGTCGGCCCGGCGCCATCCATCCGGTCGTAGAGGTTGAAGACCAGGTCGTCGATCATGCCCGCGGTGACATTGCGGACCGTGCTGGTGCACGCACCGAAGCGCAGGTCGTAGTCGAACAGCATGATGTTGACCGACGGGCCGTACATACTGCGGTCGCTGCCGACCAAGCCGAGGTCGCGGCGCACCTGCTCACTGCGGTAGCGCTGATGACGGCGGCTGCGGACGAGCTGGCGCGCGACCTGGCCGGCCAGCTCGGTCAGCGTCGGGTCGTCCGCGAGATCGGCCCACAGGGCCACACCGTTGAGCGTCATGCACGGCACTCGCAACGCGGGCGTCCCGGTACGCAGCATCACCGGTAGCGCGAGACACACTTGCGCGGCGCCGGCCATCCGGTGCAGGTAAGCGGCGACCGCCGCGGTGAACACGTCGGTCCAATTGGCACGTGCGGCCTGTGCGACGCTCCGCAGCAGCGCGACGATCTCGGCATCGAGCGTGGTGAACTCTCGAAGTGCCCGGCCCGCAGCGGAAGTCGGCCGAGGCGCGGCACCGGACAAGGTGACCGGGGCCGGGCGATCGCGGAGGTAGTCGAGCCAAAATGCGCGATCGCGGTCGAGCTCGGGGGATTCGGCGTACGCGAGATCGGCCACCACTACCGCATCCCAATCCCCGAATGCATAAGGCGGCGAGGTTGTTCCGGCTACAGACGCGGTGTACAGCTCGGCAACCCGACGTGCGATCAGCGCCATGCCATAGCCATCGAGCAGGATGTGGTGCACCCGGTGATACCAGAGCGTCCGCTGTGTATCGAGCCGGAAGACGATGTGCGCGAAGAGCACACCATCGGTCAGGCTCACCGGCTGCGAGACATCCCGATCCATCAGCTCGAGCGCGGCGCGCAGCGGATCGGGCTCGCCCGAAACATCCACCACCTGAACAGCCCAGTCGAGTGATTCCGCGATCTGTTGCGGACCGTCCTCGACGAACCGAACGTGCAACGCCGCAGCCTCATCGACCACAGCCTGAATCGCGGCCACCAGCGCCTCGACCTCGGCCGGACCTGAAATCTCGACGTACTCGGCGATATTGAAGACCGCTGAGGCCGGATCCAGCTGCTGGCCGAGCCAGACGCCGAGCTGCGCGGCGGTCAACGGTCGCGCGGCCGAACCCACGGCCCCATCGGCTCCGTCGATTGCTCGGGCACGCGCGCTCACGGCGCGGACCGTGGAGCGAGCAGCGGCCACCAGGCGGTGAGGGTGGGGTTCTCGGCCAGGTCCACGAAAGCCGGTGCGGCACCGCGGGACTTCCACCGATCGATCAAGCCGATCAACCGCACCGAATCGAGTCCGGCGGCGAACAGATCTTCGGTGTCGCTCAATTCGTGCGGTTCGAGATACAGCACGTCGGCGATGTCCGCGCGCACGCTGTCGTAGGTGAGTGGTTCCATCGCGCTCAGTTGACCTGTCTGTCCCGGCCGGCCCAGAACCGGTCGCGCAGCTGCCAGCGCAGGATCTTGCCGCTGGGATTGCGCGGAATGCGGTCGACGAACTCGAAGCGCGCCGGAATCTTGAACCACGCCAGCTGCTCCCGGCAGCAGGTCATCAGCTCGCGCACCCGAACCTGCGCGCCGGGCCGGCACGTTACGAACGCGTGCACCGATTCACCGAGAATGTCGTCCGGCACACCGATCACCGCCGAGTCGGCCACGGCGGGATGCCGGGCCAGGGCGTTCTCGATCTCGGCGGGATAGATGTTCTCGCCGCCGACAATGATCATGTCCTTCAAGCGGTCTCGGATGTACAGGTAGCCGTCGGCGTCGACGTATCCGGCGTCGCCGGTGTGGATCCAGCCGTCGATCAGCGTTTCCGCGGTGGCCTCCGGCAGGTTCCAGTAGCCGAGCATGGCGGCGGGCGAGCGCAGGCAGATTTCCCCCACCTCGCCGGGTGGCCGCTGTGCACCGGACGCGTCGATGATCTTCACGGACACACCGGGATACGGCCGTCCTGCGGCGGCCAACCGCGGATTGCCTGCCGCGTGCTCAGCGGGCGGCAGACAGATCGCGGTGTTCCCGGTTTCGGTCAGCCCGTAGATCTGCGCGAACTCGGCGCCGAAGAGCTCCAACGCTTCCCGCAGCAGCGTCTCCGAAATGGGCGATCCACCGTAGACGACTTTGCGCACCGACCCGACGGCCTCCGGCGTCACCCGCGGTTCGCCGAGGATCAGCCGCAGCATGGACGGGACGACGCACATGGTGGTGATGTGGGCTTCCTCGATGATCGCCACCGCGGTGGTGCTGTCGAATCGCGGCATCGCCACATTGGTGATGCCCGCCGCGAAACCCTGCATGGCCCACCAGATGCCACCGACGTGAAAGCCGGGGATGCCGATGAGATTGCGGTCGCCGTCGCGGAAGTCAATCCAGTCCAGCCCGGCCTGCGTGAGTGCATCCGCGATGGCGAAGAAGCTACGTTGCGCCAGCACAACACCTTTGGGAAGTCCGGTGGTGCCGCTGGTGTACAGCTGGATTACCGCGTCGTCGCGACCCGATGGACGTTCGCCGGGAACCGGGTCGGCGACATCGGCCAGCCATCCGGCGAACTCGTCATCGTCCATTCGAACCGAGCGGACTTGTGGCGCGGCGGATCTCGCGATGTCGGCGGTATCGGCGTCGACCAGCACCAGCGCGCTGCCCGAGTCCCGGATGATGTGTTCGACCTCCGGCGCGGTCAGCCGGAAGTTGATCGGCACCAGCACCGCGCCGAGCCGCGCGCAGGCGAAGAACAGCGCGTAGTAGTAGACGGACTCCTTGCCGAGATACGCCACCCGGCTGCCCTTGCCGATGTCCGCGGCGTGCAAGGCACGGGCCAGTCGGATGCTGTCGGCGTGCAGCTGGGCGTAGTCGAGTCCTAGTCCAGCGCAGGCGATCGCCAGGGTGTCCGGACGATTCCGCGCGTGCTTCGCGAGGACCGAAGTCACCGTGGGGACACTCATCGCATCGCTCCCATCGGTTGCGCCACGTCGACGATGGCCAACCGAACCGTGCCCGCGCAGCGTCCCCCTGCGTCGTCCCAGCACCGAAACGACGTGTCCAACGAGGTGAACGGCGCACCATCGATCGAGCTGACGCGTTCCTGGCTACCGTCGAGGACGAACTCCCCGTAGAACCGCCGCGGATCGATCGGCCGCCGGAACTCGCTGTCCAGCCTGGTGATCAGGATGCCGGGCAGCTGGCGCCGCCAGTAGTCGTCCATGGTCCAGCCGCCGAACAGCGGACCGACGCGATGGCGCACCAGCACCGCGATGGTCTGGTAGAGCATCTGGTTGTAACAGATGTTCACCTCGACCGAGTTGAGGTGACCGGTCGCATCGATGTAGCAGGACTCGGCGATCTCGAACGTACCGGTGGCCGTTGCTTGTTCGCCCCGTGCCTCGACTGTCAGCTCGCGCAGATAACGGCAGTGCGGCTTGTAGCAGCGCAACACCTCCGACAGCAGCAACGGATCGTTGGCGAACACCTCCGCGGTCACGCCGGGATGCCTTCGTCGTCGTACACGGTGACCCGGTGCGACACCGCGGGCTCACAGGTGGTGTTGTGCAGCGCCCGGTGCACCAGGCTGCGGTTGTCCCAGATGAGCAGATCACCACGTTCGAAGGTCTGTAGCCGGATCGCCGGATGCTCGAAGGTGTCATCGAGTTGCCCGGTGGCGGAGAGCAATTCGTGCAGCAGATCGGGCCGGTCGGTGCCGTCGGCCGCGGTGACGGATTCGGTGAGACCCTCGCTGACGTACACCACCGGCTCCCCGGTGTGCGGGTGCGCGTGCACCGTCGGCAGCGTCACCGGCGGCGTCTTCCGCTCGATCTCGGCGAGCAACTCGGAGACGGGCCGGTAGACATCGCTCGGCCGGATCTTGAAGTAGCGGCGCACGCTGTGCGTCGCGACCGTATCGGCGACGGCCCTCCGCAAATCGGGGCTGAGTTCGCGGTAGGCGCGGGCCAGGTCGATGAAGTAGGTGCCCCGGCTGTGCGTGGGCACCACCTGGGTGTGGGTGAACGTCAGGTCGAACGGCCGTGCCATGAACTGGTAGTCCGAGTGCCAGAACTTTCCGGTCTTGGGCACGCCCACCCGCTGCCGGCCGGTGTCGACATTGGACGACACGAACACCTCGGGCACTTCCGGGTGGTGGTAGATCGGCTCGTAGTACCGGACCGGATCGCCGAAACCGCTTGCCAGCGCGACGAATTGGTGCGGGTCGAGCTCGATGCCCTTGAGCACCGCGATCCGCTCGCGGTACACGGCGCGCTTGACCGCACGGACATCGTCGGGCGAGGTGGGGTCGAAGTCCTCGACCACCACACCGAAATCTCCCTGCGGGCTGATCCGCATGGCTGTTCGCTGCATAACCACGTAGTCGGCCAACTACGCCCTGTAGTTCCCGGGTACCTCGTCGGCTGTGAGCCAGCCGACACTCAGGGTGACCGGTCGTCGGACTACGCCGAGCTCAGTGGGTCAGGCCGCAGGCTCGACGCGGTGACTGTCGATGAGGTTCCGCGCCATCGTTTGGGCACGTCGGGCCGCGTGCCGATCGCCTTCGGTGGCGGACACGATCGAGCCCTTCATCAGGATGTGCCAGGACCTGGCGAAGTCGTCGGGGTCGCGCAGTCCCGCCTCTTCGGCGCGGGACCGGACGACGCCGCGAATGTTGTTCAGGTGGTCGATGCTCGCCCGTCCGGCGGGGTGCTGCGGCCCCATCTCCAGCAGCACATTGATGAACGTGCACGCCTCGAAGCCGTCGGTGCCGAACCAGTCGTCGAGCACATCGAAGATGGCGAGCAGTCGTTCCTCCGCGGTGCTGCCGAGTCCGCGAGACCGTTGCTCGATCAGACCGAAGGTCCACAGCAGTTCGCGGCGGGCCAGCACCGCGAGGACCAGCTCGTCCTTGGTGTGAAAGTGCCGGTACAGCGTCGCTTTCGCGATGCTGGCCCTGGCGATCACCTCGTCGACGCCGACGTCTCGGATGCCACGCCGAGTGAACAGTTCGTAGGCGGCGGACAGGATCCGTTCGCGGGCACCGACAACCACGTCGTCGCTTGCCATCACGGTATAACCCTAACGCTGTACAGAGCTGTCGGGCCATGCTTCACTAGGAAGACAGGTCTGTCCCGTGTGGTGACAGACCGAGGAGTCGGCAAATGTCCCTCAATAACAACGAGCGGTTCTCCGGCCCGCCCCCGGACCGTTCGGTGCTGGAAGTTACTGAAGTTCTTCGTTTTTCGGTGTGCCGTCCGCGCCGCGATATCGCCGTGATGCTGGTGGTCGGCGAAATCGATCTGGGCACCGCGCCCAGTTTCCGTGATCAGCTCCGTCGACTGTTCGGTGACGGAGCCGCCATGGTCGTGCTCGACCTCTCGCCGGTCACCTTCCTCGGCGCGGCCGGCCTGCGGGTGTTGCTGGACGCGCAGTCCCAGGCCGAAAAGACCAGGCGCCGAATGGTGTTGATCACCGAGGCGCGCTGTGTCGAGCGCGCGCTGGAGGTGACCGGCTTGGCGCCCAGCTTCCACCGAGTGCGGTCGCTGGACGCCGCGCTGGCCGACAGCTCCGTGGGATACGAAGAGACGGCCTAGCTTTCGGCCTACTGCTAGCTCAGTTCAGCCTCTTCTCGACCCGATGCCGAGCGGTGTCGGCAAACCGGCCGCCGCGCTTGCGCGCGGTGTCGGCGAGCTCCGGGCCACGGTCGCGCGCGGTGTCCGCCAGCTCGGCGGCGCGCTCCCTGGCGACCTCCGCGTACTCCACCCCGCGTTCCCTGGCCAGCTCCGCCCACTCCGCGCCGCGGTGCTTGGCCACGTCGGCCAGCTCCGCGCCGCGTTCCCTGGCCAGCTCGGCCAGCTCGGCGCCGCGTTCACGAGCGAACTCGGCCCACTTCGGTCCGCGTTCCTTGGCCAGTTCGGCCCATTCGGCGCCGCGGTGCTTGGCCACGTCGGCCAGTTCCGCGCCGCGGTGCTTGGCGACATCGGCCAGCTCCGCGCCGCGCTCCTTGGCGACATCGGCCAGCGGAGCCGCGTGTTCCTTTGCCGCGGAAGCCCATTCGGGGCCGTGCTGCTGCACGGTCTCGGCGAGCTCGGAACCCTTGGCGGCCGCGGCGCTACCGAGACTGCCTGCCGCGGCGGCGACCTCGTGGGCGCGGCGCTTCAGCAGCTCGCCGGTCGCACCGTCGGAGGATCCGGTGAACGGCAGGGCCGCGGTGACCGTAGCCGCCGCATCACGGGCGGCCCGCTTGCCGCGCCAGCCGAGCGAGGGCTTGCCCTCGGTATCGGCGGCCGCGATCATCAGCCCGCCGAGCAACCCGAGATCCTTGAGGAACGCCTTGCGCTTGGTCGCCTTCTGCGCCGGATCCGGCTCGTTCCAGAAGTCCTGTTCGGTGACCGTGGCCGGGACGACGGTGGCCGCCAGCACCAGCGCGGCCAGGCGCGGCGCCTTGCCGAGGGCCAGCAGCACACCACCGGCTACCTGTGCGCCCGCGTTGATCCGTACGACGGTTCCCGGATCGCTCGGCAGCTTCGCGGCGTATTGCTCGGGCAGCTGACGCTGGCCTCGCTGCACCAGCTCGGTCGCCGCCTTCACTCGTGATTCCGGGCGTCGCAACGTATCGACACCCTCCACGACAAAGACAGTGGCCAAAAGCGGGCGGGCAAGTCGGCGTAACAACATGACGGATCCCTTTCCTCGACGGCTCTATTCGACCGGGTTCCCGGAAGGTGTCGCATCAAACCCGGTGGGCGGGGAGTAACGGGCGTATCGGACGTCGAATCTACACCGCGTAACAGCAATAATTTGGCTAACGATCAGCAGTGTGTGGATCCGAGGGATCCGCATGTCGTCGCTCAGCTGCCCGCCGGAAGGTACCGCCGATGAACACCGCCACGGCCCCAACGACTTTCGAGGCCATCGTGGCCCCGCTACCCGCCGCGCCCGGCTGCACCTTCCGTTTCGATACCGTGCCCTGCCGACATCGCGCCGAATGGTTCATTCGCAAACGCGGCTGCTGTCACGTCGAGGGTGTCGACTTCATGTGCGATACATGTCACACCCGCGTCCACTGGCTGCTCACCCTCGGCGTCGAATTCGAGTGCGCCGGTTGCGGTGTGCGCTCGGACAGCTTCACCGAGCTGTACCCGACCGCAGGGCCGCTGTAGGGCAGCGCTCAGGACCCGCCGACGGCCTTCGGGACCGTGGCCCGGCCGGTCGTCGCCAGGAAGTCGGTGATGACCGCGGTGACCCGCTCCGCGTCCTCCATCATCGGCAGGTGCCCGCAGTCGGGCAGCTCGACCGCCGTGTGGACGTGCAGCCTGCGATTGAGGCGGGCGCCCGCGCGGGCCGAGAGAATGCGGTTCTGCTTCCCCCAGAGCGTGCAGATGGGCGGAAAGTCCGGCGGCGGGTCGAACCGATCGAAGGCGGCATAGGCCGGGAAGTCCTGGACCAGGCCGTGCAGGGCGAACAAACGACCCCGATCGGACCAGTGGGCGCGCAGTCGCGGCGAATCCTGGAGCCGTTGCCGCTTGCCGCGGGTGCCGAGCTGGTTGGCCACGATCATCGACACGGCGCGGCCGGGCAACGCGAGCCTGCGGGCCAGCGGTCCCAGCGGCAGCCGAGCATCCGCCCAGGCGAGCGCCGCCGACTGCCCGGAGCTGACCGTGTCCCAGGTCAGCGGGTTGATCAGGACGAGCGCGCGTACCCGCTCGGGATGCCCCGTCGTGTAGCTCAGCGCGGTGGCGCTGCCGAGGCAGTTGCCGACGAACACCACGTCGGAGAGGCGGTGGGCGTCGAGGAACGCGCCGAGCATGTGCACGTAGTCGGCGAGGCGGTAGCCGTCCGCGGGTTGCTCGGACTCGCCATAACCGGGGAGGTCGAGCGCGAATACTTCGTGGTCGCGCCGCAGCACCGTCACCTGGTCGTCCCAGATATGGCGTTGGGTGCCCGCGTTGTGCAGGAAGACCACCGGCGCGCCGCTACCGGCCCGATCGAAGGCGACAGCCCTGCCCAGATGCTCGAAAACGTCCACAGCGACTCCTTGCGAGCGGCCGAGCGGCGATGCCCGATCCGTGCACAATTTTACGGGGTCGGCGGCGGCCTGTCCGAAGACTGCTTCATACTTCGATGCCGTTGCGAACGACCTTCCCTGTCGCATTGCGCGGTAGCGCGGTGGTGGTCAGGCGCCACCGCGCGGGCACTTTGTAGTAGGCGATCCGTTCGGCGGCGAAGGCGCGCAACTCCTCTTCGGTTGCCGCCGAAGCGCTTTCGAGAACGACCAAAGCCGCGACCGTCTGCCCGAGATCGGCGTCTGGCACCCCGATCACCGCGCATTCGCGCACGGCCGGGTGCTCGTCGAGGCACTGCTCGACCTCGGTGGGGTAGACGTTCTCGCCGCCGCGCAGGATGAGATCCGAACGCCGGCCGGACAATCGCAGCCTGCCCTCGGTGAGCACGCCGATATCGCCGGTGCGCAGCCAGCGATCCTCGGTGATCGCGGCTGCGGTCGCCGCCTCGTCGTCCCAGTAGCCCAGCATCACGTAGGTGCTGCGCAGGCAGATCTCGCCTTCGGTGCCGTCCGGTACGGGGTTGCCCGCGCTGTCGCGGACCTGCACGGTGGCCCCGATGACGGGGCGGCCCACCGTATCCGGGAACGCGGCGAGCTCGGCCGGACTGGCCAGGGTCGCCGCGGTACTGCACTCGGTGAGCCCGTAACTGGTGACCAGCGCGGTCCGCGCCACCGGAAGTTGTTCGCGCAGTTGCTGTTGCAGCGCGGCCGAGGACGGCGCCGAATTCAGCGAGAAGGAGGCCAGCGAGGACAGGTCGTACCGGGACAGGTCCTGGTCGAGCAGCCGGGTAGCCATGGTCGGCATGGCGCCCCAGTTGGTGATGCGCTCGCGTTCGATGAGGCGCAGCACCCGATTCGCGTCGTACGAGCCCTGGTAGAGGACGGCGGTATCGCCGGTCACCAGCCGAGGCACCACCAGGTTGTGCAGGCTGGCGATGTGGAACAGCGGCGAGGTGAGCAGGAACCGCCGCCCGCTCGGCGGTTCGGTCGCGCCGGTGAACTCGGCGGCCATCGCGTCGTTGAACAGGTGATAGCCGATGACCGCCACCACGTTTCGATGCGAATGCACCGCGCCCTTCGGTCGCCCGCTGGTGCCACTGGTGTACAGAATGACCGCCGGGTCGTCTTCGTCCACCTCCGTGCGCGGGACTTCGCTCCCACCGAATTCGGCGATCACGCCGGGCAACTCGTCTTCCATGGTGAGCACGGGCACTCGAATATCCAGCTCCGCCACCAGCGCCGCGCGTTTCGCGTCGACGACGAGTACGGCGGGCTGGGTGTGCTCGACGCCGTAGGCGATTTCGCGGGGCGTCCACCAGGCGTTGTAGCCCACCGCGATCGCGCCGAGGCATTGCGCCGCCCAGAACGTGACGACCCACTCGGGGGTGTTGGCGGCCAGAATGCCTATGCGGTCGCCCTTTCGGATGCCGTAGCGGTCGCGCAGCGCCGTGGCCAGCGCACCGACCGCCGCCGCGTGCTCGGCGAACGACATCCTGCGGACCTCGGTGACGAGATAATCGCGGGCACCCCAGGCGGTCGACGCCGCGAGCACGTCGCCGAGCGACTTGTCGCGGTGCCGCAGCACCGGCAGCGGCGCGCCGAGTACGTCCTCGACCACCATCTCGAAACGGCCACCGGGCCCGGTCAACCGGGCCGCCGCGGCCGCCGCGAACGCCTGCTGATCGAAAGGCTTTGTCATTTACCGCACTTCCTCGTCTACGGAACCAATACCGCGCGACCGGTGACCAGGCCGCGCTCCAGCCGGTCGAGCGCCTCGCGGCCGGCCGCCAGGTCGTACTGCTCGATCTCGACCGTGAGCTTGCCCGAGCGGGCCAGGGCGACGGACTCGATCAGGTCGGATTTGGTGCCGCCGTACGACTTTCGAACCGACGCACCCCACGGCCAGCCCGGCCCACCGGCGGGGCCCGCGGTGAGCTCCGGTGCGCCGCCGCCGAGGCCGATCATCCGGTACGCGCCGTTCGGGGCCACCGATTCCACGGCGAGCGTGGCCGTCTGATCGACGCCGACGAAGTCGAAGACCGCGTCGGCGCCGCGACCGTCGGTGCGGTCGAGAATGTGGCGGGCGGTGTCGGCGTCCGCGAGCAGGCCCTCGGCCGCGCCGCACCGGGCGGCCAAGGCGAGCTTGTCCGTGCCGACGTCGACCGCGATCACCCGGGTCGCGCTGGTCGCGGCCAGGATCTGTACCGCGACATGACCGAGACCGCCGATGCCGATCACCACCGCGACCGAGCCGGGTCGGAGGTGTTCGCGGGCACCGCGAATCGCGTGATAGCTGGACAGCGCGGCATCGGCGAGCGGGGCGGCCTGGCGGAAGTCGAGGTCGCCGATCGGCACGAAAGAGCTTGCCGGAATGCGGATGTACTCGGCCATGCCGCCGTCCGGACCGAGGCCGGGACACGGCGGCATCGCGGTGCGGCCCGCGGCCAGGCAGACATTCTCGTTGCCGGAAACGCATTCCCGGCACACGCCGCACGACCAGCACAGGTAGACGATGCCGCGTTCGCCGGCGGTGCGGCCGTCGACCTCGGCGCCGACCGCCTCGATGGTGCCCGCGACCTCGTGTCCGAGGGTCAGCGGTTCGTCGCGCAGCCGGAACGGGATGTGCAGCACATGCAGATCGGAGTGGCAGATCCCGGCCGCGCCCACCCGCAGCAACAGCTCGGTAGGGCCGATCTCGGGGACCGGAACCTCGCGCAGCTCCAGCACTCCCGGCTCGGTGAGTTGCAATGCCCGCATCACGTGCGAGCCTCGGCACCCACCGCGGTGAAGACCGCGCGCAGGTAGGCGTCGGCGCGGGCGGAGCCGATCAAACCCGGAGCCATCTTGTTCATGGTGTAGGCGAAGGTGATTCGGCGATCCAGGTCGTTGACGACGATGGCGCCGCCGAGCCCGGCCCACCAGCAGACCCGGCCCTCGGGTACCTCCGGTGCGGTCTGTCGCTGCGGTAGTCCGTAGCCGAGGCCGAAGCGCAGCGGCAGCAGCAGCGCCAGGTCGGGGCCGTCGGACTGCTGCTCGAAGATCAGCTCGATCGTCCGCTCCGACAACATCTTTCGCCCGTCCACCGTGCCGCCGTTGGAAACCAGCGACTGGATCCGGGCCACCGAACGGGCGTTGCCGTGACCGTTCACCGCACCGATCTCGGCCTGCCGCCAGGCGGCGCTGTTGGCCTCCTGAAGATCGAGCAGGGGACTGGTGAGGGTCTTGACCAGGATGCTCGTCTGGTCGAGCGAGGCCATGTCGAACTGCAGCATCGGTGGCGGTACCAGCGGCGCGATCCGGTGATGGTGTTCGGGGGCGGTGCCGATATGGAAGTCGGCGGCCAGCGGCTCGGCGAGTTCTTCGGCGAAGAACTGCCCGAGGCCGCGGCCGGTGATCCGGCGGATCACCTCGCCGACCAGGTGCCCGTAGTTGAGCGCGTGATAGCCCGACGCGGTGCCCGGCGTCCACCACGGTGCCTGTGCCGCCAGCCGCGCACTGGCCGCCTCGGTGTCGTAGATGTCGGCCAGCTCGATCGGTTGCTCCCAGCCGGAGACCCCGGAGGTGTGCCCGAGCAGCTGCCGAATCTCGATGTCGCCCTTGCCGTTCGCCGCGAACTCCGGCCAGTAGTGCGCGACCCGCTGCCGCACATCCAGCTCGCCACGGTCGACGAGCAGCAGGGCGGACAGCGCGGTCATCGTCTTGCTGATCGAGAAGACATCGACCAGCGTGTCCTCGGTCCACGGCACGGTGCGCTCGATATCGCGGTGCCCGCCCCAGATATCGACCACCGGTTCGCCGTCGACCGTCACGCAGATCGCCGCGCCGAGCTCCTCGCCTGTGGCCAGCTGGTTCGCCAATTCTGTCCGTACGCTTGCGAATTGATCGGCGCAAAAACCCGAAGTAGTCATCGTCGCTCACTCACGCATGCTCGAGGGCGCGGGCAGGCACCGGTAGCGCGTACCCCTTAGCCGCGGCACGCTTTGCGCCCCTTGCCATTTCCTTGTTCATGTCACGCACGTACGGCTCGAACTCGATTTGGATCGTGTGCCGCGGCGAGTCGTAGTAGCGCCCGGCCCTGCGCTGCTCGGCCGCACGGGTCGCCGCGTGCATCTCCGCTTCGCTGGGCGGCAGGTACTTGCCGGTGAGGTAGGCGGCGACCAGCTTGCTCTGCTGCTCGGCGAAGTTCACCAGCGTCGGCAGCGGTTGCGCCAGGCCCAGATAGAACAGGTTGTCCACGCCCGGCTTCATCATCTGCTGGAACAGTGGCATGCGGTTCTGCGCGTCCGGCACCAGGTTCGGATCCGCGAAGAACGGGAAGCTGATGTGGTAGCCGGTGGCGCAGACGATCACGTCCACCTCCTCGGTGCTGCCGTCGGCGAAGCGCACCCGCGGACCTTCCAGCGCCGTTATGGCGGGCTTGAACGCGATATCGCCGCAGCCGGCGCGGTGCAGGAACTCCTCGCTGGCCGACGGATGCGCCTCGAACGGCGCGTGATCGGGCTTGGGTAGTCCGTAGAACTCCATGTCACCGCGGAATTTCCGAACGAAGCGCTGCTTGAGTTTCAGGCTGACCTTGCGCGGAATCCACGCGGGCACACTCTGCTTGTCGCCGACCTTGCCGTGCACGTACTTCGGCAGCACCCACACCCCGCGACGGGCGGAGACGGTGAGCTTCGCCGCGACGAAGCGCTGCGACAGTTCCGAGGCGATATCCAGTCCGGAGTTGCCCATACCGACGACAACGACCTTCTTGCCGCGCATATCGACCGGATCGAACGGATCGTTGTAGGCGTGGCTGTGGATCAGTACGCCGTCGAATTCGCCGGGGTAGTCGGGTATGCGCGGATCCCAGTGGTGACCGTTGCAGACGATCAGCGCGTCGTAGTCGCGGGTGCGGCCGTCGTTCGCGGTGACGAGCCAGCGGCCGTCCGCCTGCCGCTCGGCCGCGGTGACCTTGGTGTTGAACAGGATTTTGTCCCGGAGGCCGAAATGGTCGACGTAATCCTTGAAGTACTGGAACAGCTGCGAATGGTGCGGAAAATCCGGCCAGCCCTCGGGCGCGGGATAGTCCTCGAATGCCAGGCGGAACTTGCTGGTGTCGATGTGCAGGGACTGGTAGCAGGCCGACATTCCGTTGGGATTCTTGAAGTACCAGTTGCCGCCGACCTCGTCCGAGGCTTCGAACACCTCGAAGGGAATGCCGAAGTCCTGCAGGCGTTTCGCGGCGGTGATCCCGGAGGGGCCCGCGCCGATGACGCAGACCCTGGGCAGATCGGTTCGAGTCATTCACTTGTCCTCGTGCTGGGAGGGAGTCACCAGCGGTGGCGCGCCCGGCGCCGAAACCGTCCGTCGCCGTGCGGCTTCGGGGGTGACGTAGGCAACAACGTAACACTGGCTAGACAGCGTGTCTAGTGAATGACGTATTGTCTAGTGAAGGCCGTGCGCGGCACGGGTATCAGTAGACTTGCTCCAGCGAAAGTCGCACGTCAGCACAACTTTCGACCGACAAGGGGTAGCCGTTGCGCACGAACTCGACGCCGACGGGCGGCAGCCTGCGGGAGGAGCAGAAGCAGCAGACCAGGACCCGGCTGCTGGCCGGGGCCAAGGAGCTGTTCAGCACGCGCGGCTACGCGGCGGTGCGGGTCGACGACATCGTCGCGGCGGTCGGGTGCAGCCGGGCCACCTTCTATCTGCACTTCACCAGCAAGTTGGAGATACTGCGCGCGATCGCCGAGCAGAGCACCGCGCCCACCGCCCTGCACTTCTACGAGGATCTGGACCGGGTGCTCGACACCGGCTCGCGCGCCGAATTCGTCGCCTGGGTGACCAGGGCCATCGACTGGTTCCACGAATACAAGGACCTGCTGCCCGCCTGGGACGAGGCCACCGCGCTGGAGCCGGAATTCCGGGAGATCGCCCGCAACGGCATCCTGGCGCTGCCCAACGCGATGACCTCCTACCTCGCCCGCTGGCCCGCCGAACGCGCCGACGAGGCGCGGCTGCGGGTGGAACTGCTTGTCGCCCAACTGGAGCGCTTTTTCACCCGCTGGGCGGTGCAGGGCACCATCAACGTCTCCGCCGAACGCGCGGCCGAGGTGCTCACCGATATTTGGTTTCCGGCGTTGCGCGCGCCGGTCGACGGCGACTGAGCGAACCGGCGATCGGGCGCCGGATGCGGCCGTAGCTCGATATTCGCTGGCCTCGCGAGAATCGTGTTCTGGGACTCGATTTCGTAGCGGCCTGCGAATCTGTCGGTGCGGTGCGGCATCATCTGTGCACGCAGCCATCCACGAATATTGCTCGGAGTCACCATGCCGTCGCCTAAAACCAAGCCCAAGCCATTGTCGGACAGCGAGATTCAGCGGATCGCCACGGATATCGCCGGTGGCCGACCGCCCATGGTGTGGTTCACCGCCGCCGCGGTGGGCGTGCCGGAAGGACGGTCGGGAAAGGTGATCTCCCTCGGCGACCCGGCCGACGGAGACTTCCTGCAGGTCCGGCCCACCGGATCGAAGGATGTACTGTCCTTTTCTCCGACAGAAGTGACGTTGACCAAGCCGCCCCGCGGGGCGGCGCCTGTTTCCACTGCCCAGCCGAAGTCGACAACCAGGAAGGAATCACCCGTGACCCAGCCGTCGACCTTGACGAGCACTGCGACACCACCCACCCCCAGTTCTGTCACGCCGCCACCGGTCGTCCCGAAACCCGTTGCGAGCACGCCGGAATCCGACGATCAGGACGGCGGTGCGAGCAAGCCCGCCGCCAAGTCCACCCCGGCCCCGGCGAAGGCCGCCAAGGCTCCCGCCCGGCCGAAGGCGAAGACGGCGGAGGTCACCGTCACCCTGACCGGCACCGCCGACGGCGAATGGTCCGTCGACGTGGTCAGCGGCAAGAAGCGCGCCGTGCGCGGGCTCGCGGTGCCGAGTTCGGCCGTGGCGCAGGCCGCCAAGATCCTGCACCCCGAGGTGGCCGACGTGGTGGCCGGCATCCTCGACGCGGCCAGGGAGGCGCAGGAGGCCAAGGTGCAGCAGTTACAGGCCGAGCTGGAGGCCGCCAAGCGCCTGCTCGACGAACTGGTCGACTAGCTCAGACCGCGGTGCTGGTGGACCTGGGGCTCGCGCGCCAGATCCGCCGGCCCGGCTCGGTGGCGGCATGCCGCGTCGGGTCGTTCGTCATGTGTCGCACGGGGGAATCGGGCGCGTGCCGCGCGTCGTCGTGGAACGCGTAGCCGAGCGAGTATTCCTTCGCGTGATACATGGCCGAATCCGCATCTCGGATGAGGTCGTAGACGGTCGATTCGGCGCTGCGCGGGCTGCCGCAGGCGATGCCGATGCTCGCGGTGATCGGGATCTCGCCCGCGCTCAGGTCGAACGGCCGGACGAACGCGCCGAGCAGCTGCTCGGCGAGCGTGGCGGCCTGCTGCCGGTCGAGCGGGGACAGCACCACGAATTCGTCGCCGCCGTAGCGCGCGACCACATCCTCGCGCAGCACTACTCGGCGAATTCGCGAGGCCGCGTTCGCGATCAGCTCGTCGCCGACCGCGTGCCCGTAGCTGTCGTTGACCATCTTGAAGCCGTCCAGGTCGATGAACAGCAGACACAGCGGCTGTTCGGCCCAGCGTTCGCTGTTGCGGTTCAGCGCGCGTAACAACGCCGATCGGTTCAACAGCCCGGTGAGCACGTCGTGGTCGGCCTGGTACTGCGCGCGCCGCTCGCTGCGGGAGCTGCGCACGATGGCGCGCTCACTGCGGACCAGCACCCCGATGAGCAGCAGCGCGAACAGCGACGACACCACCACTCGGTTCAGCGGGTCCAGCGAGGAGCCGACCACCGGCACCAGCGAGGCCACGATCAACGCGACCGCGATGAAGCTGGCGCGCTGACGCGAGTGATGTGGATGGATCTCGCGCGGCGTACCCAGACTCGTCATCGTCGGGTGCAGTGCCGCGACACCGACGATCGCGTACGCCGCCAGCAGCGGCGCCACCTGGATCTCGCGGCTGATCGCCGCGGTGCCCGCCGCCGTCATGTTGTCGGCCAGATCGCCGAGCAGTGCCGCGATCAACCCGAGATGGATCAGATCCAGCGAGGTTTCCGAGCGGGTCGAGGTGGCCACCGAATGCGCGACCAGCGTCAGCAGCAGCGCGTCCAGCACCGGATAGGTCGCCGCCACCATCGTCTTCAGCACCGTGTCGTGCGACTGGAGGATTGGTGAGATGAGGAAAGTCCAGGACGCGAGCAGCGCGCCGAGCCCGATCAACCCGGAGTCCAGCAGCAGGTCGTGATTGCCGCGAGTCTGGCGCGGGCGCAGCCAGATCAGCGCGGCGAGGCCCACGGTCAGGTACCCGAGCAGGGTGAACGCGTCATTGAGCCAGTGGTCGGCTTCGCGCAGCGCCACCCCTGTCGCGGACAGCACGGCCGAGGCCGACAGCAGATACCAGGGCAGGGGACGGCTGGGCCGGTGCGTCCAGAGGCCGAAGCCGATCATGGTCAGCGTGCCCGCCAGGATGGCCGTCAGCGTGAGATACGACAGCAGCGGGGAATCGACCCACAGGTGGAGCGCGATCATGGCCGCGCTGCCTCCGAGAAGCAGTGCATACCATCGTGTTCGGAGCAGGTATCGCCGCTCCGACTGCCGCTCTGCGCTGACTGCCATCAGCCCCCCTTGGTCGCTCCATCCCCTGTGAACCAGGCTCGGTAGAAGGTTAATGAATCCTCCACCGAGACCTCGAGATTCGCTGCGTCGAGCACCGCCTGTACACATTCGGTGAACCAGAACCGAGTGTTGTTGTACGAGCAGACGTCCCAACCGACCGCGGCACGGTCGGCAACCAGAACCTGGACAACTGACTCGATCATGGCACGAAATGCGGGTCCTTGTCGCGCACTTGGCGCAACAAGGGTGATACCGACGTAATAGATCGCGTCGCGCGCCGCGTGCTCCGGATATCGGGCGGTGAGATATTCCGGACTGATCCAGGAGATGGTCTCGAGGTGGTTGGTCAAGGTGGTCAGCCCGATCGGCTCCCCGACGTCGTTCCATGCGACGTGTTTGTCCACCCTGGGATCGACCATTTCCGCATGGAATTCGTCGGGGTCCAGCACTTGCTTGACGATCGTTTTAGTGCGCAGCGGCCCGAACGACTCCTCGTAAAGGCGGTGAAATATCGCTATCTGGTCGTCCGGGATCTTGGTTTCGACGGTGATGCGCAGGTCGTTCATGGGGGTAACTCCAGGACTTCCAGGCTTGCGGGGATCTGAGCCTGTTCGGTGTTTCGACTGTGCATCATGGAACGCGAATCGCGCACCTGCGGCGGCCGAAAGCAGTGCTCGTGCGGCGTGTCTCGTAACGTGGGGCAGGGCAACCGGACTCGACAGACAGCGAGGGGCAAGTGCAGAAGTGGGTGGCACCGGGGCGGGTCAACATCATCGGCGAGCACACCGATTACAACGACGGCTTCGTGCTGCCCATCGCACTGCCGCTGGTGATGGAGTGCGCGGCACGGGTGCGCGTGGACGGGCAGGTGCGGGTGGTCTCCCGGCAGCGGCCCTCGGAGACGGTGCTGGTCGAGGTGGCCGAACTCGCGAAACGCCGGGACGGGGTGCCAGGCTGGTCGCGGTACGCGCTCGGCGTCGTCGCCGAATTCGTGCGACGCGGTCACGAGATCAGCGGGGTCGAGCTCGAGTTGGACGGCGCCGTGCCGATCGGCGCCGGGCTGTCGTCGTCCGCGGCGCTGTCCTGTGCGGTGGCCATCGCGCTGCGGGATCTGTTCGCGCCCGCCGTCACCGATCGTGAGCTGATCGACCTCGCCCGCGCCGCGGAGAACGGTTATGTCGGCGCGCCGACGGGTTTGCTGGACCAATCGGCCTCGATCCTCTGCACGGCAGGGCACGCGCTGTTCCTCGACGTCCGGCGCTTCGCCGCCGAGGCCACCGATGCGGATGCGAATACTGGTGCGCACGAACAGATTCCGTTCGATTTGGCGCGATTCGAACTGGAGCTGTTGGTGATCGATACCGGCCAGCCGCACGAGCTGGTCGACGGTGGCTACGGCGAGCGCCGCGCCCAATGTGAAGCTGCCGCCGCGGAACTCGGTGTGCCCGCCCTGCGCGACGCCGATTCGGTGGCCGCGCTCGCCCGGATCACCGATGTGGTGTTGCGCCGACGGGCGCGACACGTGGTGACCGAGAACGCCCGAGTGTTGACAGTTGCGGAAAAATTGCGGAGTGGTGCCGACCCGCGTGCCATCGGGCCGGTGCTCACCGAGGGACATGCCTCGCTGCGGGACGATTTCGAGGTGTCGACGCCCGAGCTGGATGCCGCCGTCGCCGCGGCGATCGCGGCGGGGGCGCACGGCGCG